>DEXR01000020.1:0-21358 GCA_002364245.1 Flavobacteriaceae bacterium UBA3179
AACCCAGATAAAGGGGATTTAGAGATTTGGCGTAACCGAATTGTGGTTGCAGATGGCGAAGTTGAAGATGACAATGAAGAAATATCACTTTCCGAAGCACAAAAAATTGAACCCGATTTTGAAATTGGGGAAGATGTTTCAGAAGAAGTAAAATTAATAGATTTAGGACGCCGCTCTATTTTAGCGCTACGTCAAAATTTAATTTCAAAAATACACGAACACGATAATACAAACATTTACAAGCAATTTAAAGAGTTAGAAGGTGATATTTATACCGCTGAGGTGCACCATATTCGTCACCGTGCTGTAATTTTGCTTGATGATGAAGGAAATGAAATTATCATGCCGAAGGATAGACAAATCCCTTCAGATTTTTTCAGAAAAGGAGACAATGTTCGAGGAATTATCGAAAGTGTTGAGCTTAAAGGGAACAAGCCGGTTATTATCATGTCACGTGCAAGCCCTATATTCCTTGAAAAACTATTTGAGCAAGAAATCCCTGAAGTATTTGATGGGTTAATAAATGTTCAAAAAGTTGTAAGAATACCAGGTGAAAAAGCAAAAGTTGCTGTAGATTCGTACGATGACCGTATTGATCCTGTAGGAGCTTGTGTAGGGATGAAAGGATCCCGTATTCATGGTATAGTTCGTGAACTAGGTAACGAAAATATTGATGTAATTAATTACACCAATAACCTAAATTTGTTTATCACAAGAGCATTGAGTCCTGCAAAAGTGACTTCAATAAAGATAGACGAAGAAAACAAACGCGCAGAAGTTTTATTGCGCCCAGAAGAAGTTTCAAAAGCAATTGGTCGTGGCGGTCACAACATTAGATTGGCCGGGCAACTAACTGGTTATGAAATTGATGTATTGCGTGAAGGCGCAGAAGAAGATGTAGAATTACGTGAATTTTCCGATGAAATCGAAGATTGGATTATTAAAGAATTTCAAAAAATTGGTCTGGATACAGCCAAGAGTGTTCTTGAGTATGACATGGCCGATTTGATTAAAAGAACCGATCTTGAAGAGGAAACTGTTAAGCACGTTATTAACATTTTAAAAGAAGAATTTGAAGAGTAGTTGTAACTTTACCTACTTTTACACATATTTATAAGACAAAAAGGAGAAAGCATTTATATGGCTGAAGTAAAATCGAAAAGGCTAAACAAAGTATTACGCGAATTCAACATCTCGCTGGATCGTGCCGTAGAATTTTTAAGTTCTAAAGGCTACGAGGTGGACGCACGTCCAACCACGAAAATTTCAGATGAAGAATACGGAGTGCTTTTTGACGAGTTCGAAACTGACAAGAGTAAGAAGATGGAGTCTAAGGAAGTTGGTGAAGAAAAGCGCAAAGAGAAAGAAGAACTTCGTTTAGAGCGTGAGCGTGAGTTAGAAGAAAAGCAAAAGAAAGAAGCTCAAAAGGTTGTAAAAGCTGAAGCCAAGCTCAATGGCCCTAAACAAGTAGGGAAAATTGATTTAGATGCCAATAAGAAGAAAGTTGAAGAGAAAACAGAACCTGCTGCTAAGAAAACGGAAGAGAAAGTAGAAGAAAAGGCAGCGGAAAAAGTTAAAGAGGCAAAGCCCGAAGCTAAGAAAGAAACTTCAAAAAAGGAAGCATCTAAAAAGGAAGAGCCAAAAGCTAAAGAGGAAAAACCTGAGGCTAAAAAATCTAAAGAAGAGCCGAAAACTGAGACAGAAAAGAAAGAAGAAGAGAAAGATTCTGGCTCTGTTCAAACTAATTATAAAAAATTAGACGGTCCTAACTTTACAGGTGAAAAAATAGATCTCTCCAAGTTTAAAAAGCCTGAAAAGAAAAAGAAAGAAAAGAAAGACGACGACAAGAAAGGTAAAAAAAGCCGCAGACGCCGTATCAGTAAAAAAGCTCCTAATAAAGGTAACTTTAAGGATAACAGAGGGCGTGGCAAAGGAAGATCAAACGCACCTAAAGAAGAGCCTACCGAGGAAGAAATCCAAAAACAAGTACGGGAAACCCTTGAAAAGCTTCAGGGAAAATCTTCAAAAGGAAAAGGAGCTAAATACCGTAGGGATAAAAGAGATAGTCACCGTCAAAAAACGGAAGACGATTTAGCACAGCAAGAAGCAGACAGTAAGTTACTTAAAGTTACAGAATTTGTAACCGTAAGTGAAGTAGCAACGATGATGAATGTGCCCGTTACTAAAATTATATCGGCTTGTATGTCTCTTGGAATGATGGTAACAATGAACCAGCGTTTAGATGCAGAAACCCTTACCATTGTTGCAGAAGAATTTGATTACGAAGTAGAATTTGTCACTGCAGATATTGAAGAAAGTATTCAAGAGGATCAAGATGCGCCAGAAGATTTAAAACCAAGAGCTCCTATTGTTACTGTAATGGGACACGTTGATCACGGTAAAACCTCTTTGCTGGATTACGTTCGTAAAGAAAATGTTATTGCTGGAGAATCCGGTGGAATCACACAGCACATTGGTGCTTACGGCGTGCAGCTGGAAGACGGACAAAAAATAGCTTTCCTTGATACACCAGGTCACGAGGCGTTTACCGCGATGCGTGCAAGAGGTGCTCAAGTAACTGACCTTGCCATTATTGTAATTGCGGCCGATGATGATATTATGCCACAAACCAAAGAAGCGATAAGTCACGCACAGGCTGCAGGTGTGCCTATTGTATTTGCAATTAATAAAATTGATAGGCCTACAGCAAATCCAGATAAAATTAAAGAAGGATTAGCGAGTATGAACTTGTTAGTTGAAGATTGGGGCGGTAAAATTCAATCGCACGATATTTCAGCAAAAACTGGAGAAGGAGTTCCAGAATTATTAGAGAAAGTATTGCTTGAGGCTGAAATATTAGAGCTTAAAGCAAACCCAAATAAAATTGCCAACGGTACCGTAGTTGAAGCATACTTAGATAAAGGACGCGGATACGTTTCTACCATTTTGGTTCAAGGAGGTACATTAAAAGTTGGTGATTATGTATTAGCTGGTCAGCATAGCGGTAAAATTAAAGCGATGCAAGATGAGCGAGGCAACAATGTTAAAGAAGCAGGTCCTTCTACTCCAGTCTCTATTTTAGGATTGGATGGAGCGCCACAAGCGGGTGATAAATTCAATGTGTTTGAAGATGAACGCGAAGCGAAAGATATTGCCAACAAGCGTACTCAGCTACAACGTGAGCAGTCTGTAAGAACACAGCGTCATATTACACTTGACGAAATTGGAAGACGAATTGCATTAGGAGACTTTAAAGAGCTTAATATCATCCTTAAAGGTGATGTGGACGGTTCGGTTGAAGCCTTGACAGATTCTTTCCAGAAACTTTCTACTGAAGAAATACAAGTAAACATTATACATAAAGGAGTTGGAGCCATTACCGAAAGTGATGTGTTGCTAGCTTCAGCTTCCGATGCTATTATAATAGGATTTAATGTGCGACCAATGGGTAATGCACGCCAGATAGCCGATAAAGAAGAAATCGATATCAGAATGTATTCTATTATTTATGCAGCCATCAACGATCTTAAAGATGCGATGGAAGGTATGCTTTCCCCTGAAATTAAAGAGGAAATCACAGGTAATGCTGAAATAAGGGAAACCTTTAAAATATCTAAAATCGGTACAATTGCTGGTTGTATGGTTACAAGTGGTAAAATTTACCGAAACTCTGGTATTCGTCTAATTCGAGAAGGTGTGGTTGTTTACACTGGCGAATTGGCTTCCTTGAAACGATTTAAGGATGATGTGAAAGAAGTTTCAAAAGGGTATGATTGTGGTATGCAAATCAAAAATTACAACGACCTTAAAGAAGGCGATGTAATTGAAGCATTCCAGGAAGTAGCTGTTAAGAAAAAGCTTAAGTAGTTTTTGAGACAATATCTTGTTCTAAATAAAAAAAGACCTCAATATTGAGGTCTTTTTTTATTTACTGTGGTTTGATTTTAGCTTCGGTTCTGTGGCTTTAAAATAAAAGCAGAAGGAAATCCTTTTTGTATCTCTATCAACGCTCTATCGGCGTCTAAACGATCACTAAAACTACCAACCCAAACTTTATAATTGGGTGTCTCATATTCAATTGAGGCTGGCCAAGTTCCGTAAAGGCCACGGTATCTTTTTATAATGGTATTGGCTTTTGTAAGTTCGCCGTAATAGAGTTGTATGGTATAGCCGTTAGATAATTTGTTGTCCTTTTCCAGGCTTTTTTTCAATGTTAGCAATTGTTCTATTTTCGGATCTTGATTAATGGTTACTTTTCCTTGTTGTGCCATTGTTGTGTTTGAAAAGAAAGCAAACAACAGGCTGACAATAACCAATTTATAAAAATAAGCTGTTTTCATGGTTCAATTTATATAGTGCAAATGTACTTCATTATAACTATAAAACCGACTTCAATATTATTTAGAACAAGTATAAATTAGTTGTTAACACTTTGTTTGGATTTCTAAAATCGACTTTATAATGTATTTTTGTGCCGTTATTTGAGGTACGTTAAACCACTAATTTTAGTAACCAATTACGTACCAAACTTATGGACAATAATTAACCGTCAGTATGAAAAAGGTGAATTACCGAAATCTATCCTCATTTTTGTCATTTCTCTTGTTGGCTCTATTGCTAACAGTTTCCACTACCGTTTCAGCGCAAGATCAATCTGCTGCTACCGATACAACTGCAGCTGCGTCTAGCGAAGCTGCCCCGGCCGAAGGGTCTGGTGGCGATGTGGCGGCCGGAGAAAGTTTGTTTAAAGCTAACTGTGCTGCTTGTCATAAATTAGATCGTAAAGCGACAGGCCCGGCGCTTCGAGGTGTTGCCGATAAATATGATCGTGACTGGTTATACGAATGGATTAAAGACAGTCAGGCGATGATTAAGTCTGGGGATCCTCAGGCTGTTAAGCTGTTTGAAGAACATAATAACTCTGTAATGACTGCTTTTCCGCAGTTAAACAATACAGATATAGATAATATTTTAGCTTATACCAGTCAACCAAAACCTGAACCAACTGTTGCTCAAGTTCCAGGTGGTGGCGATGGTGAAGGTGGTGGCGATGGCGTTTCAAACAATATCGTGCTTGGTGCGCTTGCGCTAGTATTCTTGTTATTAGTAGTAATGTTGTTCTTGGTAACAAACACACTTAAAAGAATTGCTGCTGCAAATGGTGTTGAGTATCCAGAAAAAGAACAACGCACTCCTATTTGGAAGGCATTTATTCAAAATCAATTTTTGGTGTTGGTAACATCTGTTTTCTTGTTGTTAACCGCAGGATACTTTATGTACGGGTTTATGATGCAAGTTGGTGTAGATCAAGGATACGCTCCTGTTCAGCCAATTCATTTCTCACATAAAATTCACGCAGGGGACAATCAGGTAGACTGTAATTTCTGTCACTCTTCGGCAAGAAAAAGTAAAACATCGGGTATCCCATCACTTAATGTGTGTATGAGCTGTCATAAAAATATTGCTGAAGTAGCTCCTGAAACCGCTACCGAAGAATACTCAAAAGAGTTTTATGACGCTGAAATCCAAAAATTATATGATGCAGTGGGTTGGGATGTAAACGAACAAGCTTACACAGGTGAAGAAAAACCTGTAAAGTGGGTGCGTATTCATAACCTACCAGACTTCGCGTATTTTAATCACTCGCAACACGTAACTGTGGCTGGAATAGCATGTCAAGAATGTCACGGTCCTGTAGAAGAATTTGAAATAATGGAGCAACATTCTCCATTAACAATGGGATGGTGTATTAACTGTCACCGTGATACTAATGTGCGGATGGAAGGAAATGAGTATTATGAGAAAATTCACGAAGAGCTTTCTAAAAAATACGGTGTAGAGCAATTAACTGCTGCACAAATGGGTGGCCTTGAATGTGGTAAGTGTCACTATTAAAATTAAAATGATTAAAGAAATCGTAAGTTCAAAGCTTGTTTTTGAAAAACGATTATTAAATTAAATAACTATAAATGGCATCAAACAAGAAATACTGGAAAAGTGTTGAAGAGCTAAACGAAAACAGCTCTGTTGTTAAGACGTTGCAAGAAAATGAATTTGTAGAAGAAATTCCTACTGATGATTTTTTAGGCGATAAAGAAACGTTAGAGGCTTCTTCAACAACACGTCGTGATTTCTTAAAGTACGTTGGTTTTACAACTGCGGCGGCATCGCTTGCAGCTTGTGAAGGACCAGTGGTAAAATCAATCCCTTACGTGGTTGCGCCGGATGAGATAGTTCCGGGTGTGGCTAATTTTTATGCTACAACAATTGCAGATGGGTTTGACTTTGCTAATGTGTTAGTAAAAACGAGAGAAGGTCGTCCTATTAAGATAGAACGAAATGATCTTTCAAAATATGGTGATGGAGTAAATGCACGTGTGCACGCTTCTGTTTTGTCTTTATACGATAGTAATCGCTTAACGGCACCATTGGTTAATGGAGAAGAGGTTTCTTGGAGCGATTTTGATGCTTCAATGGCCCAAAAGATGAATGAAATGGGGGGCAAGGATATCGTATTGCTTACGCAAACCTTTGCTAGTCCATCAACTTCAAAATTAATACAAGAGTTTACCACAAAGTATCCAAATGTTCGTCACGTAGTGTACGATACGGTTTCTTCTTCTGAAGCCTTAGATGCTTTTCAAAGTAAATATGGTTCTCGCGCCTTAGCAGATTACGATTTTTCTAAAGCTGAAGTAATTGTTTCTGTAGGTGCTGATTTCTTAGGTGATTGGCAAGGTGGAGGCTACGATGGAGGTTATGCAAAAGGTCGTGTTCCAAAAAATGGAAAAATGTCTCGCCACGTACAGTTTGAATCTAATATGAGTCTTTCTGGTGCAAACGCAGATAAGCGTGTGCCAGTTACACCTTCGCAGCAATTGCAGATTCTTAAAGCCTTAACTGGCGGTAGTGCATCTGGATTGCCAGAAAATATTGCCGAAGCTGTTTCTAAGGCAAAAGCACAATTAAATAAAGCAGGTAGCAAAGGGGTCCTAGTTACTGGATTGCCAAATGTTGCTGCTCAGAAAATGGCGTTAGACTTTAATGAGTCTAAAGGTAGTGTAGTAATGGATACTGCTAAGCCAAAAATGACTCGTAAAGGAAACACTGCTGAAGTAATGCGCGTATTAGACGGTGTTGTTTCAGGAAGTGTTAAAGGCTTGATTACGGTAGGGGTAGATCCTGTGTATTCATTCCCAAACAACAAAGCATTTAAAGAAGCATATCAAAAACTAGATATGAGTCTTGCGTTTTCTATGAAAGAAGATGCGACAGCTTCTTTAGCACAAATGGTTGCAGCAACTCCACATTATTTAGAATCTTGGGGAGATGTGCAGATGAAAAAAGGAAATTTCAGCTTAATGCAACCTACTATTCGTCCATTGTTCAATACAAGACAGTTTCAAGACAGTTTGTTGAAATGGACCGGAAATACTAAAAACTATTACGATTACATAAAAGAAACTTGGACTTCTTCTGTGTTAGCAGGTGGTTCATGGAATCAAGCACTTCACGACGGTTTTGTTGAAAGTAGTGCAGAGGTTTCTATGGAAGATGCTACGGCAGACGAAGCTAACATGACGTTGGAAAGCGGTACAAATAATGGCGCATTAGCTGCTTCTGCTCAAAACGGAGGTGGGTATGAGCTAACATTGTACACTAAAACTGCTTTAGGTGATGGTCAGCAAGCTAACAACCCTTGGTTGCAAGAGATGCCAGACCCTATTACCCGTACGTCTTGGGATAATTATTTAACTATTTCAGCAGCCGATGCGAAAGAATTAGGTGTTGAAAATGAAAATGTAGCAAACGGAGCATTAAACGGCGGGTACGTTAATGTGAAGATGGATGGCGTAGTGGTAAATAAAGTTCCAGTACTTGTTCAGCCTGGACAAGCTAAAGGATCGGTTGGTTTAGCCTTCGGATATGGAAAAACAGCTGCTATTCAAGAAGAAATGCAAACTGGTGTAAACGCTTTCCCATTATATAAAGACTTCTCTTCAGTACAAAATGTTACCTTAGAGAAAGTAGGAGGTGTTCACGAATTTGCTTGTGTACAATTGCATAATACTATGATGGGTCGTGATATTATTCGCGAAACGTCACTTGAAATATTCAATACAAAAGATGTTGAGGAATGGAATGCCGTTCCTAAAGTGTCTAAAGATCATCAAGAAATTCCGGTAACATCACCAGATGCAGATCTTTGGGAAGATTTTGACCGTTCAATAGGTCATCATTTTAACTTATCCATAGACTTAAATGCCTGTACAGGTTGTGGTGCTTGTGTTATAGCTTGTCACGCCGAAAACAATGTTCCGGTTGTAGGTAAGTCTGAAGTTAGAAGAAGTCGTGATATGCACTGGTTGCGTATTGATAGATATTATTCTTCTGAAGAATCATTAGAAGTTGATCAAGATAAAAAAGAAGGGTTCTCTGGTTTATTTGGAGATAATGGTTCATTAGGTGGTTTTGGAGAATTAGAAAATCCATCTGCAAATCCGCAGGTAGCATTCCAGCCAGTTATGTGTCAGCACTGTAATCACGCACCTTGTGAAACAGTTTGTCCAGTAGCGGCAACTTCTCACGGAAGACAAGGTCAAAACCATATGGCGTACAATCGTTGTGTGGGTACAAGATACTGTGCAAACAACTGTCCTTATAAAGTACGTCGTTTCAACTGGTTCTTATATAATGAAAATGATGAGTTTGACTACCACATGAACAACGACCTTGGTCGTATGGTATTAAACCCAGATGTAGTTGTGCGTTCACGAGGTGTAATGGAAAAATGTTCTATGTGTATTCAGAAAACACAAAAAACAATTCTTGATGCGAAGCGTGACGGGCGTCCAGTTAAAGATGTTGAGTTTCAAACAGCGTGTTCTGCAGCTTGTGGAACAGGAGCGATGGTATTTGGAGATATCAACGATCACGAAAGTGAAGTATATAAAGAGAAGAAAGATAAAAGAATGTATCACTTATTAGAATATGTAGGAACAGAACCAAATGTGTTCTACAAGACTAAAATAAGAAATACAGAAGAAGTTTAAACTAACTAAGAAACAGTAGTAAAGATATGGCGTCGCATTACGAAGCACCTATTAGAAGACCCTTAGTTATAGGAGATAAAAGCTACCACGATGTAACAGTGGATGTAGCAGCTCCTGTAGAAGGAAAAGCCAATAAATCGTGGTGGATTGTTTTTACAATTTCCCTAATAGCATTTTTATGGGGACTAGGTTGTATAATTTATACAATCTCCACCGGTATTGGTGTATGGGGATTAAATAAAACAGTAGGCTGGGCCTGGGATATTACCAACTTCGTTTGGTGGGTAGGTATTGGTCACGCAGGAACCCTTATTTCTGCCGTACTTTTATTATTCCGTCAAAAATGGAGGATGGCGATTAACCGTTCTGCAGAGGCAATGACAATTTTCTCTGTAATACAAGCGGGGCTATTTCCAATTATTCACATGGGGCGTCCGTGGTTAGGGTATTGGGTATTGCCTATACCAAACCAGTTTGGTTCATTATGGGTAAACTTTAACTCTCCGTTACTTTGGGATGTATTTGCAATTTCAACTTATTTATCTGTATCTCTAGTTTTCTGGTGGACAGGTTTATTACCAGATTTTGCAATGATCCGTGATAGAGCAATTACCCCATTTACTAAAAGAATTTATGGCATACTATCATTTGGATGGAGTGGTCGTGCAAAAGACTGGCAACGCTTTGAAGAAGTTTCATTGGTATTGGCTGGGTTGGCAACACCGCTTGTACTTTCGGTACACACCATTGTATCGTTTGACTTTGCTACCTCGGTAATTCCAGGATGGCATACCACCATTTTCCCTCCTTATTTTGTTGCTGGGGCAATTTTCTCAGGATTCGCAATGGTAAATACGCTGCTTATTATTATGCGTAAAGTATCTAATCTTGAAAATTATATTACCATTCAGCATATCGAATTAATGAATATTGTAATTATGATTACAGGTTCTATTGTTGGGGTGGCCTATATTACTGAATTATTTATCGCTTGGTATTCAGGTGTAGAGTACGAACAGTACGCTTTCTTAAATCGTGCAACGGGGCCTTACTGGTGGGCTTACTGGGCGATGATGTCTTGTAACGTATTTTCTCCACAGTTTATGTGGTTCAAAAAATTACGTACTAGTATTATGTTCTCGTTTATAATTTCGATTGTGGTGAACATAGGTATGTGGTTTGAGCGTTTCGTAATTATTGTAACATCACTTCACAGAGATTACCTACCATCATCTTGGACCATGTTCCAACCAACATTTGTAGATATAGGTATCTTTATTGGGACAATTGGATTTTTCTTTGTGTTATTCTTATTATATGCAAGAACATTCCCTGTAATTGCACAGGCAGAGGTAAAATCTATTTTGAAGTCTTCAGGTGAAAAGTATAAAAAATTAAGAGCTGAGCACGGTGATGATGTAAAACATTATGAAGCTGCCGTAGCACCTGCTGCTAATAATGAATATTTAAAAAGCACGGACGAAACAGGAACTGATACGGTACATGCAGGTGAAATTGCCGAAAATGATGTAGAACGTGAAAAAATAGAAGATCTATTAGATGGAATTGGACGTTTTGATCCTGAAACAGAAACACAAGACGATCTTAAAAAGATTAGTGGCGTTGGTCCTGTAATGGAACAGAAGTTACATCAAATAGGAATTTACACGTTTGATCAAGTAAGTAAAATGACCGATAGAGAGTATGATCTTCTTGATACTATTATAGACGAATTCCCTGGAAGAGCAAAACGTGATGACTGGGCAGGCCAGGCAACAAAACTTAAAAACAACTAGTAAGATGGCATCGAAAACAATTCACGCTATTTACAACGATGACGACCTGTTAATGCAAGCTGTTAAGCAGGTACGAGCAGAGCATTATCATATTGAAGAAGTGTATACTCCTTTCCCGGTTCACGGGCTAGACAAAGTAATGGGGTTAGCTCCTACAAGAATTGCCATAACATCATTTATGTATGGATTGGTAGGGCTTACGGTTGCAGTTTTAATGATGAACTTCATTATGATTGAAGATTGGCCACAAAATATAGGTGGTAAGCCAAGCTTCAGTTATATAGAAAACATGCCGGCATTTGTACCAATTATGTTTGAACTAACTGTTTTCTTTGCAGCTCACTTAATGGTTATTACTTTTTATATGAGAAGTAAATTATGGCCATTTAAAAAAGCTGAAAACCCAGATGTTCGAACTACCGATGATCATTTTTTAATGGCTGTAGATGCAGGATCACACGATGTAAAAAAACTTACTCAGTTTTTATATGATACGGGAGCCATGGAGATTAGTTTAATTGAAAATGAAGAAGACCATTAATATGAAAAAAAGTTTAAACATAACCATTGCACTTGTAGCTGCATTCAGTTTGGTTTCTTGCTTTAATAATAACAAACCCAACTATCAGTTTATGCCTAATATGTATGAGCCTGTTGGATATGAAACCTATGGTGAATACGATGTTTTTGAAAATGAACAAGAGGCAAAACTTCCTGCTGAAGGTTCAATCCCTAGAGGATGGCAGCCTTACGAATATGATGATACAACAGAAGGTTTAAATTTAGCTAAAGCTGAATCTAAAAACCCTCTAGAGATTACTGAAGATAATATTTCTGAAGGAGAAGCACTTTATACTATTTATTGTGCCGTATGTCACGGAGATAAAGGAGATGGACAAGGTATTTTGGCTCAAAGAGAAAAGTTTTTGGGTATTCCTAGCTATGCAGATCCAGGAAGAGATATTACAATGGGAGGTATCTACCACGTAGAAATGTATGGACTAAATGCCATGGGGTCTTATGCATCACAAACCAATGAAAAAGAGCGTTGGCAAATAGCCATGCACGTAATGAATTTAAAAGCTGCATTAAACGGCGAACCTTCATTATTAGAAACCGCAGGAGTTAAAACTGCTGACTCAAGCAATGTTGAGGCTTCTACAGTAGAAGGAGATGAAATGAATACTGAAGCTGCATCACAAACTTCAGAAAACGAAACTAACTAAAGAATAAAGAGAATAGTTAAAGATATGTACACGCTACCAAGTAAATTAAAACTGTTTGCAATTATTTTTATGGTCGTTGGAGCCATAGGGATAGTGTCAGGTTTCCTTACTGCTCCCTCAACCACAGCCGAGGTTAAAGAAATGATGGCTAGTCATGGAGATGGACATGGATCAGACCACTCAGCAGCTGAAGAATCACATAGTACAAATGAAACTCATGTTGCAGAAGAAGCCCATGGCAACGAGCATGCTCAAACTGCGGATGCACATGATAGTGAAGAAGCACATTTAGAGCATACGTTGCACCAAATGCAAAACAGACCTTGGTCTGCATTATATATTGCCTGCTTGTTCTTTTTGTTTATTGCATTAGGAACCTTGGCTTTTTATGGTATTCAATATGCCGCACAAGCGGGTTGGTCCCCAGTACTGTATCGAGTAATGGAAGGAATTACTGCCTATTTACCAGTGGCATCAGTAATATTATTTGTATTGTTGTTGCTTTCTGCCTTTCATATAAATCATATTTTCCACTGGATGGATCCAGAATTAGTAGACCCTGAAAGCTCTCACTATGATAAGTTAATCGCTGGAAAAAGCGGATGGTTAAACGTACCTTTCTTCTTAATTAGAGCAGCAATTTTCTTAGCTGGATGGAATTTATACAGATATTTCTCAAGAAGAAACTCTATTAGACAAGATGATGCAGATGACAATAGATGGTTTAAAAAGAACTTTAAAATGTCTGCTGGGTTCTTAGTATTCTTCATAGTAACTGAGTCTATGATGTCTTGGGACTGGATTATGAGTTTCGACCCACACTGGTTTAGTACCTTATTTGGATGGTATGTATTTGCAGGAATGATGGTTTCGGCCATTACTGTAATAGCAATGGTATCTATTGTATTAAAGAAACAAGGGTATTTAGAATTTGTAAATGATAGCCATATTCATGACTTAGCAAAATATATGTTTGGCTTCAGTATTTTCTGGACGTACCTATGGTTTTCACAGTTTATGCTAATATGGTATGCTAATATCCCTGAAGAAGTAACCTATTTTGTAACACGTATAGAAGATTATAAATTACCATTCTTCGGAATGCTTGTAACAAACTTTGTATTCCCTGTATTATTATTAATGAACAGTGATTACAAACGTGTAAACTGGTTTGTAATATTAACAGGAATTGTAATTTTAGCAGGACAGTACATTAACCTTTTTGTTATGGTTATGCCAGGTACCGTTGGAACTTCTTGGTTTATTGGCCTGCCAGAAATAGGATCAATATTGTTTTTCTTTGGATTGTTTGTATTTGTTGTATTTACAGCATTAACAAAAGCACCATTGCTTGCTAAACGAAACCCGTTTATGAAGGAAAGCAAAAATTATCATTATTAATTAATTGAATAGAGACAGATAACGATGACCGCATTTTTAGTTGTATTAGTAATCATTCTTTTTGGAGTTGCTGTTTGGCAAATGACCAAGATATTTGAAATGTCTAAAACCAAACAGACAGATACTGGAGAAATAGCATCAGATAAAGACAATAAAGTTAACGGATACCTAATGGTGATGTTCTTGGTCTTTTTATACGCATTAGCTATTATCTGTTTTTGGAAATGGGGCGATGTCCTTTTACCAAAAGCTGGTTCTGAACATGGATCGCAGATAGACAATTTAATGCTTATATCTATGATTCTCATTTTCTTTGTGGGAATCCTGACGCATTGGCTATTGTTCGGTTTTGCATTTAAGTATAGAGGAGAAAAAGGTAAAAAGGCTGTATTCTACGCAGATAATGATAAACTTGAATTTATCTGGACAATAATTCCAGTAGTTGTATTAGCAGGACTAATTATCTACGGACTTTTTACTTGGACGGATATTATGAACGTAAGCGAAGAAGACGATCCTTTAGTAGTAGAATTATATGCATACCAGTTTGACTGGCGTGCAAGATACGGAGGAGATGATAATACACTTGGTGAAGCCAACGTACGCTTAATTGAAGGTGTCAATCAGTTGGGTGTAGATGGATCTGACCCTAATGCACAAGATGATATTGTTGTAAATGAATTACACTTACCTGTAGGTAGAAAAGTATTGTTTAAAATGCGATCGCAAGATGTATTGCACTCAGCTTATATGCCGCACTTTAGAGCACAGATGAACTGTGTCCCTGGTATGATTACTCAATTTGCTTTTACCCCAACCATTACTACTGAAGAAATGAGACAAGACGAGGCAGTAGTAGATAAAGTTAAGCGCATTAATGAGATAAGGAGAGAAAACAGTAAAGAATTGGCCAAAAAAGGTGAGGCGCCGCTAGAGCCATATGAGTTTGATTATCTACTCTTGTGTAATAAAATATGTGGTATTAACCACTATAATATGCAAATGAAGATTATAGTAGAATCACAGGAAGATTATGAGGCTTGGTTGGCAGAACAACCAAATATGGCCGAAGTTTTAAAAGATCAATAAAATAATAGCATAAATAGATATGTCAGCACACGCAGAAGATTTAGCAGTAGATCACCACGATGATCACGGACATCATCACGAACAGACTTTTATAACTAAATATATATTTAGTACAGACCATAAAATGATCTCTAAACAATACCTTATAACAGGTATTTTTATGGGAATAATTGGAATTTTAATGTCCGTTCTTTTTAGAATGCAAATAGCATGGCCAGAAGAACCATTTACAATCTTTGAAATCTTCTTAGGTAAATGGGCAGAAGGCGGAGTAATGGATCCAAGTGTTTATTTGGCACTCGTAACCATTCATGGTACCATTATGGTATTTTTCGTGTTAACAGCTGGTTTAAGTGGTACATTTAGTAACCTCTTAATTCCGTTGCAAATCGGAGCTAGAGATATGGCTTCAGGCTTTTTGAACATGGTATCATACTGGCTTTTCTTTATTTCCAGTGTGGTTATGGTGTGTTCATTATTTGTTGAAGCAGGGCCTGCATCAGCTGGTTGGACAGTATATCCTCCATTAAGTGCCTTGCCGCAAGCTATACCAGGTTCTGGTGCTGGGATGACATTATGGTTAGTTTCATTGGCTATATTTATTGCATCTTCGCTATTAGGTTCGCTTAATTATATCGTAACAACCTTAAACCTACGTACTAAAGGAATGTCTATGACAAGACTTCCGCTTACTATTTGGGCATTTTTTATCACTGCTATAATTGGTGTGGTTTCTTTCCCTGTATTATTATCAGCAGCATTAATGTTGATTATGGATAGAAGTTTTGGTACATCATTCTTCCTTTCCGATATTTATATCGCTGGGGAAGTATTGCACAACCAAGGTGGTTCACCTGTATTGTTTGAACACCTATTCTGGTTCTTAGGACACCCTGAAGTGTATATTGTAATCTTACCTGCAATGGGTATTGTTTCCGAAGTTATGGCAACAAATTCACGTAAACCTATTTTTGGTTACCGTGCAATGGTTGCTTCAATTTTGGCAATTGCATTCCTTTCGACGATTGTTTGGGGTCACCACATGTTCGTTTCAGGGATGAATCCGTTCCTAGGTTCAGTATTTACCTTTACAACATTATTGATTGCAATTCCTTCAGCAGTAAAAGCATTTAATTGGATTACGACTATATGGAAAGGTAACTTGCAAATGAATACAGCTATGTTATTTAGTATAGCTTTTGTTTCCACTTTTATTACAGGAGGTTTAACAGGGATTATTTTGGGTGATAGTGCCTTAGACATCAACGTACACGATACGTACTTTGTAATTGCTCACTTCCACTTGGTAATGGGTATTTCAGCAGTGTACGGATTATTAGCGGGGGTTTATCATTGGTTCCCAAAAATGTTCGAAGGGCGTTTAATGAACAAAAACTTAGGGTACATCCATTTTTGGATAACCGCAATAGGCGCGTATGGAATATTCTTCCCGATGCACTTTGTGGGTATGGCTGGATTGCCTAGAAGGTACTATACCAACACCAATTTCCCATACTTTGATGATCTTGCCGATATTAATGTAGTGATAACTATTTTTGCAATCATTACCGCGGCAGCACAAGTAGTGTTCTTGTATAACTTCTTCCATTCAATTTTCTATGGAAAAATAGGGCCAAAAAACCCTTGGAAATCGAATACCTTAGAATGGACAGCAGAGGTGAAGCACATTCACGGAAACTGGGATGGCCCAATACCACATGTGTACCGTTGGTCTTATGATTACAGTAAGTTGAACAAAGATGAAACTGACTATGTAATACCAGGACAGGATTATATTCCACAAAACATTCCTCTAAAAGAAAATGAAGAAGAGTTGAACCACTAAACAGCTTTAATTTAAAACTATAGACTTAAAGCCTTTCTCTAGAGAAAGGCTTTTTTAATTCTGAAAATAAAATTTACGTATTATTACGTATTGACTTAACTGCATATTGAACGTATATTTGTTTCAACAACGATTAAGGAACAAAGAGTGGGGACTTTGTGACTGTAAAAGCCGTACTTAAAAAGTGCGGCTTTTATTTTTTTAGAGTAAAAATACCCACTATTGGGTATTGACTCTATGTAAGCAGAAACTTATTTTTGAATACATTTGAATTAGTAAAATAGGGAGTTTACTAGATCTTATTAATTAACCGCACTTACTGAGGAGGAGTGCGGTTTTTTATTTACTTACCACCTCTAGCTGGATACTCTTCTTTAAGTATAAAATCAATTGACTTTAGTAAATCATCAAATCCAGGTCTAGCAAAAGGCATGGTTTGTATAGAAGAACTATAAATAGTTCCGTCTTTATTTATTAAAAACAATGCTGGTTCAGAAAACACCTCGGGTTCGGCATCTTTTATAGAGTTACTAATATATAACCCCCATTCTCTGGCTTTGCTTTCAGACATTTCATATGCGAGCGGAATGGATTCAATATCCCATTTTTCAGTGGAAATTTTTGCTCTTTTTTCAGAGTCCATACTTGCAGCTACTACGTTTACGCCCTTGTCCTTGAACGTATCAATTTTGGTCTGTAACTCTTCTAAATATTTTTTACAAACAGGGCAATGTAGGCCTCTATAAAAAATAAGCATTGTAAAATTTTCAGGTTCTTGTTTTGCTAAATCCCAAGTTGTTCCATTAATTAAATCTAAATGCAACTCAGGTGCTCTCTCTGTTGGTTTCTTCATAATTTTCTTTTTATGTAAGTTACTTAAAGGTGAGGTGCTTTGGTCACAAGGCATTATTAAATCTTGTTAAATATTTACAAAGCTTACTTGAAATACACTTTGTATATTTGTTTCTATGAATGAACATCTGGATCCAACGGGAGAGAATCTATCACCTCAAGAAATTGATTTAGAAAAAAAGCTACGTCCGCTAAGCTTTGAAGATTTTACAGGGCAAGACCAAGCATTAGAAAATTTACAAGTATTTGTACAGGCTGCAAATCTTAGGGATGAAGCGTTAGATCATACATTGTTCCATGGGCCACCGGGTTTAGGAAAAACCACATTGGCTCATATTCTAGCCAACGAATTGGAAGTAGGTATTAAAGTCACCTCAGGGCCCGTATTGGATAAGCCTGGGGATTTAGCGGGTTTGCTAACCAATCTTGAAGATAGAGATGTCTTGTTTATTGATGAAATTCATCGCCTAAGCCCCATTGTTGAAGAATATCTCTATTCGGCGATGGAAGATTATAAAATTGATATTATGATTGAAACGGGACCTAATGCTCGGACCGTTCAAATCAATTTAAACCCATTTACATTAATAGGAGCAACAACCCGTTCGGGTCTTTTAACAGCCCCTATGAGAGCACGTTTCGGCATTTCTTCAAGACTTCAATATTACACAACCGAATTGCTCACGTCTATTGTTCAGCGTAGTGCTGGTATATTAAACATTCCTATTTCTATGGAAGCAGCTATTGAAATTGCCGGAAGAAGCAGGGGGACACCACGTATTGCAAACGCACTTTTACGCAGGGTTCGAGATTTTGCACAAATAAAAGGAAACGGAAAGATAGATATTGAAATTTCAAAATTTTCTCTAAAAGCATTGAATGTAGATGCTTTCGGTTTGGATGAAATGGACAATAAAATCTTAACAACCTTAATTGATAAATTTAAAGGCGGCCCAGTAGGGATAACCACAATTGCCACAGCAGTTTCCGAAAGTGCCGAAACGATTGAAGAAGTGTACGAACCTTTTTTAATACAACAAGGTTTTATTGTAAGAACGCCACGAGGGCGAGAAGTAACAGCAGCAGCGTATAAACATTTAGGTAAAACCAAAGCAGGAAACCAAGGAGGCTTATTTTGAGTCTGAAAGAAAAACACACACAACTTATTAAAACCGAAGCCAACCGCCTCGGTTTTCTTTCCTGTGGCATTAGCAAAGCCGATTTTTTAGAGGAGGAGGCACCACGGCTCGAAACCTGGCTCAAGCAGAATATGCATGGTGAGATGGGTTATATGGAAAACTATTTTGATAAACGATTAGACCCAACAAAATTGGTCCCAGGTAGTAAAAGTGTTATTTCGTTACTGCTTAATTATTTTCCTTCGGAAGAACAAAATGAAGAAAGTTATAGAATTTCAAAATATGCCTACGGAAGGGATTATCATTTTGTGATTAAGGATAAATTAAAACAGCTTTTAAATCATATTCAGGAAGAAATTGGTGATGTTCATGGTCGTGCTTTTGTAGATTCTGCACCGGTTTTAGACAAAGCATGGGCAGCTAAAAGTGGTTTGGGGTGGATTGGTAAACACAGTAATTTATTGACCAAACAAACCGGTTCTTTTTATTTTATAGCCGAATTGATCGTCGATCTCGATCTTGAATACGATACACCCGTTACCGATCACTGTGGAAGTTGCACAGCCTGTATCGATGCCTGTCCCACCCAAGCTATAGTTGGTCCGTATGTGGTTGATGGTAGTAAGTGTATTTCATACTTGACTATCGAGTTAAAAAATGAAATTCCTACTGAGTTTTCAAATCAGATGGAAGATTGGATGTTTGGCTGTGATATTTGCCAAGACGTCTGTCCTTGGAATCGTTTCAGTAAATCACACAATGAGCCGCTCTTCAATCCGCATCCTGAGTTGTTGAGTAATTCAAAAAAAGATTGGGAAGAAATCACTAAAGAAGTTTTCAACGAGATTTTCAGAAAAAGTGCTGTAAAGCGGACTAAATATAAAGGGTTAAAAAGAAATATTCAATTTTTGAAAGAATAGTGTTTATAAACCCTCAAAAGAACTATAATTTTAATATTCGGTCATTCCTAACTTATTAACAGCTTGCTTTCGATTTGGTAAAATTGAAAAAGTCAAGTCAGTCCATGCGGTACCTTCTACTCCCTTAAGTTTATATGTATTGTCAATTTTTTTAATAGTAAAAAGAAAGTTAGATAGGTCTTTGCTTTTTTTTGAATTAACACTCTGAATATCTGTCATCCCGTATTCGTCGATAAGTTGTGTTTTAGAATCTTCAGATAAGGAAAAAGTTAAATTTTTCCAAGCACACCCTTCTTTACATTGAAGTTTGATTTTATTGCTGTCTGAATGTTCGACTATAACTAAAAATTCCTTAACATATTCTGTTTCTTTTTTTTCTTGTGATAGAATGCAAGAGGTTGATAACATCAAAAGAAGAGGTAAGAAGAAAATTTTAAAAACCTTTTTTAAATTTAATATCATCTTCATTTGTTTTAATAGTTGCTTTAATATAAAATACTAAATTTTTTTTAAAATAAAATCGTATTAAAACTTTTTTCTAGTTATATAAAATTAAAAAACAACCTTTAAAGTTTCATCATTCCACTTACTCGGCTAACTTTGTAAGTCATCAATTTCTTTTGATGATTAAAATTTCAGATTATGAGCAAAGAAAGTAGACGTCGTGAAGCCTTAATATACCACGCAAAACCGAAACCCGGTAAAATACAAGTAGTACCTTCAAAAAAATATGCAACACAACGCGATCTCTCATTGGCGTATTCCCCTGGAGTTGCCGAACCTTGTTTGGAAATAGAAAAAGAAACAAACAATGTTTATAAATATACCAATAAAGGAAACTTGGTTGCAGTAATTTCAAACGGTACAGCAGTATTGGGGTTAGGTAATATTGGTCCTGAAGCTTCCAAGCCTGTGATGGAAGGAAAAGGGCTGCTTTTTAAAATATTTGCAGATATTGATGTGTTTGATATTGAAGTAAGCACCGAAAATGTAGATGAATTTATTGAAACTGTTAAAAATATTTCACCAACGTTTGGGGGGATTAACTTAGAAGATATTAAAGCTCCTGAAGCCTTTGAAATTGAACGTAGGTTAAAAGAAGAACTCGATATTCCCGTAATGCATGATGATCAACATGGTACGGCTATTATCTCAGCCGCTGCTTTATTGAATGCATTAGAACTTGCTGATAAAAACATTGAAGAAGTTTCCATCGTAATAAGTGGAGCTGGGGCAGCAGCAGTTTCGTGTACTAAACTTTACAAATCGTTTGGTGCAAAAGCTGAAAATATTGTGATGTTAGACAGTAAAGGAGTAATTAGAAAAGATAGAGATACGCTTTCTGAAGAAAAAGAAGAGTTTGCAACGGCTCGAAAAATTGATACGTTAGAGGAAGCCATGGAAAATGCAGACGTATTTGTGGGTCTTTCTATTGCAGATATTGTAAGTCCAGAGATGCTAAAAAGCATGGCAGACAATCCAATAGTCTTTGCCATGGCCAATCCTAATCCTGAAATTGATTACGATTTAGCAATTAAAACACGTGAAGATATTATTATGGCTACGGGGCGTAGTGACCATCCTAACCAGGTTAATAACGTGCTTGGTTTTCCTTTTATTTTTAGAGGTGCGCTAGATGTTCGTGCGACCAAGATTAATGAAGAAATGAAAATGGCAGCTGTAAAAGCTTTAGCAGAATTAGCTAAAGAACCCGTGCCAGAACAAGTTAATATCGCTTATGGTGAAACGCGATTAACTTTTGGAAGGGATTATATTATTCCAAAACCTTTTGACCCTCGTTTGATTGCTGCTGTACCACCAGCTGTAGCCAAAGCAGCTATGGAAAGTGGCGTGGCAACAGAAGATATTGTCAACTGGCAAAAATATGAAGATGAGCTACACGAGCGTCTGGGCAGTGACAATAAGATTATACGATTGTTGTTAAATAGAGCTCGCACAAACCCCAAACGAATTGTGTTTGCTGAAGCTGACCACTTGGATGTTTTAAAGGCTGCTCAAATTGTATATGAAGAAGG
>DEXR01000020.1:21449-29280 GCA_002364245.1 Flavobacteriaceae bacterium UBA3179
ATCATCGACCCGAAGTCTGACGAGCAAGAAGAAAAACGAAATTATTACGCAGAAAAGCATTGGAAAAGCCGTAGAAGAAGCGGTATTACGTTATATGACGCCCAAAAAATAATGCGAGAGCGAAATTACTTTGCAGCCATGATGGTGAACGAAGGCGATGCGGATACTATGATTTCAGGGTATTCCAGAGCGTATCCTTCAGTGGTTCGCCCAGTACTAGAAACTATTGGTAGGTTCGACGGGGTGAGTAAAGTAGCTACTACCAATTTAATGCTTACTAAAAGAGGTCCTTTGTTTATTTCTGATACTTCTATAAATATAGATCCTACAGCTAAGGAATTGGCTAAAATCGCACAAATGACCAATTACACAATGAAAATGTTTGGTTTAACACCTGTTATTGCGATGGTGTCGTATGCAAATTTTGGTTCTTCAAAAGATCCACACGCTACTAAAGTGAAAGAAGCTGTTGATTATTTGCATAGAGTTGTTCCAGATATGCATGTAGATGGGGAGTTGCAAACAGACTTTGCGTTAAACCCAGATATGCTTCAGAAGAAATTTCCGTTTTCAAAATTGGCTGGTAAAAAAGTAAATGCTTTGGTATTTCCAAACCTGGACTCAGCAAACAGTAATTACAAACTTCTAAAAGAGCTTAATGGGGTTGAATCTATTGGTCCAATAATGTTAGGTATGCGAAAACCAGTTCACATTCTTCAGTTGGGTGCAAGTGTAGAAGAAATGGTAAATATGGCTGCGGTTTCGGTTGTAGATGCACAACAAAAAGAGAAGCGTAAAAAAGAAGCGTTAAAGCAGCAAAAAGACTAAGTTTTTTCGCCATTATTTTCACATTTTTGAGACTGGCAGATGCAAATAATTATGCTATATTTGAGCCTTTAACATTTTTATAACGTATGATAACCCACATTGAGGGAAAATTAGTAGAAAAGAACCCAACCAATATAGTGATTGACTGTAATGGTGTTGGTTATTTTATCAATGTTTCGTTACATACTTTTTCACAACTTCCCGCTTCAGAAAATATAAAAGTATATACTCATTTACAGGTTCGTGAAGATGCGCATACTTTGTATGGTTTTTATGAAAAAGCAGAACGGGAAATTTTTAGGTTGCTAGTGTCGGTTTCCGGAGTAGGTGCAAGTACCGCTCGAACCATGTTGTCTTCTTTAACCCCAGAACAAGTTAAAGATGCTGTTGCAACAGAAGATGCGGCAGTTATTCAATCTGTTAAAGGCATAGGGACAAAAACCGCACAGCGGGTGATATTAGATTTAAAAGATAAAGTGCTAAAAGTAGAGGGCTTAGCGGGTATTTCTACAAGTTCAAGCAATACGAACAAAAATGAAGCGTTATCTGCTTTGGAGACGCTCGGGTTTGCACGTAAACAATCTGAAAAAGTTTGCGATAAAATTATAAAGGAAAACCCACAGGCAACTGCTGAAGAAATTATAAAACAAGCTTTAAAAAATTTATAACAATTGGGCGCAAAAAATTACGATTACATTCATAGGTTTTGTAGGTTATTATTAATTGTAGGGGCTGTTTTTGCAACAACTACACCTACTTTTTCACAGGATTCTACCAAAACAGGATACGATAAAGGTAGAATAGACCTGCCAGAACCCACAAGTATTGAAGATCTTTACACATACGATCCTATTACCGATCGGTATATCTACACTAGAACATTAGGGAGTTTTAAAATATCGTATCCAATTATTCTTACTCCAGAAGAATATCAACAACTTATTCTGGAAGAAGAAATGAAAGCCTACTTTAAAGAAAAAATCGATGCAGCCGATGGAAGAAAAGAAGGGTCTGAAGAGGCACAAAAAAACCTATTGCCTGCTTTTTATGTGAATTCTAACTTTTTCGAATCCATTTTTGGCGGAAATACAATTGAAGTTATTCCGCAAGGTTCGGTAGAAATAGATTTAGGCCTTTTATACACCAAGCAGGACAATCCGGCTTTTTCGCCTAGAAACCGGAGTGATATGTCGTTCGATTTTGATCAACGTATCAGTTTAAGTTTGTTGGGAAAAGTAGGTGAGAGGCTTCAAATTACTGCAAATTATGATACCCAGTCAACCTTTGATTTTCAAAATCAAATAAAACTTGAATATACGCCAACCGAAGACGATATCATTCAGAAAATTGAAGTGGGTAACGTGAGTATGCCACTTAACAGTTCTTTAATTCAAGGCGCGCAAAGTCTATTTGGGGTAAAAACACAATTGCAATTTGGTAAAACAACGATAACTGGTGTGTTTTCCGAACAAAAATCTGAAACCCGCACTGTAACTGCAGAAGGTGGTGCGACTGTTACAGATTATGAGCTCTTTGCTTCAGAATATGACGAAAACCGCCACTATTTCTTAGCGCATTATTTTAGAGATAATTATGATAGAGCATTGCAGCAGTACCCTTTTATCAATTCAAATGTACAAGTTACAAGAGTAGAAATATGGATAACTAACCGTAGCAACAACACCGAAAATGTTCGTAATATCGTTGCTTTACAAGATATTGGGGAGTCAAACTCAGAAAATATTGGCCTAACGGTACCTCCTGGAGGATTTATAAATAAACCTAGAGGGTCTTACCCTGATAATAGTAACAATGATTTTAACCCATTTGGAATAAATGACCCCTCTGTACCTTCCGTATTAAACAGTGCCATTCGCGATGTTGCAACTGTGCAATCTGGATTTGGAGGTGTTCCTGTGCAACAAGGAGTTGATTATGTGGTTCAGGAAAACGTGAGGAAGTTGCAGCCAAGCGAATATACACTGCATCCACAATTAGGGTATATTTCCTTAAACCAGCGCCTTAATAATGATGAAGTTTTGGGTGTTTCTTTTCAATTCACCGTAAACGGAAAAGTATACCAAGTTGGTGAATTTTCCAATGATGGAGTTGAAGCTACTGGAACTGGAGATTTTGGTGATGGAGATCCCAATGATCCACCAGAAGGAGGTATAGAAGGCGTGTCTCAAAACTTAGTGGTTAAAATGTTGAAAAGTAATATTACCAATGTTCAAGAGCCGGTTTGGGACTTGATGATGAAAAATATCTATTCCATCGGTGCTTTTCAACTTGAGCAAGAAGATTTTAGAATGAATATTCTTTATACAGATCCTTCACCACTTAATTACATTACTGGAGTGGATGGCACACCGTTGCCGGAGGATGTTGAAAGTACAACATTGCTTCGTGTCTTTAACTTGGATAGATTGAACTTTAATGGCGATCCACAACAAGGTGGAGATGGTTTCTTTGACTTTTTGCCCAATATTACTGTAGATACCCAAAACGGACAGATCATATTTACCTCGGTAGAACCTTTTGGTAAGTATTTGTTTGACAAGTTGGACAATACGCCAGGTGGTGTTGAAAATTACAATGTTCCATCTACCTATAACGCCAACCAAAACAAATATGTGTTTAGGTCATTATATACCTCTACTAAAACACAAGCAGAACAAGAAGATAGCGATAAAAATAAATTTCAGTTAAAAGGTAGTTATAAATCAACCGGGGCTGATGGAATCCCTATTGGAGCGTTTAATATTCCACAGGGTTCGGTAACCGTTACCGCTGGAGGACGTGAATTGGTTGAAGGGGTAGATTATACTGTAAACTATCAACTGGGAAGGGTGCAAATTTTAGACCCTGCTTTATTGAATTCTAATACACCTATTCAGATTTCTACAGAAAATAATACGTTGTTTGGACAACAAACCAAACGTTTTACAGGGTTGAATATAGAACATAAATTTAGCGATAAGTTGCAAGTTGGTGCTACATATTTGAATTTGAATGAACGCCCTTTAACGCAAAAATCTTCATACAATTCTGAACCCATTAACAACACAATTTTTGGGGTAAATGCAAATTACTCTACCGAAGTTCCATTTTTAACAAGATTGGTAAATAAATTACCTAACATTGATACCGATGTGGAGTCGAATGTTTCATTGCGGGGAGAATTTGCTTATTTAATGCCTGGTGCACCAAAAGTTTCAGACTTTGACGGAAAAGCCACTGTATATGTTGATGATTTTGAGGCTTCACAGACGGAGTTGGATATCAGTACACCAAACACGTGGTTCTTAGGAAGCACCCCAGTAGGTTTTGGCGGTGAAATTTCAAACGAATTATCCTATAATTACAATCGCGCAAAATTGGCATGGTACACAATTGATCCAATTTTTTATAGTAGCCAACGCCCAGAAGGTATAACGGACGAAGATCTCTCATCACCTTTTACAAGAAGGATTTTTAGAGATGAAATTTTCCCTGAACAGGACATAATACAAGGACAAACACAAGCTTTGTTTTCGTTAGATTTGGCTTACTTCCCTTCGGAAAGAGGGCCGTATAACTTTAATCCACAAGCGGCAGGAGGAAATACATTGCCAAATCCTCAAGATAGATTTGCAGGTATTTCCAGACAATTAACAACCACAGATTTTGAACGTTCTAATGTTGAATATATTCAATTTTGGGTAATGGATCCCTACATATATGATGAAACAAGTGGAAGTACTGGAGGAACTATTAATTTTAACTTAGGTAATATTTCCGAAGATCTTTTAAAAGATGGAAGAAAACAATACGAAAACGGATTACCTGAAAATGGAGGGGATGAGAATACCATACCAACCATTTTTGGAAAAGTACCAACCAATCAATCACTTGTTTACGCATTTGACACTGATGGCCAACAACGTACCAACCAAGATATTGGGTACGATGGCCTAAATGATGCAGGAGAAGCTGCCAAGTTCTCAGATTTTAGCAACTTAGCTGATCCGGCAAATGATAACTATCAATACTTTTTACAAGCAGATGGCGATGTAATTAACCGCTATCGTCAATACAATGGCACACAAGGAAACTCACCAGTAGAAGTTACTAACGTAAACCGTGGTTCGACCACACAACCAGACGTTGAGGACATTAACCGTGACAATACAATGAATACGGTAGATGCTTATTTTGAATATAACGTTCCAGTATTCCCTGGGATGGACAAAAGCAACAATGAATATATTACCGATGTAAAGGAAATACAAGTAACCACACCAAATAATGAAACTATAGATGCTCGTTGGGTACAATTTAAAATACCGATTAGCGATCCAGACCAAACCATAAACGGAATTTCTGACTTTAGGTCTATCCGTTTTATGCGGATGTATCTTTCCCAGTTTTCTGAAGCAACCGTGCTCCGTTTTGGTACTTTGGAATTGGTGCGTGGTGATTATAGAAGGTATACGCAAACGCTTGATGAAACTGGAGAAGACCCAGAAATGGATGATACCGTTTTTGAAAGTGAATCAGTTAATATTGAAGAAAATGAAAACAGACAGCCTATTCCTTATGTACTACCTCCAGGGGTATTGCGTGAACAACTGAATAACAACAACAATTTAATTCGTCAAAACGAGCAATCCCTTGCTTTACGAGTTAATGGATTAGAGCCCGGTGATGGCCGTGGGGTTTATAAAAACTTCAATGTAGATATGCGCCAGTATGAGAACCTGGAAATGTTTATCCACGCAGAGTCATTACAAAATGAAGCAGCATTAGACGACGGCGAAATGGTTGCGTTTATGCGTTTGGGTAATGACCTTTCGCAAAACTATTATGAAATTGAAATTCCGCTCAACCCAACCTCTTTTGGATCAACTTCGCGAGAAGAAGTATGGCCGGCAGCAAACCGTATCAGGCTTCCGTTAGCATTGTTACAAGAAATTAAAACCCGTGTTCTGGGATCAACCGAACCACCTGAAGATCCAACAAAACCTGTGTATTTTAATCAATCGGAACTTGATCCTAATTATTCAGGTCCTGAAAACGAAATGCGTATTGGTATAAAAGGAAACCCAAGTTTTGGTAATGTGCGCACCATTATGTTGGGATTGAAAAACAGGGAAACCAATACCAGCGACATTGCTGGAGAAGTGTGGTTTAACGAATTGCGTCTTTCAGATCTTAAAAATCAAGGAGGCTGGGCAGCAGTCGCTACATTGGACGCCAATATGGCCGATTTTATGAACGTAAGTGCTACGGGTAGAAGAAGTACTATTGGTTTTGGATCGGTAGAACAGGGGCCAAACCAGCGTAGCCGTGAAGATGTAAAACAATATGATGTAGTGACCAACTTTAATTTAGGTCAAATGCTTCCAGAGAAATGGGGCATTCAATTGCCATTTAATTATGGACGTTCAGAAGAATTGATAACACCGCAATACGACCCCGAATTTCAAGATATAGAGTTGGAAACCCGTCTTGATAATACCGAAAATGAAGATGAAAAAGAAAGTATTAGGCAGCAATCTGTTGATTATACAAAGCGACAAAGTGTGAACTTTATAGGGGTTAGAAAGGATAGAACTGGCGATAAAAAGCCAAAACCGTATGATATTGAAAATTTCACTTTCTCCTATTCTTATAATCAAGTAGATCATCACGATTTTGAAATTGAAGATGCCCTAGATCAAAATGTAAGGGTGGGCGGAACCTATAATTTTAATTTTGATCAAAAACCGTATGAGCCTTTTAAAAAGAATGATTCGTTATTTACCGGAAAGTATTGGCAGTTTTTAAAAGACTTTAATATTAATTACAAACCGACAAATATCTCGGTAAGTTCTAATATAGTTCGTCAATATAATGAGCAAAAATTCAGGGAGCTAAATCGTTTGCCAGGAAATATAGGTATTCCTACATTGTATCAGCGAAACTTCTTGTTTGACTGGGAATATACCATCAACTATAATTTAACAAAATCGTTGCGTTTTAACTTTAACTCATCAAACAATAGGCTTGTAACCAATTACCTGGATGATGAAGGATTTTCAGATGATAGCATTGGTATATGGGATGGGTTTTTTGATATTGGCGATCCTAATCAACATTTCCAATCTTTACAGTTAAATTATGACCTTCCTTTCAACAAGTTTCCATTTTTAAAGTTTATTAGGGCTACTTATTCCTATACGGGAGATTTCCAATGGCAGGATGGTAGTGATTTGTTCAATAATATTTCAATACCAAACCGGGATGGAACCGGTAGTCAAGTATATGACTTAGGGAACTCGGTACAAAATGCTATGACGCATGCCATTAATTCCAATATAGACATGACTGGCTTTTACCGCTATGTTGGTCTTACCAAGAAAACAAAAAGCAGTAATGAGGCCGAATCACGTAGCTCCAGACTGGATAATGGTACAGGGGGCAAGGTAGGCTTGGACAATAATAAAGCAGGTCAAGATAAGGAGGGAAAAGAACAAGAAGATAATGGCTCCTTGTTTGCCAATAGAACTGAAAACAATGTGTTGGGCAACAGAGGAGGTGCTCAAGGCGGAGGCGCTTCCTTAAGCACTGGTGATAAAGCAGTAAACACCCTCATTGGCTTGGTGACTTCCATCAAGAAAATTAAATTTAATTATCAAGAAAACCAAGGTATTTTCCTTCCAGGATATACTCCGTCAATTGGATTTATAGGTACGTTACGACCTACGACAGCCTTTACATTTGGTAGTCAGGCAGAAATAAGGGAAGAAGCTGCACGCAAGGGATGGCTTACACTCTATCCAGAATTTAATGAGCAATATACTGAAGTGGAAAATCGCCAAATGGACATTCAGGTAAATTTAGAACCATTAAATGACCTTACAATAGACATTAATGGAAACCGTTTGTACTCTGAAAACTACGCTGAGAACTATATTGTGGAAGATGGACGATACCGTTCGTTAACTCCTAATACCTTCGGAAACTTCAATATTTCCACTTT
>DEXR01000020.1:29383-29823 GCA_002364245.1 Flavobacteriaceae bacterium UBA3179
TTTCCACTTTATTGATAAAAACAGCATTTAGTGCCAGTGACGAAAATAGTTCTGAAGCGTTTGACGATTTCAGAAACAATAGGCTTATCATCGCCAATCGTCTTGCAGAAGATTATTATAATGGAGCCCCTATTCCACGTGACCCAGATACAGGATATCCTATAGGCTTTGGTAGAACCAGCCAGGACGTATTGTTGCCAGCATTTTTAGCAGCTTATAAAGGCAGTGATGCCTCTAACGAAAAGAAAGGCTTTTTAAGAGACGTACCGTTACCAAACTGGGACATAAAATATACAGGGTTAATGAACTTAGATTGGTTCAAAAAACGATTTAAACGTTTTTCATTACAACACGGGTATAGAGCTGGTTATACTGTAAACCAATTTCAAAGCAACCTGGATTATGATCGTTTTAACCCAGAAGCTGTGGACCAAGCAGGG
>DEXR01000020.1:29940-30633 GCA_002364245.1 Flavobacteriaceae bacterium UBA3179
CTGTGGACCAAGCAGGGAACTTTAAAAGTGAAACACTGTTGAGCAATGTAAACCTTACCGAGCAATTTTCACCTTTGATCCGTGTGGATTTTGAAATGAAAAACTCTATAAAAATACTTGCTGAATACAGAAAGGATAGAGCCTTATCTTTAAGTTTTGCCAACAACCTCCTTACCGAAATACAAGGAAATGAAATCATTGTTGGTTTAGGCTATAGGTTGAAGGACCTTACCATAGGCACTAATTTTGGCGGAAAAAAGAAAATACTTAAAAGTGATTTAAACTTTAAAGTAGATCTTTCCAGAAGGGATAACAAGACGATTATTCGTTATCTAGATATTGAAAACAACCAGACAACAGCGGGGCAGACCATATACGGACTCCAATTTTCGGCAGATTATGCTTTGAGCAAAAATTTAACAGCATTGTTTTATTACGATCATTCATTTTCAGAATATGCCATTTCAACAGCATTCCCGCAAACGACTATTAGAAGTGGTATAACCCTTCGATATAATTTCGGAAACTAAAAAACAAAATAAACTTTTAAGAAATTTATATTATGAATATTCCAGCAGACCTAAAATACACTAAAGACCACGAATGGATAAAAATTGAAGGCGATGTGGCTACAATTGGCGTAACCGATTTTGCCCAAGGCGAATTGGGCGATATTGTTTATGTAGAAGTAGA
>DEXR01000020.1:30705-31402 GCA_002364245.1 Flavobacteriaceae bacterium UBA3179
AAGTAGAAACTGTCGATGAAACTATGGAAAGAGAAGAAGTTTTCGGTACCGTAGAGGCTGTTAAAACCGTTTCTGATTTGTTTCTACCCCTTTCAGGAGAGATTATTGAGTTTAATGAAAACCTGGAAGAAGCGCCAGAGAAAGTTAATTCTGATCCATACGGCGAAGGATGGATGATAAAAATTAAAATATCAAACCCCGAAGAGGTTGAAGATTTATTAGATGCAGCAGCTTATCAAGAAATTATCGGAGCCTAAAACGCTTGGCATACTGGCCATAGCTTATACGGCTTTTTTAACCATTATGTTACTGGTGCCTTCACAGGGCTTATTGCCCAAACAAGATGGAATCCCTTTTGATAAAGTAGCTCACTTAATCATTAATTGTATCCTAATAATCTTTTGGCTTTCATTTTTTTATCTAAAGGAAAGCAAAATGATGGCTATAACAACAATCTATACAGTTTTTGGGCTTTGCTTATTGTATGGCATAATAATTGAAGCTTTACAATATATATTAACAACCTATAGGCAAGCAGATGTGCTTGACGTAGTGGCAAATATATTAGGATTGCTCATAGGTTTAGGCCTTTTTAGAAAGGTGAAAGACAAATTTTTCAACTAAATAGTATTTTAGTTTTCAATTAAACTAGAATTTCTATATTTTAGCAATATAATAAATACTCTATTATGGAACC
>DEXR01000020.1:31587-31775 GCA_002364245.1 Flavobacteriaceae bacterium UBA3179
ATGAACCGCAGAAGCACATTGTTCTTTCAAATAGGAATGATTTTGATGCTTTTGTTGGCATGGCAAGCTATTGAATGGAAAACGTACGATAAATCAGATTTAGACGCCGGAATGGTAGATGTAGGTGATGACCTTGAAGAGGAAGTACCAATTACTCAACACTTGACACCACCACCACCGCCACCACC
>DEXR01000003.1 GCA_002364245.1 Flavobacteriaceae bacterium UBA3179
CAAAAACAAGTGGGTACTTAAAGATTATATTACTGAATATGACGGCCAAATAATAGATGGTATTAAAGTAACCGAGTCTGGCTTAGTAGCAGCAGCCCATTTGGGAGGAGCAGGAAATGTAATGAAGTTTCTCGATACCGATGGGGAAGTGGTTTTTAAAGATGCCAACAACGTCCCTATCACAAAATACATGCAAACATTTGCAGCGTATGATGTATCATCAATCCTTCCGGATAACAATGCCACGGCGACATTATAATTATTGAAAAAACCAGGTAGACAAGCCTGGTTTTTTCATATTAACAAACTTTAACAGTTTAATTATCAGATTAATAAAAAAGGTGTATATTTGCGCGCTGAAAACAAGAGTGTGAATTTTCTCACTCGAACTTTTAAATAATGAAAAAAAATATAGCAGGATTATTAACCGTACTTATTGTAACAGCATTATTTTTTAGTGGATTTACTACAAAAAATAATGTAGATCTTTCTCACTACATTTTAGATGATGAGGTGATGGATTACACTGTTCCCAATGAAGGGGAAATGATTACCTATACGAAACCTGTTCCAACCCTAAACTATTCTTTGTTTTTAGGGAAATCATACGTAGGATTTAAAGAGGCATTAGGTTTCAAAGAATCACGTGGGGATTATACCATTATTAACCAGTTTGGTTATTTAGGTAAATACCAGTTTGCTTCGGCAACTTTGCGAATGATAGGAATTTACAATCCAGATTCATTTTTAAATGACTCACGTTTACAAGAAGAAGCTTTTACAGCTTACACTGCCAGAAACAAATGGATTTTACGTAGAGACATTAAAAGGTTTAAAGGAAAATATGTTAACGGGGTAAAAGTAACGGAATCTGGTATTTTAGCAGCTGCACACTTAGCTGGTGCCGGAAACGTAAAAAAATATCTACGAAGTGGTGGAACAATAGGTTTTAACGATGCCTTTGGAACTTCAATAGGCTATTACCTAAAAAAGTTTAGTGGGTATGATACCTCTTTTATACTTCCCAATAGAAAAGCTAAAGTACTTTAAGCATACTTTTTACTTTTGAATAATAAACAAAGTGGGCCTTTTATTAAGGTCCACTTTTTTGTTTTTCCAATTCTCTGCGGTGTCTGTTTTTATAAATTCAGTTGGAAGTGTAATGTCACAAGCCACACATATTTTGGTTTGTGGATGCAATGCTATTGTTAAACTTTCTAGCATTTGGTTGTTTCGGTATGGCGTTTCAATAAACAGTTGAGACTGTTCGTATTCCAAAGAAAGCTTTTCCAAACGCTTTATTGTAGTTTTCCGTTCTTTTTTGTCAATGGGAAGGTAGCCATTAAAAGCAAAATTCTGTCCATTAAAACCACTAGCCATCATAGCCATTAAGATAGAAGAGGGACCTACTAAAGGCACCACTTTTATACCTTGTAAATGCGCTTGTTCTACAACACCAGCACCAGGGTCTGCAATTCCCGGACAGCCAGCATCACTAATAACCCCTACATCAAGACCTTCTAAACAAGGGGACAGCATTTGAGGTATTTCACTCTCATCGGTGAATTTGTTGATAAGTTGAAATTGTAAGTCTGGTTGTGATTTACGCGGAACGATACTTTTAATAAACCGACGAGCTGTTTTTTCATGCTCTACAATATAATGATCAATATGTTCAACTGCTTTCTTTACCAGTAATGGCAATACCTCTAAAGGCGGTGTGTCGCCAAGGGTGCAGGGTATTAAGTATAGGTTTCCTTTTTGGGGTTGCATATGTTTTATTATTGTATCACTAATTTTTTTATAATCTCATTTCCGTTTTCTGAAACAGCTTTTGCAAAATACATTCCGTTACTAAAATTAGAGACGGAAATCGTTTTGGTTTCGGTAGGTTTATTTGTTTCAGAATAAATAATGCTTCCTTTTATATCGGTAATGGTTATTTCAGTAATTAGAGTATTACTTGCTTGCAGTGTTACTATATTCGATGCCGGATTGGGCAGTAAGGAAATATCTGAAACTGAGTCTATATTGGAATTTGAAAGAATTTCTCCGCCTTCAATTTTGTAGATATCACCTGCTAAAGCAACAGCGTAAAGTTCACCGTTTACACCTTCCCCAAACGAAACCCAATTATCTGACACATCTAATTGCTCTACAATAGTTCCAGATTGGTCAAGTGTGCTAATGGTTCCGTTGCAGTAATCTGCAAAAATATAAACCCCTTGAATATCGGCGTACACACTTCCTCTATAAACGTAGCCTCCTGTTATAGAACAGTTTCCACTGCCTGTAGCCGATGAATATTCAGCTATTGGGAAGGTGAGCTCACTTTGTGGTGGGCAATTATTAGTGTTAAAAGGTTCTGAGCCTTCATAACAACGCCAACCGTAATTTAAACCAGCATCTGTAGCAGAAGCTCTGTCAATCTCTTCCACTTCATTTTGACCTACATCACCAATCCAAATATCACCATTTAGAGAGTCAAACGAAAACTTCCAAGGATTTCTAAGTCCATAAGCCCATATTTCATCTCTAGCATCAGGGTTTCCGAGAAAAGGATTGTCGGCAGGGATTGCATAATTGGCAGTTCCATCTGTATTATCTATATCAATGCGAAGCATTTTACCGAGTAACAAGTTAAGGTTTTGGGCATTGTTACTGGTATCGCCACTACCACCACCATCACCAGAAGAAATATATAAATATCCATCGGGCCCGAACGCTAAACAGCCGCCGTTATGGTTGCCATTGGGTTGATTGTAATCTATAATGGGTAACTCTGAATTTTCATCTGCAACATCAGCATTTGAGGTGCTAACTGTAAACCTAGAAACTTGAGTATTTCCATTGGTATCAGTATAATTCACGAAAAAATAACCATTATTTTGATAATTTGGATGAAAAGCAAGGCCTAAAAGCCCACGTTCACCACAACATGATACTTGGGATGAAATATCTAGGAAAGGTGTAGTGTTTACTGTTCCATCAGGATTTAAAATTTTAATAATTCCATTTTGTTCGACGACAAATAAACGATCATCGCCAGCGTGTTGTATATTTACTGGACTATTGAATTCATCTTTAAACAGTTCAATAGTAACTTCTTGAGCATTAATTTGTGCAATAAAAAGAAATAGGAGGAGATAAGGGATACATTTTTTCATGGCTTTCATTTTTCACTAAAATAACGAAAACCATTTAATTTATCGTGTTAAATACGGTTTGCTATTTTTTCACAGGCTTCATTTAGCATATCATACACATTGTCAAAACCACTATCACCGCCGTAATACGGGTCTGGGACATCTACATTTTCACCTGGAAAAATTTCATCTAGTATTAATTGTACTTTTGCTTTATCTTTTTCTGTTTTGGCAAGTTTCAGGACATTTTCTTTGTTGGAATTGTCCATCACAAAAATATAATCAAACTCATTAAAATCTTCAGCTTTAAACTGTCTTCCTCTTTGATCGGTTATATTTAAGCCATTTTTCTTTGCAACAGCAATACTTCTGGGATCGGGTTGATCGCCTACGTGCCAATGGCCGGTTCCAGCAGAGGTTACATAAATGTTAGATGTGTCTACTTTAGATTTTAAAAGGCCTTCGGCTAAAGGGGATCGGCAAATATTACCTAAGCAGACCATTAATACTTTTGTTTTCATTATTTCTGAAAATTTAATCAGTTTATTAACTACAAACGAAAATAAATGATTCGAATTTGAAAGTGAGTTAGGATGATGTTAAAAATCCAGCTGTTGAGCTGGATTGAAATATTATAGGGTTAGTTTTTTGTTGAGGTCTTCAACATACTTCCTGAATTGTTTATCGGTACTAGATAAATTATCAACCGTTTTACAAGCGTGTAAAACAGTAGCATGATCACGTTGCCCAATTTGTGAACCTATAGAAGCTAGAGAAGCCTTAGTTAATTTTTTAGCAAAAAACATCGCTAATTGACGGGCTTGTACAATATGACGCTTTCGGGTTTTTGACTGAAGTGTATCTACATCCATTTGGAAATATTCACTCACAATTTTCTGAATGTAATCAATCGAAACTTCTCGCTTGGTATGTTTTACGTAGTTGTCAACAATCTTTTTAGCAAGATCGATTGTGATATCCTTTTTGTTGAAAGAAGAATGGGCAATCAATGAGATGATAGCACCTTCTAGTTCACGAATATTAGTTTTGATGTTGTTTGCCAAAAACTCAATAATATCTTCTGGCATTTCTACACCATCACGGTATAATTTATTTTTAATAATCGCAACGCGAGTATCGTAGTCTGGGTGATTTAACTCTGCCGACAATCCCCACTTAAAACGAGAGAGTAAACGCTGTTCAATATCCATCATATCAACCGGTGCTTTGTCGCTGGTTAAAATAACCTGCTTTCCATTTTGATGCAAATGGTTGAAAATATGAAAGAACACATCCTGAGTTCCAGCTTTACCAGATAATAATTGAATATCATCCACAATCAAGACATCAATTATTTGATAGAAATGTATAAAATCGTTTCGGTTGTTCTTTTTTACAGACTCTATATATTGTTGCGTAAATTTTTCCGCTGAAATATAAAGCACTGTTTTTTCTGGATACTTATCTTTAATTTCAACTCCAATGGCGTGAGCAAGGTGTGTTTTCCCTAAACCAACACCTCCAAAAATCAATAATGGGTTAAACGAAGTTCCGCCGGGTTTGTTTGCCACAGCCATTCCTGCCGAACGTGCCAAACGGTTGCTTTCACCTTCTAAAAAGTTATCAAAATTGTAAGAAGGATTTAATTGCGACTCAATCTTTACATTTCGAATCCCAGGAATGATAAATGGATTTTTCAACTCGGGACTTTTATTCTTTACCGGTACATCAATCTCTTGCGATTGCATGTGGCTTCGGTTAGAACTAGGAATTTTTTCGGTAAACGGTTGTTTGTTTCCGTAGGTGTTTTCCATTTTAATAACGTACACCAGTTTGGCATCTTTACCCAATTCTTTAGTAAGGGCAACTTTCAACAACTTTACGTAATGTTCTTCCAGCCATTCGTAAAAAAACTTGCTGGGTACTTGTATGCTCAACGAATTGTCTGTGAGCTTTACCGCGTTAATAGGTTCGAACCATGTTTTATATGCCTGCGAAGTAATGTTATCTTCAATAAAGGACAAACAATTGTTCCAAACCGATTTTGCAGTTTTGCTCATAGTTACTGTTGAAGTAATTAATTAGTTTATTTAATTCTAGGTTGTGGTTAAGAAGCATAAAACAAGAGTTTGTTTTTTTCAGTATCTTAACGGTACAAATATGTGAACAAAAAAATGAATAAAAAAATAGAAAAGCTATTGAATTTTTAGTTTTTTTTGTGCATACTCCATTACCGATAAAACTACAAAAAAAGATTGGCACCAAAGGCATAAAACTATGAAAAAATCCCTTACAAAAATACGTGTTCGTTATGGTGAAACTGACCAAATGGGCGTGGTGTATTACGGCAACTATGCACAATACCTAGAACAAGGACGAACAGAATGGCTTCGCGAATTAGGCTTTTCATACAAATGGATGGAAGAGAACAACGTGCAGCTTCCGGTTGTTAATTTAAATGTGGATTATAAACGTCCTGCACGATATGATGATGTATTGACCGTTACCACTACCTTAAAAAAAATGCCGACAGTTAAAATTGAGTTTCAGTATGAAATCCATAACGAAGCCAATGAGCTTTTAATTTCAGCAACGACTACTTTGGCTTTTATAGATACCAAAACAAATAAGTTAAGAAAAGCACCAGATTATTTATTGGAAAAATTAGAAGCAGAGAGTTAATCCTCTAATCTTTTGATGGTAATTTTATATGTGTTTTCAAATAATTCAAAAATGCGATCTGCTTCTTTTTGTCTAACGGATAGTTCTATTTCACAAGTCAATTCCATTTTTTGATTCACAATGTTTAAATCTTCATCTTTTATAATTCGCATGACGGTGTTCATTTCAGGATATTCAAATTGCAGTAGAAAAGCTTCGTCAATAGTTCTTTTTACAATTTTTGAATTTTCTAAGGCCATCTGCGCCCCCGTTTTATAAGCTTGAATTAAACCGCCTACGCCTAATTTGGTTCCACCGAAATAACGTACTACCACAACTAGGGTATTTGTTACATCAAAGGATTGTAATTGTCCGTAGATGGGCATTCCGGCACTGTTTGAAGGTTCGCCATCATCGTTGGCACGGTAAGCGTCATATTCTTTGCCTAGTTGCCAAGCATAGCACCAATGCCGTGCTTTGTGATGCTTGTTTTTTAGTTCTTCTATGTGTTCTTCAATTTGCGTTTCATTTTTAACAGGAAATGCATAACCAAAAAATTTACTACCTCGGTCTTTAAATAACACTTCTTTTGAAGGTTTTGTAATGGTTTTATATGTGTCTTTTTCTGAAGAAATAGTCGAGTGTTTTAAATGTAAATTATAATGTGTTGATTACGGTATACTTTACCACTTTGCCAAAGCTACCAAAAAGATACTGATCACGGCAAGGATAATTCCAATCCAGTTTTTCCGAAGTAATTTTTCTTTAAAAAAGGTAATTCCCAACAGAGTGGAAAGCATGACAATAGCTACATTGTTAACCGTAAATACCCCTGAGCTCTCTAATATATCACTGCGTAAGGCTTGTATGATATAGTAGATTGAAAAATAATTAGCAAACCCCAAAGCGATACCGCCAATAATGGTTTTAAACTGAAATGTAAACGTGCCTTTAATTGCCTGAAAAATCAAAATAAAAATTCCGATGCACGCAGCTGCTGAAAAAATAATAGCTGAAAATAGCGCGACTTCATCTTCAGCCACCATCGTATCTTCCAAATATTTAATACTCGTATCGATAAACCCACTACCTAAAAAAACCAATAATGGATAGATTAAATTCTTTTTTTGAATGGCAATGCCGTCCTTGGTTTTTATAGAGGCTAAATACACGGCGATCAATGCCAAAATTATTCCTAAAACCTTTAAAATACCAAGACTTTCCTTATAGTAAACTAATCCAAAAACGATGGGAATAACCACACTCATTTTTGTAGCTACTGAAACTACTGACAACCCACTTTTTTGGGTTGTAATGGCCATTAAATTGAAAATAATGATAAACAAAGCGCCAAGCCCTAAGGTGTAAAAAAACCAAGGTTGTTCAGGTACGTGTGCCAATGTAAGATTTCCTTTATAAAAAAACAGGCCACACGAAAAGGCAACAAAATAATTTACCACAATAGCATGCAGTGTATTGATTTTAAAACGATCAAAAAGTTTAAAGACCACAAATATGAATGTGGAAGAAAGAATGCTTAAAAGTAGAGCTGTCAAGTAGCGTTGTTTTTAAATAATTGTAATGTGTCGTTTTGAAGGTCTTCTTCAGAAAGTAAAGAAATGTTAGCTTTTTGTTCTTCCGAAAAACTAGGTGCTTTTACACCGTTTTCAAATATAGCATTACCTGTAAATATATGTGCTTCGTCCCAAAGGTTGTCCTTAATGAAAGTGTTTATGGTCATAGCTCCTCCTTCAATAATCACTGATTGTAGATTGTACTTATGCAACACGCTACAGATTTGCTGGGCTATATTTTTTTGAAAATCAATAACTTCAAAGTTAATGTTTTCTAATGCTTCTTTCTGCTTCTCAGTAATTATAATGGTTGGAGCAGTTCCGTCAAATATCGAAGCTTCCAAAGGAATTTTCAGTTTTCTGTCGATAACAATTCGAGTAGGAGAGTTGCCTTTCCAGTCACGTGTAGTTAAACTAGGATTATCTTTTAAAACAGTATTGGTCCCTACTAAAATAGCTTGTTCTTCTGATCTTAATTTATGAGTCCGCTGGCGGGAGTAGGTATTGGTAATCCAAATGGGTTGTTGCTGTGTAATATTTTTTGAATGAGTGGAAGTTTCAACAGGGGCAATAAAGCCGTCTTTTGTCTGTGCCCATTTTAAAATAATATACGGTCGTTTTTTATTATGAAACGTGAAAAAGCGTTTGTTTAGATGAATACAATCACTTTCCAAAATTCCAACAGTCACATCGCAACCAGCCTCTATTAACTTTTTTATTCCATTTCCAGATACTTTGGGGTTGGGATCGGTGCTGCCAATTACCACACTTTTTATTCCGTTTGCTATAATTAAGTCGGCACAAGGAGGTGTTTTTCCAAAATGGCTACAAGGTTCTAAGCTAACATATATGGTAGTTTCTTTCAAAAGATCTTTATCAGCAACACTATTTATGGCATTCACTTCGGCATGCGGTTCTCCGGCTTTATAATGCCATCCTTCGCCTATAATTGATTGGTTGTAAACAATAACGCTTCCTACCAGCGGGTTTGGATAGGTGGTTCCCAGTCCGTTTTTGGCCAAATCGATGCAGCGTTGCATATATTTTTCATGTACCTTCACGCAGTAAAAATACAAGGAATTGCTTACATGAACACACCTATTATTCGTCTTATTGAAAAGAAAGACAATCCTCAAATAGCCAAAGTAATACGTTCTGTTTTTGAAGATATGGATATTCCAAAAACCGGAACAGCCTACGAAGATAAGACATTAGACTCTATGTTTGAAGCGTACGATAAAGACAGAGCTTGCTACTTTGTGGTGGAAGTAAACGGAACTGTAATTGGAGGGGCCGGCATTGCAAAACTCGATAATTATAAGGGTAATGTATGTGAACTACAGAAAATGTACTTTTTGCCTGAAGCAAGAGGAAAAGGCTTAGGCGCAACGATGATAAAAATGTGTTTGGTAAAAGCACGCGAATTCAATTTTGAAAAATGTTATATCGAAACCATGCCAGACATGACAGCTGCTCAAAAGCTATATAAAAGTGTCGGGTTTGAGTTTTTAGACGGTCCTTTGGGAGATACTGGTCACCATTCTTGTCCGGTTCATATGTTGATGAAACTTTAGTATTTAAAGATGAAATTAAAAGAACTAAAACATAATTTTACTGAAACGCTTTCAGAAGTTTACCCTTCAGAAGAAATACAATCTTTCTTCTCAATTCTTTCTGAAAAATACCTGAATCTTGCTCGCGTACAAATAACACTCGAAGCTGATAAAGAAATTGATTCAACTACCTTAAAAAAGTTTGAAACAGCTCTAGAGAGACTTAAAAAACAGGAGCCTATACAATATATTGTGGGCGACACCGAGTTTTATGGACTCACTTTTAATGTAAATAAAAACACATTAATCCCTCGCCCCGAAACTGAAGAGTTGGTTGAATGGATTATAGAAGATTCTGTTTCAGAAAAAAGAAGTAATTATAGTATTTTGGATATAGGTGCCGGTTCGGGTTGTATAGCAATTTCGTTGGTAAAAAACCTTCCTAACGCAAGTGTTTCGGCATTAGATTATTCATTTGAAGCATTGAAAACTGCCGAGGAAAATGCAAAGCTAAACAATGTTACGGTTCAATTTTTCCAGGAAGATATATTAAAAACGGGAACACTTCCTCAGCAATACGATGTGATTGTTTCAAACCCGCCATATGTTCGCGAATTAGAAAAATTAAAGATGCAGAGCAATGTTTTAGATCATGAACCTGCATCGGCATTATTTGTAAGTAATTCAGACCCATTGTTGTTTTACCGAACTATAGCAAGGCTTTCATTGCGGTACTTAAAGCCAAACGGTAAACTGTACTTCGAGATAAATGAGTACCTTAGTAAAGAATTAATAGATTCTTTAAAACAAGAAGGCTACCCAAATATTGAATTAAGAAAAGATTTTAGAGGAAAAGACCGAATGCTTTTATGCAGGAAAAGTAAGTAGCTAATTTTCTTCAGTTTAAAAACTAATCAAATGAAAGAGTTAACAAAAATATGTGTGTTCTGCGGAAGCAGTGACGGAAATGACGCAGCTATAGTTGAAGCTGCGGAGAAAACAGGGAAACTGTTTGCCGAAAAGAATATTACATTGGTTTATGGCGCAGCTAAAATTGGAGTTATGGGAATTTTAGCTAAAGCTACGTTAGATAATAAAGGGCAAGTAGTAGGGGTTATACCAGATTTTTTAAAGAAAAAAGAAGTTGTACACCTTGGCCTAACCAAACTGCACACTACCAAAAACATGCATGAGCGAAAACTTAAAATGCATGAATTAAGTGATGGCTTTATTGCTTTGCCTGGTGGAATGGGAACCCTCGAAGAGCTTTTTGAAATCATTACATGGTTACAACTGGGGTTGCATCAAAAACCTATTGGCTTATTAAATGTAAACGGTTTTTATAACGACCTTCTTAAGCTTTTGGAAACTATGGTGCGAAAAGGTTTTTTGTCAATGGATAATTATGAATTACTACTTGTCGATACGACCATTGATAATTTGTTAGAAAAAATGCAGAACTTTAAAGCTCCAGATATTCCACATTGGTTAAATAAAGACCGAACGTAAGAAACTACTCTCGTTAAAAAATTATTACAAAATAAATATTTGGTTTATCTTTAATGAATACTAATCATTTATTTATTATGGAATCTTCTAAAAAATATTTTGCGGAAGCCTTAGGGACTTTTGCTTTAGTGCTATTTGGTTGTGGTGCCGCAACCATAGCGAGCGTTTCAGAATCAGGTCCAGAGGGCATTGGGCTCTTGGGTATTTCTTTGGCATTTGGCTTTTCCCTTGTGGTTATGGTGTATGCCATTGGTCCTATTTCCGGCTGCCATATTAATCCAGCGGTTTCCATTGCGATGATGGCAGCTAAAAAGTTGTCTGCAAAAGATACCATTGGCTATGTAATTTCACAATGTATAGGCGCTATACTTGCAGCTGCAGTTTTGTACGTCATCGTCATTGGCAGCGAAGGTTTTGTTATGCCAGAATGGGGTTTAGCAAGCAATGGTTGGGGTGATGGATATTTGGGCGAGTATAATATTATTTCAGCGTTAATCACTGAGTTTGTTTTTACTTTTTTATTTCTATTGGTCATCTTTGGTACTACAGCCAAAAAAGCTTCGCCATTAATGGCTGGATTGGCTATTGGCATTTCGTTGGCATTAATACATATGGTGGCGATACCTGTTACTGGAACATCAGTGAATCCAGCGCGTAGTATAGGTCCAGCTTTGTTTGCAGGAGGAAAAGCACTAGAGCAGCTTTGGTTATTTATTCTTGTTCCAATTGCAGGCGGTTTGTTTGCGGCAATAGTTCGTAATTTATTTTTAGAAGATTAATTTTTTCTGAAATATTCTGTAACACAACAAATGGCTATTCTTTATATTTGTTGGTATGAATACGGAACAGCAAATCAACCAACTTCGCGAGGAGCTTCGCAAGCATAATTACAACTACTACGTACAAGATAATCCTACTATTTCAGATTTTGAATTCGATCAAAAACTGAAACAGCTTCAAGAATTAGAAGATAAACATCCTGAATTTTACGACGCTAATTCCCCTACATTAAGAGTAGGTGGACAAGTGACCAAAAACTTTGAGACCGTAGCGCATGAATACCGAATGTATTCGTTATCAAATTCCTATTCAAAAGAAGACTTGGAAGATTGGGAAACTAGAATTAAAAAATTGGTTGATGGCCCTGTAGAATATGTTTGCGAACTTAAATACGATGGTGCTTCCATAAATTTAACCTATGAAAATGGAATGCTACAGAAAGCTGTAACACGAGGTGATGGTTTTCAAGGAGATGATGTTACCACCAACGTAAAAACAATTAATTCCGTTCCATTAAAACTGAAAGGTGACTTTCCGCCAAAGTTCGAAATACGTGGCGAAATAGTTCTGCCATTTGAAGGCTTTGCCCAAATGAATGCCGAACGGGTAGAAGCTGGTGAAGAACCGTACCGAAATCCACGTAACACGGCTTCAGGAAGTTTAAAGCTTCAAGATAGCAGCGAAGTGGCCAAGCGTCCGTTAGAGTGTTTGTTGTACAGTATTAAAGCAAATCGGTTGCCTTTTACTACACAATTTGAAAGTCTTGAAAAAGCACGTGATTGGGGTTTTAAAGTCCCCAGTGTTGCCAAACTGACCAAAAGTATTGATGAGGTTTTAAAATTTGTAAATTATTGGGATATTCACCGTCACGATTTGCCGTATGAAACCGACGGAGTTGTTGTAAAAGTAAACAGTCTCTACCAACAAGAAGAATTAGGTTACACGGCCAAAGCGCCACGCTGGGCGATAGCCTATAAGTTTAAAGCCGAACAGGTTTCCACAAAACTTAATACTATCACCTATCAAGTTGGCCGAACGGGAGCGATTACGCCGGTAGCCAATTTAGAACCTGTTGAGTTGGCTGGCACGATTGTAAAAAGAGCTTCGTTACACAATGCCGATCAAATTGAAAAACTGGATATTCGGGAAGGTGATACCGTTTTTGTAGAAAAAGGAGGTGAAATCATTCCGAAAATTATAGGGGTTGATTTTACGCAGCGCGATCCGAATTCTGAACCAACAGCCTACAGAACTAGATGCCCGGAATGCGACACGGAACTTAGAAGAAAAGAAGGTGAAGCACAGCATTATTGTCCCAATACAGAAGGATGTCCGCCGCAAATAATTGGTCGTATTCAGCATTTTATTTCCCGAAAAGCGATGGATATTGAGGGATTGGGAGGTGAAACCGTAGCTTTATTGGTCAACAACGGGTTAATTAATAACTATGCCGATTTATACGATTTAAGTAAAGAAGATGTACTTCCGTTAGAGCGAATGGCAGATAAAAGCGCCGAGAACTTAATAAATGGTATTGAGGCTTCTAAACAGATTCCATTTGAGCGGGTTTTATTTGCTTTAGGTATTCGCTATGTGGGTGAAACAGTCGCTAAAAAACTAGCAAAACATTACAAAGCCATTGATGCACTTTCAACTGCAACTGAAGAGCAATTGATTTCAGTAGATGAAATAGGCGATCGCATTGCAGAAAGTGTCGTTTCCTTTTTTGCTTCCGAAGAAAATAAGTTGGTTATAGAACGATTAAAGGGGTACGGAGTTCAATTGGCAATTTCAGCAGAAAAACTGGCTAACCAAACCGACAAATTAAACAGTGACACTTTCGTGGTTTCAGGTGTGTTTCATAAAGTATCTAGAACTGAATTAAAAAAACTGATTGAAGATAACGGGGGGAAAGTATCAGGTTCTATTTCAGGAAAAACCAATTATGTGGTTGCTGGCGATAATATGGGGCCGAGCAAAAAAACAAAAGCGGAAAACCTTGGGGTGCCTATTATTTCAGAAGACGATTTCTTAGAAATGATTTCCTGAAAACCATTTTAAAAATGTAGCTGAAACCCGTACTTTTGTGGGAGAAGCTAATAAGGCTCATGTTTGAAAAATTAAAACATAGATCATTACGTAAAAAGATAGAGCACAACCTGAATAAACGGGATGTTTCAGAAATAAATTCTCAATTAAAAACATTGGGGTTTTTAGTGGACGAAGCAACATTTCAGGATTTTGAGCAATTGTATGATCTTTCAGAATATTTTGGGTTACAACCTAAGGACGTAAAAGTTTTTTCTTTTTTAGAAGTGAAACGAAAGCTTCCTTCGTTACGTCATAACCAGTTGCACAACAAGGATTTTAACTGGAAAGGCGAATTGCACAACCAAAACGCACAAGAGTTTATAGATAAACAATTTGATGTTTTAGTTGGGTATTATACTAAAAAGAATA
>DEXR01000006.1:0-15058 GCA_002364245.1 Flavobacteriaceae bacterium UBA3179
TCTACAGGAGAAGAATCGTCTACCAATACTTTTACTATTTTTCCTGAAACTTCACTTTCAATTTCGTTGAAAAGTTTCATCGCTTCAATAACACACAACACATCTCCTTCTTTTACCGTATCACCTACTTCAACAAAAACTGGTTTGTCTGGAGATGGTTTGCGGTAAAAAGTTCCGATTATAGGAGATTTTACCGTAATGTATTTTGAATCGTCATCACCGTCTGTTCCTTTACTGTCGGCAGCAGGAGCGGCTGGAGCTTCAGTTTGTTGTGGAGCGGCCGAAGGGACAGCCTGTTGTGGCTGTGCAGCCATTGCTGGAACTTGCTGAATATATGTCGTTTTGTCTTTACCATCTTCTGTTCCGGTTTTAATGGTAATTTTAACATCGTCCATTTCAAGTTTTACTTCACTGGCTCCGGATTTTGCCACAAACTTGATTAAATTTTGAATTTCTTTTAACTTCATATCAGTTGGTTTAATCTTTCGTTTTTTATTTTGCATCGTAGGCCCATTTTAAATAAATAGCGCCCCAAGTAAAGCCTCCCCCAAAGGAAGCAAATACTAAATTATCTCCTTTTTTTAATTGTTTTTCGTAATCGTAAATACACAGTGGTAAGGTTCCCGATGTGGTATTGCCGTACTTATGGATGTTCATCATCACTTTTTCTGAAGGAAGATTCATCCGTTTTGACGTAGCATCGATAATTCGTTTGTTGGCTTGGTGCGGTACCAACCAATTCACATCTTCCCCAGTAAGGTTGTTACGGTTCATTATTTTTTCACTTACATCTGCCATATTGGAAACTGCAAACTTAAAAACTGTTTTCCCATCTTGAAACACATAATGCTGTTTGTTTGCAACCGTTTCGGCTGAAGCTGGCATAATAGACCCGCCGGCATCGATTTTTAAGCTTTGCCTTCCTATTCCGTCGCTGCGTAAAATTTCATCTTGAACACCGTAGCCTTCTTCATTAGGTTCAAAAAGTAAGGCCCCTCCTCCATCTCCAAATATAATACATGTGGTTCTGTCTTCATAATCGATAATTGAAGACATTTTATCTGCACCAATTAGTAATACTTTTTTGTACCTGCCAGATTCAATATATCGAGCTGCGGTTGACATTCCATATAAAAAACTGGAACATGCCGCCACAAGGTCATACGAAAAAGCGTTTACGGCACCTATTTGGGTGGCTACGTAAACGCCTGTTGCTGCTACCGGCATATCGGGTGTGGCAGTTGCCATAATCACCATATCGATATCTTTAGGGTCGGTATTACTTTTTTTGAGAAGATCTTCTGCTGCTTTAATAGCAAGATAGGAAGTTCCTTTGTCTTTATCTTTTAATATTCTACGTTCTTTAATTCCAGTACGAGCAGTTATCCACTCATCGTTGGTCTCAACCATGGTTTCGAGAATCTCATTGGTAAGGACGTAGTCCGGCACATAGCCACCGACAGCGGTAACTGCTGCTGTGATTTTGTTCATAGATTTGAATTAAATTCACCAAAAAAAGGTTTCAAAACCTTCTAAAGGGAGTGAAAATTACTAAAAATTCATCAAAATGGAGGTTAAAATGGGTTGTTTTTAACGTTTATGAGACTAAAAACAAAAAACTCCCACTGGAATGTGAGAGCTACTTGTTTTAAAGTATGAACGTTCTATGCTTCAACCTCTTCAACAGCATCGATTACAATCTGTCCACGATAGTATAATTTACCTTCGTGCCAGTGTGCTCTGTGGTATAAATGAGCCTCTCCTGTAGTAGGGTCTGTTGCTATTTGAGGGGCAGTAGCTTTATAGTGTGTTCTTCTCTTATCTCTTCTTGTTTTCGAGATTTTTCTTTTAGGATGTGCCATTGCTCTATATTATTTATCCGTTAATAGTTTTTTTAATTCGTTCCAGCGAGGGTCAATTTCGTTCTCGTCTGGATTTTCACTTTTTCCTTTAGGCCGCAACTCTTCGAGTTTATCGAGTATTTCGCTTTTTAATGTTCCATCTTCAACTCCGGGATGAATCTTTTTTATTGGCATAGCCAAAACAATTGATTCATAAACAAACTGTTGTATATTTACTTCGTGACTTCCGTGAGGTAAGACTAGTAAATCTTCATCTTCCTCATTATGGTCTTCACCAAATTTTACAACAAATCTATATTCTCCGTCTATTTTTTGATCAAATGGTTCGTTGCTTACATCACAATTTACATTTACGGTACCTTTAAAAGTTAGCGTAAATTCTAATAATGTCGCTTTTTTAACCAATAATACATCTAGTTTTATAGCTGCATCATTAAATTCGTTATACTCAAAATGCTCAAAGAACGGTTTTTCAATTGTAAACTCAAACCGGTGCTCGCCTATTTTAAGCCCTATAAAAGGGATCGTAAATTCTTTCAATTCCTTCATAATCACACCAATTTCTCATTCCTACCTTACTTGTAAGGCGGGTGCAAAGATAAAAAATTATTTGAATAGCAAATTATTTTATCGTTTCTTTTTTGAAAAGGATTTTTTTTGACTGGTTTTTAAAGGATTTTTAGAGATTTTCTTATACTCTTTTCGCTTCTTAAAAATTTGAATAGCATTAAAAACCGCCTCTTTGAACGATTCAAAATCTGCTTCGTTTTTTCCGGCGACATCGTAGGCTGTGCCGTGGTCTGGCGATGTTCTAACTCTATTTAGTCCTGCTGTATAATTTACTCCTTTACCAAAAGCAAGTGTTTTAAAAGGAATCAAGCCTTGATCGTGATACGAAGCAATAATAGCATCAAAATTTTTATAATTTCCTGAACCAAAAAAGCTATCTGCCGCATATGGACCGTATACCAATTTGTCATTTTTCCGAAGAATTTCCAAACTAGGCTTTAAAACGGTATCATCTTCATTGCCAATAACTCCATTATCGCCATTATGTGGATTTATGCCCAAAACGGCAATTTTAGGTTTCCGTATTCCAAAATCCTTTATTAATGTGTTATAAATCGTATTGATTTTCTTGTCTATTACTTCTGAAGTAATATTTTTTGCCACGTCTTTCACTGCTACATGATCGGTAAGCAACCCAACTCGTAAACTGCCTGAAATCATAAGCATTAAACTGTTGCCTTTTAACTCTTGTGCTAAATAATTTGTGTGACCTGGGAAAGTAAAACTCTCAGATTGAATGTTAGATTTGTTGATAGGGGCCGTCACCAAAACATCAACTTTTTTATCTTTTAATGCTGAAACGGCAGTTTTGAGTGATTTTATCGCGTACTCGCCTATTTTTTTATCTTCTTTCCCAAAATTGATATCGACGTGCTCTTCCCAAACGTTGAGTACATTTACTTTTTTATGAGCGATTTTATCAAGAGAATCTATTCCGTGGAGGTTAATTTCAAGATTATATTGTTTTTTAAAGAAGGACATTAATTTAACAGAAGCAAAAATTACTGGAGTGCAAAACTCTAACATTCGGGAATCCTCAAATGTTTTAAGCACTATTTCACTGCCTATTCCGTTAAGATCGCCTATCGAAATCCCTACAATTGTTTTTTCCTTCTTCGCCATAACCTCTAATGCGGTTTTTAATTTCTATTTTTGCAGTACAAATGTAACTAATTTAAGGATGTTTACAGGAATTATTGAGCGGGTTGGGAAAATAAAAACTCTCACCAAAGAAGGTAGTAATCTACATATAGAAATAGCAAGTGACCTTTCTTCGGAATTAAAAATAGACCAAAGCGTAGCACACAACGGTGTCTGCCTTACCGTAGTTGAAGTTAAAAACGACAGCTATATAGTAACTGCTATAGATGAAACATTGCAAAAAACCAATCTTGGAGATCTTGCCAAAGGCAACTTTATAAACTTAGAACGTGCCATGAAGCTTGGTGATCGGTTAGACGGTCATATAGTTCAAGGCCACGTAGACCAAGTGGGAGTTTGTAAATCGGTTATAGAAGCAAATGGAAGTTGGATTTTCACGTTTACCTATAAAGCAGAAAAAGGAAATGTAACTATCGAAAAAGGCTCGATTACCATTAATGGGGTGAGCCTTACGGTTGTCAATTCAAAAGAAAATGAGTTTAGCGTTGCTATTATTCCATATACTTATGAAAATACGGGTTTTAAAGAAATAAAAAAGGATACAATTGTTAATCTAGAATTTGATGTAGTGGGAAAATACGTGAGCCGAATTACGCAGGGATATCGGTAGCGCGGTATTTTTTTATAAGAAAGTAGATTCCCAAAGCCAGTCCTAATCCTAAAATGATAAGAATTTGATCATCAATTGGTAGTCCTGCTGGTCCGGCTGGTTTATTTTCTGGATTAGGCTGAGGAGGCCCATTAGATTCTGATATAGATTGTCCGTAACTTAGTACATTACTATATAAGCTAAGTGCAAAGGTTAATATGAAAATGATTCGGGATCGCATAATAGGGCTCTAAAGTACTATTTTTTTATTAATTTCAAAGTAAAAATAAAGTTATCCAATAATTATTAACTCATTTTGCCGTTTTATATTACAGTTTCATATAAAAAAGTAATACGAAATTGAAAACTTATCTTTGCAAAATTAAAAAAGAACTAAACCTCTTAAACCAAAAAAGTGGTCCCACATGGGCTCGAACCATGGACCCCCTGATTATGAGTCAGGTGCTCTAACCAGCTGAGCTATGGGACCGGACTGGCTGCAAATGTAAAACACTTTACAGTTAATGCAAACATTTTTTGCAATTATTGCAAATTTAAATATTTTATTCTATTTCTTGGCATAGCTCAATTAATACACCATTGGTCGATTTTGGGTGCAAAAAAGCAACTAACTTATTGTCGGCCCCTTTTTTAGGTTCCTCATTAATAACCGTAAAGCCTTCAGTTATCAGTCGTTTAATTTCGTCCTTTATATTACTTACGGAAAATGCAATGTGATGGATTCCTTCACCCTTTTTTTCAATGAATTTTGCAATAGGACTATCTGGGTTAGTAGCTTCTAATAATTCTATCTTACTTTCACCACACTTAAAAAAAGAAGTTGTTACGCCCTCTCGCTCTACACTTTCGGTTTTGTAATGTTCGTAGCCCAACAAACTTTTGTAAATTTTGTTTGCTTCGGTAATATTCTTTACGGCAATGCCAATATGTTCAATTTTTTCCATTTGTATAACTCTTTTTCTATTTCAAAATTACTAAATCTTTATGGCAGCTTCTTTATTTATTTCAGAAGAAAAATTCATATTTCAAATTTTAAACAACAGTCAACCGGTTAATTAAACAGTTGTTAGCATTAATTGTCCTATTTTTGCAATATGAGTACGACAGAAAGTAACAGACAAAAGAAAATTGCAGGGGTATTGCAAAACGACCTTGCCAAGGTTTTACAAGAATTGCTTCGCGAATCGGGGCAGTTTAGCACTATTTTAACCGTATCTAAAGTTTCGGTAACGGTCGATCTTTCCATTGCGAAGGTATATGTGAGTGTTTTTCCTTCAGATAAAGCAGAAGCTATTATTAAAGAGTTAAAGCAACTTACCCCAAAAATTAAGCATCAAATTGCACAACTTACCAAGCACCAGCTTCGGAAGATGCCCGACCTTTCTTTTTACAATGACGATTCTATGGAATACATTCAAAACATAGAAAAAGCGGTAAAAGACAAAGAAAACCCAATTGAAAACCCGGATTTGCTCCCAAGAAGAAAAAAATCGTAATCTTGAAATTCCCGCTCTACATCGCTAAGCGGTATTTATTTTCAAAAAGCAGTAATAACGCAATAAATATTATTACAGGTATTGCAGCTGTTGGTGTGGTAGTGGGTGCTATGTCTTTGTTTATTGTACTTTCCGGTTTTTCTGGATTGAAAGATTTCAGTCTTCAGTTTACTAATGTTTTTGATAGTGATTTAAAAGTATTTCCTGAAAGCGGAAAAACAATTAATTTTTCAGAAGCTTCCGAAGAAAAACTAAGAAACATCTCAGGCATTGAAAGCTTTTCAAAAGTGATTGAAGAACGGGTTTTTCTTCAATATAAAGGTCGAAACCATATTGCCTACATTAAAGGTGTAGATGAAAACTACAATGCTGTAAACCCAACCGATAGTATTATATTTTTAAGCAAATGGTTTACAGCCGGACAACAAGAAGTGGTTATCGGCTTTAACATTGCCCATAAACTTTCCTTGGGTGTGAATGATTATACCGATTTGCTGGATATTTACGTACCGCGCCCGGGAACTGGTCAAATTCTGGCCACCGATGTTGCAAACGCTTTTACCAAACGCAACGCCGTAGTATCTGGTATTTATGATGTAAATGAAGAATTGAACAGCAAATATGTGTTTAGCGATATTGGTTTTGCCCGGGACTTGCTGAAATTGGACAGCACCACCGTTTCGTCCATTGAACTGAAATTGAAGCCCGGTGTTTCAGAAGAAGATATACGAAAAGAAATCCAGCCTATTTTTTCAGAAGAAGTGCTCATCAAAAACCGTATTCAGCAAAACGATGCATTGTATAAAATGCTGAATACCGAAAACATAGCCGTGTACCTTATCTTTACATTGGTACTAATTATCGCTCTTTTTAATGTAGTTGGATCTATTATTGTGATGATTCTCGATAAACGAAAGGACATTAAAACGCTCTATAATTTAGGAACTACCGTGAAAGATATCCGCAAGATTTTCTTTTTACAGGGAACGCTCATGACCACTTTTGGTGGGTTGTTGGGTATTGGTCTAGGTATATTATTGGTATGGGCTCAATTACAATTTGAGTTTGTCAACATTACGCAAACATTGGCCTATCCAGTAAAGTTTAAAATTATTAATGTGCTAATCGTTTTTGTTACAATTACTGTTTTAGGGATAATTGCTTCAAAAATTGCTTCGAGCAGAGTACGGAAGAAATTACTTGCCTAAACAAACTGGTGATCACCAAATTTTTGCAATACCTCATCAAAAGCAGCAAAAACATCAGCGCTATCGTCACTGGTCACCATTTTCATTCGGTAGGGTTTAAAGTCTGGGATACCTTTAAAATAATTGGTATAATGACGGCGGGTTTCAAAAACACCTAACTTTTCACCTTTCCAATCGATGGACATTTGCAGGTGGCGGCGAGCAGCTTCCACACGTTCTTCCATCGTTGGTGGTAATGCATGTTTGCCGGTTTTAAAATAGTGCTTAACTTCTTTAAAAAACCAAGGATAACCAATGCTTGCACGGCCTATCATCGCGCCGTCAAGACCGAATTTATCTCGCATTTCCATCGCTCTTTCTGGAGTATCGACATCACCATTTCCAAAAACTGGGATGTGCATTCTAGGGTTGTTTTTCACCTCAGCAATAGGTTTCCAATCAGCATTACCTTTGTACATCTGTGCACGGGTGCGGCCATGAATGGAAATAGCTTGACACCCTACATCTTGTAGGCGTTCGGCTACTTCTTTTATCATAATTGTATTTTCGTCCCAACCCAAGCGGGTTTTTACAGTAACGGGTAATTTGGTATGTTTTACCATGGCTTCGGTCAATGAAACCATTAAATCAATATCCTTTAAAATGCCGGCCCCGGCGCCTTTGCTCACTACTTTTTTAACAGGACAACCAAAGTTTATGTCGATAATATCAGGGCCGCTGGCTTCTACGATTTCTACACTTTGAAGCATTGAATCCAAGTTGGCACCAAAAATCTGAATGCCCACAGGACGCTCTTTTTCATAAATATCTAGCTTCATCACGCTTTTGGCGGCATCACGTATTAACCCTTCCGAAGAAATAAATTCTGTATACACCACATCGGCTCCCTGCTCTTTACAAAGTGCACGAAAAGGTGGGTCGCTCACATCTTCCATGGGTGCGAGTAACAATGGGAAATCGCCGACGTCTATGTTTCCTATTTTTGCCATACTTTGGCTCCGCTCAGCATGACAGCACGCTTGTTGCAGAAATTTTAAGTTTTTACAATTGCAAAATTACGGAAAATACGCTAGGAAACAATTTTGAACTAGAGAAGTGTTTCTTTTGTTAATTGATGCGCTGTGTCTCGTCTGTTGTTGTAGAGCGGTTATTATCGCGCAAACGGGCATTTCCAAAGTTGTATTTAAAGCCTACTGTAAATAATCTGCTTTCAACTTGAGCTGAAAAGTAATTGTCTTGGTTATAATAGTTGGATACTTGCCTATAATTCGTTGCGGTATTGAAAATATCGTTAACGCCTGCGGTAATACTGGCGCGATTATTCCAAAAGGACTTTCTAAAAGAAATGTTTAAAAAGTAGCCATTTTTAAAAGATGTTGATCCCTGAATAAAGTTTGATAAATACTGTGATGATAAATCTGCAGTCCACGACCTATCTTTTGAAAGTGTAAAATTAGAATACACATACCCATAAAACCCAGCCGTATGGTTTTTGTAAGTTCTCGGTACACTCTCTACCGATAAAAATTCATTTTCCAAATAATAAGTAGATGTTATAACGTAAAAGTACAGCCAATCAGGCAAGTTTCTTGGGGTATATGAAATATCGAAACTATATTGAAAATCGCGCAATAAATTTGCTTCACTGTTTCGCAACGTTCTATTTTCATTGTCCTGAAAGGTGAGCGCACTTAAAGAATTGTCTATGGTCTCATAATACGCTTCAAAGTTCCACACACCTTTATAAGAGTAATTCAAAGCTATTCTATCTGAAATGGCAGGTACTAACCTCGGGTTCCCTTCATTGAAATTGTTCTCGTTTATAAAGTAACGAAAGGGGTTTAGGCTTTGATAATTGGGTCGTGAAATACTTTTGGTGTATGCGAACCCAGCGCTATGTTTTTCATTGAAATTATAATGGCCCAAAACCCTTGGGAACAGTTTAAAATAATCATCAGTATTGGTTTCGCCCAAGGTTCTCGAAAGACCTTCCACATCGGTATATTCGCCCCGTAGCCCTACAACAAGACTAAAGTCGCCAAACGCCTGGTCAAGGTTTATATATTCAGCATAGACTTTTTCACGATAGTTAAAATCATCTGAAAGAGAAGGATTGAAATCCATACCACCCATATCGGTGTCAAAAAAATCAAGTTTGCTGTTACTGTCTATGTTACTGTATTTTACACCAGCCTCTAAGCTTCCTTTCCAGAACGAATGTGTTAAATCTGCTTGACCCGTAAAAATGTTCGTTCCTTGGTCGGCATTCGTTGAAAAACTATTTTCACGCAATAGGCTTCCTGTTGGGTCATTGTATGTCGTGCCCACATTCTGAAGCCGTTCGTTATTATAATCGGTATAATTGGCAGAAACAGTTACATCAGAATTTTCAGCATTCAGCAACACTTTATAGTCCCCAGTTATGGAAAGCGTATGACTATCCGACTTCAAGTCGCTTAAAGTAGTAAATGTACTATCGACTGTTCTTTGGGCATCTTGAATTACTGCAAAGCCATTATTGTCAAGGTTTTGGTTCGGGTTTATAGAAAAAGTTGTAGCCAAGCTAATGGTCTGCTTTTCATCCAACGTAAAATCAGTAATTAAATTAGCTTGGTGGGCGTTGGTACGGGTAATTTTTTTAAAGTCGGAATTCCAAATAGAATTAGTGCTTCCATCCGGATTAAAGAAACGAGTGAAATTCTCATCTTCCTTAAGATTTTTACGCGCGTTAAAACCGTAGCTTCCGTAAAAATTAATCCAGTCATTTTTATAGAAATGTGAGGTTCCCAATCGGTATTTAGGATAAGTCCCTTGATTGTAAGAGCCATTGACCGACCCTTTATAACCAATGGAAATAGCCTTAGAGGTATTGATGTTCAGTACTGTCCCTGTGGCACCGTCATATTTTGCAGAAGGACTGGTAATGACCTCAACCGATTTAATATTTGAGGCATCGGTATTTTCAAGTAGGGAAACAACCTCAGATGAACTTAAATACACCCGCTTGTTGTTAATGTATATTTCAGGGCTTTGAAATTTAATTTGAATAGACTCACCGATTACTACTACGCCCGGTGTTTTTTTCAGTAAATCGAACGTACTGCCCACCGAAAGCGAAGTGTTTTCTACATTAAACACCAGTTTCCCCGCTGTTTTTTCAATCGTTGGTTTTTTGGCTGTGATTACTGTTTCATCGAGGGTTTCGGTGGCTTCTTGTAAGGTAATTGTATCTATATTTTCTTCAGAAGAAACAGAAATTAATTTTTCAACTGCTTTAAAGCCTACAAAACTAAAAGTAAGTTTATAGGTTTTTGCTTCAAGACCTTTTACTAAAAAAGTTCCGTCTTCATTAGTAGTTGTCCCCTTAAAAGGTTCTGTAGCTTCTTTTTCAAAAACTAACACATTGACAAAAGAAAGCGGCTTATTTTCTGTATCAAAAACTTTTCCAGATATCGATAGTTCTTGTGCAAAAAGTGATGTAGCACAAAGTAGTAAGACTAGAAAGCACAGTCTTTTCATATTTAGAGTTTGGTTTGTTATCCTTTTTTAATGCGCTTTAAGGGGAGATGAAGCAAGCTTCAATTAAATACGCTGTTCTACAAATATGTTAATATTATCATAAACCACAAGTATTAAAGTAAATTTTTCGATGAAAAGTCTCAAATGCTTTCTTTCGTTTCAATTTAAACTATATTTGCAGTCAACATTTGCTACGGAAGAAGAACACTATGAAGAACATTCGCAATTTTTGTATTATCGCCCATATTGACCACGGTAAGAGTACCTTGGCAGACCGCTTACTTGATGCTACCGCAACAGTAACCTCTCGAGAAAAGCAAGAGCAGTTACTGGACAGCATGGATCTTGAGCGAGAGCGTGGTATTACCATTAAGAGCCATGCCATACAAATGGATTATGAATTTGAAGGCGAAAAATACACCCTGAATTTAATTGACACGCCAGGGCACGTAGATTTCTCATATGAAGTTTCCCGAAGTATCGCAGCTTGTGAAGGGGCTTTATTGGTGGTTGATGCTGCACAGAGTATACAAGCGCAGACCATTTCAAACTTATACTTAGCCCTGGAAAATGATTTGGAAATCATTCCAGTGTTGAACAAAATAGATCTTCCTTCAGCAAACCCAGAAGAAGTGACCGATGATATTGTAGACCTTTTAGGTTGTGATGCTGAAGAAATTATCCCTGCCAGTGCAAAAACTGGTTTAGGTATTAATGAAATTTTAGAGGCAATTATCAAGCGAGTTCCTGCACCTAAAGGAAACCCTAACGAATCGCTTCAAGCGTTGATTTTTGATTCTGTTTACAATCCTTTCCGCGGGGTTGAAACCTATTTTAGGGTTTTAAATGGCGAAATAAAGAAAGACCAGAACATAAAATTTATGGCTACTGGTAAAAACTATGAAGCCAATGAAGTGGGTACCCTTAAATTAAAGCAAATGCCCAAACAAGTGATTAAAACCGGTGACGTTGGGTACTTAATAACAGGTATAAAAGATGCCCGTGAAGTAAAAGTAGGTGATACCATTACCGATGCAAAAAGCCCAACCACTAATATGATCGAGGGCTTTGAAGACGTAAAACCTATGGTTTTTGCTGGTATTTACCCTGTTGATACCGAAGAATATGAAGAGCTTAGAAATTCTATGGAAAAACTGCAATTAAACGATGCTTCTTTGGTTTTTCAACCGGAAAGTTCGGCTGCACTTGGTTTTGGTTTCCGTTGTGGGTTTCTAGGAATGCTTCATTTAGAAATTATCCAAGAACGCTTGGAACGCGAATTTGACATGACGGTTATAACAACCGTTCCCAATGTGTCCTACCACGCTTTTACAAATAAAGAGCCAGACGAACTGATCATGGTGAACAATCCATCAGACTTGCCTGAACCTTCCTCTTTAAATCGTGTAGAAGAGCCTTTTATAAAAGCAACTATTATCACAAAAGCAGAATTTGTTGGTCCTGTTATGTCACTTTGTATTGAAAAGCGGGGGGAAATTGTTAACCAAACATATCTAACAACAGAACGCGTTGAGCTTTCTTTCGATATGCCCTTGGCCGAAATAGTTTTCGATTTTTACGATCGTTTAAAGACTGTTTCTAGAGGATATGCTTCATTCGATTATGCCCCAATTGGGATGCGCGAATCGCATTTGGTTAAAGTAGATGTACTATTAAACGGAAACACTGTAGATGCTCTTTCTGCACTTTTACACCGTGATAATGCTTACGATATTGGAAAACGTATGTGTGAAAAGTTGAAAGAACTAATACCAAGACAACAGTTCGATATCCCTATTCAAGCAGCTATTGGCTCTAAAATTATTTCTAGGGAAACTGTAAAAGCACTTCGAAAAGATGTAACTGCAAAATGTTACGGAGGTGATATTTCCCGTAAAAGAAAGTTATTGGAAAAGCAGAAAAAAGGTAAAAAGCGTATGCGCGCCGTTGGTAATGTTGAAATACCACAGGAAGCATTTATGGCGGTGTTAAAGCTGAATGATTAAACAAACTATCATCCGCCTCCACAAGTAACGCCAGCTTCTTCTAAACCAGCTATGTAAACATCATAATCAGTATCCGTATTTTCACCGTTCACGGTAGCATTGTCATTTTGGTCGCGGCAAACTTCAAAAGCGGTGGTTTCGGGAGAATTGCAGGTTACGCAAGAAATGGAAGTATCGTCTTCGCAAGAAAAAAGAAATAAAATTGAAAATACCGCTAGTGGTTTCAGGAATATATCTTTTTTCATAACGAAGAAACTTTATTGAAAAACGGAAACATACTTGTTTTATTATGAGTTTTCATCTTGTATGGTATCCTCTTCCTCTTTGGTGGCGTTTACAACATCTTCAAAATCGATTGGTTTTCCAAGATATACCAATTGACTGCCTTCTGTAATTTCCATTTCTTGAGGGTTTTCAATGAGGTCTATATGGTTTTCATCGTTTTTCACAAAGAGGGCAACTGCATTTTCTTCCTCTTCAATATACCCTAGCAATTTCATAAACTTAGATTGTGTGTCTATTGGCAACTCTTGTATAGAAGGGAAGTCACGGGCCACTTCAGTAAAGCGCACATAATCATGGGTGGTTGAAAAAAGCTCTTCTGAAGAAAGGGTGTTTTTTATTTTTCTTTCTTCAGAATTCATTAATCTAAATGATCCATTTTCACCAAAAATATCCCCATATCTTGAAATAGCTTGTTTATTAATTTCGTCATTACCTGTCATTGCTAATAGATAACCTACATCGTTCAATTCGATATTATCTGAAAGATCATCCGAATAAATATTTCCATTGATGGCCTCAAGTCCTAACTCTCTAGCTTTTTCAATATTTAAGCGGTTGGTGTCGACCAATACCACGTGACGATTATTTTTCTGAAGATACGTTCCAATTAGCCTAGAAACTTTTGAAGCGCCTACAATCATAATTCCTTCCGAAGTTTTTAAGAAAACCCCAACTGCCGAAGCAAAGAATCGAGCTGAAGCTGCATTTAATAAAACCGTAACGAGTACTACTGCAAAAACTAATGGTGTAATGTATTCGGCCCCAGGAACACCTTCATTTACTAATTTAGTACCAAAAAGCGATGCAATACCGGCAGCAACAATACCACGTGGGCCTACCCAACTAATAAACAGTTTTTCATTTATTTTTAAACTGGATCCTGTAGTACTCAAAAATACCGCTAGCGGCCGAAGTACAAAAATGATAATGGCTAGTAAAATGCCTGTTTTCCAGTTGTAAACCAATAAAAGATCTTCTAAGCTAATATTGGCTGCCAGTAGTATAAATAGAATAGAAATTAATAATACGCTTAACGATTCTTTAAAATAAAGGAGTTCTTTAAGGCTTGGCAAATCGCTATTTCCTAAATACATTCCCATTACTACCACTGCCAGTAAGCCTGATTCGTGAGCAAATTGATCGCTCAAAACAAAAATCATTAACACCATAGAAAGCGAAACTACATTTAAGAGATAATGCGGAATAAACTTTCTTTTAATTAAAAAATACAGCGCGTAACCTGCTGAAATTCCGAAAGAAAAACCTATCAAAATAATTTTAGCAAACTCTATCAAAGCCTGTTTGGTATAGCCCGCATCGCCCTCTACACTAATAAACTCAAACACTAAAACTGCAACCAAAGCACCAATAGGATCTATTAAAATTCCTTCCCATTTTAAGACGGCAGAAACATGCTTTTTAAGTGGAATATTTCTAAGAATTGGTGTAATTACCGTAGGACCGGTCACAATAATTAATGCTGAAAAAAGGAACGAAATTCGCCAATCAAGACCAAACACATAGTGTGCGGCTACACCAGCACCTATAAATGTTACGGTAGAACCAAGGCTTATTAACTTCCCGATTACGCCACCTACTTTGGTTATTTCACCACGCCTTAAGGTCAGTCCTCCCTCAAAAAGAATAATACCGATAGCTAACGAAACAAAGTAAAAAAGGTTTTCCCCTGGAAAGAGTCCTTTTTCACCATTGTAAATAGGCTGTATCCACTGTTGACCATCTTCAGATAGTAATGTGGAAATTGGGCCTACAAATAAGCCTATAAGTATTAACGGTAAAATAGCAGGAATTTTAAATTTCCAAGCAACCCATTGTGCTAAAATTCCTAAAACGATAATTCCTGCTAATTCAACCATATAATTCCTTTTTTGTAAAATAAGCTCTTTTGAAATTTCTCAAAAGCTAACTTTTTGTTAAAAATAATACAAATATTTCGGTCTGCACCCAAGGGACTGCTTCCCTTTTAGTATTTTGCACACTTTAAAATTCAAAATATGAAGTTGTACCCCATTGAATCTGGAAATTTTAAATTAGATGGTGGTGCTATGTTTGGAGTAGTGCCAAAATCTCTTTGGAACCGAACAAACCCCGCAGACAGTAATAATATGATCGATATGGCGGCTCGTTGCCTTCTTATTGAAAACGGAGACCGCTTAACACTTATCGATACTGGAATGGGTAACAAGCAAAGTGAAAAATTCTTTGGGTATTATTACCAATGGGGAGACCATAGTATAGACAAATCTTTAAAAGAATACGGCTTTCATCGTGATGATATTACCGATGTTTTTATGACACATCTTCATTTTGATCATTGTGG
>DEXR01000006.1:15174-42234 GCA_002364245.1 Flavobacteriaceae bacterium UBA3179
ATTACCGATGTTTTTATGACGCACTTACACTTTGACCATTGCGGTGGAAGTATACAATGGAATAAAGACCGAACCGGTTACGAACCAGCTTTTAAAAATGCTAAGTTTTGGAGCAATAAAGATCATTGGGATTGGGCTGTAAATCCAAATGCACGTGAAAAAGCTTCTTTTTTGAAAGAAAACATATTACCCATGCAAGAAAGCGGTCACCTTAATTTTGTTGATAAACCAACTGGTGACTTTGCTGAAACCAACGAAATGGATTTCGGCATTCTATTTGCAGATGGTCATACCAATAAACAAATGATACCTCACATAAATTATAAAGGGAAAAAATTGGTTTTTATGGCAGATCTTTTGCCCACGGCCGGTCATTTACCTTTGCCATATGTTATGGGGTATGATACCAGACCCTTATTAACGCTACCTGAAAAAGAAAAGTTTCTCAATCAAGCAGCTGACAATAATTATTATCTTTTTTTAGAGCACGATGCTCACAACCAAATAATTACCGTAAAACACACTGAAAAAGGCGTTCGCTTAAATCAGGTTTTTACTTTTAATGAACTATTTAATTAATTGAAAAAATGAATATCCTTAAAATTTCTTTCTTGGCTGCTGCTTCAGCAGTATTATTGGCTGGATGCGGAAGCAGCTCGGCTCCAATTGTTTCAACTCCTATTGAAAACATCGATACCCTACCACTTAAAACAGCTCCCTTAAATGATGAGCAATACAAAAGATGGGGTGCTACAGATCTTATTACAGACACCATCCCGGGGATGAGTGTTGACAAAGCATATACCGAAATACTAGCGAAACGTAAAGGTGAAACCGTTATCGTTGGTGTAATAGACAGCGGTGTTGATATTGAACACGAAGACTTAAAAAATGTTATCTGGACCAACGAAGATGAAATTGCTGGTAATGGTAAAGATGATGATAATAACGGATACGTAGATGATATCCACGGATGGAATTTCCTAGGTGACATTGTAGGTGAAAATATGGAATACGCCCGTATCGTAAAAAAGTTAAGCCCAAAATTTGAAGGAAAAACTGATGCTTCCATAAGCGCCGCAGATCGTGAATCATTTGCTTTTTACAAAAAAGCTAAAGCTGAGTATGAAAAAGAAAAGCAAGATGCGATGGCTAATAAAGTTAGGTATGAACAAATATTGCAACAAGTAAAACCTGCCCACCAAGCAATGGTTAAAAAATTAGGAAAAGAAGATTACACCGCTAAAGATTTAGCTGGAATTTCTAACCCTACAGCAACCGAGCAACAGCAAATTGGCATGCTTACTCAAATGTTAAGCTATGATGATTCAGTTCCAAAAGTAGTGGAGCAACTGGAAAGTGGCATTGACTATTTTGACGGAAGATTAGACACCCACTTTAACCTTGAAAAAGATTTTAGAAGTATTTTAGGCGACAATCCTGATGACATTACCGACACAGATTACGGAAACAACGATGTGGATGGTCCAGATCCTAAAAAAGAAGATGCTAAACACGGTACACACGTATCGGGAATTATTGCTGGAGAGCGTAACAACGAGATTGGCATCGATGGAGTGGCAAAAAATGTTGAAATTATGGTGCTTCGTGCGGTGCCAGATGGTGATGAGTACGATAAAGATATCGCACTTGCTTTTCGTTATGCTGCCGATAATGGCGCGAAAGTAATAAACACTAGCTTCGGAAAATACTACAGCACACATCCAGAATGGGTTCGTGAAGCTATTGAATATGCTGCTTCAAAAGATGTATTGATTGTAAATGCAGCCGGAAACGAAGGTCTTAACCTAGATGAAACGGAAGTTTATCCAAATGATCAAACTAAAACTGGAGCTGAATATGTAGATAACGTATTAACTGTTGGTGCCTTAAACTACAAATACGGTAGCGAATTAGTTGCAAACTTTTCAAACTACGGTAAATCTAATGTTGATGTTTTTGCACCTGGTGTGAAAATTTGGGCAACTACCCCATTAGATACTTACGAGTATTTACAAGGAACCTCTATGGCAGCACCTGCTGTAGCTGGAGTTGCTGCGACCATTCGTTCATACTATCCAACCCTTTCAGCAAAAGAAGTAAAACAAATTATTATGGATAGCGGCCTTACTACAAAAAGCCCTGTTATGTTAGGTGGAGATGATTCGAATACTGATAACTTCGGAAACATTTCAACCTCTGGAAAGATGGTGAATATGTACAACGCATTGATTATGGCCGATAAAAGGTCACGTTTAAAATAAAATAATAATTTGGGGTTTTGTGCTAAAACAGAGCCCCATTTTTTTTTGAATCAAAAACTACGCTTATGAAATATATCTTCGGAAACATACTTATCTTTTTTATGGTTGCTTCAGTTGCAGCACAAAACAATACCTCGTATTGGCAACAAAAAGCAGATTATAAAATGGAAATTGATATGGATGTTGAAACCTATCAATACAAAGGAAAGCAAGAGTTGGTTTATACAAACAACTCACCTGATGCTCTAAATAGGGTTTTTTACCATTTATACTTCAACGCATTTCAGCCCGGAAGTGAAATGGACGTACGTTCAAGAACTATAGCAGACGCAGACAGTCGCGTAGCAGATCGTATTTCAAAATTATCCCCTTCTGAAATTGGCTATATAAAACCAACCCTATTAACACAAGATGGTCAAACTTTAAATTATGAAGTAGTAGGAACCGTACTTGAAGTTGAATTAAATAAACCCATTCAACCAGGAGAAAGCACCACATTCAACATGGAGTGGGATGCACAAGTACCGGTGCAAATTCGTCGTTCAGGTAGAAACAATGCAGAAGGTGTTGCTCTTTCTATGTCGCAATGGTACCCAAAAATAGCCGAATATGATTTTCAAGGCTGGCACGCGTATCCATACATAGGCCGCGAATTCCACAGTGTATGGGGTGATTACGATGTAAAAATAACCATAGACGCTGCGTACACTATTGGTGGGACCGGCTATTTACAAAATCCTGAAACAGTAGGTCACGGCTACGGACCGAAAGGTTTAAAGAATATGAAGCCTGTAGACGGAAAATATACTTGGCATTTTAAAGCGCCAAAAGTACACGACTTTACTTGGGCGGCAGATGATGAATACATCCACGATAAATACGAAGGCCCCAATGGAGTAACACTTCATTTTTTATACAAGGACAATCCGGAAATTAAGGAAAACTGGAAAAACTTGCAGCCTAAAACTGCTGAATTACTAAAATATTTCAATGAAAAAATAGGACCCTATCCTTACAAGCAATATTCCGTAATTCAAGGCGGCGATGGTGGTATGGAATATGGCATGAGCACCCTAATAACTGGCGAGCGTAAATTTGAAAGTTTGGTAGGTGTTACAGCTCACGAACTTGCCCACACGTGGTTTCAGTTTTTAATGGCCACCAATGAAGCGAGACATGAATGGATGGACGAAGGGTTTACCAGTTATATTTCCGCAGCTGCTATGAACGAGGTGATGGACGAGAAAAATCCAAATCCGTTTAGCGGTTCGTATAGAGGATATTCGTATTTGGCTAAAAGCGGAAAAGAACAACCACAAACCACACATGCAGACCGTTACGCAAGTAACCGTGCCTACGGAATTACGGCATACAGCAAAGGTGCTGTGTTTTTAGCACAGCTAGGATATGTAATTGGTGAAGATAATTTAGCCAAAACGCTCAAAAAATATTACGAAGATTGGGCCTTTAAACACCCAACACCAAACGATTTTATCCGCGTAGCCGAAAAAGTTTCAGGTTTTGAGCTGGACTGGTACTTAACAGATTTTGCGCGAACTACTAATACTATAGACTACGGAATTAAAGGTGTTGAATCTGTTGGAAATACTACAACTATAACATTGGAGCGAATTGGATTAATGCCGATGCCTATCGATTTATTTGTAACGTATGAAGATGGAACGGAAGAGTATTTCTACATTCCATTACAAATGGCGCGTGCCGAAAAACCAAATCCGTATCCAAATATGAAACACCGTGTTTTACCAGATTGGGCGTGGGCGTATCCTACTTACCAATTTGAAATCACGGACGGTAAAAAAGTGAAAAGCATGAAGATTGATGCTTCAGACCGTATGGCTGATATCAATCCTGAAAACAACACTTGGGGTGTAGAATAATTTTTTCTGAAACCTCTTAAAACACAGACCTCACAGTTTAGTAAACTTGTGAGGTCTTTTTATATCTTTACGCTATGAGCCAAAAATTTCCTAAAAACGAAAAACTAAAAAGCCGAAAAATGATAGCCCGGCTTTTTTCCGAAGGGAAATCTTATAAAAAATATCCTGTAAAAGTGTTTTTCATTGAAGTGGAAGATGCCGAAACCAATCAAGCTACTTTTGCCGTTCCCAAACGAAATTTTAAGTTGGCCGTAAGCCGAAACCACATAAAAAGAAAGCTTCGTGAAGCCTACAGAATCAACAAAGGAGCGTATCTAGAAAAAAGCGGCAAGAAATTTGCGCTGTTGTTTTTGTATCTTGGAAGGGAAAAACCAACTTATGAAGCTGTTGAAGCTTCGGTTATTTCGCTTCTTAAAAAACTAACAGATGAAAGCAATTAGCCTATTATTTTTCTTGTTTGCCTTAGCGTGTTCAGATGGAAATCGTAATACCGATACTGTTTCGGCAAGTCCAGAACCAGCTTACGAAGTAATGGAAGACCAAGCGTATTCTGAAGAAAGCATGGTTCAGCAAAAGAGAACGGTTACTGAAGAACAAGAACAGAAAATCATTAAAACCGCCCGCCTCGCTTTTGAAACACCATCACCCGAAGAAACCCACCAAAGAATTTTACAACTTACCTCACAATACGAAGGGTTTGTAGCCAATGATAATTCTGGGAAAAGTTACAATCGTATTTATAGAAATATGACGGTGCGCGTGCCTACCAAAAACTTTCAAGCGTTTATCAATTCGGTTTCTGAAGGAGTGGAGTATTTCGATCAACGAGATATTTCACGGCAAGATGTCACCGAAGAGTTTGTAGATCTCGAAGCTCGTTTAAAAGCCAAACGCAAACTGGAAGACCGGTATTTAGAATTGCTTTCCAAAGCGAAAAACGTCAAGGAAATGCTCGAAATTGAACGCGAGCTCTCTAACATTCGCGAAGAGATTGAAGCCAAAGAAGGCCGATTAAAATATCTGCAAAACCGAGTTTCTGTAAGCACCATCAACTTAGAGTTTTACAAATACACCGCCGAAAGCGGCGTAACCGTTTCCTACGGACAAAAAATTAAAAACGCCCTACAAGGTGGCTGGAACGGCGTTTCGGTGTTCTTTTTAGGATTGTTATACCTATGGCCGTTTTTTATTGTGGTTATTATTGTGCTGTTGGTGGTACGATGGTTGGTTAGGAGAGGAAAGAAGAAATAAAGGATTACACTTACATGATAATTAGAATACATTTCAGGAAAACTGTCTACCTATCAATATTTCTGGTAATTTTAAGCTGTAAGCCGCAAACTTCTGAAATTCGTTATTATCCTTCGACAGCTAATTTTTCGACAGAAAAAGCTCAATTTATCGGATTGGATACTATAAATATGAACTTCCGACAAATTACTAATAAAGTTGCAAGTTATTATGGGAAATTAGAATACCTAGTTGTTGATTTTAATGATGGACAAATAAAAAAACATCTCAAACCATTTGTTTACGGTGGTGGATTAATAAAATACCGAAATGTACTCGAAATAAAATCTGACTCAATCCTTATCGATGATGGCTATCCAATTTCTGAATTAAAGAGAATTTTGAAAAGACATTATTTAAATAAAGGCAAAAACTTTAGATACTCTGATTCCCCTAAAAAAGCTCTTGTAGAAATTACAATTGACACAAATAAAAACGGCAAAGAACTCAAAGACGTTTTAATTAATTTGACACGTACATTTGATGAAATAAAAAACGAAGTAAATGACACAATCGAGCTGAAAGTCTATTTTGACTATTTAAGGCAATTTCCGCCACCACCGCCACCTAAAATGGAGGATGAAGAGAAAAAAATCTAGAAGTTAAAAGTGAGTTTGATAAATTTTATTTTATCTTTTATAATTGACAAATTAACAAGAGTGTTTAGTAACAATTTAGAAAAACATCCTATTTAAATGAATACAGACGCATTACTATCATTTTTTGAAAGAGACTTAAACAAGTTAATCACTGAAATAGAGCTTTATAAAAATGAAGAAGCTATTTGGCGAGTAGAAAAAAACATTGCTAATTCAGCAGGGAATTTAGTGCTACATATAGTTGGAAACTTGCACACCTTTATTGGAAAAGAAATAGGAAAAACAGGCTACGTAAGAAATAGAGAACTTGAGTTTACTCGAAAAAATGTTTCAAGACAAGAATTGATTGATGGTATAAAGGATACCATAAAAATGGTTAAGAATTCACTTGCTTCAATTACAAACGAAGATTTGAAAAAAGAGTATCCTGTTATGAAGTTTTCAAAAATAGAATCGACTGAATATTTATTAGTTCATTTAACTACTCATTTAACGTATCATCTTGGGCAAATAAATTATCATAGACGATTAATGAATCAATAAAAATGCCAATAGAAGGAGGAAGACTTAACGCACATAAAGCTCGGCAAGAGGATTTTCGAAGAAGAAAGGACGGTCGAATAAAGGGCGATACAATTATTAGATCGAGAGACAACAACAAAATTGATTTTGAAAAAGTCGACCCTGCTAAGTTGAAAAAAATAAAGAGTGAGATTAGAAGTAAAGCAAAAAAGAATCGCAAGATTGAAGTAATCTTAATAATAATCTCAGTATTAATTGCGTTGATTATTTTCTATTGGATTACTATCTAATAGTTTTATAAATAATTACTTATAATAATCTGTAGATTTAATTACAACAACAAAATTTATCTAAATTGATTTCTACTTATTATCTTTCCGCTACAGCAGAAACGTTTGTTTATCTTTAACTAGTAGCTGATATTTTTACTGTCTACAGTAGCCAATTTTAAAATAAAGAACCATGAAAAAGAAAATCTTTATCCCAATAATCGCCGTGGTTATCATGTTTACAACGGTGAGTTTTAAAAGTGATTTCTTTGAAATTGCCAAACAAATAGAAATCTTCACCACCCTCTACAAAGAACTAAACATGAACTATGTAGACGAAGTAACACCCGCAACTTTAATGGATAAAGCCATTAACGGAATGCTAGAAGATCTCGATCCCTATACCGTGTATTGGAACGAACAAGAAGTAGAAGATGGGCGTATACAAAATTCGGGTACTTACACTGGGATTGGTGCTTCGGTTAAAACCACAAAAGATAAAATTACTATCATTGAGCCTTTTGAAGGGTATCCGGCCGATAAAGCTGGGTTAAAAGCTGGTGACGAACTCGTTAAAATCGGTACGACACCCGTTGCAGGGTTTGATGGTGACGCTGGAGAGCTCTTAAAAGGTTCAAAAGGTAGTTCAGTAGAAATCACTTTTAAACGCCAAGGGAAAACACAAACTACCACGCTAACCCGCGAAAAAGTAGGAATAGAAGCGGTGCCGTTTTATAAATTATTAGATGATAATATTGGTTACATTGTACTAAGTAAGTTCAATAGAAAAACAACCCAAGAAACTAAATCGGCTTTAGAAGATTTAAAACTGCAAGGCGCCGATAAATTAATTTTAGACCTTCGTGGAAACCCTGGCGGACTCTTAAACGAAGCGATTAACGTGGTTAATTTATTTGTGGATAAAGGTGAAGTGATCACCACCACAAAATCAGTGATTGAAAAATACAACAAAGTGTATAAAACACAACTTGAACCTGTGGATAAGCAAATTCCATTGGTTGTATTGGTCAATGGTCGTAGCGCATCGGCGAGTGAGATTGTTTCCGGTGGTTTGCAAGACTTAGATCGTGCTGTGGTAGTTGGAGCCCGTAGTTTTGGGAAAGGCCTTGTACAACGCCCTAAAAAGCTTACGTATGGCACGCAGTTAAAAGTGACAATATCTCGTTATTACACGCCAAGCGGTCGTTGTATTCAAGCATTAGATTATTGGAACCGCGACGAAAATGGCGATCCAATTCGGGTAGATACCGAAGAGTATAACGAGTTTAAAACAAAAGGAGGAAGAACGGTCTATGACGGCGGCGGAATTATGCCCGATGTGGAAGTGGAAACGGCAAAATTTAGCCCCATTACTACAGCCTTGCTAAAAGATATGGCGATTTTCGATTATGCGACGCAATATTACTATTCACATGAATTAGAAGATTACAATACATTTGAATTCACCGATAGTGATTTCCAAAATTTCGTTACTTATTTAAAGAAAAACGGTTTTGAATATGAAACTGAAACCGAAAAGGAATTTGCTGAAGCCCTACGAAGAGCGGAAGATGATGATCTTAAAGATGAAATACAGCAAGGGTACAACCAATTAATGACTTCTATTGATAGAGCCAAAGAAAAAGCATTGATTTCTAAAAAAGCCGAAATAAAATCGTTGTTAAGTGACGAAATTTTAAAACGTTATTTTTACCGAGAAGGGATGTACAACTATCACGTAAATCACAATCCTGAAATTTTAGAAGCTGTTTCTGTTCTGACCGATGGGAATCGATATGAAAAGATTTTAAAATAGTTAAAACTGTTAGTGGTAGAGTGGTTTTGAAAAGCTTTTTGCCTTTTAAAATTGTATCGAAATCAATAGAACCGTATATTTATTCCAATGGAAGCTTTCCTAACTTTTTTTGAAACCATGCCCATCTGGATGAAAGCCGGTTGGGTATTTTTTGTGTTAGCGTTGTTTTGGACTTTAGAAGGATATTACAGTTTAATAAACTTAAAATACAAAAAGTGGAAGCATGCTAAAACCAATCTTATATTATTGGCTTTTGTCATGGTTATCAACGCTGTTTTTGGTATTGCAACAGCGGCTATTTTCATTTGGTTGAATGATTCGCAATTTGGATTATTACACTTCTTTCAAGCACCTATCTGGGTTGAGTTACTACTTTCACTATTAGTTTTAGATTTTATTGCTCAGTATGGTGTGCATTATTTGTTGCACAAAGTTCCAGCTATGTGGCGGTTGCATATTGTTCACCACAGTGATAAACACGTAGATGCCACCACTGGAACCCGTCATCATCCGTTTGATTTTATCATCCGCGAAACCTTCGCTCTTATTGCGGTCGTGATTATGGGAATGCCCATCGCTTTCTACCTATTTTACCGTATTTTAAGCGTACTATTCACGTATTGGACGCACGCCAACATCAGTTTACCGGCTTGGTTGGACAAAAGTATAAGCTATCTATTCGTAACACCCAATATGCACAAATTTCATCATCATTACCAACTTCCCTGGACAGATAGCAACTTTGGGAATATGTTTTCTATTTGGGATCGCTTGTTCGGCACATTTGTCTATGACGATACCAAGAAAATTCAATACGGAGTAGATTTAGCAGACCATACTGACGATGAGAGTATCTTCACACAATTGGGAATTCCTTTCAACAAAACAGTTGTTTCTAAAGGAAAAGAACCTCATTAAAACATCTTATTAACATATTATTAATAGAAATACTGCTTAAATTTTCGTATAATATGGGTTATGGTACAAAGAGACAAGCAGGAAAACGACGACGTTCTTAAAGAATCCGTTACGTATTTAGAAAACAAAGGATTTGAGAACATTAAAGCCGATATTGAAGGCTATGAGACCCCTAAGTCGTACAATAAAAAAGGAAGTGATATAAGCATCACCCCAGATATTGTAGCGGAACGAGCAGGAATTAAGCACTATTTTGAAGTAAGCTTAAAGTCTGATAGAACAAATTTACTTAAGTCCAAGTGGCGCTTTTTAGACGTATTAACTCGTATGAGAAACGAGCGTTTTAAAATTATTACAAGACGGGGGCATTATAAATTTACCAATGAAATGTTGGATCACTTGAATATGGAAAAAAAGCTTATTAAGCTGTAACCATAGCAATGTGTGGGATGCCATCCTCAAGGTATCCTTCGCCAATGGGTTCAAAACCATGAGATTGGTAAAATTTAATTAAATATTGTTGAGCCGAAAGCTTTATGTTTTCGGTTTGATAATATTTTTTTATGGCCTTTTTTGAAGCTTCCATAATGTCGTGACCATAGCTAAATTTTCGCTGATCTTTAGCTACAACAACCCTTCCAATAGCAGCTTCTTCAAAATAAAATCCTTGTGGAAAACAACGGGTGTACGCTATTATTTTTCCTTCTTTTTTTCCAATAACATGCAGAGCTTTTTCGTCTTTCCCATCAATATCTTGATATACACAATCTTGTTCTACAACAAATACTTCAGAACGAAGCTGTAATATGTCGTGCAGTTCGTAAATGGATAGGTCTTCAAATTTTTTGATGGTAATTTCCATTGAGTTATTTTTTAATCCTGAACAATAATTTCTTTCGGATCGTCTTTTTGAAATTCTGGTTGAATGTTTACGTGATTGATTCCGAAGTCATCAAACAATATTTTTTCTACTTTTTCTAAAATAGCATCAAATTCTGAAAGGGTTAAATCTTTAGAAAATTCCATATGTGCTTCAAGATGTGTTTCTTGTTCATTAAGCTGCCATACGTGAATATGATGAATACTTTTTACTTCAGAAATAGTCGTTATTTTTTTACTGATACGTTCCAATTTAATATCCTTGGGCGTAAACAACATTAATACATTGAAGGAGTTTTTAAGTAAATCGATACCTACCACCAATAAATAAACAGCTATTAAAACAGTTAACACACTGTCTACCCAAAACCACCCAAAATATTTCATTAATAAACCACCTATTAAAACGGCTACTGAAGCAGACATATCGGTAAATAAATGTATATACGCCGACCGCATATTCATATTCTCTTTTGCGTCTTTTCTAAGTAATAACACACTAAAACCGTTTGCAACAATCCCTAAAACAGCTAGCCAAATAACTAAACTGCTTTCTATTTCTTGCGGATTTATAAATCGTTTTATAGCTTCATAAATAAGGTAAACCGCCACTACTAAAAGTGTAACGGCATTTACAAAAGCGGCAATAATTTCAGCACGTTTATAACCAAATGTTTTATCGAAAGAAGCTTCTTTTTTTGAATATCTATCTGCCACATAACTTATAACGAGTGAGGTTACATCACTAAAATTATGAAGCGCATCACTTAACAACGAAAGACTACCAGAAATTAACCCACCTATTACTTGTGATACGGTTATTACAATGTTTAAAACAATTGTTAATAACAGCTTTCTTCCTTTTAAACTGGTATGATCGTGTGTATGTGTGGGTGAATTAGACATAAAAAAAGTAGCCGGTTATGAACAAGCTATCTTTTCGACACGACGTTGGTGGCGACCGCCTTCAAATTTTGTTGTAAGAAACGTTTTTACCATTTCCAGTGCTTGTGGTTCGCTTGTAAAACGAGCTGGAATACTTAATACATTTGCATCATTATGTTCTCTAGCCAACGCTGTAATTTCTTTGGTCCAACATAAAGCTGAACGTACTTTTTGATGTTTATTAGCCGTCATATTTGCACCGTTACCGCTTCCGCAGATAATGATACCAAAATCTACTTTTGCATGTTCAACATCGTCTGCAACCGGGTGGACAAAGTCTGGATAATCTACACTTTCTTCACTATCGGTACCGTAGTTAATAACTTCGTAACCTTCTGATTGTAAATAATTTGAAATGGTATTTTTGTAATCTGTCCCTGCGTGATCGTTTCCTATTGCTATTTTCATGGTGTTTATTTTAATACAAAGATAATTGTATTATTACATAATAAAACGGTTATAATTAAAAATCAATTGTTTACGTTTTATTAAACTTCAGTTCACTTTATAGTTAACAACTGTGTTTACATTTGTTAATAGTTTAGCAAGAAAAAAAGTTGTGAAATTGGATTATAAATTCCATATGCTTTTTAATATTTCAAAAGCAAATTTTAACTCCCTCTTTTTTGACCGAGTTATCAGCATCGAAAAGTAAGTTTCAAACAGATATTTCAGAAATACATATTAAAAATACGTTGTTAACATGGATTGTTGACAGCTGTTAATTATTGTGCCTATTCTTTTATTTTTCAGAAGAAAACATTCTTAAAACTATGTTAACAACCTGTACAAAATAACCTATAACTTAAAATAAAAATAAAACTTCAAAAAGTTATGCTACATATTAACACACTATAATAACCATCATTATTTATTTTAAAATTTTAAAAAAGAAAAGAGATGAATATTATATTGTTAATAAGGTTGAAAACTTTAAAATTAAACGATTCTCATTTTTGAAGTGTTATCAAAGTCTTTGATGATTTCTCGAGCCCGCGCTGCGTCTTGCTTGTGCACTTGCAAGCGAATCCCGCCAATTGCATTTGAGTAAAAAGGAAAAACACTCGCCATGGTTTCGTTTAAAAAAACGTGCGGAATGTCATGCTGTTCTAAAAGTAAAGCGAGAACAGCATATTCACTTTGATATGTGAAAGTAGCAACGGTTATAAAGTTTTCCATAGCTTAAAAATTGCTTTTTAGAAGCCTTACTAAGGTACTAAATCTTTCCTAAAGGAAACACGCTATTATCTTAATAATAGTACATTTACATTAATTAAAATAAAACAATGCCAAAAAGAAAAACGAAGAAGAAAAACAATAAAATAAAAGGGCTTGGAGAAAGCATTATAAAAATACTACGAAAAGCGAATTCCAAACCTTATAACTACAAACAAATAGCGGCTAAATTAGGATTAGATGATCCTAACAGCCGTAACCAAATTACCAAAAAATTAAAGCAATTAACTGCTAAAGGAACCATCAACGAGGTGGAACGAGGAAAGTATGTTATTGCCCCTTCTAAAAATTACTACACGGGTGTGGTAGATATTACCAGCCGTGGACAAGGATATATTATAGTTGACGATCTTGAAGATGATATTTTCGTTAGTAATAAAAACTTAAACAAAGCCTTAAATGGTGATGTGGTTGAAGTCTATGTTTTTAAACGTAAAAAACGTGGTAAAGCTGAAGGCGAAATAACCAATATTATACAACGTAAGAAAACTGAGTTTGTTGGAACCATCGATATTCACGAGAATTTTGCTTTTGTTGAAATCAACGATAGCAGTATGTATACCGATATTTTTGTTCCGAAAAGTAACATTGGAGAAGCAAAAGGTGGTGAAAAAGTATTAGTTGAAATTATCGATTGGCCAGAAAAAGCAGATTCCCCATTAGGTCAAGTTAAAAAGGTATTGGGAATGCCTGGAGAACATCATACCGAAATTCATTCCATTTTAGCACAATACGGATTGCCGTATGAATTTCCACATGAAGTGGAAGAATATGCTAATCAATTAGATACATCTATTCAAGAAGACGAAATAAATACACGTCGTGATATGCGCGATGTGTTAACCTTTACCATTGACCCAAAAGATGCAAAGGATTTTGATGATGCGTTATCCTTTCAGAAATTAGAAAATGGTAATTATGAAATAGGAATTCACATTGCAGATGTTTCACATTACCTTAAACCGGGAACTGTTTTAGACGATGAAGCCTATGAACGTGCAACCTCAGTGTATTTAGTAGATCGTGTGGTACCGATGCTTCCTGAAGTGTTATCTAACAATGCGTGTTCGCTTCGCCCTAATGAAGAAAAATATACGTTTTCAGCTGTTTTTGAAATAGATAATCAAGCGAAGGTTAAAAACCAGTGGTTTGGACGAACGGTAACTTATAGTGATGCTCGTTTTGCATATGAAGAAGCACAGCACGTGATTGAAAATCCAGAAGCTAAAGAACACGAAATACCGGCTAACATTTCCATTACTGATAAAAAATATACGGTAGATTCTACTATTGCTTCGGCAATTTTAGAAATGGATAGATTGGCTAAAATATTACGCACAGATAGGATGCGCCAAGGTGCTATTTCGTTTGATAAAGTAGAGGTAAAATTCAAATTGGATGAAAACAACGAACCGGAAGGCGTTTATTTCAAAGAAAGTAAAGATGCAAATAAACTAATTGAAGAGTTTATGTTGCTTGCCAACCGTAGCGTTGCCGAATTTATAGGAAAACAAAATCCCCCAAAAACATTTGTATACCGTGTACATGCCGAGCCAGATGACGAAAAAATCGCTGCTCTGGAACGAATTATCCAGCGTTTTGGTTATAAACTGGATATTAGAGATCCTAAAAAAACTGCCAATTCTATCAATAAATTATTGAAAGATGTCGTTGGAAAAAAAGAACAAAACTTGGTCGATGTTTTAGCAATTAGAACGATGAGTAAAGCAGTTTATACCACAAATAACATTGGTCATTACGGTTTAGCATTCGATTATTATACACACTTTACATCGCCAATTCGTAGGTATCCAGATGTGATGGTACATAGGTTGCTACAGTCTTATTTAGATAAAAATAAATCAGCCAATCAAGATGAATACGAAGACAAATGTGGTCATTCTAGTGAAATGGAAAATCTTGCCACAAATGCAGAACGTGACAGTATAAAATACATGCAGGTTAAATACATGTTAGACCACGAAGATGAAGATTTCTTAGGTGTAATTTCAGGTGTGACCGAATGGGGAATTTATATTGAAATAGTTTCCAATAAATGTGAAGGAATGGTTCGTTTAAGCGATTTACGCGACGATCATTATTTATTTGATAAAGATGAATTTGCAGTAGTGGGTCAACGTACACATAACAAATACACATTAGGAGACGAGGTTTATGTAAAAGTGAAAAATGCAGACTTAGTTAGAAAGCATTTAGATTTTACGATGTTGGGTAGTAAAAAAGAAATTGAAAAGTAAGTGTAACATTTCAATTATAAGCTACTCTTTATAAAAAACCAAACCACTTAATTATGAAATTAGTATCTACAATTCTTATCGCATTCATAACCTTTTCAGCCTTTTCTCAGCGCATGGTTGAGAAAAATATAGGTGATTTTGATGAATTAAAAGTATTCGATTTAATTGAAGTAAATTTAATTCCTTCCAAAGAAAACAAAGTTGTTATCAAAGGTGAAAACACCGAAAGCGTTAAGATTATTAATGACAACGGAAAATTAAAGATTCGAATGCAATTAGACGAACGTTTTAATGGAGAAGAAACTTTTGTTGAAGTTCACTACACTGATGTTGATATAATCGATGCCAATGAAGGAGCTATAATTGTTGCTAATGAAGCAATAACTCAAAATAAAATTGAATTACGGTCGCAAGAAGGAGCAAAAATCCGAGTAGGTTTAAAAGTAAATTATGTTGAAATGAAAGCCGTAACTGGCGGAATAATTGAAGCTTCAGGGTTAGCAAAATCACAAGATATTACTATTAGAACGGGTGGTATCATTGAAGCAATGGATTTACAAACACAAGACACCAACTTAAAATTGTTTGCAGCTGGCGAAGCTGAAATCAACGCTAGTGAAAAAGCAAATATAAAAGTAACTGCAGGCGGTGATGTTACCGTGTATGGAAACCCAAAAGAAGTAAATAAAAAAAGTTTTGCAGGGGGTACTATCCGCATTGTGGATTAATAGTTAACTAAAGCGTTTTCAACTATAAACTTATTTGTACTTTTACAATACTATGTTTGATGGTATTGGATACGCAGCTTTTTACGGGTTCCTACTTGCTTTTGCAGTAGGCCCTGTCTTTTTTACACTCATTGAAACCAGTATTACTAAAGGTTTTAAAGCAGGTGTATTTTTCGATTTAGGAGCAATCTTTGCAGATATTGTCTTTATTACCATAGCATATTTCAGTACCAGTAAAATTTTAGATAAAGTTAAAGACGACCCTGGGTTACTTATTTTCGGGGGAGCCATTCTAATAGCTTACGGAATTATATCCTACATCCGCACCAACCGTTCCTTTTTTAAAATAGTACGAGAACATTACGCAGTAAAAGTTAAAAAGAAGCTGGGAAGTTTATTTTTAAAAGGTTTTCTGTTGAATTTTGTAAACTTCGGTGTACTCGCTGGCTGGATTGGTACTATTATTATGGCAAATGCACTTACAAATTCAGAAAATGGTGTGTTTCTCTTTCTACTTACTGTGTTGATTACCTTTTTCTGCACCGATCTTTTAAAAATTACATTAGCTAAAAAGCTTAAAAATAAGATGACACCCCGTTTTATTATTAAAACTAAAAAATGGGTGAGTATTTTAATTGCAGGTTTTGGTGTAGCATTGTTATTACAAGGAATTTTTCCTGATGAAATGAAATCCAACTTAGATAAAATTCCGGGACCGAAACATCCGTTAGAAAAACCCATTCCCCCAGTAGAAGAACCAATTCAATAAAAAAACCTTCAATCTAGTAAGAAAGAAGGTTTTGTTGAGGCATCGAGCGGATTCGAACCGCTGTACAAGGTTTTGCAGACCTCTGCCTAGCCACTCGGCCACGATGCCTTTAAGGTTTGCAAATGTAAAAAAATTAAACCGAATTTTCCTATTTAAATTTGAAATTACCGTTCTGAAGTCATTGTAACACTTACTTCAGCAATATCACCACCAATTGGCGGGTTAATCTTTGAAACCCGAACCTTTACAGCATCAACCAGTTGAATGTCTCTTAAAATTTCATCAATAATACGCTGGCCTACTTGTTCCAGTAGCTTAGAGCGGATTGCCATTTGCTCTCTAACTATTTTTTGAAGCTGAACATAATCTACCGTATCACTTAATTCATCAGTTTTAGCAGCTTTTGAAAGATTTGCAGTAACTTCTAAATTTACAATATAATCGCTACCTATTTTTTCTTCTTCAGTAAGGCAACCGTGATTAGCGAAAATGCGGATATTCTTTAAGCGTATTGTACTCATGCAAATTGTTTTTGCAAAGATACTTTTTTTACCTTTGCTACTTGTCTGTTTATAGAAAGGCAAACTAATTAATTCTGTTTACTTTAGATAATTAAATACAATTCCTTTTAAGGGACAATATACCAATCATGGCAAAAGAAGAAGCACCACTTAACTTTATTGAGCATATAATAGAAGAAGATTTAACCACAACGCATACCCAAGATGAACTTCGGTTTCGGTTTCCACCTGAGCCTAATGGCTATTTACACATTGGTCATGCTTCTTCCATTTGTTTAAATTTTGGTCTAGGCGAACGCTACAAAGCACCGGTAAATCTACGTTTTGATGATACAAACCCTGCAAAAGAAGAGCAAGAATTTGTTGACGCTATTAAACGTGACATTTCTTGGTTAGGGTTTGAATGGGCAGAAGAACGCTATGCTTCAGATTATTTTCAGGAATTATACGATTGGGCCGTGCAATTAATTAAAGACGGAAAAGCCTACGTAGATTCACAAACTTCTGAGCAAATTGCTGAACAAAAAGGAACACCAAATTCACCAGGTACAGAAAGTCCTTTCAGAAATCGTCCGGTTGAAGAAAGTTTAGATCTTTTCGAAAAAATGAAAAATGGCGAACTAGGGGAAGGTAAACATACGTTGCGTGCTAAAATAGATATGACTTCAGGAAATATGTTGATGCGCGACCCGGTTATGTATCGCGTGTTGCATAAAAGTCACCATAGAACGGGTACCGACTGGAAAATTTTCCCAATGTACGATTGGACGCACGGAGAGAGTGATTACATAGAGCGCGTATCACACTCATTGTGTACGCTTGAATTTCTACCCCATAGAGAGCTTTATAATTGGTTCTTGGACCAAGTACACGAAAAAGATACGTTACGCCCTAAGCAACGAGAATTTGCCCGTAGAAACTTAAGTCATACGGTGGTGAGTAAACGTAAATTGGCAAAATTAGTAGAAGAAGGTGTTGTTGATAGTTGGGATGACCCAAGAATGCCAACTATTTCAGGGTTGAGAAGACGTGGGTACACGCCAGAATCGATTAAAAATTTTGTAGATAGTATCGGTGTAGGAAAACGTGAAAACGTAATAGATGTTTCTCATTTGGAATTTAACGTGCGTGAAGATCTTAACAAACGAGCACCTCGTGTGATGGCGGTTTTAAATCCTATAAAATTGGTCATCACCAATTATCCGGAAGGTAAGACCGAAATGCTTGAAGCTGAAAACAATCAAGAAGATGAAAGTGCTGGCTATCGAGAAGTTCCTTTTTCACGTGAATTGTATATTGAAAAAGAAGATTTTAAAGAAGAAGCCAATAGAAAATTCTTCAGATTAACTTTAAATAAAGAAGTTCGTTTAAAAAATGCCTACATTATTAAAGGGGAAAGCGTTGTAAAAGATGCTGAAGGAAATATCACCGAAATACATTGTACCTACGATCCTGACAGTAAAAGTGGAAGTGGTTCCGAAGCTTCAAAACGTAAAGTAAAAGGAACGTTACACTGGGTTTCAGTAAATGATGCACTTCCTGTAGAAGTTAGACTATACGATCGTTTGTTTACGGAAGCTTCGCCAGATGCTGATAAAGAAAAAGATTTTATGGAGTTCATAAATCCAAATTCTTTAGAAGTTATCACAGCGTATGCGGAGCCAAGTTTAAAAAACCTGGAAGTTGAGGATAAAGTTCAATTTCAACGACTAGGCTATTTTGTTGTGGATAAAGATACTTCCGAAGAAAAAATCGTTTTTAACCGTACGGTTCCATTACGTGATTCTTGGGGGAAAATAGATAAGAAGTAGTTATCTATTTCCTTTAAATGATTTAAAGGTGCTCAAAACTACTTTTACTGTGGTGTCATTTAGCAACTCTTGTATTTCAGTATAATCACATACTGTACAAGCTCCTGTTGCCCATAGATATTTTATGCGTTTAGGAAAGTGATTTTTTAAAATTTCATAATCCTTATAACTAGCCGAAATACCTACCAAAGTATCGGTAGCTAAAAATTCTTTCACGGTTGAAATATCTGTTTTCAGTGCCTGCGATTCTTTTTTATACATTTCGTAAGGCAAGTAATAACTGGTCATAAACCCAGATTGTTGAAAAATGGCGAGTGCTTCGGGGTGTTTGGTTTCAACTAAAATCGTTTCAAAAGGATAGTTTAAAGAAGAAAAAATAGAAGTCAATTTTTTGTGAATTGATGTTGCGTTTTTAGCATTCAAATTTTTAATATCTAGCCACAAATAAGGTTTTTTATCGGGTTTTAAAGTGGAAAGATAATCGGTAAAAGTTAAATCGATACTTTTTGCAGGCGGATGGTTTACATCAAAACTATTGGTTTGTTTTTGGTATACTAAATCTAGTTCAATTCCTTTAAAAAAAGTAGTAGCGGAATTGAGTTTCTCGGTTGAGTTAACCCGGTGCGCCCATACTTTGTCGTAATGACCTAAAAATTCAATTTTGTAAGGGCTAAATTTATAAGCATACCGTAATACAACCAAAGCAAGTATGGAAAACAAGATGATTTTTATCTTTTTACCGCGCATCATAATCTTCGCCTTTTTTAATTATTCTGGGTCGTGATTTAAATGTTTCACTGAAAATACTTCGGCTTAAGTCCTTTTTATCAAAATCGATATCGCTAAGGTGGGAAAATGTATGGATAAAATCTTCCAAATTATATCTACGTGTGGTAATTTCTTCTCTCCTTCCGAAGAAGGAACGGTTGTTTTTATAGGTTTCAGAAGCCCAAAAAATAAAAGGCACCTCGTACATAGGTTTGGTGCCATGAAATTCGTTATGACCTAAAAATGTTTGGCTGGTATCAAAAACATCATCCCCATGATCTGAAAAATAAAGTACGTAACTATTTTCTTTTTTACGTTGCGTCATTTTTATAACAGCATTGACGATTGAATCGTTGTATCTTACAGCATTATCATATTCATTTATGGTCTCTATGGCGTTTGCTGTTTTACTAAAAGTAGTGTTAGGATTATCTTTAAAATACGTTTTGTTTTTAGGGTAACGGTAACCATACCTACTATGTGTGCCAATAAGATGCACAAAAATGACCTTCTTTTTTTCTTTGTCGTTTATTGCTTTATTTATGTAAGGTAGTAACGCTTCGTCATAAATTGATTCGGAATAATTATCGGTCGCTATGTAATTTTTTACCGTTGCAGCACCAGAAATTAAAGTAGGAATACTTTCATGAATACCTACAGGTCTTTGGTTCGAAATCCAATAGGTTTTAAAACCGGCTTGGTTGGCCAATTGTACAATAGAGCCATTTTCCTTCTTGTTGGGCTCTTTAAAGTTTGAAAGAGTACATATTTTTTCAAGTGAAAGTATGGTATGCACGTTTGGGCTGATAACACTGTCAAATACCAATAAATTATCTTTGATTGCAGATAATTTAGGGTTTGTTTCTCTTCTATAGCCATATAACTGTAGATGTCTACGTGTTGTAGATTCACCAATAATTACAATGTAGGTTTGTTGATTTTCTGAGGTGCTTATAATATTGAGATTTTCACTGCTTTTTTTAGCCAGTTGTCCTTTCAACACTTTTTTAGTCGCTTTGTATTCATTATAGACATGATAGCTTTTATAGAGGATGTTTTCTTCAGCAAAAGTTCTATTTATAAAGTAAACTGAAAGACCAATAACTGCTAAAGGCACTACAAATAAAACTATAGGTCTTATTTGTACCTGAAAAGGCTTTTGGTAAACACTGAAAAAACTTCTTTTCGAAAACAAAAAGAAAGATATCACAGCTATAAATAGAAGCATTAGCATAGCTAAAGCCAACGTATATGTATCTAAGTAGTAATATAAAAACTCCGATGCTTCGGTGTTATTTGTCTCAAATATAACAAACAAGGCAGAGGCACTTAATTTTACACCATAATGATGATAGAAACTAATTTTTACGAATGCCAAAAATGATAATAAAATGATTGAAAAGTAACTAAAACCTTTTCTTAGAAACTTTGGTAGAAGGAGTACGATGCAAATTAAAAACAGGGCCATAACTGTAAACCCTACGGCCTCTTTTAAATAAAATTTTAATTGAGGAATTAAAAAGTAACAGCTTACCCAAACTACCAATACTGGAAAAACAAAAAACAGTACTATTTTCAGTACTGAAGTCAGCACATTTTTTATTATCTTCAGAAAATGCATAGGCAGCAAATGTAAAACAATTGAATGAATTTAATACAGCACCTTGATTTAACCTTTTGCATACGAAAACAATTAAAAATTAAGACATTTTGGCAATAAAAACCCTATTTTAAGAATATTTTATTAGTAAAATTTTGAGTATTAACCGGTTGTTAACAGCAACTATAATACTACTTACTTAACTTTGTTTCTATAATCATAAACTAATAAATATATACTATGGCATCTAATACAGGACAAACACTTTTAGCTTTACTAACAGGAGCTGCAATAGGAGCGGGAATAGGAATTTTGTACGCTCCAGATAAGGGTTCAAAAACCAGAAAGCAAATTAGCAAAGAGGCTAAAAAAGCACGAAAGCAACTTGATAAACAAGTTAAAGAAACCTCTAATAATCTTAGTGAAAAAGCTCAAAAAGCTCGATTGAACTTCGAAGAAAAACTGGAAAGCACATTATCTTCAGCAAGCTATAAAGCAGACGATATTTTATTGGCTATGGAAGATAAACTGGAAACGCTAAGAAAGCAGAACGCAAAACTTCAAAGAGAAACAGAAACAGCTAAAGCCAAAACAAAGACTAAAAAAGCAACTTCATAATATGGCATTTGATCGTCTTACTGAAAGTTTACAAACCGTAAGCGATAAATTTCAAGAATATGGAACTAGTACGGCGGAGTATTACAAACTCCGCTTGTTTAAATCTTCGATGAAAGGGGCCGTTTCTCTTGTAAATTTATTGGTCTTTGGTAGTTTCTTCTTGTTCGTTTTACTTTTCATATCGATTGGCGTAGCCTTGTGGCTCGGTATTGTCATGGAAAGTAGTTTTGCCGGTTTTTTAATTGTTGGAGGATTTTATGGATTGGTAACATTGTTTTTAATTTTATTCGGAAGGAAGATGATAGAACGGAGTCTTCTTTTAAAGTTCTCCAAAGTGCTCTATGACGAAGATGATATTTCTCCAAAAAATCAAGCTAAACAAGAAGTTAAAACTTACAAAGAAACAGTTGAAAACCATCAAGAATGAAACGATACACTACTTTTGAAGAAATAGACAGGGATTTAAAATATTTAAAGCTTAAATCTGAAATTGATAAAGAAGAACTGAAGCTTGGTGTTAACAATACAAAAGAGAGTTTTAAAGACAGTTTTTCCCCCTTGAACATGATTGTAAGTATGATTGGTTCAATTGCTCAAAAAGCATTGGTTGTAAAGATTGCCAATAGTATTTTGGGTGTTAAAAAAGTAAAAGAAGTGGAAGATAAGGACTACTAAAAATCTTAAACAAACAAAAAATGCCGCTCATTTTTATGAGCGGCATTTTTTGTTTTAAAAAGTAATATCATCATTGTTTTCTGAAGAAGGGCGATTACGTTTTCTCTTGGTTTTTGTAGTGCTACCAATTCCTTTTGCTTCATTTCTTTTTTTCATTTCTTCACCTATTTGGTTACTGGCCACAAACGAAGCTATCATATCGTTCAACATATTGCTGCCAGCCTGAGGCGAGTTAGGAAGTAAAATTAAATTGGTATTGGTTTCTTCCCCAATAGACTGTAACGTATCATAATGTTGCGTCACCACAATTAAAGCAGAAGCTTCCTGGGAATTGATTCCTACATTATTTAAAACATCTACACTTTCTTCAAGTCCGCGTGCAATCTCCCGGCGTTGATCAGCAATACCTTGTCCTTGTAAGCGCTTACTTTCAGCTTCAGCACGTGCTTTGGCAACGATTTTAATACGCTCTGCTTCTGCTTCATACTCGGCCGCTACTTTTTCACGCTCTGAAGCGTTAATACGGTTCATAGCTGCTTTTACTTGAACATCAGGATCAATATCGGTTACTAATGTTTTAATAATATCATACCCATAATCGATCATGGCATCGTTTAATTCTTCTTTTACAGCAATGGCAATATCATCTTTACGTTCAAAAACATCATCCAGTTTCATTTTAGGTACTTCGGCTCTTACCACATCAAATACGTAAGAAGTAATTTGGTCGTGCGGATTTTCAAGTTTGTAAAAAGCATCATAAACTTTTTCTTTAATTACTTGAAACTGTACTGAAATTTTTAACCGTACAAATACATCATCTTTTGTTTTAGTTTCTACCAAAACATCCAATTGTTGAATTTTTAAGTTAATTCGTCCGGCAATACGATCAAAAACAGGAATTTTAAAATGTAAACCTGAATTTCGGATACTTAAAAACTTTCCGAAGCGTTCTACAATAGCTGCAGTTTGTTGTTTTACAGTGAATATGCCTGAAAGCAAAATAAAAAAACCGACAATGATTATCGGTATTAAAAGAAGTAAACCACCCATTAGTTAAATTTTTTAATTGAATAATTAGTTGAAGATACAAAAATAAAGCTACTTTTAGCTTCTATTAATTTACCACTTTATGAGTATTAAAAACCTATTAATTGTTACCGTTTTAGTTTTATCTTTTCAACAACTTACGGCACAACGAAATTTTGATGAATACAACCGCCTAGGTATTACAGGGGGTTTAACTCTGTTTGATATTAACACATCAGATTTTACAACTAAACAGGGGCAAGGTTTTACAGGCGGTTTTACTACCAGGGGTTCGTTTAGAAATGGTTTTGATCTCATCTACGGGATTAACTTTATACAATCTAATATCGAAATTTTAGCAAGTGATGTTACGGAATCTCGAAATTTAGAATATTCTATTATAGGCGCTCAAATAAACCTATTGGCAAGCCTTAATTTAATTGAACATCATTTAAGTCTTGAGTTTGGTCCTATTTTAAATGTAAATGGGAAAATGAAACTTAAAGACGAAGCTTATCAAAACTATATCGTAGATGGATATACCACTGTTAGAGCTCAAGACATCGAAGATATATCTAGTTTCAACTTTAGACTTATGGGCGGACTCACTGCTGGTTTAAAGAGCTTTAGGTTGGGTGCTCATTACCAATATGGTCTCACCAATATGCTAAATAACTTGAACGAAAAAGATATTTCAGAATTTGAAGATGTAAAAGGAAACAGTTCTACTTTTATAATTTCTGCTGTTCTTTATTTCTAAATTGAAGAAATAGCTTTTTCAATACGTTTAATGCTTTCTTCTTTTCCAAGAAGCGAGGCAATCACAAAAACATCAGGACCTTTCATTTCGCCAACAAGCGATAGGCGTAAAGGCATCATTACTTTTCCGAAACCTATTTCATTATCAGTAATCCAACCTTTAATTGTATCAGATACGTTAGCTGCTGAAAAGTCTTCCACTTCTTTCATAAGCGAAATAACCTGTTGAAGTATTTCAGCAGTACCTTCTTTAAAGGCTTTTTTAGCCGCTTTTTCATCATAACTTTCTGGAGCTTCAAAGAAGAAACTACCTTGGTCCCAAATATCTTCAACAAAGGTGGCGCGCTCTTTTAGTAAAGCTGTAATTGTTTCAATTGGGAGGGAAGTTTCAATTCCCTTATTTTTCAGCAATTCTTTAAATTGTCCAGCTAAAATTCCATTGTCAACTTCTTGTAAATAGTGATGTTGAAACCATTTTGTTTTTTCAGGATCAAATTTAGCACCGGCTTTGTTCACTCGGTCTAAATCGAAGGCTTGCACCAATTCTTCCAAGCTAAAAAGCTCTTGCTCTGTTCCTGGGTTCCAACCTAAAAAAGCTAACATATTGATAACCGCTTCGGCTAAATAGCCATCTTCTCGATAGCCAGAATAAACATCACCATCGGCCGTTTTCCACTCTAATGGAAACACAGGAAAGCCCATTTTATCGCCATCACGCTTGCTTAATTTACCTTTACCAACGGGTTTCATAATCAATGGTAAATGAGCAAATTTAGGCGCTTCCCAGCCAAATGCTCTGTATAACATTACGTGAAGTGCCAGAGATGGCAACCATTCTTCACCTCTAATTACGTGAGTGATTTCCATTAAATGATCATCAACGATATTCGCTAAATGATACGTTGGCATGCCATCACTTTTAAACAACACTTTATCATCTAAAATATTGGTGTCAATCTGCATACCACCACGAATCATATCTTTTAAATGAAGCGTTTCATTTTCAGGGGATTTAAATCGAATTACATAATCTTCACCAGCATCCAGTTTCTGTTGAACTTCTTCTTTTGAAAGCGATAAGGAATTCTTTAGTTTTAATCGGTTGTGCCAATTATAGATGAAGGTCTTTCCTTCCACTTCGTGATTTTTTCGGTGTTCATTTAACTCTTCAGCAGTATCAAAAGCATAATAGGCATTTTCTGAAGCAAGCAACTTATCGGCATATTCTCTGTACAAATGCTTGCGTTCACTTTGTCGATACGGACCAAATCCACCATCTTTTTGTGGGCCTTCGTCAAAGGGAATGTTTAGCCAATCCAAGGCTTCAACGATGTAATCTTCTGCACCTTCTACATACCGAGTTTGGTCAGTATCTTCTATTCGCAACACAAAATCACCATCGTGTTTTTTAGCAAACAAATAGTTGAATAAAGCAGTGCGAACACCACCAATATGTAACGGTCCTGTAGGACTTGGAGCAAAACGTACCCGTGTTTTTTGAGCCATGGATTATAATTTTTATTAGGGCGACAAAGATACAATTCTATTTGTACTAGTGCACATCTTATTAGGGTACGGTGTTTGCATAGATCTTATGGTACACTTAACTAATCATTACTTAATTTAAAAAATTCGTTTACAGGCTTTTTAAACACTTCAGAAAGTTTTAACGCCAATACAGTTGATGGTACGTAACGGTTAGCTTCTATTGAGTTAATGGTCTGGCGTGATACACCTATCTTCTTTGCTAACTCATCTTGGGTTAAGTTTAAAATGGCACGCTCTACTTTAATTGTATTCTCCATTATCTATTACGTTTTAAAACTTCAAAAAACACAATATGCATCAATAACATAAATGACAATACCTCAAAATAACTGAAGGTGTTATTGGGATTTGCTTCAAAAACAAAATTATGTATCAAATATTCCAATAGCGGCTGAACTAATGTAAAAACTACACCAAAAATAAATGCTAAAGTATATGCCTTAGACCTTAAGGATACGATCATCTCGTCCTCGTTTTTATCTTTAGATATGCTAATTATTAACAAACCAATTAGAATACCGCGTCGTAATACACCTTTAAACCAACCTACTTCAAATTCTGTAAACTTTAAAACTATTGCTGTAACAAACAATGCTAAACATAGCAATACACCAATAGTCTTCCAACGATTGGGTAACTGAAATCGCGACCATTTTTCAATTTTGGTACGCTCACAATCCATTATTTTTTTTGAATTCATAATTGACAAATAAACTTTATTTTAAGTAAAATTATTTTTACTATATGTCAAATATACTTTACATACTTGAATTATACAAATTACATTTTTGGTAACTTGGCTTTAATAAGGAATTTGGAGTAATTTTTGATACTCAACTAGCTCACAGAAGTCTTGAAATAAAATTGTATTTTTATGAGTTCTATATTAAACGATTGTACATACTATGAGCACCTTTAATATCATTCAGCAAAAGCTGGAACAATTCATTAAAAAATTCTACACCAATGAATTGATCAAAGGCGCTATTTTGTTTTTTGCTATTGGCTTGCTTTACTTTCTCCTTACACTCCTTGTTGAATATTTTCTATGGCTTAGCCCATTAGGTAGAACCATTTTGTTTTGGTCTTTTATAGCGGTTGAACTTACGCTCTTTATTCGTTTTATAGCCTTTCCGTTAGCAAAATTGTTCAAATTACAGAATGGAATTTCATATGAAGAAGCATCTACCATAATTGGGAATCACTTTCCCAATGTTAGCGATAAGCTATTAAATGTAATTCAGCTGAACAGAAACCAACGTGAAAGTGAGTTATTGGCGGCAAGTATTGACCAAAAAGCTTCCGAACTCCAACCAATTCCCTTTCAAACGGCAGTC
>DEXR01000006.1:42414-42684 GCA_002364245.1 Flavobacteriaceae bacterium UBA3179
AAAAAACGCTAAATACCTGAAGTATGCGGCCATACCGATTTTAATTTTTATTGTCATCAGTCTGTTGGGTGAAAAAGATCTTTTTTCGAGTAGCTACGAGCGGGTTGTTAATTACGATACGGCTTATGAACCGCCGGCCCCTTTCAGTTTTGTGGTGTTGAACAATAACCTTTCAGCCATAGAAAGTAAAAACTATACGCTTAAAATAAGAACGGAAGGAACTGTCATTCCGCAGAATGCGAGTATTGAATTCAATAACGAAACCTATTA
>DEXR01000006.1:42985-43496 GCA_002364245.1 Flavobacteriaceae bacterium UBA3179
CGGCGGATACTATCTATGGTTTTACTGAAGAAAAACAACAATTCAACTTTCAGAAAAACATTTATTCTAAGTTAGATTATGCCATTACCACTTCTAACGAAAACCTGAAAGATTACGAAAATTTAGCGTTCACTTTAGGTGTGGTTAAAGACGAATATCCTGAAATCGATGTACAATCCAAACAAGACAGTACCGACACCCAATTGGTTTATTTTTTGGGTCGTGTAAGTGACGATTACGGGTTAACAAAACTGCGTTTGGTCTATTACCCAACAGGTGAAGAAGAAAATGCCAAAAAAGAGCCACTTTCACTTAACAAGAGTAATTTCGACCAGTTTGTTTACACCTTCCCAGGACAATTACCTTTGGAAGAAGGCGTAGCCTATGATTATTATTTTGAAGTTTTTGACAACGATGCCATTCATAATTTTAAATCTAGTAAATCCGGTGTGTATTCCTTCAGAAAATTAACAGATGATGAATTACAGAACGAACAACTGAAACAACAGGA
>DEXR01000006.1:43601-43947 GCA_002364245.1 Flavobacteriaceae bacterium UBA3179
AACGAACAACTGAAACAACAGGATGCCAATGTTAAAGACTTGGACAAGACCTTGGAAAAAATGAAAGAGCAGGATAAAAGCCTGGAAGAATTGTCCAAAACCCAAAAGGAAAAGAAAGAACTGAATTGGAACGATAAAAAGAAGCTTGAAAACTTCATCAAACGGCAAAAGCAACAAGAACAGATGATGAAGAACTTTTCAAATGAAATGAAAGAAAATCTTGAAAACTTCCAACCAGAAGAAAAAGATGATCCTTTTAAAGAACAATTGGAAGATCGTTTGCAAGAGAATGAAGAACGATTAGAGGAGAATGAAAAGCTGCTGGATGAGCTGGAAAACCTACAAG
>DEXR01000006.1:44119-44371 GCA_002364245.1 Flavobacteriaceae bacterium UBA3179
AAAAATTCAGAAAGAAGATTTAACTGAAAAATTGGAGCAGTTAGCAAAGCAAAATAAAAATCAAGAGAAAAATTTAGAGCAATTGGTCGAGTTGACCAAGCGCTATTATGTTACTAAAAAAGCTGAAAAACTGGCTGAAGATTTATATAAATTAGGAGAAGAGCAGGAACAACTTTCAAAAGCACCAGAGGAAGAAAATACCAAAGAAGCACAGGAGGAACTCAATAAAAAGTTTGAGGAATACAAAGAAGA
>DEXR01000006.1:44556-45227 GCA_002364245.1 Flavobacteriaceae bacterium UBA3179
GAAGATTTAAAAGAACCGATGGATCTTCCTAAAGATGAAATAGGGGAGAAAGTTGTAGATAAAGAACAACAAAATGCTTCGGAAAAATTAGAGCAACAACAGAAACAGGATGCCCAAAAAAGCCAACAAAAAGCAGGTGAAAAAATGAAAGAAATGGGTAAGCAAATGCAGATGCAAATGCAAGCTGGGCAAATGGAAACCATTCAAGAGGATGTAAAAATGCTTCGGCAAATCTTAGACAACCTCATTGTGTTTTCTTTTGGACAAGAAGATTTAATGGAAGAGTTTAAAACCATTGATTATGGCAGTCCAGTTTTTGGTAAAAAACTGAATATTCAAAACGACCTTAAACTTAATTTTGAACATGTGGACGATAGTATTTTCGCTTTGTCATTACGTCAACCAATGATTAGTGGAAAAATAAATAGTACCCTAACCGAAATACAATACAATATCGATAAATCACTTGACCGTTTGGCGCAAAACCAAATGCGACAAGGTGTCTCAAGTCAACAGTATACCGTAACGGGAGCCAACGAACTTGCTATTATGTTGAGTGAGTTGTTGAACAATATGCAAAACCAGATGATGATGAACGCTTCTGGTCAAGGACAGGGTCAAGGCCAAGGACAAGGCAAAGGACAAGGTCAAGGACAGGGATTTCAATTACC
>DEXR01000049.1:0-6971 GCA_002364245.1 Flavobacteriaceae bacterium UBA3179
TCATAGCTGAACAAAGATATAAATAATTAAACCTGTTTTTAAGGATAATAAGGTTAAAATACAGATGTGTTTTTTACGAATTTTCGGTGATAATTTCAGCTAGTAGTTTACGAGCTCTTAGTAGACGAACTTTTACATTATTAAGTGGCTCTTGTATGCTTTGGGCAATTTCATTGTAGCTCATTTCTTGAAAGAACCGTAAGTTTATTACTTCTTGATAATGAGGCTTTAATTTTTTTATATATTGAAGTAGTTCTGCTAAGTTTTGTTCTGTTATCAGCTTATCTTCAGCAGTAGGTGCATGGTCGGCTATTTTGTGTACGTGTTCTTCAGAAGTGTATGTGGTATTTTGATAAAGTGAAGCGTTTTTCTTTCTGCTCTTATCTATCTGAATGTTTTTTGAAATAGTAATCAACCAAGTTCCGAATTCATAACTAGGGTCGAAGGTATCAATTTTGTCAAATGCTTTAGCAAAGGTCTCTATCGAGATGTCTTCGGCTTCATATTCATCATTAACCCGCTTTATTTGAAAACCGTAAACCGTGTTCCAATAAGTATCCAGCAAAAACTTAAAAGCACTTTGTTTGCCACTTTTAGCTTTTTGTATTTGAGCAATAATTTCTTCTTTGGCTACTTCCACCTACTTTGTTTTGTCCTGCTATTCGAAATAAAGATACTCATTTGATAGCATACTAAAAACAGTTCAAAAAAAGGAATAAAAGGGGTAAGGTCGCCTTCTTTTAGTTTTTTTGCGGCTTTTCCAACTATTATATACTGGAATAAAAATCGGAACAAAATTATGGCAAGGGCAATTTTCCAACTTGAAAAAATAAGCGCAAAGATGCTTAAACCCCAAAAGAAAAGGTTTGAGGTATAAAAAAGCCCCAATAAAAATTTATGTAAAGGTTTGTAGCGCTTTGCAGTAGTAATGTGTCTTTTTTTCTGAAGCCACCACGCTTTCCATGTTTTTTTAGGAATAGAATATGTAAAGGCTTCTTCTGAAACACATATAGCAGTATTTTTGGGCGTAGCCGCCTCATTTACAAAAAGATCATCATCGCCAGAGGGCAATTTTATGTGTGACATAAACCCTTTGTTTTCATAGTAAAGATTTGCTGTATACGCAAGATTTCGACCCACACCCATATACGGGATGTTTGCTTTAGCGTATGAAAAATATTGAAGGGCAGTTATTAAAGTTTCAAACCTTATTAACCAATTGAGTAAGCCACCAGTTTTTTGATAGGCACCATAACCCAAAACCAATTGCTTTTCTTCTGAAAATTGATTGGTCATTGTCGTTAGCCAATTTTTTGATGCTGGTTTACAATCGGCATCAGTAAAAAGCAAACGCTGGTTTTTGGCGCGTTTAAGACCTAGGGTAAGGGCATATTTCTTATTTCCCCAAAAGGCTTCATTGTTTTTTACTTTTACAATTTGGATTTTTGGGTTGTCAACCTGAAACGACTCCATCACTTCTAATGTTTCATCTATAGAAGCGTCATCAATTAAAATCAATTCAAAATCTGGATGATTTTGTTCTAACCAAAGAGGTATGTGTTTCTTAAGGTTTTCTGCTTCATTTTTAGCACAAACAATGAGAGATACTGGATAGTTATCTTTAGTTTTTATTTCAGAAGAAGTAAGGAATGAAAATTTTGAAAAAAGAATATAATAACCACAGTTAATAAGCACCACTGCAGTGAGTACGTAAAGTAGCACCATAAGCTATTGGTTTGATGATTTCTGAAAAGCTTTTGGCAAAATTTATTTTGAAGGTTGTTCGTGAGCGGGTTCGCTACAATTTTCAAATTGGTCTGGTGTTTTTCCGCAAATTCCGCAGGCCTCACCACTTTTGTTTAAAAATGGATTTTGACTTGCACAAGTACCGGCAAATTCACCGTCTTTTTTGCCCCAAATTTTAATCGCAATCCCTGCAAAAGCCAATAATAATAGTAAAACTGTAATAAGTAAAATTCCCATAACTAACTTTTATGGTGCAAAAATACAATCTTTCTTGGTGATGTAATGTGATTTTAGTTAATTTTAGCGTAAAATTCACTTAAAACCGGTATATGAAATTATTAAAACCCTTTGCAGTTCTTTTTGTAATAACTTTAGCGTTTACAGCTTGTAAAAACGATAAAAAAGAGCCTGTAGAGGCAGATGAAACGGTCGTTAAAACAGCGCCAGAAAAAGTGAAGAAAGTGAAAAAAGAACTTACTGTCGAAGAAAAAGAACAGTTGAACAGTGTTATGTCCAAGCTAATGATAACCGGTGAAACAAAAACGTTTGCAAGTGCCTTGGTGAGCACTGGCCTTACCGATATGTTGTCTAAAAATAAAGGGCCTTATACCATATTTGCTCCTACCACCATTGCCTTTGATAGTTTGGATATTGAAAAAAGGAAAGAAATTTTAAACCCTAAAAGTAAGGAGAAGTTAAGTAACGTGATAAAAAATCATATAGTGGAAGGCGAGGTAAACTCTTCTGAGCTACTTCAAAAAACCAAGGGGAGTGCAAATACCTTAAAAACCCTTGGTGGGGCATCACTTACTATTACAAAACAAGGAAGTGATATTGTTATTACCGATGGTAATGGGGCCAAAGCTATATTGGGTAAAAGCGACATCGAAGGGTCTAACGGTGTGGTTCACGTTATAGATAAAGTACTTTCCCTAGACTAAAAAATGTTTACTTCCGGTTCAATATAAATATCAAATTTGTCTTTTACAGCTTGCTGTATTTTTAATGCCAATTCCCAAATTTCATCACCAGAAGCATTTCCATAATTAACTAAAACGAGTGCTTGGTTTTTATGAACTCCCGCATCGCCAAATCGCTTTCCTTTAAACCCTGCTTGCTCTATTAGCCATCCAGCCGGAATTTTATATTCAGCAGCAGAGATTTCATAATAGGGAGCATCTGGATTTTCAATTTTCAATTTTTTAAATTTTTCTGAACTAATAACCGGGTTTTTAAAAAAGCTCCCACTATTGCCTAATTTTTTGGGGTCAGGAAGTTTAGATTGTCTAATTTCGATCACTGCTTCAGAAATAGCTGCAATTGTCGGTTTTTGTATGTTTTTTTCAGCGAGCTTCTCTTTTATTGCTCCGTAGTCAGTATTTAATTTATGTGCTTTTTTGGTTAGTTGAAAGGTTACAGAAGTGATAATGTAATTACCTTTTTCTTCATTTTTAAAAATTGAATTCCGGTATCCAAAATTACATTCTTCCTTTGTGAACGTTCTTTTCTTCCCGGTTGCTATTTCAAGAGCTTCACAACTTATAAATGTATCTTTTAATTCAACCCCATAGGCACCGATATTTTGTATGGGTGCCGTGCCCACATTTCCTGGTATTAGAGATAAGTTCTCCAATCCACCAAAATCATTGTTAATACAATATTGTACAAACTCATGCCAATTTTCGCCAGCCATAGCTTGTAAAGTAACGACGCTATCTGTTTCAGAAATAATTTTTTTTCCTTTCAGGTTAAGGTGGATAACCAGTGCATCAATATCTTTAGTAAGCAACATATTGCTGCCTCCGCCGATAATAAACCGGTTTTCAAATTTCTTTTCAGAAAGAATTTGTTGCAACTCACTAACCGAAGTAACCGCAACAAAATATTTAGCGGAACAGTCTATCCCAAAGGTGTTGTATTCTTTAAGCGATTTGTTCTCTTCAATTTGCATTAATTGTCTGGGTATTGTTCTAAAGCGGTTTTCAAAATATCAACAGCTTTTAAAAGGCTCTCTTTTTTAAGGACGTAAGCGATACGCACTTGGTTCTTACCTACACCAGGTGTAGAGTAAAACCCTGCAGCTGGGGCAACCATAACTGTTTCGCCATTTAAGTCAAAATCTTCTAACAGCCACTGTGCAAATACATCGCTATCTTTAATTGGGAGTTCGGCTATGCAGTAAAAGGCTCCTTTGGGTTCACCTACTTTCACACCAGGAATCTCTTTTAATTTTTCAATAAGCAAATCACGACGTTCTTTATATTCCTTCGTTACGTCATCAAAATAGCTTTGTGGTGTTTTTAAAGCAGCTTCACTGGCAATTTGTGCAAATGTTGGTGGGCTTAAGCGTGCTTGTGCAAATTTTAATGCGGTGCTGAGCACTTGTTTGTTTTTTGTGACTAAGCAACCAATGCGTGCCCCACACATGCTGTATCGTTTTGAAACGGAGTCTATAATGATTCCGTTTTCGGCCATGCTCTCTTCTTGTAAAATTGAATAGTGCTTTTCATCGCCATATACAAACTCGCGATACACTTCATCGGCAACTAAAAATAGATCGTGTTTTTTAGCTATCTCAGCAAGTTTTTTAATTTCTTCTTTTGAATATAAATAACCAGTTGGGTTTCCAGGGTTGCAAATTAATATCGCCTTTGTCTTTGGAGTAATCAATTTTTCAAATTCTGAAATAGGGGGAAGTGCAAAGTTGTTTTCAATTTTTGAAATAACCGGCACAATATTTATTCCTGAGGCTGTTGCAAACCCATTGTAATTGGCATAGAATGGTTCTGGGATGATTATTTCATCACCAGTGTCTGCGATGCTTCCCATTGCAAACAACAACGCTTCGCTACCTCCTGTGGTAACGATTATCTCGTCGTATTCTACAGGTATATTTTGTTTGTGGTAATATGCTGATATTTTCTTACGATAGCCTTCAGAACCCTCAGAACGGGTGTAGGCCAATATGTCAAGGTGGTGTAAAGAGACGGCGTCCATTGCTATTTGAGGTGTTTTAATATCAGGTTGGCCAATGTTTAAGTGATATACTTTTTTATTGGCTTTGTAAGCCTTTTCGGCAAATGGCACCAACTTTCTTATTGGCGATTCAGGCATGTTTTGCCCTTTAACGGATACTTTAGGCATAGCGTATGTTTTAGTCAACAAAGGTCTGAAATTAATTTATAATTACATACCCTGTGTTGTATTCTTTCGGTTATTTTTTTTATCTTGATAACACTTGAAAGTATTAAAATATATACCAAAATATATCATTTTGTTTGGCCTATTGATATGTGCCAATCCACTTGTTTTTTCCCAAGGATCGTTCCGTCTTCCCGATGGGGACAAAAGGGATAAGATTTCTTTTAAACTTGTTAATAATTTAGTGGTTATTCCTGTGGAGGTCAATGGTACCACCCTTTCATTTTTATTGGATACAGGGGTTAAATCTACTATTATCTTCAGTTTGGAAAAACAGGATTCTGTTATGTTGAGAAACACAGAGCCTATTAATTTACGGGGGTTAGGAAATGGTGGAGTGCTAAAAGGCTTAAAAAGCGAGAATAATTTCCTTAAAATTGGAGAAGCAGTAAGTGAAGATCATACTATTTATGTCATCTTTGAAAGTTCATTAAACTTGTCTTCAAGAATGGGTATTCCTATAAATGGTATCGTTGGTCTGGATTTCTTTAAAAATTTTATTGTAAAAACAAATTATAGGTCTAAAAAAATTAAGTTTTACAAACCAGAAAATTATTCATACCGTGAATGTCGTAAGTGTGATGTTTTTGACTTACACTTTTATAAAGATAAGCCTTACATTGATTTTGTTGTAGGGCTAAACAATGCAACAAAAGAGGAGACCGTTACTTTGTTGCTGGATAGTGGATCCAGCGATGCTGTATGGTTGTTTGATCCTAAAGGATTTTTAACCGAAGCTCCCAAAAATTATTTTGAGGATTTTCTTGGCCTGGGATTAAGCGGTCATATTTACGGGAGAAGATCAAGGTTAAAAAAAGTGATTGCAGGCGATTTTGAGCTTGAAGATGTAAACGTAGCTTTTCCCAATAAAGAAGCTATAGACAGTTTGGGTTTGTACATTGAAAGAGATGGAAGCCTGGGAGGTGATTTCTTAAAACGTTTTACTGTAACGATGGATTACCCCAATAAGAAAGTAATGTTACGGCGTAATGGTAATTTTAATGACCCTTTTCATTATAATATGAGTGGTTTGACCTTGGAGCACGATGGTGTTGAGGTTTATAAAGAAAATAGTGTGCAAACAAGTATAAACCAACGAGCGAAAAATAGCGTAAGTGGCTTTGCAAATCGAGTAAATTCCTCAACGTTCAATTCGTTTTTAAGAACTGAAATATTATTAGTTCCTAGATACGTAGTAGCAGAAATACGAAAAAACTCTATTGCAGATAAATCGGGGATACTAATTGGTGATGAAATATTGGAAATAAACGGAAAACCCGCTCATGAATATAAATTGTATAATTTATCGGCTTTATTTTCTTCCGAAGAAGGTAAAAAAATTGATTTGAAAATAAAAAGGAATCAACGAATATTTGACGTACGTTTTAAGCTAGAAAAAGTATTATAATTTGAGTCCAAAAGTGAATACAAAACTATTGTTTATTGTATTAACCAAGGCGCTATCTGTCAATCCTATATTATAAAGCTGCTGTTGTCTTTCTTGTTCTGTGCTAATAAATGAAGCATCTATATAATAATTTCCAAAAGAATAACCAACGCCTAAGGAATAACCGTTCAAGTCGTCCATAAGCTGTTTGTTTTCGTACGGGCTTTCTTCAAAGCGGTACCCGGCCCGAAGGCTTACTTCGTCTAAACGGTATTCGCCGCCAATCCTAAAGGTAGAAGAACTTTGAAGTGTATTGCTTATAAATGAATTTTCTGTCGCAAAAGCTGGATCTGAGGTTGGCTTAAATTTAATTTCAGAATAATCTTTGTATGAATAATCAAAACTGATCAACCCGCTTTTTCCGAAAACGTAAGCCGCACTTGCTGCTAACTTCCCTGGAGTTTTTAAATTGAAATCTTCATAAATATTTAAAGCATTGGGGTCAATCACAGCCGTACTGGTTTGCCCGTCCACGGTTCTTTGGGTTTCTAAATACTGTGTTGTTTCTTCAGAAATTGTAAACCAAGTTGGAGTATCGTAAGTTAATCCTAATCGTAGGTTTTCTGTCGCTTTGGCT
>DEXR01000049.1:7011-47533 GCA_002364245.1 Flavobacteriaceae bacterium UBA3179
GTACGTTAAGCCTACTCTAAAATTATCGGCTATTTTAGCGATAGCACCTACTTGAGCTGAAAAACCAGAACCCAAGACAGAAAGATTGTTTTCAAAGCCAATTTGGTTAACCGTGCTGCCTTGATTGTTGTTAATTTCAGATAAATACGTGCTCTGACGGTAATCTATAACGTGCGAGTTTAAATTTATTCCGAAGAAAAAATCGTCTGTGTATTGTGTGGCGAGATTTACAGTGTATTTTCCGCTATACCCGTCACTCAACAACACATATTCTTGATTGAAACTTCCTGGAGCTACATTCGATATATATTCTGTGTTATTAGAGTTATTGGGGTCTGCTGGATCAAATATAAAGCCTTGATAACCTAAGAAAGCATTTTGTGCGGCAGTACCTTGCGTTTCGCCCAGATAACTATATAAATCTGAAATAGATTCAGAGCCTTGTAATTGCAACAGGTTTAAAGGAATGCCTTGCGCTTGATTTAAAAAAAAGTCAGCAATGGAATTGTTTCCATTTCCTGCAATAAATAGTTCATTATCAAAATTTTGGGTATTGTTATAATTTATTCCTAAAGTAAATTTTTTCCAGTTTGAAGTTTCATCTGCATTGTCAAAAACAAATACTCCGCCTACTTGATTAAGGTTTACATCGCTCTTTAAGCTTTTTGCAAATGTGCCAAAATACAAGGTTTCATTATCGGTGTCTCGAACGCCTGCTGAAATGTTTGCTTCATTTCGAAGAAAAACCGCACCACCTGCCGGATTAATGGCAATAGCCGATAAATCACCGCCTAAGGCACCAAAGGCACCGCTCATTGCATTGAATCTAGCGGTACCAGTTGTGTTTTCTTGACTGTAGCGTAAGCCATCAACAATGTTCTGGGCATTGATTGTCGCCATAGAAATGACCGTTATGAGCAAGAAAATACTTCTTTTCATATCAATTTTTTTAATTTTTTAATTGAAAATTATCCTCGTCCGCCGCCTCGTCTGCTGCTTCCACTACTGCTTCGTACAGAACCTGAAGATCCTGAAGATCTACTGGAACTATTAATGCTGCTAGAGTTGCTAGAGCTGCGTATTGAACGTGTAGAAGGAGAGTAGGACCTTGTTCTTCTTGAGTTACTGTTGCTCCTTACTGAACGGGTGTTTGAACTTCTTCTAACGTTGTTAGATCTGCTATTAACCCTACTTCGGTTTTGCCTAACCGAGTTGTTAGATCTACGGTTAATAGTGCTGTTTCTCACAGATCTTGAATTGCTATTTCTAGCTTGTATCCTTCTTTGGTTTTCAGACCTAGAATAAGAACGTCTAGATGTGGTACTTGAAGATCTTCCACGAGCTTCAGTATTATTTCGGTTGTAATCGGTATTTCTCCTTCCTCTGTTGTAAGAGATGTTATTATAATATCCGTTATAACCACCATTATAGTAACCTCCGTGACCATAATAACCGCCATAATAGCCACCATAAAAAGGATGGCCCCATCCATAATAACCATAGCCATAGTAGCCTCCATAATAAGGATAGCCCCAACCACCAAAGCCTATGCCCCAATAAGGGCGATAATAGTTGTAGTATGGATTGCCCCAGTAGCTCCAATATGGACTTCCCCAATAACCATAGCCATAACCACTATTATAAATATTTACCGTAACGTCTTCAACATTACTGCCCCATGGGCCATAACCTTCGTTATAATCTCTTTCTTCAATTATAATATATCCGTCATCATCCATATACTCTGAAGTAGTGTAGGCTTCAATATCGGTAAATACTAAATCTTCATCTTCAGGAATTTCCTCAAGTTCGTTAGATTTAGTATTAAAGTATTGTTTGTAATAATTTGCTCTATCTGAACTACCTTCCTCGTAAGCTACACCCTCCCTAGAATCGTAAATGCCATCGGCATCTGAATACCCAGAGTTGTATGTTCCGCAGGAAGTGAGTACCAACGCTGTAATCCCCATAATTATAAAGGGAATGGTTCTTTTTTGTATGTTGTATCGATATTGCATAACTGCTTTTATTTTAATTGTTGGACTTCTTAAAAATAACTAGTTTTGTCGAGATAAACGAGAACTAGTAATCATTTAACACTATAGGCACAAGTTTTGTGCCAAACTGCGGTATATGGCAAAGAACTTAACTACAAGAAGCGAAGATTATTCAAAATGGTACAATGAGTTGGTTATCAAGGCTGACCTTGCTGAAAACTCAGGTGTTAGAGGGTCTATGGTTATTAAACCATACGGTTATGGCATTTGGGAAAAAATGCAGGCCGAATTAGATAGAATGTTTAAAGAAACAGGGCATCAAAATGCGTACTTTCCGCTTTTTATCCCGAAATCCTATTTCAGCAAAGAAGCGAGCCATGTAGATGGTTTTGCTAAAGAATGTGCCGTAGTAACGCATTATCGTTTAAAAAATGATGAAGATGGGAAAGGTATCGTAGTTGATCCTGACGCGAAATTAGAAGAAGAGTTAATTGTTCGGCCTACTTCCGAAACCATTATTTGGGATACGTATAGAAAATGGGTGCAATCGTATCGAGATTTACCCTTGTTGATTAACCAATGGGCCAATGTGGTGCGTTGGGAAATGCGAACACGTTTGTTTTTGCGTACAGCAGAATTTCTTTGGCAAGAAGGGCATACAGCGCATGCAACCGAAAAGGAAGCCATTGCCGAAGCAGAACAAATGATGAACATCTATGCAGATTTTGCTGAAAACTATATGGCCGTTCCTGTGGTTAAAGGACTCAAAACCGAAAGCGAACGATTTGCCGGAGCTTTGGAAACCTATTGTATTGAAGCGTTAATGCAGGACGGAAAAGCATTGCAAGCAGGAACTTCGCACTTTTTGGGACAGAATTTTGCCAAAGCATTTGATGTTAAGTTTGCTTCAAAAGAAGGGAAGCAAGAATATGTTTGGGCAACCTCTTGGGGCGTGTCTACCCGATTAGTGGGCGCATTGATTATGACGCACAGTGATGATAATGGGTTGGTATTGCCACCAAAATTAGCACCAGACCAAGTTGTGATTGTACCTATTTACAGAAATGAAGAACAGTTTGATTCGGTTAGTGAAGTAGCAAAAGATTTACAAGCTAAATTAAGAGCTGCTGGTATTCGTGTAAAATTTGATAATAGAGATACGCACAAGCCGGGCTGGAAGTTTAATGAATACGAATTAAAAGGGGTTCCGGTGCGTATTGCTATTGGGCCAAAAGATGTTGAAAAAGGCACCGTAGAGTTGGCTAGACGTGATACGTTAACCAAGGAGTTTGTAAACCAAGATGAGGTGGTTGATAAAGTATCTGGCTTAATGACTGAAATTCAAGAAAATCTATTTAAAAAGGCGGTTGATTACAGAACAGAACACACTACTGAAGTAGATAGCTACGAAGAATTTAAAAAAGTGCTAAAATCTAAAGGCGGATTTATCTCTGCACATTGGGATGGAACCACAGAAACGGAAGATCAAATTAAAAACGATACAAAAGCAACAATTAGATGTATTCCCTTGGATGGAGAAAAAGAAGCGGGAAGTTGCATGGTTACTGGAAAACCATCAAACCAACGCGTGTTGTTTGCAAAGGCGTATTAATTTTTTTTAAAAAAGTTTCAAATCTATTTGCAGAATTGAAAATGTGTTGTATTTTTGCATCCGCAATTGAAAAACAATTGGCCCGTTCGTCTAGGGGTTAGGACGCCAGGTTTTCATCCTGGTAACAGGGGTTCGATTCCCCTACGGGCTACAAATTAAAGAAAGAGAATTATGGCGAATCACAAGTCAGCTTTAAAGAGAATTAGAAACAGCGAAACAAAGCGTTTACGTAACCGTTACCAGTTTAAAACTACGCGTAACGCGATTAAGAAGCTGAAAGATGCTACGAACAAGAAAGAGGCTGAAAAGCTTTTTCCTGAAGTAACGTCTATGATTGATAAATTAGCGAAAAACAACGTTATTCACGATAACAAAGCAGCTAATTTAAAGTCTCAGATTTCAAGACACATCGCAGCGCTATAAGCAACGTTTTTTAAGAAAAATTTTAAAGCCCTTTCAGGAAACTGAAAGGGCTTTTTTGTTTTAAATAATTTGAGTGTTAATAAATCGAGTAACAACTTTCAGCGGCCTTTTAAAATTAGGTGACTTATTTAATTTTATACTATTATTAATTATAAAAAACGTGGAAAGCACGAAGTCATGACAGATTAAATTAATTAAAAAAGTAAGAGGTTACATATTTAAATGTGTAGCTATTTGTCAAAGTTTTTTAAACATATTAATATGTTTAGATTACAGTGTAGAAAAATTGAATAAATACTTTATAATTTGTTCAATATTTTTAATCTTGAGAGAACTGCTTGAGCCTCCGTAAAGGAGGTTTTTACTTTTAGAAAGGCACCAAACTACCATAATCCCCATCATTTCGGGCGATATCGCGTACAATAGAAGAAGAAACGTGCGATACGGCTGGAGAAGCCACTAAAAATACACTTTCAACATTCATCACTTCGGCATTGGCTTGGGCGATGGTTTGCTCGTAGGTAAAGTCGGCTGTGTTGCGAACACCTCGAAGAATATACTGCGCGTTTTCAGCTTTACAGAAATCGGCTGTGAGTCCTTTATACGTTTTTACCGTTACGGCATCAAACTCTTTAAAAGCATCTTCAATAAACTGCTTTCGGTCCTCAAGCGGGAACATATATTTTTTTTCGGCATTCACACCTATGGCGATGATAATTTCGTCAAACAACGGCAACGCACGTTTTATAATATCAACATGACCTATAGTAATAGGATCGAAAGAACCAGGAAAAAGCGCGCGTTTTTTCATTATAAAGTTGTTTTATGTTTTTTTATTCTACTTCTAACAGCGAAGCGGTCTCACATCTTAGTCGGGTACGACTAAAACGTCATCTACCAAAATACTAAAAAATTCTGTAAGTGTCATTCCAGATTCACGTACTTGTTGTGGTACAATGCTTTCTGGTGATAAACCAGGATTGGTGTTGGTTTCAATAAAGTATGGGGTGCCTTTTTGAATGATAAAGTCACTTCGGCTAATGCCGTTCATATTTAATACTTCATATATTTTCTTAGCTTCAGCTTGTATTTTCTGTGTTTCTTCTTCAGAAATACGTGCCGGAGTTATTTCTTCCGAAGCACCTAAATATTTAGCTTCGTAGTCAAAAAATTCATTTTGCGAAACAATTTCAGTAGTTGGTAAAGCAACAATTTTTCCATTGTTTTTATATACACCTACTTGTACTTCGGTGCCTATTAAAGCGGTTTCAATTAACACCTCGTGGTCTTCTTCATAGGCTTTTTCAATAGCAGGAAGCAATTCGTCCATTTCTTTTACTTTACTAACCCCAAAGCTAGAGCCAGCTCTATTTGGTTTTACGAAGCAAGGAAGGCCTACTTTTTTTATAATTTCCTCTTTATCTATGTTGCTGCCTTTATTTACGTAGTAGGAATTGGCGCAATTAATTCCGAAGCCTTTTAAAACGGATAAACAATCCCGTTTGTTAAAGCTCAACGCGGCTTGGTAATATCCAGCACTGGTTTGAGGAACGCCTACTAAACGCAAGTATGCTTGAAGCTGGCCGTCTTCGCCGGGCGTACCGTGAATACAGTTAAAAACAGCATCTGGTTTAATGGTTGTTCCGTCTTTATCAAAACTGAAATCTTCTTTATGAACAGGATGCTTTGTTCCATCTTCTGAAACGTAAAACCAGCCTTCTTTTAGAATATGAATAGGATATGCATGATATTTTTCTTTATCCAAAAAGTCGCAAACCATGGCTCCACTTTTAAGTGAAATTTCAAATTCGCTTGAATAACCGCCCATAGCGACGGCGATATGTTTTTTTGCCATACCAAAATTTTAAAAATAACGTTTAACAAAAATATGACTAATCCATAGAAAGATACTAACTTTAGGTTTGTTATTTTTGCCTATCAATATATAATGTATGACATTTTTCAGATTCCTCTTCACCAAAGCTTTTTTAAAACAATTGTTATTAGCCATTTTGGCTTTAGTCGTATTGAGTTTCCTCGTAATGTGGTGGCTTAAGGGCACTACCAACCACGGTCAAAAAATTGAAGTTCCTAGTTTGAGCAAGCTGTCTTTAGACCTTGTTGAAGACAAACTGGATGAAATGGATTTGAGGTACGAAATATTGGATTCTGCCAATTACAATCCAGATTTTCCTAAATATTCGGTAATTGAACAAATTCCGAAGGCTGGAAAATTTGTAAAAGAAGACCGAAAAATCTACTTGTACTTAAATCCTTCGGGCTATCGAAAAATACAAGTGCCCAATGTAATTGGAAGAACCCGCCGTCAAGCAGAACCTACGTTGTTGGCTATGGGTTTTGAAATAGGGAAGATAAGCTACCGCCCCGATATAAGTGATCAAGTAAAAGAACTTCGCTATAAAGGTGAAAAATTGGAACCAGGGACTGAAATTCAAAAAACAGCCGTGATCGACTTAATTGTTGGTGATGAGTCCTTAAATCGTGTACATGAAGAGAACGATGAAAATGATGAAACTGAAGATGAAATGCAACCTACTGAAATAGACGATAATGACCAATAATACTACTGAAGAAAACACAGAAGATTCCGGAAATGACGATTTATATGAACATTATCGTTATGTAGCCGATAAAGGCCAGCAACCGCTTAGGGTAGATAAATACCTGATGAACAGAATTGAAAATGCTACGCGGAATAAAATTCAGAAAGCTGCTAAGGACGGAAACATTTATGTGAACGATGTTGCGGTAAAACAAAACTATAAAGTAAAACCAGGCGATGTGGTGACCGTTCTTTTTGAGCATCCACCGTATGAAAATTTATTGGTTCCGGAAGATATCCCGATTGATATTGTATATGAAGATGATGATGTTTTAGTGGTTAATAAAGAGCCAGGAATGGTGGTTCATCCAGGGCACGGCAATTACAGTGGGACATTAATCAACGCGCTTACCTTTCATTTTGACAACCTTCCGAACAATAGTAGTAACCGCCCAGGTTTAGTACACCGAATTGACAAAGATACGAGCGGACTTCTTGTAGTTGCTAAAACAGAAGAGGCCATGACGCATTTATCCAAACAGTTTTTCAATAAAACGACTGAGCGAGAATATGTCGCTCTGGTTTGGGGGAATGTAGATGAAGAATCTGGTACTGTTGAAGGTAATATTGGCCGTCATCCAAAAAATAGGCTACAGAATACCGTTTTTGAAGATGATGAAGATGAAACACGTGGAAAACACGCAGTAACCCACTTTAAAGTATTGGAGCGATTGGGGTATGTAACCTTACTCTCTTGTAGGCTAGAAACTGGTAGAACACACCAAATACGTGTTCATTTAAAACACATTGGTCATACCTTATTTAATGACGAACGATATGGTGGCGATAAAATTTTAAAAGGAACTACTTTTACAAAATACAAACAGTTTGTAGACAATTGTTTTAAAGCATTACCAAGACAAGCGCTGCATGCCAGAACATTAGGTTTTGTGCATCCCACCACGGGAGAAATGAAACGTTTTGAATCTCAAATACCGGACGATATGGAAGCGTGTTTAGAGAAATGGCGAAACTATTCGAAGCACGCTATTTAATTGGTTAAATAGAATAAAAAAAATCCGAAGCAACTCACTTCGGATTTTTTTATTAGTTATAAATGAGCGTTTATTACTTCTTCACCCATTTAGCGGTGAACGTTTTGTTTCTGTTAGAAATGTTCACTAAATATAACCCGCTACTTAAGTCTTTAAAATTATACTGAATAGCTTCGTTTTTTGAAATGCTTCTTTCTTCAGAAAAAACCTGCTTTCCATCAATAGTATACAGTGAGATGGTAGCATTTTCAAGCGCTATCGATACGTTTAAATTTAAAACACCATTTGAAGGGTTAGGGGTAAGGTTGATAGAGGTATTAGAAAACTCCTCAACTCCTGCAATAATTTCAGGAACTACCAATCCATCTCTAGAGTTGCTACCTTTGTACCCATTGCGTCTAATTTTGTTTTCATCATAAGGTACATTCAAGTTATAACTAGTTACATACGATGAATCAATGCCTTGGCCAAAAGTCTGTGTATACGAATTTGCGGTAAGATCCATCATGCCGTCATTGTCAACATCACCAATAACCGCTCCATTTAAAAAGGTAAAACCACGTGGGCGCAACGGAAAACCGTCAATCTCACCACTGCCATCTATAGAATAGGCGTGAATATATCCATCGCCTTCTGCATCGGTAAGGGTACTTGGGAAAATAACTTCCAAAACACCGTCATCATTAATATCTGCAATGGTTAAAACCCCTTCGGTGCCTCCGTATTTTGAAATGGGGAAATTATTGAGGTTGTCACCATCTGGTGTAAGACCATAAACGACATCAAGAGGAGTGCCGTCACCACTAGTATTTCTGTCGGACATAAAAATTTCAAATGTTTCATCTCCATCCAAATCAAGTACTGTTGCTGGGGAATATGTCCATCCTGCTAGAGCGATAGGCCATCCTGGGTAATAAGTTGCGTCATGGTTTAAAACATAAAAACCTGGCGCATCTCCGTGGTTGCTTCCTATAATTTCTAAGTCATCATCACCGTCTAAATCTGCTAGAATAGGGGACTGGTAAGAATATTTAACAGTTGGGTCCAGCAATGGAAAATTAGGGAAAATCTGTCCTTGGTTGTCATAAATACGCATCCCAGTTGAAGACGTAGCGATAACGACATCGTTATTACCGTCGTTATCCACATCGCCAATGGAAGGAGTAAAAGCCGGAGTGGCATCTACTTGTACTGGCCAATTGTTATTTATAGGTGTGCCGTCCATATTTATGGCATGAACATAGCCTTCAGCACTTCCGGCACGTTCACCGGTTATAATATCTAACGTTCCATTCCCGTCCAAATCTGCTACAGCTGGAGCGTTTATCATCCAATTGTCATTAAAATTCAACGGCCAACCTGGGAGGTCATCCCCATTGTTATCTTTTAAATAAACGCGTCCTACTGTTGTAGGATAACCCGTGTTAACTATAACTTCCAAATTACCATCACCATCAAGATCAGCTACAGTAGGTGGTAATAAAATAGGGCCTAAAACTGTTTTTTCCCAGAGTATGGTTCCATCACCTTCTAAGGCATAAAGCGTGGTGTCAATTCCGTAAAGGATTTCGTCAACTCCATCATTGTCAATATCTGCTAACGTTGTCCCTCGCGAATTTTTTATGGTAGGGTTGGCTTCTCTACCAAACTTAAATAAGACATCGGCTTGTTGTTTATTTTGAGTCGCACTTTCATTTATTGGAAGTTGTACGTTTTCAACTTCAATGGTTCCATTTTCAGTTAACTTAGCTTTTTTTCCTATTTCAGTTTGTGCTGTAATAGCGGTTACGCCAATAAAAATGGCTAAACAACTGAGGAGTACATGTTTTTTCATAATTTTATGTTTAAAGTTATTTTCTAAAAGTATTTATAAGAATCTTTTTCAAAAGTTAATAAACTCTTAATTGTACATTAATATGTTAAAGGTATTTCTTAATAAAGAATAATAATGGTTTTATAAAAAATATAAAAGTGTTGTAATATGATTAGAGATATATTTAATTTATTTTTGGGTAAAATTGAATAACTATGAAAATTGTAGTATCGCCAGCTAAAACATTAGATTACGAAACTAACTTACCTACAAAAAGAGCTACACAGCCTGATTTTCTTGAAGAGGCTGAAACTCTAAATAAAAAACTATCCCGAAAAACAAAAAAGGAAATAGGTAAACTAATGAGCATTAGTGATAAGTTGGCCGATTTAAACTACCAGCGATACAAAGATTTTTCCACCCCGTTTAATAAAAAAAATGCCCGTCCCGCAGTATATGCCTTTGCGGGCGATGTTTATAATGGTCTTGATGCCTATACAATTCCAGAAAATAAACTAGACAAGCTACAAGATACGTTACGAATTCTTTCAGGAATGTATGGCATATTAAAGCCATTAGATTTAATGCAACCGTACCGTTTGGAAATGGGCACCAGTTTGAAAATTCAGCAACATAAAAATTTATACGAATTCTGGGGAAACTTACTCACAGACTCTTTAAACAAGGAGATGAAAGACGATGAGCTTTTTGTAAATCTTGCCAGTAATGAATATTTTAAAGCAATAAATAAAAAGGAATTGAAAGTTCCAGTGATTTCTCCAATCTTTAAAGATTTTAAAAACGGAAAACTGAAGGTGATTGCTTTCTTCGCAAAAAAAGCTAGAGGAAGTATGGTGCGGTATATTATTGACAAGGATGTAAAAACTTTAAAAGGCATAAAAGGGTTTGATTATGGTGGGTATGCTTACAGTGAAAAATATACTGAAAACGAAAACGAACCGGTCTTTATTCGGTAATGTTCAAACACACCCACCCATATCCACCTTTTATACCTAAAAACGCCACAAAATTGATAGTGGGAACGTTGCCACCTCCACGATTTACAACCGGAGAACTTAAACCAGGTGATGTAAATTTTTGTTATGGCAGTAGAGATGGTCAGCTTTGGCCTATCTTGAATGAAATATTTAATCTCAACCTTTCTTTTGAAACTACCGAAAAAGCCATTAAGCAACGTAAAGATTTTTTGAAAAAAGAGGGAATAGGTATTTGCGATATGGTTTCAGTAGCGTATCGTGAAAAAATAGATGCTTCAGATATAGGAATGCAAGAGGCTCAATTGCGTGATTTGATTCAAATTCTTCAAAAACATAACACAGTCCAGACCTTATTGTTTACAGGAGGAAACAGTAAAAACGGACCGGAATATTTTTTCAGAAAACTATTGAAAGAATATAATGTTAAGCTGAAGGTTGTTAAAAACATGGTACCCCGAATACATGAATTCTTTCTTCCCGAAACGACAAGAACAATAAAAACGGTTTCGCTAACAGCCCCTTCTGGAGCCGCTAACCGTGCGGTTGGCAGTCTTCAAGAATACAAAACAATGAAAGCTAATAATCCTACCATAACTACGATTGACTTCAGGGTTTGTCAATATAGGCCACATTTTGAAATGTAACTACACTTTTTTTCATAATATTTAAATCTCTATTTTTCATAACAATTAGGTTTATTTAATTAACAATCAGGTTCTTATCATCAGGTTGTTAACTTATTATATTTTAATGACGTCATTATTCCTTTTAAATATCTTTTCTGTTAACATAAATTTTAGGTATATTAACACCGTATTAACTGTTAAATTAAATTTTATACAACTTATGAAAAAAATTACTTTATTAATGGCGTTTATGGTCACGTGCTTTACGTGGCAGACCAACGCCCAAACGTACAACGGGGATGGGAATCCTCAGCCAATTGACCCTCCTGTTAATGTTAGCTCAGCAGCTAATGTTTCATTGACAGGTAACATAGGGGTAAATCCTGGAGATTACACTCTTGATAATGTTATGTTAGACGTAACACATACTTATGACGGAGATGTAGAATTAAGATTAGTTTCCCCTGATGGAACCAGTTTAGATTTGTCAATTGCAAATGGAGGTTCTGGTGATAATTACACTAATACTGTATTTGAAGATGGTGGTGCAGATATTACTGCTGCTTCAGCACCTTTTACAGGTGTGTATGAACCAGAAGGAGGAACATTTGCAGCTACTTTTGATGGAGAGCCTATTAATGGAGACTGGACGTTAGAAGTTTTTGATAACTTTGGAGGATTGGACAGCGGAACTTTGAATTCCTATTCAATCACTTTTTCTCAAATAACTATTGGTGATCCACCAGTTATTGCATGTCCATCAGATGTTATGGCCGATACAGACCCAGGAGAATGTGGTGCTATCGTTAATTTTGCAAATGCAATTGCTACTGATACCGAAGACGGAATAATTAGTACAACTCAAACTTTAGGACCACTTACAGGAGAACAATTTCCGACTGGTGATACTATAGTAGAATTTACTGCAGAAGATTCTGACGGTAATGTAGTTACTTGTCAGTTTACTGTTACAGTAACCGATATGGAAGCGCCAGAGGCTTTATGTCAAAACCTGACATTAGATTTAATGGGCGGATCATCGGTTTCTATTACACCGGCTGATATTGACAATGGTTCTTCAGATAACTGTGGAATTGTAGATTATTCTTTAGATATGGACACGTTTACGTGTGCCAATACAGGTGATAATACTGTTACTTTAACTGTAACTGACGAAGAAGGAAATTCTACCACGTGTACAGCTACGGTTACTATTGAAGATACTACAGCCCCTGAGATTACCTGTATAGGTGAACCAGGGATTTTTAATATCCTAGAAGAATTTGAAGCGGCTACTATCCCAGCAGGATGGACAACAGTTATTGAATCTGGAGTTGACGATTGGGCTTTCGGATCAGGAGATATGCCTGGATCAACAGACGATTTCCCAACCAACGCAGCTATTTTTGATGATGATGCAGCAGGAAGTGGACAAGTTAACTTAGTAAGGTTACTTTCCCCTGTATATGATATTTCAGCAGCTGCTTCAGCCGATCTAAATTTTGATTATTCTCTACAGGACTTTATAGGTGATGGTGAAATATCTGTTGAAGTTTGGGACGGTTCTGCATGGCAGGAAATCCTTTTTGCAACAGAAGACACACCTCCAACAAGCTTAGGCGTGACAGATATGATGCCTTTTGCAAACCCAGATTTCCAAGTACGTTTTACGTATGATGACAATGGTGGTTTCGGTTGGGGAGCTGGTGTAGATAACTTTGCATTAAATTATGAGCTTTCTACCTCTCCACCTTTAGAAGTGGTTTTAGATGCTAGCGGAAACGCAACCATCCCTGCAGATGACCTTATCCAGACAGTAAACGAATCTTGTGGTTATGTTGTAACCGTAGGCGGACCAGCTACCGGTGGTGGCTCAACCACTGAAACACTGGAGACTACCTTTGCAGGTGGTAACGGTCTTGACGGAAATATGTTCGATATCGTAGCAATTAATGAAGTTACTATCAATTCTTTTGACGTTAACTTGGATACAGGTATTACCGATGACATTGAGGTATATTACAAATCTGGAACGTGGGAAGGTTTTGAAGAAGACCCATCAGCATGGACTTTGATTGGCACTGCCAATGTAACTTCTGCTGGGGACGGCCTCCCAACTCCATTGAACCTAAGTTTAGGACAAACAATTGCTGCCGGTGAAACAGGTGCATTTTATGTAACGACTACTGCAGGTGGTATGAACTATACAAACGGGACAGCAAACGGTACCGTATTTGCTTCTGACGATAATATTGAGTTTTTGGAAGGTTCAGGTAAGTCATACCCTTTTGGTTCTTCTACGTTCGACGCCCGTATTTTCAACGGGAACATTATTTATGATGTAGGCCCACAAATAGACAACGACGTAAATTTTGACTGCTCTATGTTGGGAGAAAGCGAAATAGAAGTATTCGTTACTGATGACAGTGGAAACTTCTCTTCTTGTACAGCGACGGTTAACGTGGTAGATGTTACTGCACCAATTATTACATGTGCTGGTAATCCAGGACCGGTATCAATCCTTGAAGAATTTGAAGATGCTTCTGTTCCTTCTGGATGGAGTACTGTTGTTGAAGTAGGTGCTGCAGACTGGACCTTTGGTTCGGGAGATATGCCAATTGGTGATGATTTCCCAAGTAACGCAGCGATATTTGATGACGATGAAGCTGGAAATGGAGAAACCAACCTAGTTAGGTTATTGTCTCCTATCTACAATACTAGTGGAGCTAATACCGCTTCTCTTTCTTTCGACTATGCATTTCAGGAAGTAGCTAGTGGAGAGACGCTTTCAGTAGAGGTATGGGATGGATCAGCTTGGCAAGAAATCTTACTTGTAGATGTAGATACCGACCTAACAAATACTGGAGCAATCGATATGCTGCCTTATTTAAACAATGATTTCCAAGTTCGTTTTACATATGATGATGCAGGATCTTGGGGCTGGGGTGCTGGAATTGATAACTTTCAGTTAGATTATGAAGTTACAGATATTACAGCTATTGATATTCCACTTGGACCAGATGGTACTGCAACTATCGACCCTAACAGCTTAATACAAGGTGTGGATGAAGCTTGTGGTATTACAACAGTAGCGTCTGACATAACTGAAGTAAGCTGTGCCGATATTGGTACGCCAATGACCATCACGATTTTTGCAAGTGATGCAAGTGGTAATGTTGCTTCTTGTACTGCTGAAATTAATGTAGTTGATACGTTAGCACCAGAAGTTACGTGTCCTGCAGATCAAACTGTAGACCCAGGAACTGGTAATTTATTCTATGAAGTACCAGATTATTTTGCAAATGGAGAAGCTTCTGCTTTAGATAACTGTACCGACCCTGTAACCATTACATCTCAAGATCCAGCTCCAGGAGAGTTGATTGGTGATGGTGTTTACACTGTTACATTAACTGCAGAAGATGAGTATGGAAATGTTGGTACTTGTACTTTTGAATTGACTGTTGAAAGTATATTGGGTGTAGATGAGAACTCTTTGAGTAACTCAATATCTATGTATCCTAACCCAGCAGACAGCCAGGTTACTATTTCAAATAAATCTGATGTTGCATTACAAGATGCAGTGATATATGATATCAACGGAAAATTGATTAACCAATATGACTTAAGCAATATGCAAGGACAGAAAGTTATCGATGTTTCGGCATTGGCAACTGGAGTTTATGTAGTGCAAATTACAAGTGAAACATCAAGCGTTTCAAAACGATTGATTATCAAGTAATCATATTGTAATAACCAACCAAAGCAAAACCCCTTCACAAATTTGTGAAGGGGTTTTCATTTATATTAAAAGAATGTGGTGTGTTGCTATTTATTTTTATTTCCTTTTACGGTTTTGGGCTTTATTTTAAACTTCCCACGTTTTGGACGAAGTTTACCAAAACTTCCAATAGCAATTTTACCTCTTTTAGTCTTCTTATCTCCTTTACCCATTATTTTTTGTTTTGTTGATCTTTAATGGTCTTCTCATCAATATCTACCTTATTTGTTTCTTGATTTGTATCTCCAGTAGGATTGGTAGGGTTCTTTTGTTCTTCTTTACGTTCAAACTTCTTAGCCATAATATTATATTTTTAAATTCAATAGAAAACTAAAAATAATCAATCACAATTTCTATTAATAACCTACTAAAGTATGGTTAAAATTAACGTAACTGCTTAATAAAGGACGGAATACCTGTCAAGCCATCCTTGGTCAATGCTTTAATAAAAGCACTGCCTATAATAGCTCCCTTGGCTTTTAATGTAGCTTGTGAAAAGGTTTCAGCGTTGTTTATGCCAAAACCGACTATCAGTGGATTATGTAGTTGTAATCCATCGATTCTATTAAAATATGAAATTTGCTCTTCAGCAAATCCAGAAGTTTTACCCGTAGTACTGGCGCTACTTACCATATAAATAAACCCATTTGAAGCTTCATCAATTTCTCTAATTCGTTCTTCTGAAGTTTGCGGGGTAATCAAAAATATATTGGCGAGATTATGTTTTTCAAAAAGTTCTCGATAGTGTAGATTGTATTCAGCTAAGGGTAAGTCGGGTAAAATAAGTCCGTCAATACCAATTTCAGCACATTTCTTACAAAATGCCTTTACGCCGTATTGTAAAATTGGATTAAAATACCCCATAATAATTAATGGAATAGAAATATGGTCACGGATACCTTCCAATTGTTTAAATAAGAGCTCAGTGGTCATTCCGTTTTTCAATGCTTCCGTAGAACTTGCCTGTATGGTTGGTCCATCAGCTAAAGGATCGCTAAACGGTAAACCTATTTCAACCATATCAACGCCGTTTTCCTCCAATGATTTCAAAACCGGAATGGTATCATCCAAATTTGGGTACCCAGCTGTAAAATAAATGGATAGTAGTTTTTTATCTTGCTGTAATGCTTCTTGTATTCGTTTCATTATAAGTTGAAATAATCGATGTATGTATTTAAATCTTTGTCACCGCGACCGCTTAGGTTAATAACGATAACATCGTCTTTTTTAAATTGTCTATTTTTAAAAATAGCAAGCGCATGACTGGTTTCAATAGCTGGGATAATTCCTTCCAGTTTACTTAGTTCCAATCCAGCTTCCATAGCTTCGGTATCGGTAATCGAAATAAATTCTCCGCGACCGCTAGTGTATAAATGAGCGTGCATTGGGCCTACACCTGGATAATCTAATCCTGCCGAAATGGAATAAGGCTCAGTTATCTGTCCATCGGTTGTTTGCATTAATAGAGTTTTACTTCCGTGGATAATCCCCGGTTTTCCTAAAACCGAAGTAGCAGCACTTTCTCCGCTTTTTATACCTTTTCCAGCAGCTTCCACAGCAATAATACCCACATCTGGATTGTCGAGATAATGATAATAAGCTCCGGCGGCATTACTTCCTCCGCCTACACATGCGACAACATAGTCTGGATTCTCTTTTCCTTCTTTTTCTAATAGTTGGGTTTTTATTTCCTCTGAAATCACACTTTGGAAGCGTGCTACCATATCAGGGTACGGATGCGGACCTACCACGCTACCAATAATATAATGCGTGTCGGTTGGGTTGTTAATCCAATCTCGAATCGCTTCGTTTGTAGCATCTTTTAGTGTTTTACTTCCGCTTGTTGCAGGAATTACAGTCGCTCCAAGCATTTTCATACGTGCTACATTTGGGGCTTGCCGCTCAATATCGACGGATCCCATATAAACAACACACTCAATGCCCATTAATGCGCATACTGTAGCAGTAGCAACGCCGTGTTGCCCAGCTCCTGTTTCAGCAATTATCCGATTTTTTCCTAAATGCTTGGCCATTAAGATCTGCCCAATGGTGTTGTTTACTTTATGCGCTCCGGTATGGCAAAGGTCCTCTCGTTTTAAGTAAATATTTGTGTTGTACTTTTCAGAAAACCGTTTGGCATAATATAATGGGGTAGGGCGACCAACATATTCTTTAAGAAGTTGCTTAAATTCTTTTTGAAAACTATCTTCCTGCATCACGGCAAGATATTGTTGACGCAATTCTTCTACATTGGGATAGAGCATTTCGGGTATATATGCCCCACCAAACTCGCCATAATAGCCATTTTCATTTACATGATAACTCATAAGTTTGATTGTATTGTGTTCAGTTTATTGATAAACTGTTGTAGTTGTTTTGTGTTTTTTAAGCCGGGTTTGTCCTCAAATTTGCTATTCACATCAATAGTAAAGATTGGTAGGTCAGTTTTTAGTATTTCTAAAAGCTGCTCTACTTCATCCAAACCGATCCCGCCACTGAGCACAAACGGCTTCTCTGAAGGGTATTTTTTTAGAACACTCCAGTTAAATGTATAGCCATTTCCGCCTTTTTCTTTTCCTTTTGTGTCAAAAAGGAAAGCAGAAACATGGGGCTCATATTCTTTTAATACTGAAAAATCAAAAGTGTCTTTTATGCCAAAAACTTTCCATATTTCACAACTTATCTCTTCTGAATTAGCCAGTTCTTCACAAAAGGAATGGGTTTCATCCCCGTGTAATTGAATAACGTCTAACTGAAATTGCTTTGCTTTGCTTAAAATTTCAGAAATAGTTGCATTAACAAAAACACCTACTTTTTTTACTTCAGAAGGAAGCAAAGGGATGTCACCTTCAAAGTTACGAGGCGAGCCTTCGTAAAAAATAAACCCTACATAATCCGGTTGCAGAGCAGTTACCTCCAATAGGTTGTGTTTCATCCCACAGACTTTTAATTGAATGTTTTTCATTGTAGCTGATCTATAAACTGTTTGGCGCTTTCTCCCGGATTGCCAGTTTTCATAAATGTTTCACCTATTAGAAATCCTTTATAACCGTAGTTGCTCAAGGTTTTAATGGTTTCTGGGTTGCTAATGCCACTTTCCGAAACCTTCACAAAGTCATTCGGTATTTTTTCTGAAAGTCCTTTACTAATGTCAATAGAAACATCAAATGTTTTTAAATTTCGATTGTTTACACCTAGCATATCAACAGTTGGTAACAAGGACCGTTGAAGTTCTGCTTCGTTATGTACTTCTAATAAAACATCGAGACCTAATTGTTTAGCGATTTTTGAAAACTCTTTTAATTGATTATCGCTCAAGGAAGCAGCAATTAATAGAATGGCATCGGCTCCATAAGCTTTCGCTTCATAAATTTGATACGAATTAATGATGAATTCTTTACGTAACAGTGGAATATCCACACAGTTTCTAGCCAAGGCTAAGTCATCTAAGGATCCGCCAAAATATTTGGTGTCCGTTAAAACCGAAATGCCGCAAACGCCTGCATTGCGGTAACCTGTGACAACTTCGGGTAAATTTACTTGATCATTGATAACCGATTTACTGGGCGAACGTCTTTTGTGTTCAGCGATAATCCCAGTGGTTGAATTGCGTAGCGAAGTAGCTAACGAAATAGGGTTGCGGTTAAATGCTTCCGATTTCTCTAAAAGGGTTATAGGAAAGAGCGTTTTTTTAGCGTTAACTTCCTTTATTTTATTCTGAATAATTTTGTCTAAAATAGTCATTTAAGCGCTCAGTTTTTGAAGTTTTTGTAATACTTGTAGGGCTTTTCCAGACTGTAATGAATCTTTTGCTTTTTCAACTCCCGTTTCAATACTACATTGATTCGCTACAGAAATAGCCATCCCAGCATTGACACAAACTACATTATTTTGCTGCTCGGTGCCGTTACCTGAAATAATATTCTTGAAAATTTTAGCAGAAGATGCTACCGTATCACCACCGTGAATATCGGATTGTCTGATGGTCTTAAATCCAAAATCTTCAGGTTGCATAATTTTTTCTGAAGCGTTCGAAATTACCTTTACGGGACCTGTCAATGAAATTTCATCATAGCCGTCCATCGCGTGTAATATCGCATAGTTTTTAGTGCTATTTTGATATAAATAACCGTATAAACGAGCCAACTCCAGGTTAAAAACCCCCACTAATTGATTTTTTGGAAAAGCAGGATTTACCATAGGCCCCAACATGTTAAAGAAGGTTTTTACCGCTAAATCCCTTCTAATTGGGGCTACATTTTTCATAGCTGGGTGAAAAAGTGGCGCGTGTAAAATGCAAATTCCTGCTTGGTCTAAGCTTCGTTTTAAAAAGTCAGTTTCGTTACTGAATTTTATCCCCAGTTGCTCCATTACGTTGCTACTTCCGCTAATAGAAGAAACTCCATAATTACCGTGCTTGGTAACCAAAACATCGGCTCCTGCAGTTACAAAAGATGATAGTGTAGAAATATTAAAGGTGTCTTTGCTATCGCCTCCAGTTCCGCAAAGGTCGATGGTGTTATAACCTTTTAAGTCTACTGCAAGACACAAATCTAGCAGTGCATCACGAAAACCCTCTAGTTCTTCGAGCGTAACGTTTCGCATCATAAATACGGTTAAAAAAGCGGCTATTTGGCTTTGATTAAAATTTCCTTCACTAATAGAAACCAAAACGTTCCTAGCTTCTTCTTTGGTTAAGCGTTCATGATTTATAAGTCTATTAAGTACTTGTTTCATTCTGTATTTAAATATTGCGTAACTGATAGTGGTTTAAAAAACCAATTAGAGCATCAAAAATATAGATTGCTTTTTTAAAAATAGTGTTCCTGCTAGTATAAAATGCAGGTAAGGTTATTTCTAAAAAAAAGCTTTTTAAAATAGTAAACTGGGTTTTTACATTGAGAAACCTAGCTTACACAAAATCAGTAAAAAAATGTGTTTAATTAAGTGAAAAGGTTGTGCCTTCTTTTCCGTCTTTAAGTTGTATCCCTGCTTTTTGCAATTCGTCCCGAATTCGGTCGCTCGTTGCAAAATCCTTATTGGCACGCGCTTGATCTCTAAGTTCGATAAGCAATTGAATGGCTTCATTTAATTTGTTACCATCTTGAGAACTGCTTTCTGCTATATCGACCAATCCTAATACATCGAAAATAAAATCTTGCATAGTCTGTTGCACTATTTGCAAGTCTTTTTCAGTAATAGTTTCGTTGTTGTCTAATAACGCATTGATAAACTTAGCTGCTTCAAACAATTGTGCGATAAGAATAGGACTGTTAAAGTCGTCATTCATGGCATCATAACAAGATTGACGCCATCGGGTTACGTCTATACTACTACTTTCAGATGTTTTTACGCCACCAATTGAGCGGTAAGCATCCATTAAGCGGTTAAACCCTTTTTCGGAAGCTTCTAACGCTTCTTTTGAAAAGTCTAAAATGCTACGATACTGCGCTTGGTACATGAAAAACTTAACCACAGTTGGCGCAAACGGCTTGTTGAAAATATCATTGTTACCCGTAAACATATCTCTTGGAAGAATAAAGTTTCCGGTAGATTTAGACATTTTTTTTCCGTTTAGCGTAAGCATATTGGCGTGCATCCAGTAATTTACTGGATTTTGATCATTAGCAGCTTCGGCTTGTGCAATTTCACATTCGTGATGAGGGAACTTCAAATCCATTCCGCCACCATGAATATCAAATTGATTGCCTAAATATTTAGTGCTCATTACTGTACATTCTAAATGCCAACCCGGAAAACCGTCACTCCAAGGTGATGGCCAGCGCATAATATGCTGTGGTTCGGCTTTTTTCCATAGTGCAAAATCCTGTGGATTTTTCTTATCACTTTGGGCTGTCAATTCACGAGTGTTAGCGATCATATCCTCTAAATTCCGACCACTTAGAATACCGTAATGATGATCTTCGTTGTATTTCATCACATCAAAATAAACAGAGCCGTTTTTTTCATAGGCATAGCCTTGTTTAATGATGTTTTCTACAATTTGTATTTGCTCAATAATATGCCCTGTTGCCGTAGGTTCAATACTTGGTGGGTGTGCATTGAAGGTTTCCATAATAGTATGGAAATCGACCGTATATTTCTGAACCACTTCCATCGGTTCTATTTGCTCGATACGGGCTTTCTTTAAAATAGGATCGTCCCCACTTTCACCGTCGTTTTCAAGATGTCCTGCATCGGTGATGTTACGGACATAGCGAACTTTATATCCAAGATGTTTTAAATAACGAAAAACAAGATCGAACGATAAAAACGTACGGCAATTCCCTAAATGTACATTACTATAAACAGTTGGGCCACATACGTACATACCGATAGCGCCTTCGTTTATAGGTGTAAATTTCTCTTTCTGTTTAGAAATGGAATTGTAAATGGTAAGTTCTTGATCTTCGTAACGTTTCATCTAATTGAGTAAAGTTTCAACTTAAATATTAAAATTCAGTATCGAGATTGATATAATCTAAAAAGTCGCGTCGTGTTTCGGGGTTTTTAAATTTTCCGCCGAACTCACTGGTAACTGTACTGCTGTCTATATCGCGTATTCCTCTAGAATTAACACATAAATGCTTTGCATCGATTACACAGGCAACATCTTCGGTATTTAATACTTTTTGTAATTCTTTGACTACTTGCATGGTTAGGCGTTCTTGTACCTGTGGTCGTTTTGCAAAATAATCGACTATACGGTTCATTTTTGAAAGGCCAACAACGGTTCCGTTTGAAATGTAAGCGATATGTGCTTTTCCAACTATTGGAAGCAAATGGTGCTCGCAAGTAGAGTAGAGGGTGATGTTTTTTTCAACTAACATTTCACCATATTTGTACTTATTGTCAAAAGTTGAGGCCTTTGGTTTTCTATCAGGGTGCAAGCCTCCGAAAATCTCTTGAACAAACATTTTAGCAACTCTGTTTGGTGTACCTTTAAGGCTGTCATCGGTTAAATCGAGACCTAGTGTATTCATAATATTATGAACATCTTTTTTAATTCGTTCAATTTTTTCAATATCACTAAGTTCAAAGGCATCGGGGCGCAATGGAGTATCTGTAGAACTCCCTACGTGGTCATCGCCCATGGCTTCAATATCTTTAAGCTGTTTTTCTAAATCCATTTTATGTTACATGTGAACTAAATAATGGTTGCAAAGATACACATTCGATACATGCTATGAAAAATTGGTATCACTATTTTTAATGTTGAAATTCGGTCTTTTTATACCCCTTTTAAAATTAAAAAACCCTACGATATTCGCAGGGTTTTAAAATATATATATATATATATATATACTGTTATTTATTTAGTCTTTTCCAGAACACTTTTGTCGTCAGATAAGACAGTACCTTTTATCTTCAGGGCTTTAACAGGTTCGTCTGCATTCGAGTAAACTGTAACGGTTTTTCTAATGGGTCCCACACGGTTTGTATCATATTTAACCTGAATAGTACTAGATGCTCCTGGAGCAACGGCACCTTCTGGTTTTTTAGGGACAGTACAACCGCAACTGGATTTAACATCAGTAACTACTAATGGTTCGTCTCCAACGTTGGTAAATTCAAATACACGAACACCATCACTACCTTTTGCGATTTCGCCGTAATCTATTGTCTCAGACTTAAATTCAAATTTTGCTTGGGCGTTTGCGGCAAATCCAAAAAGTGCTACAAATGCAATTAATGCTAATTTTTTCATGATTTCTAAAATTTTAGAGTATGCTAATGTACATATCTTTGGTACAATCTGCAAAATAAGTTATTCACTTTTATAATCTTGCAGATATAGCTACTTTTGTAGGCAATAGTTCAAAAATTAGACCAAATTATGGCAGTAGTAGCAAAATATAGTGCTCAAGACGTTGAAAACAAATGGTATAGCCATTGGATGGAAAATGGATATTTTCATTCTGAAGTAAATGAAAAAGAACCTTATGCTATTGTAATACCCCCGCCAAACGTAACGGGAGTATTACATATGGGGCATATGCTTAATAATACCATTCAAGATGTATTAATACGTAGAGCTCGTTTAAAAGGCTACAATGCTTGCTGGGTGCCAGGTACAGACCATGCTTCTATTGCAACCGAAGCCAAGGTAGTTGCTAAATTAAAAAGCGAAGGGATTGATAAAAACAGCCTGACACGTGAAGATTTCTTAGAACATGCTTGGGAATGGACGCATAAGCACGGAGGGATTATTCTAGATCAATTGAAGAAACTTGGAGCTTCCTGCGACTGGGAGCGTACTAAATTTACAATGGATGACGATATGTCAGCGTCTGTAATCAAGGTTTTTGTTGATTTATATAAAAAAGGACACGTATATCGCGGGTACCGAATGGTAAACTGGGATCCCCAGGCCAAAACTACATTGTCCGATGAAGAGGTGGTTCACATTGAAAAACAAGGTAATTTATACTATCTAAACTATAAAATTGAAGGAAGTGATGAGTCGTTAACCATTGCAACTACACGTCCTGAAACTATATTAGGTGATAGCGCAATCTGTATAAACCCAAATGATGAGCGTTTTACGCACCTTAAAGGGAAAAAGGCAATTGTACCTATCTGTAATCGAGTTATTCCTATTATTGAAGATGAATATGTTGATCTTGAGTTTGGTACGGGTTGTTTAAAAGTAACGCCTGCGCACGATGAGAATGATAAAATGTTGGGCGATAAGCATAACTTGGAAGTTATTGATATTTTAAATGACGATGCTACGTTAAACGAATATGGTCTTCATTTTAAAGGAAAGGATCGTTTTGTAGTTAGAAAAGAAATTGTAGCCGAATTAAAAGAACTCGGCGTTCTCGATAAAATTGAGCAACACACCAATAAAATAGGAACGAGCGAACGTACTGGTGCCGTAATTGAACCAAAGTTGAGCGACCAATGGTTCTTAAAAATGAAAGAACTAGCAAAACCTGCTTTAGACGCTGTACTTGAAAAAGACATTAAATTAGTTCCTGAAAAATTTATCAATACGTACCGCCATTGGATGGAAAATGTTCGTGATTGGAATATTTCACGTCAATTGTGGTGGGGACATCAAATTCCTGCGTATTACTACGGAAACGGGAAAGAAGACTTTGTTGTTGCCGAAACTGCTGAAGAAGCTTTGCAGATAGCAAAAGAAAAATCGGGCAATGCAGACTTGAAAGCAACCGATTTAATTCAAGATGCCGATGCGCTGGATACTTGGTTTTCATCTTGGTTGTGGCCAATTAGTGTTTTTAACGGAATTCTAGAGCCGGATAATGATGAGATAAATTATTATTACCCTACGAAAGACTTAGTGACCGCACCAGAGATTTTATTCTTCTGGGTGGCGCGTATGATTATCGCTGGGTACGAATACCGCGACGAAAAACCATTTAGCAGTGTTTATTTAACTGGAATTGTACGCGATAAACAACGTCGCAAGATGAGTAAATCCTTAGGAAACTCACCAGACCCTATCGAATTAATGAATAAATACGGAGCTGATGGCGTTCGTGTGGGGATGTTATTGAGTTCACCTGCCGGAAACGATTTGATGTTCGAAGAAGACCTGTGTAAACAGGGTAGTGGTTTTGTAAATAAAATATGGAATGCGTACCGACTAATTGATGGTTGGGAAATTTCCGAAGAAAAAGAAGAAACTGAAACCGATATTATTGCCATTAATTGGTATAAAAACAAATTTGCAAAAACCATCACCGAAATAGAAGATCATTACAGCAAATATCGAATTAGCGATGCGCTAATGGCTACTTATAAGTTGGTTTGGGACGATTTCTGTTCGTGGTTGTTAGAGATGGTGAAACCAGGATTTGGAGAGCCTATTTCGGCGACAACCTATAAAAAAGTAATTGAGGTATTAGAAGACAATCTAAAAATACTACATCCGTTTGTTCCTTTTATTTCTGAAGAAATTTGGCAAAACATTACAAAACGTTCTAAAGATGAAGCTTTGATTGTTGCCGAATGGCCAACCGATACTGAGTATGACGAAAAAATAATTAAAGAGTTCGAGTTTGCTTCGGAAGTAATTTCAGGAATTCGAACGATTAGAAAAGAAAAGAACATTTCATTTAAAGATACCATTTCGGTGTCTGTAATCAATAATGAAAAGGTAGATGCTACGTTCGATTCAGTAATAAAGAAGTTAGGGAACCTTTCTGAGTTAAATTATATTTCAGAAAAAATTGATGGTGCTTTGACCTTCAGAATTAAAAGTAATGAATACTTTGTACCTATTGAAGGGGCAATCGATGTTGAAGACGAAATTGCTAAGCTAAGCGAAGAGTTAAAATATACCGAAGGCTTTTTAAAAAGTGTGCAAGGCAAGTTAAAAAACGAACGTTTTGTAAATAATGCGCCCGAAAAGGTAGTGGCTATGGAAAAGCAAAAAGAAGCAGATGCGTTGGCTAAAATAGAAACGTTGAAAACCAGTTTGGCTACTTTAAAATAAGTTAAAGCCGTTAAATTTTCTTAATTTCCTATAAATAAGGCGTTAATTTCCTTTTAAAATCAATCGTTTGGCTGTAATTTGAGTAAAAATTTAAATTATGGATCAAGCTAAGTACGACCAAATGCAAGGTATGTTGAATAAGTTGGAAGACATTAAAAACAGCCAAGAAAGCATAATCGATAAGATTAATCACGTAATTACCGATCTTTTCCAGAACCCTGATAAGGATTTAGAAAAAGCTATGGAAGTTGCACACGAAAAGGCTTCGGCTAATGTGGATAAGATTGCAGAAGCTATTGATGAGTATGAAATAAAGTTCAATAAAGCGCAACAGCAATAATTGAAATAAACAATTTAAAAAGCTTCAATTTTAATTAATTGGAGCTTTTTTATTTTCGGTAAAGAAAATAGGTGTTTACAGCTTCTATATACTTTATCTTGGCTTCGCGGGTCGTCATTCCCCTAGTTTGAAACAAGGCATTTGTTTTAAAAGCTGATATAAGTGGTTTTCTACTGCGACGTGTAGAATCATCATCGCTTGTGGCTCTTTTGTAATATGCATATAAACGCAACAGAACGTCTGCTGGAAACGGCTCAGTATGCTCATTGATACTATCAACCGCTTTTTGAAACGCAGTATCTAATTCTTTATCGTTCATTTTGATGCCAATAGGGTAATTCCTCCTTTTACTTTTTGGTTCAAGGAAACATTAATGGTTGCATCCAAAGGTAAAAAAACATCCACTCGTGAGCCAAACTTTATAAAACCACTGTCGTCTGTTTGGTTCACCGTCTGTCCTTCTTCGGCATAATTAACAATGCGTTTTGCCATTGCCCCAGCTATTTGGCGGTGCAATACATCTCCAAATTCCTTCGATTTTACAACAACTGTAGTGCGTTCGTTTTCTTCGGAAGATTTTGGGTGCCAAGCTACCAGAAATTTACCGGGATGATACTTGCTATAAACCACTTTGCCACCAACAGGGTATCGTGTAACGTGAACATTTACGGGTGACATAAATACAGAAACTTGTATTCTTTTTTCGTTGTAGTATTCTTTTTCAAAAACTTCTTCAATAACAACTACTTTACCATCTACTGGCGATAAAACATGGTTGTCATCTGTTTTAAAAGCTCGTTTTGGATTTCTGAAGAATTGAAGAATCAACACCAATAAAATTATTAGTGAAATAATAATTCCTCCTTTTATAAAGGAATTTGCTACAAAGTAATCTGCTACAAGGCTCAAGGCAATGCAAAGTGCAAGTGCTATTAATATGATTTTATGTCCTTCTTTATGAAACATAATAAACTATTTGTAAAAATGCGTAAATAAAAGGGCTAGCAAAAATAATGCTATCAAGTCTATCGTACAATCCACCATGACCGGGCATTAAGATTCCACTGTCTTTTACACCTGCTTGTCTTTTAAATTTAGACTGAATTAAATCGCCAATAGTTCCAAAGATGGAAGCTATAACAGCCATGATGATCCAAACAATAAGGTTAAATTGAACTGTCAATTCAGGTTTATAGATCTCTAAACACTTAAATATAAGAAAACTTGCTAAAATAGCGCCTCCCAAACCACCTATAAATCCTTCAACAGTTTTTTTAGGTGAAATACGTTCCAAGAGTTTTCTCTTTCCAAAGTTTTTACCAACTAAATAAGCAAATGAATCGTTAAACCAAATTAAGATGAATACACCGCCAATAATTTCAGGAGTAAAGTTTCTTTTATAAACTGGAATAAGTGTTAAGAAGACGAACCCGCTAATTAAGTATAATATAATAGCAATGTACTTTTTCTTTTCAAACATGGGGATTTTACTCACCCACAGTACATCTTTTAAAAGAAAGAGGTTTACAAAACAACAGAGGATTAGTAATAACGTAACCGCATTGTCGTCGAAAATCGAATAACTGAAAAAATAAAGAAATCCAGCCAATAGGGCATAAGCGAGATAACTTTTTAGGTGCACCAGTTTTAAAAATTCGCTTAATGTGATAATGGAAAGGGTAAAGAATAAGCCCATAAACCATTCGTGCGAGGTAAACATAGAAATAATGACTATCGAAATGTAAAGCACACCCGATAGGGTTCGCACAATGAGTTCCTTCATATTATAGGTCTTCCAGTAGCAACAAATATAGGTTTTTTGTGCTACTTCCGTAACTCATAAAGTCCTTTTCTTTGTCAGTTTCAAAGTCCTGAATAGTAGTGATATTCGTAGGGATTTGGTTTGGGTTTCGAGTTTTAATGATGCGAAGTCCTTCACTAATTGTGTCGACCAACTGGCTGGTAGTTGCAAAAACCACAAAATTAAAGGGTAGCTCACTGAGTTTTTTTTCTTTTATTTGGTTTGAAGAAAGTAAGATAGAGCCGTTTTTAGCCACTAAAGATTCGCAAGTGGTTAGAAAGAAAGTAGTATCCCCTTTTTTGGTAAAATTTAGGTTAAACCCATCAAACCGAGATGATAATTTTTTATCAACGCAGAAAACGTCTTGCTCGTACCAATCGTTTTCGATTAAAATGTTGTCAAATGCTTCCAGAACTTCGTCCATAGATTCACAATACAAAAATTTACCACCGTTTTTATTAAAGTTGTAAGTAAACTTTTCATCTATAGGAAGTTTTTCTTCTGGGTAATATTTGCTTGTGTCAGATTGTTTAGCTTTTTCATCTGACTTGTGTTTCTTAGGGTTTAAAAGTCTTTTAAACAGACTCATTCATTGTTTATTGAGGAGTTCGTAATACGTTTAACTTCAAATATATAAAATCTAAGGGGAAGAATAGATACTTAAAACCAAACTTTATAATAAAAAAGATAGGTGGCTTAGTTAGTAGCCACCTTTTCTTCTTCACTTTCTTGATTTTCGTCGTCGTTATCATCTTTATTTTCAGCCTCTTTGTTTTCTATGTCCTTTTTAAATGGACGTTCGCCAAAAATACGCTCTAAACTTTCCTTAAAGATTACTTCTTTTTCAAGTAGCTCTTCAGCAAGTTCAGTTAGTTTGTCTTTATTCTTCTCTAAAAGGTCTAAGGCTCTTTGATATTGTGCTTCAATAAGGTTTGAAATTTCCTTATCAATTAATTCAGCCGTTTTTTCACTGTATGGCTTATTGAAGTTATACTCGCTTTGACCACTTGAATCGTAATAAGTAAGATTCCCTACTTTTTCATTAAGGCCATAAATAGTGACCATGGCTCTGGCTTGCTTTGTTATTTTTTCTAAATCGCTTAAAGCACCTGTGCTAATTTTATCAAATATAACTTTTTCTGCTGCTCTACCACCGAGAGCTGCGCACATTTCGTCCAGCATTTGTTCAGGACGAACAATTAAGCGTTCTTCAGGTAGATACCAAGCCGCACCCAACGATTGTCCACGAGGTACTATCGTGACTTTAACAAGTGGCGCAGCATGTTCTAGCATCCAGCTAATTGTTGCATGACCAGCTTCGTGAAAAGCTATTGCCTTTTTCTCGTCTGGAGTAATGATTTTGTTTTTCTTTTCCAGTCCGCCAACAATACGGTCAACTGCATCTAAAAAATCCTGTTTTCCAACAGATTTATTTTCTTTTCGAGCGGCAATTAAAGCAGCTTCATTACAAACATTTGCTATATCAGCACCAGAAAATCCTGGGGTTTGTTTAGCAAGAAAATCTGTGTTTAATGAATCGTCTATTTTTAATGGGCGAAGGTGAACTTCAAATATCTCTTTACGTTCGCGTACATCGGGAAGGTCAACATATATCTGTCTATCGAAACGTCCAGCACGCATTAAGGCTTTATCCAATACATCGGCACGGTTAGTGGCTGCAACAACAATTACGTTTGTGTTAGTGCCAAAACCATCCATTTCGGTCAGCAATTGGTTAAGGGTATTCTCACGTTCATCGTTTGAGCCTCCAAAATTACTTTTGCCTCGGGCACGACCTATGGCATCAATCTCATCAATAAAAATGATGGATGGTGATTTTTCTTTTGCTTGTTTAAAAAGATCGCGAACACGTGATGCACCAACCCCTACAAACATTTCGACAAAATCTGAACCGGAAAGCGAGAAAAAAGGAACTTTCGCCTCTCCAGCAACGGCTTTTGCTAATAGTGTTTTACCAGTACCTGGAGGGCCTACCAATAAAGCACCTTTTGGTATTTTACCACCTAATGCGGTATATTTTTCAGGGTTTTTTAGAAAATCAACAACTTCCTGTACTTCTTCTTTAGCTCCTTCAAGTCCAGCAACATCCTTAAAACTGGTTTTAACATCGGTTTTCTCGTCAAAGAGTTTAGCTTTTGATTTACCAATATTAAAAATTTGACCTCCAGCACCACCGCCAGCACCAGATGACATTCGTCTCATAATGAAAATCCAGATACCAATTATGATTACAAAAGGAAGAAGGGTTATTAATAGGTCGCCCCACATATTTTCTTCGGTATCCCACACTAATTGAGTATCAAGATTGTTCTCTTTTTTTATCTCGTTAATGTCATTTTCAAAATTTTGTTCGTCACCAAACTCAAACTGATAATTTGGGTCGTCAGCAGTTGGTGCCAATATGCCTGTGCCAGTAGTTTTTGAATGTACTTGTTTGTTTTTTGCCTCTTGTGTAAGGAAAACTTTTGCAACTTTATGATTTACAATTTTAACCTTTGCGACATCACCGTCCCTTAAAAACTGTTCAAATTGTGATTTAGTTGTTTTTTCTGGTTGTGACCAATTACCACCAAAAAATTGGATGCCCATAAACAATAGGAATATGGCAGCATAAATCCAATAATTATTGAATTTTGGCTTTTTCTTTTCAGACTTATTATTTTTATCTTCTTTTGCCATATGGCTTAATTTCTTTAGTAAGTTGTTTCAATTTTTACAGATTTGGCATCTCCCCACAATCCTTCAATATCGTAAAATTCACGAATATGTTTTTGGAATACATGAACCACTACGTGCACAAAATCCATTAGTATCCACTCGGCATTGTTGCTACCTTCAATATGCCAAGGCTTTTCTTTTAAAGATTTACTAACGGTTTTTTGAATGGAGTTAACAATAGCGTTAACTTGTGTGTTTGAGGTACCGTTGCAGATGATAAAATAATCGCAAACGGTGTTTTCTATATCCCTAAGGTCCAATATTTCAATATCTTGACCTTTAACATCTTCAATCCCTTTTAAAATATGCGTAATAAGTTGATCTGTTTCTTGTTCTTTCTTCGACATTAACCTAATTTAATTTTCGCAAAGTTATTACTTTTTTGTTTCTTGATACCCTAAAAAAAGGATATAGTAGTAAATTATTACATGTGAAGATAATCAAACTTAATGCCATTGACTCCACGAATACTTACCTTAAGAACTTAAGTAAGGAAGTTATATTGGAAGATGAAGTGGTCGTGTTGGCAAAAGAACAGCTTTCCGGAAGGGGACAACGAGAAGCAATATGGTTGTCAAAAGTAGGGGAAAGCCTTACATTTAGTATGTTTAAGCGTATTGATAAGTTGCCTGCAGAACATCAATTTTTATTAGTGATGCTAACCTCTTTGGCCTTAAAAGATGCATTAAAAGAATTGCAAATTCCAAATATTGCCATAAAGTGGCCTAACGACATCTTGTCACGTTCTAAGAAACTTTGCGGTGTTTTAATCGAAAATACCTTGCAGAAAACAATGATAACCTCTTGTATAGCAGGTGTGGGGCTTAATGTGAATGAAACTGAGCTTAATGCACTGCCACAAGCAACTTCAATGCGATTAGCAAGTGGTAAAAAGCTTAATATGGATGAAGTATTTAATCTGGTGGTCGACGCTTTGCTTATTAGATTTAAAAATATTGAATCAACCGATTTTCCAAAAGTAAAAAAAGAGTACGAAGCTTCACTTTTCAGAAAAGATGCGGTTTCAGTTTTTGAACGTCCTTCGGGAATACGATTTAATGGTGTTATAAAAGGAGTTATGGATACGGGTGCTCTACTAATTAAAAATGAACAGGAAGAAGTAGAGCAGTTTCAGTTAAAAGAAATTAAATTACTGTATTAAAGCTTTTCCATATTTGTGGTAAGCGTTTCCAGAAATTTTGAAATAGGGCTCTTTATCATCATCGCCATCATGCTGTTAAAATCACCTTCAAATAATAGTTCGGCTTGCGAAGTTGTTTTGTCAACAGGTTCAACATTTGCAGTGAGTGTAAAGGGAAGCTTATCACTTATAGCACCTAAAACTACTTTGTTTGGCGGGTTTACTTTTTTTACTTCCAAAGCTATTTCTGGCATGCCTTTAAGGGCAAAAACAAAGGCGTTCTCTCTTATTACTTCAAACTTGCTGATGTTTTCAGGCATTAACTGCTCAAAATTTTTAACATCACTTAAAAAAAGACAAAGCTCTTCGCCTGATTTATTTACGGTTACTTTTTTACTTGTTAGGTTCATCTATATATTTTAGTAGGTTCTATTTACCTGTTTTTTTTAATTGTGGGTTCCAATTGGCAGGGTCGGTACGCCAATTTGATAATAATTCTTTTTCTTCAGCAGAAATATAACTGGATTTTTCAGCTTGTTGCAACAAATGATCGTAATCGCTCAAGGTATGCAGTTCGATACTTGCTTTTTTGAAATTTTCTTCAGAAATATTAAAACCATACGTGAATATAGCCAACATTCCTTTTACGTTTAAGTTTGCCTCTTCCAATGCTTTTGCAGCCAATAAGCTACTGTTGCCGGTGCTGATAAGGTCTTCAATGATAACCACATTTTGATTGGCTTCTACAAACCCTTCTATTTTATTTTGTCTGCCGTGTTTTTTAGCTTCAGGCCTAACGTAACAAAACGGGAGGCCTAAAATATCGGCTACTAAGGCGCCAATGCCAATAGCACCAGTAGCTACTCCAGCGATAACGTCTGGCTTTCCGTAGAGGATTTCTACTTGTTTGGCTAAATTTTCCCGAAGGTAATTTCTTATGGCGGGATACGATAAAGTAATCCTGTTATCACAATATATTGGAGAATTCCAGCCAGATGCCCACGTAAAAGGTTTTTGTGGTTGTAATTTTATTGCATTAATTTGCAATAATAATTCGGCCGTTTTTTGCGCGGTTTCTTTGTTTAAAATCATACTGCAAATGTATAAAGTTTTTGTTAAAGATATTCCTATAATTCTCTCAACCGAAGAAAATATAGGTAAACAATATAAAGCCATTCCCCTTAAACTGGCCCGGTTTAAAAAACTTATTAAAAAAATAAATAAAGGTGAGCTGCTGTATGTGAACCTATACCATAAAAATCCAGAGAAATTAGAAAAATTTCTTCGGAAAAAACTACCAGTAGTCGAAGCTGCTGGCGGAATGGTTTTTAACGATAAAAAAGAAATTCTCTTTATCTACCGAAATAAAAAGTGGGACCTGCCAAAAGGTAAAATTGAGAAAAAGGAAACCCATGAAGAAGCTGCCATACGTGAAGTTCAAGAAGAAACAGGTATAAAGGAACTTGAAATCCGTGAGTTTTTAACGAAAACCTACCACGTTTTTAAAAGGAACGGAAAATTTAAATTAAAAGTCACTTATTGGTATAAAATGCACAGTAATTATGAAGGACCTTTAACTCCTGAAAAAAAGGAAGGAATTAAAAAAGTGAAGTGGAAAAACTTTGAAAAATCCCAAAAAGCACTTACCAAAAGTTATGAAAACATTAAACTTCTTTTTCCGAAGGAATACTTAACCACCCACCCTAATGATCGGGTAGCGAAGGTGTGACTTTTCATAATTGGGGGATTGTTTGTGTATCCAGTCTAACTGCGCGTACCAGTTTTTAGCAAAGTCAGGGTCATTTTCCTTTTTCTCTTCAAACGCTTTCTTTATTTCTGGATTGTTGTTTAAAAAAGCTTCAGCTTTGTCTTCCCACACATAGGGTGAAAAACCTTCCTTTTGTTGAAGGATAGTATCGAAAAAGTTCCAATTGAAAAAAGAATCTGTTGCTATAGGCTCTAATGTTTCAACCAAATACCGAACGCCTTCTTGGTCGGTTTTTGCTATATAATCACCTTTCTTAACCTTAACATCCTCTGTTTTAGTTGAAACTTCGGTGTTATAATGTAAATAATGGCCTTCGTAAGGGCTTTTTACGGTTTTAAAGTTTACAATCTTATATACTTCCGCAGTCATAACCGTATCTTTCTGTACTTTTTCAAGTTTAATTTTATTCTGTTTTAATAAATCGATTACATTCCAATATCCTTGAGGGATGATATAGGATTGAGGGATTGTGACGGATTTTTTCGGCTTAAAATAATCGTAATAGGTTATTTCTTTAGTGAAGGGTTTGTCTCGATTATATTTTAGTCGTTTGGCACCGGTAATTTTACTGTCAATCATTTCGCCTTCATAACCTTTAAATTGTATAGTAGATGACTGACTGCTATCAATTTGCCATTGTACAGGGTAGGTGACGCCTGCTTTATAAGTTAAACGGTTAGAGTTTCGGAGTTGGTGTATAAGTTCTGCGTCTTTATCGGCAATGTTAATCATGCTCTTCATAAGTTCGTAGGTGCCTTCAACTCGATCTTTGTAGGGTTTCAGCATATGTGTTTCTACCATCATTCCTAAGGTGTTGAACAACGTCGTGTAGCCAGTAGAGTAGCGCGGAGAGTCTTTAAATTGAGAAAAGCCACTTTCAGGAGTTCTGTTAAAGACGTTTACATACGGAGTAATATCCCATTTTTTTTGTTGAAGGGAATTTTCTAGTTGTGGCATTAATGAGCTCTGAACATATTTTCCCAATTCTCCACCTAGCTTGTTGTGTTGTGTAAAAAGGTGTGTAAGGGTATATTGATAATCAGCGCCATTACTTACATGGTTATCGATAAAGACATCAGGTTTTACTGTGCGAAACAAATTTGCAAATGCTCTTGCGTTTTTAGTATCTGCCTTTATAAAGTCACGGTTAAGGTCATAATTACGTGCGTTCCCTCGAAACCCATACTCTTTTGGTCCATTTTGATTGGTACGGCTTGTGCTATTTCGGTTTAAAGCACCTCCAATATTGTAAACAGGGATTGCTGCAACAATTACATTTTTAGGAGCCTTGATTTTTCCTTCGGCCAAATCACGCATCAATAGCATGGTGGCATCTATACCATCACTTTCTCCAGGATGGATGCCGTTATTGATAAGTAGGACTAGTTTATCTTCCCGGTTTGAAAACTCAGATTCAAAACTACGGTTGGGGTTAAATGTCACCAAAGATAATGGCTCACCTGCATCTGTTTTTTGCATGGTGTATAAAGCAATGGAGGTATAATTTTCCGCCAGTGCTTCATAAAGATCCATTACTTGGTTATAGGTACTGGTTTTTGTCCCTTTTGATGTTTCAAAAGCGGTCGGTTTTATAGTGACTTCTTTATCATTATTTGAGGTACAAGAAAAAAGTGCGATGATACAGAAATAGACAGGTATGATTCCTTTCATTTTATTTAATGTTCTTTTCAGCAAATATAACATGTAGCGCATTTTTTCTTTTTCTTTTTTAACATATTATTTTTAAAAAAAAGCTTTTTATATTGAATCACTTTGCTATATTTGTTGGTAGAATATTAAACTTTAAACTTTTTATTATGAAAAAAATTACACTTCTTTTGGCAGTGTTGGCAACAACAGTGTCATTTGCACAGAATGAACTTGTAAATCGACCGGATGACAATACTACTGGTTTGATCAGTACAGAAGGTAACGACGGTACTGCTGTTTATTGTGCTGATTATTTTGAAATCGCTAACGAAGTAGCTCTTGGTGACTTAACAGTTATTGGGTTTAGCTCTAGTTTTGGTGATTTAACTCCATTGATGACAGGTTTTAACGTGTACGTTTATGAGGACAATGGTGGTGTGCCTTTTGGTAACCCAACAATTGCTGGTACTGGTGTTGTTGAAATAGACGATACTCAAGACTATACATTGAACTTTGATGCTGCTACTGGTTTTAACAACTTTACAGTTGATATTACAGACGCTAACGGTTCTCAGGTTGTATTACAGCCAGGTAACTATTGGGTAGCTGTAGCTCCATCTGTAGATTCACCTCCAGCTGATGCCGGACGTTGGAACTGGGCTGGTTCTTTAACTACTATCGCTAACGAACCAGTTTTAATCGATCCAGACGATTTATTTGGCGCTGGAGCGACAGACTGGACTAACATTTCTGGTTTAATTGGTGAGTCTTTCCCATCTTTTGCTTGGATTTTAACAGACGAAGCACTTAGCGTAGGTAACAACCTTGCAGAAGTTGTTTCTGTATATCCTAACCCAGCATCTGATATATTGAACATCAACGTGCCTTCAAACATTGAAGTGAACGCTGTTGCAATGTATGATGTTTTAGGAAAACGTTCTAACGTTAACTTTTCTAACGGACAGATCAACATTTCAAGTCTTTCTAACGGAGTTTACATTCTTTCAGTAGAAACTAACAACGGTACATTGACTCAAAAAATCGTTAAGAACTAAGTAAACGTTCTTTAATAGATTATAGGGCCCCGCACTTGCGGGGCTTTTTTTATTCTACAATCTTTTTAAACAATTAGTTTTACTTTTATATATCATCGCCTATAGAAAGTTTGTGTATTAAATGTAAAATAGAGGAGGGGTTTACTGTAAACACTTGAGTGTGTTTTTTTGCTTTAATTGGGCAAATCAGTATGAATGATACTTTTTATTATAAATCTGTGGAAAGCACTATCTTTTTTAGAGTTTATTAGCTGCTCCAGAATAATGAAATATAAGACGATATGGAGAATATTGAAAGATCGGTATAATTGTCTTTTATTAGATATTGAGTTCTCAAAAAAAAACCGGACATACAGTTAGTGTATATCCGGTTTCTTATAAAATTGTTGACTACTAATTAGCCATTCATCGATACTAAAAACTCTTCGTTGTTTCGGGTTTGTTTTACTTTATCATTTATAAACTCCATAGCTTCTATAGGGTTCATATCTGCTAGATATTTACGTAATACCCACATACGTTGTATTACATTCTCATCAAGCAGTAAATCATCTCTACGTGTACTTGAGGAAGTAAGATCGATTGCTGGGAAGATTCTTCGATTGGATATTTTTCTATCCAATTGAAGTTCCATATTACCGGTACCTTTAAATTCTTCGAAAATAACCTCGTCCATTTTAGACCCGGTTTCTGTAAGCGCTGTTGCAATAATACTTAGTGAACCACCATTTTCAATATTACGGGCAGCACCAAAGAAACGCTTTGGTTTATGTAATGCATTGGCATCTACACCACCACTTAATATTTTACCACTGGCAGGTTGTACGGTATTGTAAGCGCGTGCCAATCTAGTAATAGAATCTAATAGGATAACTACATCGTGACCACATTCTACCAATCGCTTTGCTTTATCAATTACAATATTAGCGACACGCACGTGTTCTGTAGCTTCTTTATCAAAAGTTGAAGCAACTACTTCACCTTGTACGTTACGTTGCATATCGGTAACTTCTTCCGGACGTTCGTCTATAAGAAGGATAATTTGATATACTTCCGGATGATTTGCAGCAATGGCGTTGGCAATGTCTTTTAAAAGCATTGTTTTACCAGTTTTAGGCTGCGATACAATCATACCACGCTGTCCTTTTCCAATAGGGGCAAACATATCGATAATACGAGTGGAGATAGTACTTTGTCTATCTGCTATATTAAATTTCTCTTGCGGGAATAATGGTGTTAAATGTTCAAAAGCAACACGGTCACGAACCACGTGAGGGTTCAACCCGTTAATTTTTGATATTTTAATTAGTGGGAAGTATTTTTCTCCTTCTTTTGGAGGGCGTACTTCACCAAAAACAGTATCTCCTGTCTTTAAGCCGAATAAACGTATTTGTGATTGTGATACATAAATATCATCTGGAGACGATAGGTAATTATAGTCACTAGATCGTAAAAATCCATATCCGTCCTGCATAATGTCCAGAACACCTTCACTTTCAATTATGCCATCAAACTCATAATCTGGCTCTTTATAACGGTTTCGGTTGTCTTTATTACCGTTGTTTCGGTTATCTTTTTGGTGGCTTTTATTGCCATTGTCCTTTTTAGGCTTTGAATGCTTTTTTCTGTTATCTGAAGAATTACTGTTATTCTTCTTATTGTCATTCGTGTTTTTGTTCCGTTTATCAGAATCAGAAGAATTTTTCGAATCGTTTTTTTGATTCTGGCTTTTTTTCTGGTTACGATTATCGTTATTGTCAGTACGTTTTGAACGCTGATGTGCTTTGTTTTGTTGTTGTGAAGATTTACCACTATCGCTTTTGGAGTCTTCTTTTTTAGAAGAAGGGTTCTTGTCAGCAGGCTTTTCTTTTGCAATCTCTTTAACCGCACTAGGATTTGCCGCTTGGTAGTCTAGAATTTGATATACCAAATCTAACTTTTTGAAGCTACGGTATTTAGGAACGTTCAGTTTTTTTGCTAATTCCTGAAGTTCAGGTAGCTTTTTTGCTTTTAATTCTGAAATTTCAAACATTTAAAAATTTTGTGTGTTTAATTATAATAATTAGGGACCTTTGAGAAGGTGCTATTATCGAATATTTTTTTTGAAGACTAAGTAACCGTTATTGAAGTGGTTACGAATAGATACTGCAATGATACAATAATATTTTAAATTTTGCTTGTAATTTTTTTAAAAAGAAATCCTATTTTTGCCAATAACAGGAAAAAATATATGTTACAGCGCATACAGACAATCTATTTAATTATTTCAGCACTTATTATGGGAGCCTTGTATATATGGTTTCCTATTGTGCAAAATGAAGCTGGCGTTATAGTAATTGACCATGGCGAACCTTTGGTTTTCGGTTTAATTTTTGGTTCAATTGCATTAACTATTATTTCAATTTTAAGTTTTAAAAAACGGCAACGGCAGTTTGTTCTTAACCGTTTAAATATCATATTAAACTTTGTATTACTGGGAGTTTTCGTTTACAGGTCGCTAACCATATCCGGAGAAATATTGATTTCAGAGAAGGGTATTGGGGTCTTGCTTCCCATCATTTCTATCGTTTTTTTAGTGTTGGCCAATAAGGCCATTAAAAGGGATGAAGACCTTGTAAAATCTGTGGATCGTTTACGATAAACCGTTACATCTTAGTATATTTTAGTGCGAACCCCCAAAGGATGCCACCTTTGGGGGTTTTTTATTATAAGTTGTGAGTGTTGAGAGAAGCAGAGGTTTTTAATTCACCGTTTAAGTTCGATAACTTCCAAGTTTTGAATGTTCCCCTTGTCAATTTCAAATCTAAGCATAGTGCGTACGGTATGAAAACCATGTTTTCCTATTGCTCCGGGATTCATATGTAATAAGCCTGTTTTTTTATCGGGCATAACTTTTAATATATGTGAATGTCCACAAATAAATAACTTAGGGGGGTTTTGATAAATGTCGTATCTTACGCGTTTATCATACCTACCGGGATAACCGCCAATATGTGTAATCCACACATCCACACCTTCACAAATAAACCTATTATGTAGCGGAAATTCTCTTCGCGCTTCATCATTATCTATATTTCCATATACTGCCCGTAGCGGTTTTAGTTTTTGAAGTGTATCGGTTACCGTTAAGTTTCCTATATCACCGGCGTGCCATACTTCATCGGCTTGTTTAGTATATTTCAATATATCATTATCAATATAACTGTGTGTATCACTAAGAAGCAAGATTTTTTTCAAACCAATTTATTTTATGATTGTTAAACTATCCGGAAGCCGTTACCTTTCTGAGGTAGTATTTTGTACTTTTGTATTTTTCAAAAATAAATGATTCTTTGCGATATTTTATCGAAATAGCTTACAACGGTACAAATTATTATGGATGGCAAATACAACCGGACGCCATAACCGTTCAAAGGGTTTTGGAGGATAAGCTTTCCACTTTGTTCAAAACCAAAATAAAAGTTACTGGAGCTGGACGCACCGATGCAGGAGTGCACGCAAAACAATTGTTCGCTCATTTTGACTGTGATGAAATAACAAATATTTCAGAACTGTTGTTCAGGTTAAATTCATTTCTTCCTAAGGATATAGCTGTAGTAAATATAATAAAGGTTAAAAATGATGCTCACGCCCGTTTTGATGCAATACAAAGGGAATATGAATATGTAATTTCTTTAAAAAAGGATCCTTTTTCCGAAGGATTAACGTATCAAATACATAATAAGCCCGATATAGGGCTAATGAATAAAGCCGCAAAGGTATTATTAGACTATAAGGATTTTCAATGCTTTTCAAGAAGCAAAACCGATGTAAAAACGTATCATTGTAATATAAAAAAAGCCTTTTGGGAAGAGGTAAACGAAGGGTTGGTCTTTACTATTTCGGCAGATCGCTTTTTACGGAATATGGTTCGAGCCATTGTAGGCACACTTTTAGATGTAGGTTATAAAAAAACATCTTTAGAGGCATTTCACGGAATACTAAAAAGTAAAGATAGGAGTAAAGCAGGTGCTTCGGCTCCTGCACATGGGCTGTATTTAACTAAAGTACAGTACCAAAAAACAATACTAAATTAATGGCAAACTCAGGAAAAGCATTCGATTTTAAGCTTTTTAAACGCTTATTGAAATTTACCAATGCATATCGCTTGGTATTTTACTTTGTAGCACTTGCGGCCATAATTATGGCTGGTTTAGCGATACTCCGGCCAGAGTTAATACAATTGGCGATAGACAATTCCATTGTGCCTAAAGATAGTAGTGGTTTACAGTACTATATTATCATGATGGTTGTGGTTTTAGTGTTAGAAGTGCTGTTTCAGTTCGCTTTTATATTTTACGCCAACTGGCTGGGACAAAGTGTGGTTCGTGACATGCGTGTAAAACTTTTCAACTTGATGATGAGTTTCCGGATGAAATATTTTGATAAAAGTGCCGTAGGACGGTTAACTACCCGTACGGTAAACGATATCGAAACCATTTCGAGTATTTTTAGTCAAGGGTTGTTTATGATTTTAAGCGATTTGCTTAAGATGTTTGTCATTGCTGGGTTTATGTTGTATAAAAGTTGGCAGCTTGCTTTGATTGTTTTTGCAATTTTACCATTGATTTTATATGCTACACGAGTATTTCAACGAGCTATGAAAGTAGCTTTTGAAGACGTTCGTAACCAAGTGGCCGATCTTAATTCCTTTGT
>DEXR01000014.1:0-316 GCA_002364245.1 Flavobacteriaceae bacterium UBA3179
TGACCAACGAAGGAAACGTAAGCCTAGCCAACGTAACGGTGACCGACCCATTGATCGCAACGATCAACGGGCCAACGGGTGACACTGATGGCGATGGTGAGCTTGACGTAACCGAAGAGTGGGAGTACACAGGAACATATGTGATCACGCAGGAAGACATCGATACTGGAAGCGTTAGCAACACTGCAACTGCAGAAGGGACAGCCCCAGACGGGACCGTAGTAACAGATGACTCAGGAAGCACCGTAGATAATGACGATCCAACGGAGACTGAACTATGCCAGACCCCAGCCATAGCGATTGTTAAGACAAGCAG
>DEXR01000014.1:466-20077 GCA_002364245.1 Flavobacteriaceae bacterium UBA3179
TAATCACGCAAGAAGATATCGATACTGGAAGCGTTACCAACACTGCAACCGCAGAAGGGACAGCCCCGGACGGCACTGTAGTAACAGATGACTCAGGAAGCACCGTAGATAATGACGATCCAACCGAGACTGAACTATGCCAGACCCCGGCGATAGCGATTGTTAAGACAAGCAGCTATGACGACGGCGGCGACTGTTCACAACCAGGTGAAGAGATCAACTACACCTTTACGGTGACCAACGAAGGAAACGTAAGCCTAACCAACGTAACGGTGACCGATCCATTAATCGCAACGATCAACGGCCCAACGGGTGACACGGACGGCGATGGTGAGTTAGATGTAACAGAGGAGTGGGAGTACACAGGAGTGTATGTAATCACGCAAGAAGATATCGATGCTGGAAGCGTTACCAACACTGCAACTGCAGAAGGGACAGCCCCAGACGGGACCGTAGTAACAGATGACTCAGGAAGTTCGGTAGACACCGACGATCCAACGGAGACTGAACTATGCCAGACCCCAGCGATAGCGATTGTTAAGACAAGCAGCTATGACGACGGAGGTGACTGTTCACAACCAGGCGAAGAAATCAACTATACTTTTACTGTGACCAACGAAGGAAACGTAAGCTTAGCCAACGTAACGGTGACCGACCCATTGATCGCAACGATCAACGGGCCAACGGGTGACACGGACGGCGATGGTGAGCTTGACGTAACCGAAGAGTGGGAGTACACAGGAGTGTATGTAATCACGCAGGAAGACATCGATAAAGGTGAAGTAATTAACCAAGCAACAACAGAAGGAACAGCTCCAGATGGAACGGTGGTGACTGATGAATCTGGTTTAACGATCACCGACAATGACCCAACAATAACGGAGTTGTGTCAAGATCCAGCTATAGCAATAGTAAAAACAGGTATTTTTAATGACGAGGACGGCGATGGCTGTAGCAATGTAGGGGAGACGATCAGTTATACATTCAGTGTGACCAACGAAGGAAACGTAAGCCTGTCATTTGTAGCAGTAAGCGATCTATTGTTGGGAGGAACCATTGCAGGTCCCGATAGTGGCGACACAGATGGCGATGGTGAGCTGGATGTAACAGAAGAATGGACTTATACTGGAGACTACGCCATCACCCAATCCGATATCGATGCCGGTGAAGTAGTGAACCAAGCAACTGCCAAAGGTGAAGCACCATCAGGTGATACAGTAACTGATGAATCAGGAGCAACAATAAGCGATGATGACCCAACTATAACGGTGTTATGTCAAAATGCTGATATAGCAATAGTAAAAACAGGTGTTTTTAATGACGAGGACGGCGATGGCTGTAGCAATGTAGGGGAGACAATCAGTTACACCTTCAGTGTGACCAACCAAGGGAACACAAGCTTGGCTAACGTAACGGTTACTGACCCATTGATCGCAACGATCAACGGGCCAACGGGCGACACCGATGGCGATGGTGAGCTGGATGTGACCGAAGAATGGGAATATACCGGAGACTACGCCATCACCCAAGGTGATATAGATGCTGGACAAGTTGTGAACCAAGCTACTGCAGAAGGATCTGCCCCTGATGGAACAATAGTGACTGATGACTCAGGCGCTACGATAAGCGATGATGATCCGACAGTAACAGTATTGTGTCAAAGTGCAGATATAGCCATAGTAAAAACTGGAGTCTTTAATGATGAAGATCAAGATGGTTGTAGTAATGTAGGGGAGACGATCAGTTATACCTTTACAGTGACTAACCAAGGTAATGTTAGTTTAAGCACAATAACTGTAACCGACCCATTGATTGCAACAATCAACGGTCCAACCGGAGATACGGACGGCGATAGTGAACTGGATTTAAATGAAACTTGGACATATACTGGAGATTATGCCATTACACAAGCCGATATCAACGCTGGCCAAGTTGTAAACCAAGCATTGGCTGAAGGTACTGCACCAGATGGAAGTATAGTAAATGATGATTCTGGAGCTACCATTAATGATGATGATCCAACTGTAACTACATTATGTCAAAATGGATCAATAGCCTTGGTAAAAATTGGAACCCTTTCCGATGAAAATGGAGATGGATGTACTCAAGTAGGTGAAACAATAGTATATGACTTTATTGTAACTAACACTGGTATTGTTGATTTAACCAATGTAACAGTAACCGATCCATTGGTAACAGTAAGTGGCGGACCAATAAACTTAGTTTCAGGTGATACTGATAGCTCAACGTTTACCGCAATATATACTGTGACCCAAGCTGATATTGATGCAGGACAAGTAGTAAACCAGGCTACGGCCGAAGGTACTACACCAGATGGAGGTATTGTAAGAGATGATTCTGGAGCAACCATTAATGATGATGACCCAACAATTACGGTATTGTGTCAAGTATCATCTATGTCCTTAGAAAAATCAGGTGTCTTCAATGATGAAAATGGTGATGGTATTCCGCAAGAAGGAGAAACTGTAAGTTATACCTTCAGTGTGACAAATACTGGAACTGTGACCCTTTATAACATTACAATAGACGATCCTTTACCAGGTATAGATATTCAAGGAGGGCCAATTGCCTCTCTTGATCCAGGAGTAACTGATGATACAACATTCACTGCTACTTATGCTATTAACGATGCAGATATAGAAGCTGGTGAAGTTATCAACCAAGCTATTGTAACAGGAGAAGACGATAAGGGTACAATTGTGACCGATGAATCTGATGATCCAAACAATGATGATGACGTTGATAACAATGGAGATGGAGAGCCAGATGATCCTACCGTTACTGTATTGCCTAATGTTGATCCTGAAGGAGATTTCGAGATATTCAACGGTATAACACCTAACGGAGATAACCTGAACGATTACTTTGTAATAGCTGGTATCCAAGATTATTCACAGAATAATGTGAAGATATACAACAGATGGGGGGTATTAGTATGGGAGACCGATGGATATGGAGGCTCCAATGGTATGGAAAATGTATTTGAAGGAGAATCCAATGCAAGGGCGACCATACGTGCCAATGAAGAATTGCCAACAGGAACGTATTTCTATATACTTAGCTTCCCGTCAGACAACCCTGGCAAAGCTAGTTATTCAGGATACTTATATATAAACAGATAGAAAGTCAAAAACCTCCCGGAGGTAATGCTCCGGGGGTATAAAAATATGTAACGATGAAACACAGTTATTTAGCCATTATAGTTTTGATTTTACTTGGGAGTTTTTCAAGCAATGCCCAGCAAGATCCGCAGTACACACAGTATATGTACAATACACAGATTGTGAATCCTGCTTATGCAGGCTCGCGAGATGCATTAAGCTTTGGTCTATTGCTCAGATCACAATGGGTAGGTTTAGAAGGAGCTCCTAAAACAGGTACTTTTACGGTTAACTCGCCTATTGGCGTATTGGACAATATGGGCTTAGGTCTATCTATAGTCCGTGATGAAATAGGACCTGCGGTAGAATCGAATGTAAACATTGATTATTCGTATACTATCAATACTTCAGATGCAGCAGAGCTTTCTTTTGGGCTTAAAGCCGGTTTAGATCTTTTGGATGTTAACTTTAATAGGTTAAACATATTTGATCAAGGGGATATATTTGAAGATAACATTGACAATAAGCTACAACCACAAATTGGAGCTGGGGTGTATTACAATACAGACCGCTTTTATGCAGGGCTGTCTGTCCCTAACTTTCTAACAACAAAACATTTTGATGAATCTACACTAGAGGATTTCAACTTTGACAATGATGTTGCGCCGGCAGAACGTCTGCACTACTTTTTAATAGCAGGTTATGTGTTTGATATCAATGAAAACTTAAAATTTAAGCCAGCAACACTTGTTAAAGCCGTAAGTGGTTCACCGCTACAATGGGATGCATCGGCCAACTTTTTAATATATGACAAACTAACTTTAGGGGCCTCATACCGATGGAGTGCAGCATTGAGTGCCATGGCAGGGTTTCAAGTAAGTGACCAGATATTCATTGGTTTTGGATATGATTACCAAACCACCGATATCGAAGAGTTTAGTGATGGATCCTATGAAGTGTTCTTGCGCTTTGACCTCTTTAATAAACCAGAACGTGTGTTGACCCCAAGATTCTTTTAATAAAACTATTCGCTATGAAACCTATACTTAATACATCACTTTTACTCATTTTCCTATTTACTGTTGGTGTTTCTTTTTCACAACGAAAGGATATAAAGAAAGCAAATGAAGACTTTGACAAGTTTGCTTATATAGATGCCAGGGAGATATACTTAAAGGTCGTAAAAGACGGGTATCAATCTGCTGAAATATTTAAAAAACTTGGTGACACATACTATTGGAACAGTGATTATGACAATGCAGCAAAATGGTACTCAAGGTTGGTGAACGAATACCCTAATGAAACGGAAGCAGAATATTATTACCGTGCTGCCCAATCCTTAAAAAGTTTAGGAAACTACAAAGAGTCCGATGAATTGATGATTCAATTTGCCGCTCACGGGGGCAATGGGCTTATAGTACGAAATTTTGAGAGTGCCCCAAACTATTTAAATAGCATAGCAAAAGAATCACGAGAATTTGTTTTAGAGAAAGTTTCCACAAACAGTAATGTATCTGACTTTGGCCCTTCATATTATGGGGGCAACATAGTATATGCTACCGCAAGAGCTAGTTCAGAAGGAGGGAAAGTTTCAGAATGGAATGCCCAGCCTTTTTTAGACCTTTATGTGGCAGATGTTGACAAGGACGGGGGGTTGTCCAATGCGCAGGCCCTTCCAGGTGATATAAACACAAAATACCACGAGTCTACTCCTGTTTTTAGTAAGGACGGGAAGACCATGTATTTTACCAGGAACAATTATTTGGATGGCAAAGCGGGGAAAGACCGAAAAAAAACTATTCGCTTAAAGCTATACAAAGCAACCAAGAGTGGAGAGTTTTATTGGACCGATGTGGTGGAGCTTCCTTTTAACAGCGACAAATATTCAGTAGCGCACCCAACGTTAAGCAAAGATGGCAAACGACTGTACTTTTCTTCCGATATGCCCGGGACCATCGGGATGTCAGATTTGTGGTACGTAGACATACTCGGAAAAAATAAGTACGGGGAACCTGTAAATCTTGGCGAAGAAATAAACACCGAAGCCAGAGAGTCCTTTCCTTTTATCAGTGAAGAGAACAACCTTTATTTTTCAAGTGACGGGCGTGCCGGGCTTGGAGGGTTTGATATTTATGTAGCCCCATTGAGCACTGAGGGAAAACCGGGTAGGGTAAAAAATTTGGGAGAGCCTGCCAATAGCAGTCAAGATGATTTTGGTTTTATAATAAAAGAGACAAAACGAAGAGGGTATTTAACCTCTAATAGAGATGGGGCCCGTGGTAGTGTAGATGATGAAATATACTTGCTAAAAGAAAAATGTGAAATAACAATCACTGGTTTGGTGACCGATGAAGAAAGTGGCGAATTGCTTCCCGGGGCAACAGTAATGCTTTTGGATTCTAACAACAAGGAGATCACAAGTGTTGTGGCAGGTGACGATGCAAGATATACTTTAACAGCAGACTGTGATAGTAAATATGCTGTACGCGGTACAAAAGAAAGCTATGCCCCTAATGAAAAACTTGTGGCTACACCAACTAAAACGGGCACTGTGGAAGTTCCGTTGCCATTAAGGCTAGTAGGCTGTCCTCCAGATGATTTAGGGTGCCGTCTTAGCTTACAGCCTATCTATTTTGATTTTGACCGATATAACATTCGTCCAGATGCCGAAATAGAATTGGCAAAAATATTAGCTGCCCTTCGGCAGTACCCAGAGCTGATAATACATATAGAATCGCACACAGATTCGAGGGGGAATGACAGCTACAACGAAGCATTATCTGAAAAAAGAGCACAATCAACCCTTAACTGGCTTGTTAAAAAGGGCATTGACCGAGATAGGCTCAGTGCGAAAGGGTATGGTGAAAACCGTTTAGTCAATGAATGTTCAAACGGAGTAAAGTGTACTGAGGAAGAGCATCAACTAAATAGAAGGTCTATGTTTATTATTCAGAATTAAAAAAAAGTATAAGATAATAGTCTCCCCTTTGCAATTTAAGTTATTGAAAATTACAACCTAACTAAGGTATACTATTCCAGTATCCCAATAAAAACCAAAAGGAATAGTGTTAAAAGTAAGTAACTAATACATTTTAAATAATAGTTAATTTTTAAAATGTACTTATGATGGCAACGCCAAAAAGATTTATAATTCTTGGAATTATAACTTTACTAGCAAATGTATCTTTCTCACAAAGCAGTAAAGTAGCCAAAGCAAATAATCAATTTGATAAATATGATTATATAAATGCTAGGGAAATTTATCTTAAAGTTGTTGAAAATGGGTTCGCTTCCGCAGAAATCTATAAAAAGTTAGGTGATACATATTATTATAACAGCGATTATATAAATGCTGTAAATTGGTATAATAAACTTGTCGCAGAATACCCTGGAGAAATAGAAACCGAATATTATTATAGGATAGCGCAATCACTTAAAAGTGTTGAGGATTACGAAAAATCTGAAGAGATGATGAACACCTACCTTAGTATGGGAGGTGTAGAGCGAGAAGTGAAAGGTTTTGAAAATGATCCTGAATACCTTAAGAGTTTGGGAGTACACCCTTTTAAATATGTCATTAATAAAGTGGCAACCAATTCACGTTTTTCAGATTTCGGACCTTCTTATTATAAAAACAAAATTGTATTTGCCTCTTCTACAAAAGACAGAGAAAAATTTAGGACTCATAACTGGAATAACTTACCCTATTTAGACCTTTTTATGGCAGATGTAGACAGTGTTGGAGGTTTGTCTAATGTAACTTCATTAAATGGAAATATAAACACTGAATATCACGAATCTTCTCCTGCTTTTACCAAAGATGGTAAGACCATGTATTTTACCAGAAACAATTATAACGATGGAAAAAAGGGGTATGATAAAGAAAGAACAATTCGTTTAAAACTCTATAGGGCTACATTCAATAATACCGATAACTCTTGGGGTAGTGTAAAAGAACTACCTTTCAACAGTCCGTATTATAGTGTTGCTCACCCTACATTAAGCAATGATGGTAAACGGCTTTATTTTGCTTCTGATATGGAGGGCACCTTTGGACGATCAGACCTTTGGTATGTTGATGTTATACAAGGTAGTGATGGCTCATACGTATATGGAACCCCTATAAATTTGGGACCAGAAATAAACACCAAAGCACGTGAAACGTTTCCCTTTATAAGCGAAAATAATAACTTGTATTTTTCAAGTAACGGTCATGGTGGTCAAGGTGGGCTTGATGTTTTTGTTTCAGCTATTGATAAAGACGGCAACTTACAGCAAATATCAAATTTTGGTTCTCCTATTAATACAAATATGGACGACTTTGGATTTATTACCAAAGAATCTGAGGGGACAGGATATTACACATCAAATGTAGATGGTGCTCGCGGTAGTATAGATGATGAAATCTATTATTTCTATGAAAAATGCGTCATGACAATAAACGGTATAGTTACCGATATTGATACTGAAGACTTGTTGCCAGGTTCTGAAGTTTCTATTCTGAGTGAAGATAATAAATTGATACAAAAAATAACCGTAGGTGAAGATGCTGCGTTTAGTTTTACTGCAGAATGTGATACAAAATATATTTTACGAGGAACAAAAAACAGATACTTTCCTAAAGAAGAAACCATAGAAACCCCAGATGAGGGCGGGGTTGTAGACTTGAACCTTCAGCTTAAACTAGAAGAACCATGTCCGCCAAACGATTTAGGGTGTCGCTTGAAGTTACAACCTATCTATTTTGATTATGATAAAGATTTTATTCGTCCAGATGCCTCAATAGAATTGGCTAAAATATTATATGCTATGCAACTGTACCCACAATTAGTCATACATATAGAATCACATACCGATTCTAGAGGAAGAGATAGCTATAACGAAAAACTTTCTGAAAGAAGAGCACAATCTACTCTAAATTGGATAGTAGAAAGAGGCATTGATAAAGATAGGCTAAGTGCAAAGGGATATGGTGAAAAACATCTTATCAACGAATGTAGCAATGATGTAGACTGTACTGAGGAAGAACACCAATTAAACAGAAGGTCAATGTTCATCATTCAAAATTAATTAACCAACCAAATTATATTTCTAAAAGCGTTCAATATCTATTGAACGCTTTTCATTTTGGTTTTATTTACAACCCGCTATTTCGTATTTTTGAAAAAACTGAAATTGCATGATAGAAGAAAAAGTAGTCCTTGTAAATGAAAAGGATGAAAAAATAGGATTAATGCCCAAAATGGAAGCTCATGAAAAAGCTTTATTGCATAGGGCTTTTTCTGTATTCGTTTTTAATGATAAAAATGAATTAATGATACAGCAACGAGCATTACATAAATATCATTCTCCTGGGTTATGGACAAATACTTGTTGTAGTCACCAAAGAGACGGAGAAAGCAACATAGATGCAGGGAAAAGAAGATTACAGGAAGAAATGGGTTTTTCAACAGATTTAAAAGAAACCATTTCATTTATTTATAAAGCTCCTTTTGATAATGGATTGACAGAGCACGAGTATGACCACATGTTGGTAGGTAAGTATAACGGCGAGCCTAATATTAATCCAGATGAAGTTGCCGCTTGGAAATGGATGTCCATGGAGGCTGTTGAAAAAGATATGAAGGACAATCCAGCTATTTATACAGCGTGGTTTAAAATTATTTTCGATAAATTCCAAGAACACCTAGCGCTATGAGTTTAACAATTTTCAGAAAAGCACATTTTAATGCAGCGCACCGTCTATTTGTAAAAGAATGGAGTGATGAAAAAAATCGTGCGTTCTTTGGTAAATGCAGTAATCCAAATTACCACGGTCATAACTATGAACTTGAAGTGGGTTTAACGGGGGAAATTGATCCCAAAACAGGCTATTTAATAGATTTAGATTTTCTGAAAAAAATAATTAAAGAAGAAGTTGAAGATAGATTTGACCATAAAAACCTAAATGTAGAAGTAGAAGAATTTAAGGAGTTAAACCCAACAGTAGAAAATATAGCTATTGTAATATGGAAAAAACTTCGCACCCGATTGGATGCTAAATTCGAAATTTCGGTAAAACTATACGAAACGCCACGCAACTTTGTAGTATATACCGGTTAATCAATGAATAAACTCCCTGCGTTATACCCATTAAAATTTGTTCCTATACTTAAAGAAAAAGTGTGGGGAGGAACAAAACTTTCTAGTTTTTTAGGGAAAGTAGGAAAAAATAAAAATAAATATATAGGTGAAAGCTGGGAGATCTCAGATTTGGAAAATGGAACATCAGTAGTAGGTAATGGGCTATTTAAAGATCAATCCTTACCTAGTTTAATTTCGAAATTTAAAAGCGAAATAGTAGGGGGAAAAGTTTACAATCAATTTGGCGATACATTCCCTTTGTTGTTTAAATTTATTGATGCTAGAGAAGACCTATCTGTACAAGTGCATCCCGGAGATTTATTGGCAAAAAAACGACACAATAGTTTCGGGAAGACTGAGATGTGGTATATAGTGGATACAGAAAAAGACGCTCGCCTTATATTGGGTTTTAATAAAGAAATAGATGAAAAGAGTTATTTAAAAAAACTCTCTGAAGGTAACATTATAGAAATCCTTCATTCTGAAAAAGTAAAAAAAGGAGACACTTTTTTCATCGCCCCGGGTACTGTACATGCTATTGGAGCAGGAGTTCTTTTAGCCGAAATACAACAAACCTCAGACATTACTTATAGAATTTACGATTGGGATAGGCCCGATATAAATGGCAAGATGCGTGATTTACATACAGATCTGGCAAAAGACGCCATAATTTACAAAGAAGTAGAGGCTAAAGTACAGTATCAAGATAGCGATAATGAAATAATCCCTTTAAAAAGACTTCAATACTTTGAAACAAATAAGTTAAACATCGCTCAGGATTTTAATCGTGATTTAACTGAAATAAATTCTTTTGTTGTTTACATGTGCACTGAAGGAGAAGCCGTGATAGAAACTAAAACAGCTTCCGAACATATTAAAAAAGGGGAGACAATATTAATTCCTGCTTGTTTTTCTTCAATTAAAATAAAATCTACATCTGTAACACTTTTAGAAACGTACATTCCGTAATTGTTTGTACCTTGCGCCAAATTTAAATTTAATAAAATGGCAAGTGTACGCGACTTAAAAAGAGACATTAATTATGTTTTAGGTGATATTATTGAAGCTGTCTATATATGGCAACTTACTCACCCGGAAAAAGAAACTAAAGAATCTGAAAAAATAATCGATGATGCCATCGCTGTTTTTGATGCTTTAATTATAAAGGTCAACCAAAAAGATGTTGAAAATAAAAAGCAACATTTTAAAGGAATTAACCAAGAATTGGAAACAGAAGGAAGAAAATTAATTGATAAAATTAACGCACTATAAACTATCCTTTATAGTTTTTCGTTCTGAAATAAAAGACTCTAAAAGCGATCCGTATTTAGAGTCTTTTATTTTTGGGGTAAGTGAGGTATAAACGGTATCTAGATATTTTATATTGGCATCGTATATTTCTGTTAATAACAAATAAGGAGCTACCTCTTTATCTTTATTGTTCAATGCAAAATTTACAGTTGCTAAATATTTACTTGAAAGAGCATTCATTTTTTTCTGCTTGATAGTCCCCAGTAATGAATCGCTTCCTTCTTTTTGAGCTGTCAATTCTTCTTTGATTAAATCTAAATCTCTGTCTGCAAAACGTTGCATCAATTTTTTGTAATCATCAAGCGCTTGTTCATTTTTTGAGCCTCGAACAATGTAGTCGTTCCCAAACTTTTTTAAGCTTGTATTGATTATAATTTCACCTGGCTCTGCAAAGAAAGGGATACGGTCTTCACGAAGTGTACCATCTTTAAGGCGCAAGTAGAGGTAAAACATCTCGGGGCTAGATATTTCTTCAACAAATGTAAAATTAGGATTGCCATCAATAGCCACAGAATCCACTGAAACCAACAATGAGTCCTCAATTTTTTGTAACAACAAGGTTCCTTTTTTAAGTCCTTTTACATTTCCGGAAAGATTCATTTCCAGCTCAGGGTTAGAGTTGGAACAACTAACTATAAGTAAAGTGGTTAAAGCGATTGCAAGTATTCTCATTGTTTCTGGAAATTTTAAAATCGCAAAGATGCATATTTTGTTGAAAACAGAAAACCTGAAATAGCAATAACTTTTTTAGAATTTTTCATATTTTCAGAATTAAAACCAATTATTAAGAAACTGCCGCCAATTGCATTAGAACAGTACAAAGTATAGCAGCAACCGTACCTATAGCGTAGCCAAAAACAGCTAGTAGTACACCCACCGTTGCTAAAGAAGGGTGAAAAGCAGACGCGACAATAGGAGCAGATGCTGCTCCTCCCACATTGGCTTGGCTACCCACAGCAAGAAAAAAGTAAGGAGCTTTGATTAGTTTGGCTACCAAAATCAATAACCCAGCATGTATCAACATCCAAACGAGACCAATAAATATAAGACCGAAATTATCGAAGATGAGTGTTAAATCCATTTTCATACCAATACTGGCAACAAGAATATAAATAAATACACTTCCAAACTTACTGGCGCCAGCACCTTCATAGCTTCTTAATTTTGAAAAAGAAAGCAAAACACCAATTAGAGTAGTTATAGAAATCATCCAAAAGAAAGAGGAGCTTAAAAACGTAAATACATTACGGGTAATTCCCTTAGGGAAACTATTTACAAAGTCTTCAAAAAATACACTTAAGTATCCTGCACCAAAATGAGCAAAACTAACCGTACCAAAAGCAATAGCGGCAAGTATCATTAAATCTGTTAAGGTAGGATTTCGGTCAACAGTTTTTGCATAATCTGAAACTTTGGCTTTTAAGGCTTCAATAGCAGACGTATCAGACTTTAGCCATTTATCAATACGTGCAGATTTACCAATTCCTATTAAAATTATAGCCATCCAAATGTTGGCTACCACAATGTCCACGAATACCATTCCGCCGTACAATTCTTGATTGTACCCATAAATTTCAAGCATAGCAGTTTGGTTGGCACCACCACCAATCCAGCTTCCTGCTAAAGTAGAAAGACCTCTCCAAACGGCATCTGCACCAGCTCCTCCTACAGTTTCGGGAGAGATGGTTCCTATTAATAAAACGGCGAGTGGACCTCCAATTACAATTCCAACGGTTCCGGTAAAGAACATGATTAATGCTTTAGGACCTAGATTAAACACGGCTTTTAAGTCGATGCTCAATGTCATTAGCACTAATGCGGCAGGCAATAAGTAACGGCTAGACATATAGTAAAGGCTAGAGCTACTTTCTACAGCTGCTCCAGTTTCTGAAACGGTAGTCCATTCTGGTGCAATAACACCAAATGTTGTTAATAAGGCCGGTATAAAGTAGGCCATAAATAATGCTGGCACTATTTTATAAAAAGAATTCCAAAACCCGGATTCTTTTGATGAGGTATAAAAAATAAACCCTAAGGCTAACATTAACACTCCAAAAACAATGGTGTCGTTTGTAAAAAGGGGAGAGGTGTCTACTATTTCTTGAGTAAGGTTATCTTGCATGGATTCTAATTGTTTGACCGCAAAATACAATTATTTAAGAGAAAATTAAATGTTACTCTTTCTTCTTAGGGAGTCTATTGGCATTTTTAAGCATTTCATGTAACATCCATTCAATTTGACCATTGGTGCTACGGAATTCATCTGCCGCCCATTTTTCAACGGCTTTCATCATATCTTCATTAACGCGCAAGGCAAAGGCTTTCTTTTTGGGCATATTAATTAGCTTCAATAAATTGGGTGATAACGGTAATCAATTCTTCAGAAATAGGAAGGTTATATTGATTGTACGACTTGCCGTTCTCAAGGTCGTTACCTTCTATTTTCTTTAATACGTGGTTCATGCTTGGAATTATCTTATACGTAGCTCCGGGCTTTGCTTTGTGTAAAGCCACCGCCTCGCTTACCTGAACCTGTAGGTCTTTATCTCCGTTTACTATTAAAATAGGAATATTTAGTTTTGAAAGTTCTTCTTGTGGGTTGTATTGCATCCAACTGTAAATAAACGGTTGAATGTCTGGCCGAAAAATGGAAGCCAGCCCTGGGCTGTAATTTTGAGCCGTACCATTCACTCGAAGGTCATCAAACGATTGCCGGGCATTGTCAACTAAACCTGGCGCTTGCTTTGCCAATTGGTCTACGATAACGTCGTCTATTTCTTGTCCAGCACCAGCTATGGAAATAAACCCATCTGCTCTATTTTGGGCCGCTATTACACCAACCAATGAACCCTGACTGTGGCCAATAATGTAAATACTGGCAAAACGATCGTCTTTTTTAAAATGGTCGGTAACGGTAATAGCATCATCTATAAAATCATCAAATTTAATTTTCTTTTCGTCTATGGCGCCCATCTTCATAATTTTTATAATCCGCTTATCATACCTAAAACTAGCTATTCCATTTTCGTATAACGCTTCGGCTAAAAATTTAAGCGAATTATTTTTCATCATATTTTGGTTGCCATTTCTATCGGTAGGTCCAGAACCAGCTATAATAATAACGAGTGGTGGTTTTTCTGAAGTTTCAGGCATTAGTAGGGTGCCTTCAACCAAAGGGGTGATTTTTAAATCTTTGGAAGTAAAGTCTTCTTGAGCATAATTAGCTCCGAAGTAAAAGAACGCAAGGATTATAAGTAGCTTTTTCATATTAATTTTGTTTTAGCTTATCAGTTTTCCTGAATAGGTTTTTAAAACAGCATTTACATCTGTTCCTTTCTGTGTGCCCAATAATAGTTTTTTGCCGTTTTTCAGTTCAATTTGTATGCCTTTGTTGCCTTTTACATTTAAGGCACCACTGTTTTTTGTAAATCCAGTCCTGTAACCCCAACCGCCATATTCAGATATTGGGCTATACTTTCTTACTTCACAAGAAGAAATTTCACGCCAACTTAATAAACGTTCACTTAAATTAAACGGCCAGAACTTATAATGGATTCCCTTTTCGTCTATTTTTGTTTCCAGCTTAGTGAAAACCAACAAGAAAATCAAAATTACTATCGTCAATGTTGAAATGATAAGAATGACCCAAAATTGGGTAGGGTCTTCCGTTATCTTATCAAAAGCGTTGACAGTTGCTGCAATGCATACACCCATTACAGCAATGACGAGCAAGCGAAGCCACCATTGATTAAACCTTTGTGTTTCCTTAAAAACCCTCATATTACATATTTAAAGTTCCTGCGTTAACAACGGGGGAAGCATCTTTATCACCACATAAAATTACCATTAAATTACTTACCATTGCGGCTTTTCGTTCTTCATCCAGGTCTACAACTTGCTTTTTGCTAAGCTCTTCAAGGGCCATTTCGACCATGCTAACGGCACCTTCCACAATTTTATGGCGTGCCGCTACAATTGCAGTTGCTTGTTGTCTTTTAAGCATAGCACTAGCAATTTCATTGGCGTATGCTAAATAACCAATTCGAGACTCCAACACTTCAATGCCTGCAATGGTAAGACGTTCGTCTAGGCCTTTAACCAAAGCTTCGTTCACTTCTTCCATACTAGAGCGTAAGGTAATATCTGCATCCATACCTTCGTCTGCAAAATTATCGTAGGGGTATTTACTGGCCAATTCACGAACAGCAGCATCGGTTTGTATACGGACAAATTCTTCATAATTATCAACATCAAAAGCGGCTTTATGTGTATCACGAACACGCCATACCAAAATAGTGCTGATTATTACGGGGTTTCCTAGTTTATCGTTCACTTTTAAACGTTCGCTATCAAAGTTTCGGGCACGTAGCGAAATTTTTTTCTTAGCGTATAGAGGGTTTACCCAAAAAAGACCGTTCTTTTTTATGGTTCCTATATACTTTCCGAAGAGCAATAGTACTCTTGAGCCATTAGGGTTTACAAGTACAAAACCGGGCAAAGTTAAAAGCCCTAAGAAGAACAAGGCTATAAACCAAGGGTTTTTAGTAAGAAGCAGACCAATTACGCCTGCTGCGATAAAGATAAAAAATACAAACAGCATTAAATAGCCGTTAGCTGGAGTAATTGTTTTTTCGTTTGACATGGTAGTTGAATTTAGTTTGATATTAAAATGATATTAAACAAATATAATTCTTTTTTTGAATTTTCCAACTATTTATAATATTAACTTAAAACAAGGAATGGTATCTTTGCTTAAAATTTCTTCGTAAAGAATAAAGATGCATACTATGAAAAAAGGATTTTTGTTATTTGTTTTACTTGTATTTACCCTAGTAACGGCTCGTTCGGCTGAAGATTGGGGACGAAATGGACACAGGGCAACTGGTGCTATTGCTGAAAAATACCTCACTAAAAAAGCTAAACGAAACATAAAAAAACTATTAGATGGTCAATCGCTGGCTTTGGTTTCCACATATGCCGATGAAATTAAAAGCGATAGCAAATACCGTAAGTATGGCCCGTGGCATTACGTGAATTTTCCTTTTGATTCGACTTACGATAAACATGAAAAAAATGAAGCCGGTGATATTATAGTAGCAATTAATAAAAGTATTGAGGTACTTAAAGATGAAAATGCTTCAAAAGAAGATAAAATTTTCTCTTTAAAATTATTGGTTCACTTTATCGGGGATTTACATCAACCATTGCATATTGGTTTAGCAGAAGACAAAGGCGGAAATGATTTTCAAGTGCGTTGGTTTGATGAAGGCACTAATTTACATACCGTTTGGGATACAAAAATGATTGAAGATTATAATATGTCCTATTCAGAATTGGCGGCTAATGAAAAAGAATTATCAAAAAGTGAACTGGAACAAATACAACAAGGTTCTGTAACCGATTGGATGTATGAAAGCCGGACACTTTGCAAAGACATTTATAGCAATACTGAAGTAGGTGAAAAACTTTGGTATCCTTATATGTACCAGTATATGGATGTGCTTAGAATGCAGTTACAAAAAGGGGGAATACGTTTAGCTGAGGTGCTTAATGATGTTTTTGGATAAATTATTTAACTGCTTATAATTTTTCTGAAAGTTAAATTAACTCTCGGGGAAATGTTCTTTTTGGTTTTTGGTATTTGATGTTTCCAAAAACGCTGCGTTTGCTCTTTCATTATTAATAAGCTGCCATTTTCAAGAACTATTTTATGTTTTGCACTTTTATCTTCTTTATGTTTTAAGTAAAACTTGCGTTCTGCTCCAAAACTTACCGAAGCAATCACAGGATTTTCACCTAATTCCTTTTCATCATCACTGTGCCATCCATTACTGTCTTGCCCATTCCGGTATAGGTTAAGTAATACAACATTGAATTTTTCTTCAGAAATTTTTTCGACTTTTTCTTTGATTTCCCTTAAAACCGAAGTAAAAGGTAAAGGGTTCATGGTAATTCCAGAATATGTATAGTTTTTGCCGTCCTCTCCATATAAAGCTGTCAGTCTAGGCTGCTTATACGTTTTTCCGAATAGTTTAATGTCATCTTGCCGCCAATTGGTTTCATTTAATAACGTTTCGAAATAGCTATCAGCTATTTTTTCTGAAAAGAACTTTGGATAATAAGCAATATCGGCATTGGGCAAGTTTAAATTAATGTTTTTGCTATGTTCTTCGGAAGAAAATATACTCATTATATATACAAGTATGCCCAATAAATCAATGCAAACTGCAAGGGGATTCGAAGGATTAAGACCCACTTGGGCAGTTTCATTGCAGCTCGTTCATCCTGTAACATATAGATGTGCACAGTAAAAAATACAATAAGCATACTAATAATGGCCCAAGCAGCAATCGTTTGTGTATCCTTGTTTAATAGCATTAATCCAAATACCATTTCAGCGATACCACTTAATAAAACCATGGTGGAATGTGCCGGAATATATGGCGGCATAATGCGTTCGTACATTTTTGGTTTTCTAAAATGGTTTATGCCAGCCAAAATATAAAGCACGCCCATTAAGTATTGATGCCAAGGTAAGTTTGTCATTTACTTTTATTTAGTTTGGAGCTTCTATTTTTTTAGCGTTTTTTGGGACAGTGTAATCTGCTGACTCTAAAAATTGAATATTGTTTAGCGTAGCATCCCCAATAGGTTCGCCATATAAACCTTGATCTTCACTCCAGTTGTAGAATTTCCAAACATCTGAAATGGCAATATTGTCTATAACATTATAGTTTTCATATAAAATAGCATGAGGCTCTTGTTCTGCTTTTGCTACGCTTTTTCCAAAAGTAACTATATAAGCAGCGTAATTTAACAAGTTGGTATTGTTATCTACGTATACTTGATACCAATCGTCAGCTGTATCTCCAACGCCGTCTTTAAAGGTAAGTTTTGCCTTAGAGTAATCCCTATTTTTTTCAGTTACTTGTTTTACATCGCCCCAGACAGTTCCTTCATCTGTTAGTTTAAATGGCATCGCCATAAAATAAGGCCAGGTTAGAATATCAAAACGGGCAGATTTCATTTCAGCATCGTTGGGGCTTAGAAAAACGTCTTTACCGTCATAAATAATCGTTTTCCCGTCTTTTGACTCAAACTTTATTTTTGAAGAATTGGTACGCATGGTAAACGTTCCATTCAATCTTTCTTGACCGTTAAAATTTAAACTAATATCAAAGGATACGTTGTTATGCTCTAAAAAAGCTTCTTTGTTATGTGTTTTTTCAACCCCTTGTGCAAAAGCAGTGGATAGGGAAGGAGCGCCATCGCCAATTCCATTATTTTTTTCAACAGGTATTTTTTTGTGGTCTTGTTTTTTTGTCTCGTTACAGCTGACAAATAGCGTTGTTGCCGCGAAAAGTAAAAGTAGTTTTTTCATAATTTTAAAAATATAAAACCTGCATTGAATAAAGACAGGTTTAAGAAAGTATTAGTACTAAACGAAAGACCGCTTTTTGAAGCGGTCTTTTGTATTATCTAGAAAAATTAATTATTTAATCATCTCATAACTTCGTTTAATAAATGCAGTCATGTCTTCACCTTTCAGTAGATTCTTACTCAACTTAGCAAGATCCAACGCTTGATTAACCAAACGTTCTTTCTTTTTCTGAGTTTTGGTATTTAGAATTTCAGAAACTAATTCGTGATTTGTGTTCACGATTAGATTGTACATTTCTGGCATATTACCCATTCCGAACATACCGCCACCGCCGGTTTGTTGCATTTCTTTCATTCTTCGCATAAACTCAGGCTCGGTAATTACAAACGGATTACCCTTGCTATCCATCGCTTCTAATTGTACGGTGAATTTTTCTGAAGGTACAGTTTCTGTTAAAAAGGTTTTGAGCGTTTCTTTTTCTTCATCTGAAAGTTTAGAGATCTGCTCTTCGTCTTTCTTAATTAAGTTTTCAACAGGCTCACTATCTACACGTACAAAGCTGATGTTTTCCTTACTGCTTTCCAGTTTTTGAAGCAAGTGTGAAATAATTGGTGAATCAAGCATCAATACTTCATAGCCTTTATCTTTGGCATCTTGAATGTAACTGTGCTGCTCATCTTTATTTGAAGCATAGAGAACGACTAATTTACCATCTTTATCTGTCTGGCTTTCTTTAATCTTTTCCTGTAATTCTTCAAAAGTAAAGTAATCACCATCTACGGTTGGGTACAATGCAAATTTTTGAGCTTTGTCAAAAAATTTGTCTTCTGTAAGCATTCCGTATTCAATCACCACTTTAATGTCGTTCCACTTTTGCTCAAAGTCTTCCCGGTTGTCGTTAAAAAGTGTTTTCAGCTTATCGGCTACTTTGCGAGTTATATAGCTAGAAATTTTCTTAACAGCACCGTCTGCTTGTAGGTAACTACGTGATACATTTAGTGGAATGTCTGGGCTGTCAATTACCCCACGAAGCATTGTTAAAAACTCGGGCACAATACCTTCTACATTATCGGTAACAAACACTTGGTTTTGATACAGTTGGATTTTATCCTTCTGTATGTTCATATCGTTCGTCATCTTCGGGAAATATAAAATCCCTGTCAAATTGAACGGATAATCTACGTTTAGGTGAATGTGAAATAACGGTTCTTCAAATTGCATTGGGTACAACTCTCGATAGAAGCCATTATAATCTTCTTCCTTTAAATCTACCGGTTGTTTGGTCCAAGCTGGATTTGGGTTGTTTATAATGTTTTCAACCTCTTTTGTTGGTGCTGGATCGTCTTCTTTAGCATCTTCTGGCTTCGGAAGGGTTTCCGTTTTCATACCAAACTTAATTGGGATAGGCATAAACTTGTTATACTTAACCAATAGTTCACGAATACGGCCTTCTTCTAAAAATTCAGTTTCATCTTCAGAAATATGAAGGATAATTTCTGTACCACGTACTTCTTTATCAGCTTCTTCTAACGTGAAATTTGGCGATCCATCGCATACCCAATGTGCGGCTGGCTCGTCCTTAAAGCTTTTGGTAATGATTTCTACTTTGTCGGCTACCATAAACGAAGAATAGAATCCAAGTCCGAAATGACCTATAATTCCAGTGTCTTCACC
>DEXR01000014.1:20266-43554 GCA_002364245.1 Flavobacteriaceae bacterium UBA3179
TATTTTTCAACCTCATCTTTGGTCATCCCAATCCCTTCGTCAATAATGCGAAGCGTTTTATTCTCCTTATCGACTTTTACTTCAATCTTAGGATTTCCGTAGGCAACATCGTTTGCTTCTCCAATATTGGCAAGATGCTTTAATTTAAGTGTGGCATCTGTTGCGTTACTAATAAGCTCCCTTAAAAATATCTCGTGGTCGCTGTATAAAAACTTTTTGATCAGTGGAAAAATATTCTCGACCGATACATTAATAGTTCCTTTACTCATAATATGTATGTTTTGTTTTTTTTCTGAAATGAATAAGACAAATAAAGTACCATTCTATAATTTATGACAGCTTGTCATTATGTAAGGAACACGATTCCATAACTACCAAGAAATCATAAACTTTAACAGAACCTTTTGTTTAAACATGAAAAATAAAGATTAAACGTTTGTATCTTTGAAAGGAAAGATTTATTTGAATTAAAACTCAGAATATCTGTACGTTAAAACAATTTAATATGGCAACAAAAAAAACACCTTCAAAAAAGAAAAGTATCAACCGTGATAGTATTATTTCTGCCTATATGGAATACGTTCTTGAAAATGAGCAAACGCCAAAAAGCGTGTATAAGTTCAGTAAAGAACATGATATGACTGAACAGGAATTTTACAGTTTCTTCGGTTCCTTTGATGGATTGCGTAACGAAATATGGAATACTTTTTTCGATCATTCGTTAAAACTGATACACAAAGACAAAAATTTCGAAGGGTTCAGCAACCAAGAGAAGATGCTTACTTTTTTCTTCACATTTTTTGAAATGCTGACAGCCAACCGAAGTTATGTACTTTTCGCCCTAAAAGAAAACAAAGATATGATGAAGAGCCTTTCGCAGCTTAAAGGGCTTCGAATTAGGGTGAAAGAATTCGCTTCTGGATTGATCAACGAAAAAAACGAAGAAAAAAATCTGAAAATATTAAAACAACCAGTTTCGGTATTTTCAGAAGGCGCTTGGTTACAAACTCTCTTTATTTTAAAATATTGGATGGAAGATAACTCGCCTTCTTTTGAAAAAACAGATGTCGTGATTGAAAAATCAGTCCGTGCAATTTTCGATGTATTTGACAATACTCCGTTGGAAAGTGTGGTTGATTTCGGAAAATTTCTATGGAAAGATAAAATGAACTAAATGAAAACACTAGATTCCATTCCCACAGGGAAAATAAAACGCGCCAGTAAGTTAGTTGGTACTGGTGTAAAAGTTGGCGGTAATTACTTGAAATATTACAGCGGAAAACTTGTAAATCCAGATTTGAACAAGGATGCATTAAACGAAAGTAATGCCGAAGATATTTACGACGGCTTAAAAAACTTGAAAGGAAGCGCCTTAAAAGTGGCTCAAATGCTGAGTATGGAAAAGAACATTATGCCCAAAGCCTATGTTGAAAAATTTTCCTTGGCGCAATTTCAGGTTCCGCCATTGTCTGCACCGTTGGTTCGAAAAACATTCAAAAACTATTTTAATCAAACGCCAGAAGATTTGTTCGATACGTTTGATGAAAACTCGGTGGCTGCAGCTAGCATTGGTCAAGTGCATAAGGCTACGAAAGATGGTAAAGACCTTGCCGTAAAAATTCAGTATCCTGGTGTGGCAGACAGTATAAGTAGTGATTTGGCCTTGGTAAAACCTTTTGCTATTAAAATGTTCAATTTAAAGGGAAAGGACTCAGAGAAATATTTTCAGGAAATTGAAGGGAAACTTCTAGAGGAAACCGATTACAACTTAGAAATTGCTCAAAGCAAAACTACAACTGAAGCGTGTTCAGAAATTCCTAATTTAAAATTTCCGAAGTATTACGAAGCTCTTTCAACAGATCGCATCATCACGATGGATTGGATGACAGGGAAACACCTTTCAGAATTTACAAAAGTCAACACAGATAAAGAAAAGGCTAATAAAATTGGTCAAGCATTATGGGATTTTTATATGTTCCAAATGCACGAATTGAAAAGTGTGCATGCAGATCCGCATCCTGGAAACTTTTTGGTTGATAAAGACTCTAATTTAGTTGCAATTGATTTCGGTTGTATTAAAAAAGTGCCTGAGGAATTTTACACGCCTTATTTTGAACTAGCAAAACCTGAAAACATCAATAACCCAGATGTTTTCATGGAAAAAACGTACGAACTTGAAATTTTACGAAGCGATGATTCACCTGAAGAAGTGAAGTTTTTTTCTGAATTATTTCACGAAATGCTGAGCTTGTTTACGAAGCCTTTTCATGGTGATACATTTGATTTTTCAGATGAAGTATTCTTCGGAAAAATAGCTGATTTAAGTGATAAGTATTCAAAAGATACAGAGTTGCGTAAAATGAATGGGAATAGAGGTTCTAAGCATTTCCTTTATATAAACAGAACCTTTTTTGGGCTTTATAACTTGCTAAACGATTTGGGTGCTGAAGTAAGAATAAACAATTATCGACAATACATTTAATAAATATTTAACTTTATGTTTAATTATTTGTATCAAAAACTAAACAAAAAACTGTATCTTTATAATAAATAATTGAGACACTTTTAAAATTGCTATGAAAAAGTAAAAGTTACCAATTATTTATTGGTTAGGTTGTTTAAAAAAGGGTGCATTCTTTTTGCACCCTTTTTCTATTAAATATGTTTATACGTAGTCTATTTGCCTTCGGCTTTTTTACTCATAGAATCATCAGACTTTTTTTTGTTTTTAACATACGTGTCTAACCATGTGTCTTGTTCCCATAGTAGGTGCAAAATGCTTTCTTTTGCTCGATACCCGTGGCTTTCTTTTGGTAACATAACCAAACGAGCAGTCGCTCCCAATCCTTTTAATGCATTAAAATATCGTTCACTTTGCAGTGGATAGGTACCAGAATTATTATCAGCTTCACCATGGATCAAAAGTAATGGTGTCTTCATTTTTTCAGCATGCATAAAAGGTGACATGGTGTAATAGGTTTCTGGTGAATCCCAGTAGCTACGTTCTTCACTTTGAAACCCGAATGGTGTTAAAGTACGGTTGTAGGCTCCACTTCTGGCAATTCCAGCAGCAAACAAATCACTATGGCTTAATAAATTTGCAACCATAAAAGCTCCATAACTGTGTCCGCCGACTGCAACACGGTTTCTGTCAATATAACCCATATCGTCAACTGCATCGATAGCTGCTTTTGCATTATCAACTAACTGAGTTCTAAATGTATCGTTAGGCTCTTCATCACCTTCACCTACAATTGGGAAAGCCGCATCGTCTAAAACAACATAACCTTGCGTTACCCAATAAATAGGACTTCCCCAGAATGGATATATAAATTCATTCGGGTTGGTTGTATTTTGCGAAGCACTGCTCTTGTCTTTAAACTCTCGAGGATAAGCCCAAAGAATCATCGGCTTTTTTTCTTTTGCATCCATATCGTAACCAACTGGAAGATATAGCGTTCCTTCCAGCTCTAATCCGTCCTCACGTTTGTATGTAATTACTTCTTTATGTATATTTTGTAAACTTTTAAAAGGGTTTTCAAAACTAGTTATAGGTGTTAAGTCTTCCTTCTTATTAATATTTCTGAAATAATAATTAGGATATTCATTTTGCGACTCTATTCTTACTAGAATTTTTCCTTTCTTCATATTAATCGCATCGTACAAATTTTCTTTTTTATCAGTATAACTCGATTGATAGATACGCTTTGTTTTCTGGCTTTTTAAGTTAAATTCATCTACAAAAGGAAATTGACCTTCCTCAGAATATCCATCACCCATTAAATAAGCAGTGCTATTGTTAAGGTCTAAAACAGAACGATTGAATTTATTTCGTGTCGTTACAAAATTTCCTGGATCACTATATCGATCTTGATAGTTTCTATCTGAAATAATAATAGGTTTTTGAGATAAATCTGACGGATTAAATAGATAGGTTTTTGTGTTTCTATCATTCCACCAATAATCGTACGCGATGGCGTTTTTATCATCACCCCAAGTAATACCAGAAAATCTATTTTTAGTTTTTAAAATTTCTTTTCCTTTTCCAGTAAATGGAGCTTCAACTTGATACACAACATCTCTATAGTCTACTTCATTTTCTGGATCTCCTTCATCTAAAGCTTCTACCCAGTATAATGTTTCAGGCTGATCGTTACGCCAGCTAAAGTTTCGTTTACCGGTTCGCGTGGCCATAAATCCTTTTGGCCGAACTTCATCTAACGGCACCTCGTTTATCACTGTTATCACTTTTCCGTTAGCGTCATATACGGTTTCCGTATAAGGAAAACGATAATAAGGCACTAAATATGAAAATGGTTTCTTTACTTCTGAAACTAAAATGTATTCTCCATTAGGCGAAAAACTAATACTTCGGTACATTGCTGTAGGAAGAAAAGAAGTTACTTCCCCATTAATGGAAACATTTTTAATTTCTGAAAGTGCCAATTGCTCAAAATTAGCTTCATCATTAGGGTTTTTTAATAAATCTTGATACGTTCGGTTTTGTGCTTTTTCCCCATCACTAACTGAAATAGTAGGGCCTGTTGGTACAGCTTCAGCAGTATTAATTAACTCTTTTCTATTTTCTGGAAGCATTTTAACCAATAAACTAGAACTATCTTTAAACCAATTAATAACATCGCCCATATTGGCATTTACGGTTGCGCTGGTTAACTTTTTTGCTAAACTATTACCAATATCCAACACCCACGCTTCAACTCCTTCTTTACCAGTATGTAAAAAAGCAATCATTTTTTGATTGGGTGACCAACTAAAGTTTGATAGTCGAGGATTTTCAGGAAGACCTGAAACTTGTTTCGATTCTTTATCAGTCGCTTTTTTTACTTCAATATTGTTATAATAGTTGGTGCGGCTGCCAATATTGGTTTTTGGGTTAATACGTAACCCTCCTAAACGCATCTCGGTTTCGGAAAGTTCTTGTATAGATTTATAAGAATTACGGTATAAAAGTACTACGTTTTCACCCTTGTCATCAATAATTACGGAAGGAGCAGGAGGTGCTTCAACTAAATCGAGAATTTCTTTAGGAGGTTTTTGATAATTTTTATCTACTTGGGCGTAAAATGCTGAAGAAACTAGTAGAAAAATAAGTAATGCGGTAATTTTTTTCATAAGATTTAATTTTTTTTGAAAAGATACTTAAAAAAATAACGAGAAGCCATTCAATTTGCTATGCACGCATACTATAAGAAGCGTATTTATTTCCCTCACATTGCTTGAATATGTATCTTGCCTTTTCGTTTATACTATATTTATATGTACACTTCAAAAATTACAGGGCTTGGTCATTATGTGCCCGAAAATGTTGTTACTAATGACGACCTTTCAAAATTGATGGACACAAACGATGCGTGGATACAGGAACGTACCGGAATTAAAGAACGAAGACACATTAAAAAGGGAGATGGCAATTCTACTTCGGTAATGGGAGTTAAAGCTGCCACCATTGCTTTAGAAGAAGCTAATCTAAACCCAGACGATGTAGACATGATTGTCTTTGCAACTTTAAGCCCCGATATGTATTTTCCAGGAGGCGGTGTTGAGGTTCAAGAAATGATGAATATGCGAACCATTCCAGCACTTGATGTTCGTAACCAATGTAGCGGTTTTGTGTATGCCATGTCCGTTGCCGATCAATTTGTAAAAACCGGAATGTATAAAAACATTTTAGTGATAGGAAGTGAAAACCACAGTGGCGGACTCGATTTTACCACCCGTGGGCGTAGTGTTTCAGTAATATTTGGTGATGGAGCAGGAGCTGCTGTTGTGTCTAGAAGTGAAGGTAATGAAGGCGGAATTTTATCTACTCATTTACATAGTGAAGGGAAACATAAAGATGAATTAGCTTTACAAGGCCCAAGCACTGAATATTGGGTTCCTGAAATTATAGAAAAAAATCCACAAGAAGATATTCCGTATTATCCATATATGAACGGTCAGTTTGTTTTCAAACACGCAATTGTCCGTTTTGCAGAAGTGATCCACGAAGGACTGGAAGCAAATGGCTTATCGGTTGATGATATTGATATGTTGATACCGCATCAAGCCAACTTGCGTATATCTCAATTTATTCAACAGAAATTAAAATTGAGTGATGACCAGGTGTTTAACAATATTCAGAAATATGGAAATACTACTGCGGCATCTATTCCTATTGCGCTTTCTGAAGCTCATAAAGCTGGGAAGATTAAAAAAGGCGACCTTGTAGTGTTGGCTGCTTTTGGCAGTGGTTTCACTTGGGGAAGTGTGATTGTTAGATGGTAATTTTTTAGAAGAAGAATTAAAAAAAATGCCTTTCATGTTGATTTGAAAGACATTTTTGGCTTAACAAACAAAAATTGATTTTTTAGTTATAATTCAAATAAATTATCGATAAGAAAACAATCACTCAAAAGACGGTGTAGGTGATGGATTGTTTCACTTTAAATAGGTTTTAACATTTAAATAACAAACCCGAAGCGTATTGCTTCGGGTTTATAACTTTGTTGCTATTATTAACACTAACCATCAACGTAAAAATTTTCACAACAAAGTCAGAAATATTTCTACTCAATAGACGAAGCCATTTCATAATTGTTACACAAATAATTCTTTTTAACATACTTTTAGCGAAAGTTGATAGCTAGCAATTGTATATTTTATTCAGAAAAAGAAAACAATGAAAAAAACACTTGTATTGGGCGCTAGTTTAAAGCCGTCACGTTATTCAAACCTTGCTATAAATAGATTAGTAAATAAAAATCATCCAGTTGAAGCAGTAGGCTTACGAGAAGGGGAGGTGGCAGGAGTAAAAATAACTACTGAAAAAGAAAAATTTGAAAATATTGATACCGTTACCTTGTACCTAAATGCAAAACGGCAAGAGGAGTATTACGATTATATAATTTCTTTAAAACCGAACCGAGTAATTTTTAACCCCGGAACAGAAAACCCTGAATTTTACAACCTTCTGAAAGAAAGTAATATTGAAGTTGAAGTGGCTTGTACGTTAGTTCTTTTGGCTTCTAATCAATATTAGGCCTAAAAAGGTTAAAGCGCCATTAAGGATTAAAATAAAGAAACCAAATTCAAAATTAAAATACATGCCACACAGGTAGCTAATGGCATATCCTGCAAACGGCGTTGCTATTGCTACTAAAGAAACCAATTTGTCTTTCACATTCCATTTTGTAAATAAACCATAGGCGTATAACCCTAATAAAGGTCCGTAAGTGTATCCGGCAAAAACAAAAAGTTTGGCAATTACAGATGCATCGGCAATTACATATTTAAATATGATAATAACTAACACTAGGACTATCGATGTAAGTATGTGTATTTTTTTTCGAATGGCTACTTGTTTCGCTTCATTATATTTTTTTTCTATTTCTAGAATATCTATACTAAACGAAGTGGTAAGAGATGTTAAAGCGCTATCCGCACTGCTATATGCCGCTGCTATAAGCCCCAATAGGAAGAATATTCCAATACCAAACCCTAAACCTGCCTGAGTGGCAATTTCAGGAAAAAGTTGATCTTTACTGGCTTCGATGCCGTTTTGTTGAGCATATACAGTTAAAAAAAGACCCAAGGCTAAAAAGACAAAATTCACAATAGTCAATACAATAGTAAACCAGAACATGTTTTTTTGAGCGTCTTTCAACGTACGGCAAGTAAGGTTTTTTTGCATCATATCTTGGTCCAGCCCAGTCATCACAATAGCTATAAATGCACCGCTCAAAAATTGTTTTACAAAGTGGTCACTACTTTTCCAATCTTCAAAAAAGAACATTTTCGATAAGTCACTATCAGCTATAAAGCCAAAAATATTGCCAGCAGATAAGCCTAAATCTGTTGAAACATAGTATATCGCCACTCCCACAGCGATCAACATAAAAAGTGTTTGTAGGGTATCTGTCCAAACAATAGTTTTAATACCGCTTTTAAAGGTGTACAGCCAAATAAGTAAAATAGTTATGGAAACAGTCACCCAAAAAGGGACTCCCATAGCATCAAACACTAAATTTTGAAGTACAATGGCAACTAAATACAATCGAAAACTCGCTCCCACAACCCGTGAAAGCAAAAAGAATGAAGCTCCTGTTTTATAGGAATTTTTACCAAACCGTCCGTCCAGATAGGTATAAATAGAAGTAAGGTTTAATCGGTAATAAAGGGGTAATAAAACAGTTCCGATAACCGCATAACCCACAGTATACCCTAATACAACTTGAAAATAACTAAATTGGGATGCCTCTACCCAACCTGGTACCGATATAAATGTAACACCGCTAAGGGAAGCGCCAATCATACCAAATGCAACTAAGTACCATGGGGATTGTTTTCCAGCTTTAAAGAAATCGGCATTACTGCCTCCTTTATTGGTGAAATATGAAATAAGCATTAAAACACCAAAATATCCACCAATTAATAAAAGAATGTGTAAAGGCTGCATAGGTTTATTGACTTAAAGTAAGAACGCTTCAAAAATACAAAGTTTAACGAGCTATGAAACTTTATTTTTAAGTATATTTGGGCACTTTGAAAAAAAAATACAAACTTCTTACTTATTGAAATTATGCGTTTTAAATTACTCCTTTTTGCTATAGTTGCTTTTATGGCTACTACTTCTTTTTCTCAAGAATATTTACAAATGATCGATGCCGGTACTTATAAAGTACAGGATGTTATCGACAGTGCCGAAGCCTATTTTGCGGGTAAGGACAAAGGTCGAGGTACAGGTTACAAACAATTTAAGCGTTGGGAATATAATGCCCTTCGCCTTCAAAATGAAAATGGATATATTACTCCAGCTGCTGAAAACATAAAAGAGTTACAACGTTATAACGCCTATTTGAATAGTACAGCAAGCTCTAGAGAGGTTTTAAACGATAACTGGACAGAGTTGGGCCCAACTAGCTGGAATGCAACCTCAGGCTGGAACCCAGGCGTAGGTCGTGTTACAGGTTTTTCGGTAGATGCTGCCGACAATGACCATATTATTGTAGGTGCTAATACTGGTGGTGTGTGGAAAACTACAAATGGAGGCCAAGATTGGTTGCCATTGAACGATAATTTTACAAACTTAAGTGTGTATGCTGTAACAATGGACCCTGCAGACTCAAATACTTATTATTTTGGTTCTACAAGTGGAATGATTTTTAAGTCTGAAGATGCTGGTGCAACATGGAATTTGTTGGCAGACATTGGTAACTCACTGATCAATAAAATTCTTATAAACCCCAATGACAGTAATATTATATTTGCGACTTCTCAAAATGAAGGAGTTTTTAGAACGACCGATGGAGGCGTGAACTGGCAAGAAGTATCCTCAGATTTTCAGGGATATGATGTTGAGTTTAAGCCTGGCGATCCTTCTGTTATATATGTTTCGGGAACTGGTTTCCATAAATCTACAGATGGTGGAGCAACTTTTAATCAAATAGGAGGTTTTAGCAACGGTCCAAAAATGATAGGTGTTTCGCCAGATGATGATTCGGTTGTGTATGTTTTAGAAGCCAATAATGGCGGTACTTTTGGTGGCTTCTATGTTTCGAGCGATGCGGGTAATACTTTTACTGAGTTGGACCATACGGGTAAAAATTATTTTGGATATAGTACTACTGCACAAGACAATAGAGGACAAGCTCCAAGAGATATGGATATTGCTGTAAATCCTGCAGATGCAGATGAGGTTCACATTGCAGGTATTTTAACATGGCGTTCAACAAATGGAGGGGCTACCTTTAATATTACATCAGACTGGATTCCAGGTAATGCAGCAGGAGCAAATATAGGCTATTGTCACGCCGACGTGGATATTATGGAATTTGTGGGAACTACATTGTTTGTAGGAACCGACGGAGGGATTTTTAAGGCTGATAATACTGCAAATGTAAATGCTAGTTATTATACCGATCTCACCCAAGGGCTTGGTATTCGTCAATTCTATAAGATAGGCGTATCACAAACCCAAGATGTGATTGTAACTGGAGGGTCTCAAGATAATGGATCTTCTGTGTATAAAGAAGGCATTGGTTGGAGAGATTGGCTGGGAGCAGATGGCATGGAAGGCTTTGTGGATTATGATAATTCAAACATTCTATATGGTACATCACAAAACGGATCCTTGTACCGTTCTACAAATGGTGGAGCAAGCTATATTGGTTTAAACGAACCTGCCTCTGGAAATTGGATCACGCCTTTTGAACAAGACCCAACGGTGCCGGCAACATTGTACACTGGATACAGCCGTGTGTATAAGTCTGTAAATAGAGGAAATTCATGGACCTCTATTTCGCAAAGTTTTGGAGGTAATTTGGATAATTTAAAAATCGCCCCTTCCAACAATCAGATTATGTATGCTTCAAGAGGCGGGCTTATTTATAAAACCACGGATGGAGGGGCTACAGATTGGGAAACCCTTCCATTGCCAGGGGGTGTTATCAATTACATTGCAATACACCCAAGCAATCCAGATAAAGTTGCTGTGACCACTACAAGAGCAAGTAAGGTTTTTGTTTCTAATGATGGTGGACAAACTTGGGAAAGCTACTTAAATAACCTTCCTGACTTTAGTGCACTTTCTGTGGTTTGGGACGATAACGGTGCCGATGGTCTATATTTAGGAATGGATTATGGTATTTATTATATTGATAATGGTCTTACCGAGTGGCAACCATACAGTAACAACATTCCAAATGTTATTGTTAATGAGCTTGAAATTAATAATGAAACCGATATGATCTATGCTGGAACTTACGGAAGAGGACTTTGGGTGTCTCCAGTTGAGGTTCCAACTTTGAGTGTAGATGATAAAATTTCAGAAGAAAATGTGAGTGTATACCCAAATCCAGCAAATGATGAATTAAATATTAAGCTTTCTCAAAACTTGGAAGCCGATATCCGTGTTTTTGATACGCTTGGAAAGTTGGTTATTTACCAACCAAACGTAAACATTTCTGGAAGTTATTCAGTAGGTGTTTCTGGTTTAAACAATGGTATTTACTTTGTAAGAATCAATACAGAAGCTGGAACAGTGACTAAAAAATTCATTAAAAATTAAATACTATTATAGTATCTAAAAATGCTTCAGGAATGTTATATTTCTGAAGCATTTTTTTATCTTACACCTTCATGGATTTTTCTTCAAAATTATTGGAAAACGCGGTGAACGAAGTGTCTCAACTTCCGGGAATAGGAAAACGGACAGCACTTCGGTTAATGTTACATTTACTGCGACAGCCAGAAAGCCAAACCCAGCAACTTTCAGAAAGTTTACTGAAGATGCGGGAAGAAATTAATTTCTGTTCTAATTGTCATAATATTTCCGATAGTAAACTTTGCGAAATATGTTCAAACCCAAATCGAATTGAAGAAATCGTTTGTGTGGTTGAAGACATTCGCGATGTCATGGCGATAGAAAATACAAGTCAGTATAAAGGGCATTATCATGTTTTAGGTGGTAAAATATCCCCTATGGACGGGATTGGACCTGGAGAATTGAACATTCACTCGTTAGTCGAAAAAGTAAAAACAGGAACAATAAAAGAACTAATTTTCGCTTTAAGCTCCACTATGGAAGGTGATACCACCAATTTTTATATCTTTAAACAAATAGAGCCTTTTAAAATAACTGCTACAACCATTGCCCGCGGCATTTCGGTTGGAGATGAATTGGAATATGCAGATGAAGTTACCTTAGGCCGCAGTATTGTAAATCGTATTCCGTTTGAAACGTCTCTTAAAAACCAATAAAGTTTGAAGCTTTCTGTAGTAATCCTCAACTATAACGTCCGCTATTTTTTGCACCAGTGCATAGTAAGTGTGCAGCGCGCCACTAAAAATATAGAAGCAGAAATTATAGTGATAGACAATGCATCGTCCGATGATAGTTGTAACATGGTTAAAGAGCTTTTTCCTAAAGTCACGTTGATTGAGAACAAAGAGAATGTTGGTTTCAGTAAGGCAAACAATCAAGCTGTAAAAATCGCTCAAGGAGAATATGTGTGCATTTTAAACCCAGATACAGCGGTATCTGAAAATGCTTTTGAAAAATGCTTGGGAATTTCAGAATCTTCTAAGAAAATTGGAGCAATAGGAGTGTATTTAATGGATGGAACAGGTAATTTTCTTCCAGAAAGTAAGCGTAATATCCCAACACCTTGGGTTTCATTATTAAAAATTCTTGGTTTTACAAAAAAGTATTATGCAAGCAAGCTTTCAGAAAATGCTACAGGATCAGTTTCCGTATTAGTAGGAGCTTTTATGTTTTTAAAACGAAGCGTTTATAATCAGGTTGGTGGTTTTGATGAAGACTATTTTATGTATGGGGAAGATATAGACTTGTCATATAAAATTGAAAAAGCAGATTACAAAAATCATTATATTGGTTCAACAGAAACCTTGCATTACAAAGGGGAAAGTACACAAAAAGACGCAGCCTATTTAGACAGATTTTATGGTGCGATGCAGATTTTTTACAAGAAACATTTTAACTCAAACCCGTTACTAAATGGTTTGGTAAACTTTGGGGTTTCTTTAGCGAAGAAACAAAAAGGGGCTTCTTCAGAAAAACAAAAAAGCCTTGCTCCAAAAGTTGAAAAGGCAATTGTGTTAACTGAAAATTTACACTTGCTTAAAAGCCTTTCAGAAACATTATCAATCCCTCTTTCTTCTTCCTCTAAAAGCATATTTGAAGAAATAGAATTAAAAAATACATTGTTCATTTTCGATGTGGACTATATGCCGTATCATCAAATATTTATGGTGATGAAGAATTTTAAAAACCAAAACAACCAATTCAGGATTCGTCCACCGGGTTGTAATTTCATTATTGGCAGCGATAAAAGTGATGAAAAAGGCGGTGTTCTTGTATTTTAAGGTTTTTGAAACATAAAACGATTAAAATTTGATTAATTTTGCACCGTTAATTTAAAAAAACTACTTGTAAAACGTTATGGCAAAATTTGAATTGAAACTACCAAAAATGGGCGAAAGTGTTGCAGAAGCAACCGTAACCAACTGGCTTAAAGAAGTGGGAGACACTATTGAAGCCGATGAAGCCGTTTTGGAAATTGCAACAGATAAAGTGGACAGTGAAGTCCCTAGTGAAGTTGACGGTGTTTTAGTAGAAAAATTGTTTGATACCGACGATGTGGTGCAAGTAGGGCAAACCATCGCCATAATAGAAACTGAGGGTGATAGTGGTGAAGATAGCAGTGTACCAGAATCTTCAATTGTAGAAACCAAACCAGATAAGGAAATGGTAGAAGCCGTTGAAGAGAAAGTTGAAACTGCAAAACAGTCAACACAAACCACAATAGAAAGTAGTGATGACCGTTTCTACTCACCTTTGGTTAAGAATATCGCTAAAGAAGAAGGTCTTTCTCAATCGGAACTTGATTCCATTTCAGGAACAGGAAAGGATGGACGCGTTACAAAAAACGATATGTTAGCCTATGTTGAAAACAGAGGAAAACAACCAGAACAGCCTAAGCAGCCAGCTGCTCAACAACCTGTAGCTACTAAACCAGCACCAGCACCAAAGCCTGCCGTTTCAGTTAACGGAGAAGATGAGGTGATCGAAATGACTCGTATGGGTAAAATGATTTCGAAACATATGGTGGACAGTGTGCAGACTTCTGCTCACGTACAATCTTTTGTAGAATGTGATGTTACCAACATTTGGAACTGGCGAAATAAAGTAAAAGGTGATTTTGCAAAGCGAGAAGGTGAAAAGCTGACGTTCACCCCAATCTTTATGGAAGCAGTTGCTAAAGCATTAAAAGACTACCCATTAATGAACATCGCTGTTGATGGAGACAAAATTATAAAGCGTAAAAACGTAAATCTTGGTATGGCAGCTGCCTTGCCAGATGGTAACTTGATAGTGCCAGTTATTAAAAATGCAGATCAGCTTAACTTAGTAGGGATGAGCAAAGCGGTAAACGATTTAGCAAACCGTGCTCGTCAAAACAAATTAAAACCTGACGAAATTCAGGGCGGAACCTACACAGTAACCAATGTAGGAACTTTTGGGAGCATCATGGGAACGCCAATTATCAATCAACCGCAAGTAGGTATTTTGGCACTTGGAGCTATTCGTAAAGTTCCAGCGGTAATCGAAACACCGGACGGCGACTTTATCGGCATTCGTTACAAAATGTTCTTATCACATAGTTATGATCACCGAGTGGTAAATGGAGCGTTGGGCGGACAGTTTGTAAAAACAGTAGCCGATTATTTAGAAGCTTGGGATGTAAATAGAGAAGTTTAAACCAAGTTTGTTCATTTAATTTTTTTCAGAAGTATATTCTTCTGAAAAAAACAATTTTAAAATTCTGAAACCTGACCATGGAACTAAACCTCACGAAACCCATTTGTTTTTTTGATTTGGAAACAACAGGAACCAACGTAGCTAAAGACCGTATTGTTGAAATTTCTATACTCAAAGTTTTTCCAAACGGAAACAAAGAAAGTCATACGTGGCGTGTAAATCCAGAGATGCCCATTCCGCCTTCCACTACTGCCATTCACGGAATTACAAATGAAATGGTGGAGAATGAACCTACTTTTAAAGAATTAGCTCATAAAGTGCAAGATTTAATGAAAGACAGCGATTTGGGAGGTTACAATAGCAATAGGTTTGATATTCCATTGCTCGCTGAAGAATTGTTAAGAGCCGAAGTGGATTTCGACCTTAAAAAAGCAAAAGCCGTAGATGTACAGACCATTTTCCATAAAAAAGAAAAGCGAACGTTAGAAGCCGCTTTTAAATTCTATTGCGATAAAGATTTAACCAATGCCCATAGTGCAGAAGCAGATACCAATGCAACTTATGAGGTCCTCAAAGCGCAATTGGATCGTTATGAAGATGTGGAAAACGACATCAATTTCCTTTCTATGTTTAGTGCCCATAAAAATTACGCAGATTTTGCAGGTTTTATAGGATATAACAAACAAGGGGAAGAAGTGTTTAGCTTTGGAAAACACAGAGGCAAAAAAGTAACCGATATCATTGAAAAAGAACCTGGTTATTTTGGGTGGCTTATTAACGCAGACTTTCCACTTTACACAAAAAAGGTACTGACCCGTATTAAATTGAGCCAATTGAACAACAAGTTATAAGTTCCGTATGAAAATAATTTGCGTAGGCCGAAATTACGCCGATCACATAGAAGAACTTAAAAACGAAAAACCAACAGATCCCGTTTTGTTTTTAAAACCGGACACTTCAATCTTGCTGAAAAAACAGCCATTTTTTATTCCAGATTTTTCAGAAGTAGTTCATCACGAAGTAGAGGTTTTGGTGAAAATAAAAAAAATAGGAAAACACATAGACCGTAAATTTGCCCATAAGTATTACGATGAAATTGGGTTAGGTATCGACTTTACAGCTCGTGATCTTCAGGCTAAGTTAAAAGAGAAAGGATTGCCTTGGGAAAAATCGAAGGCTTTTGATGGTGCAGCGGTAATAGGTAATTTTCTTCCAAAAGAAACGTTTAAGAGCGTAGATGATATTAACTTCTCTTTAGAAAAAAACGGTGAAATCGCCCAAAATGCTTCTACTAAATTAATGTTATGGAAGATTGATGAGTTGATTGAATATATTTCAAAATATTTTACATTAAAGATTGGAGATGTTATATTTACAGGAACCCCCGCAGGAGTTGCAAAAGTAAACTCTGAGGACAAGTTAAAAGGGTATATTGAAGATAAACAAATGTTCTCCATAAAAGTTAAATAAATGAGTAAACACTATTCCAGAGAAAAAATAAAAGAAGTTGCTGGCGGAGATGAAGATTTTATGGCCGTTGTAGCTCAAACATTTTTAGAAGAAATACCACCAGACCTTCAAGCGTTGCAAGAAGCAGTAGATAACGACAATAAAGAATTAGCGTATCAATTTGCTCATAAAATGAAACCAAATTTTGAAATGTTCGGTGTTGAGGTAACCAAAGAGGTATTGGCCATAGAGGCTTGGACTAAAACTTCTAAAAAGCAAGGTGCCATAGAGCAAAAATTATCGCATGTTGTTACAACTGTAAAAGCTGTTTTAGAGGAGCTTAAAGAAGATTTCAATTTATAGATGTTAGCAGAAATAATCACCATTGGTGATGAGATACTCATCGGGCAAATAGTAGATACCAATTCTGCTTATATAAGTAAACAACTTAACCATATTGGTGTACAGGTATATCAAATAACCTCAATTCAAGACGAGCGTCAACATATTCTTAATGCGCTTGAAGATGCTAAAAAAAGAGTAGATTTAGTTATAGTCACAGGCGGACTAGGTCCGACAAAAGACGATATCACTAAAGAAACTTTCTGCGAATATTTTGACGATACGTTGGTGGAGAGCGCCGAGGTGCTTCAGAATATAAAAGAAATTTTCTCAAAATATATAAAACAAGAACCTTTACCTGCAAACTTAAAACAAGCTCTGGTTCCTTCAAAAGCTGAGGTGCTTCAAAACCCAAATGGAACGGCTCCAGGAATATGGATGGAAAAAGACAACACGGTTTTCGTTTCTATGCCCGGTGTTCCATATGAAATGAAATATTTGCTTACTGAAGAGGTTTTTCCAAGAATAATAAAAAAATATAACCGTCCGCATATTTATCACAAAACACTTTTAACCTATGGGTTAGGAGAAAGCGCTGTAGCAGAACGAATAGAAGACTGGGAGGATAAGTTGCCTAACGATATTAAATTGGCGTATTTACCTTCTCTTGGTAGAGTGCGTTTGCGGTTGTCATCAAAAGGAAAAGATAAAAAAGCTTTACAGAAAACCGTAGATGAACAAATGGAAGAACTCAATAAGTTATTGAGTGATATAGCTGTGGGTTTTGAGGATGAGACGAGTATTGTAGAGCGCGTAGCCTCTTTATTATTACAGAAAAAGCAAACACTGAGTTTGGCGGAAAGTTGCACCGGTGGTTCAGTTGTAAAAGAAATTACCGCAGTTCCTGGCGCATCCACTTATTTAAGGGGAAGTATTGTCCCTTATGAAACCTCACAAAAAGTTTCAGTATTAGGAGTCAATCAAAAATTGATAGATGAGCATACCGTAGTAAGTGCTCCTGTGGCTGAAGCTATGGCAACCCAAGCAACAAAACTTTTTAAAACCGATTATGCTGTTGCAACCACTGGAATTGCAGGGCCAACTAAGGGTGATGGTAAAGATGAAGTAGGGACAGTCTTTATTGCAATCGCTTCACCAAAAGGAGTGATTTCCCAAAAATTTAGCTTCGGAAATAATCGCGAACGCGTTATTATAAAAGCAACCAATAAAGCTTTCGAAATGCTTTTAAAAGAAATTTTAAAAAACTAAATATCTTTTATTGTGCATACCGATAAATTTATTTAAATTTGCACCCTGTTTAAAAATAACTATAAACAATAAGGTAATGTCAAGAGTTTGTGAGCTTACGGGCAAAAGAGCAATGGTTGGGAACAACGTATCCCACGCGATGAATAAAACCAAGCGCAAATTTAATGTGAATTTGGTTAAAAAACGCTTTTACATTCCTGAAGAAGATCAGTGGTTAACACTTAAAGTATCTACTTCAGCGTTAAAAGACATCAACAAAAAAGGGATTTATGCAGTAGTTAAAGAAGCTCGCGAAAAAGGCTTCCTTAATAAATAATTGCAATAACGTATAAAGTCGGTAACAATGGCTAAAAAAGGAAATAGAGTACAAGTAATTTTAGAATGTACAGAGCACAAAGCAACAGGTAAACCTGGTACGTCTCGTTACATTAGCACCAAAAACAAAAAGAACACTCCGGACAGATTAGAGTTGAAAAAATTCAACCCTATCCTTAAAAAGATGACTGTTCACAAGGAGATAAAATAATTAGTTATGGCAAAGAAATCAGTAGCATCATTACAAACAGGATCTAAGCGACTAACGAAAGCCATTAAAATGGTGAAGTCAGAAAAGACAGGAGCATATACTTTTGTAGAGTCTATTATGGCTCCAGATCAAGTAAGCGATTGGTTAAACAAAAAATAACCAATATACAATACTATACAGAAAGCCACTTTTTTACGAAGGTGGCTTTTTGTATTTTTAAACGATTATCTTTACAGCATTATTTGGGCGTGCCCCTAAATCGGGTCGGGCTTTCGTCGCTACACGGTAGCGTACTCAATCCCTCACGCAAAACCGAGCTTAACTAACAAAACTATGAGCCTTTTTAAAAAAATATTCTCAAAAGAAAAAAAGGAGACCCTTGATAAAGGGTTAGAAAAATCTAAAACCTCTTTTTTCGATAAACTGTCTAAAGCAGTTGCCGGAAAAAGTAAAGTAGATGACGACGTACTCGATAATTTAGAAGAAATACTTGTTACCAGCGATGTAGGTGTAAATACAACCCTAAAAGTGATTGAACGTATTGAAGAACGCGTTTCAAAAGACAAATATTTAGGAACAGATGAATTAAATTTAATCCTTCGTGAAGAAATAGCGGGTTTATTGAGCGAAATCGACTCAGGCAACGCAACCGAGTTTGAAATACCTGAACGTTCCGTCCCACATGTTATTATGGTAGTGGGTGTAAACGGTGTAGGGAAAACTACTACTATTGGTAAACTGGCATATCAGTTTAAAAAAGCAGGAAAGAAAGTAGTATTAGGAGCAGCCGATACGTTTCGAGCGGCAGCAATAGACCAATTACAAATCTGGGCAGACCGTACCGATGTTCCTATCGTTAAACAAAGTATGGGAAGCGACCCTGCCAGTGTAGCGTTTGACAGTCTGCAAAGTGCGGTAAAACAAGATGCTGATGTCGTAATAATTGACACAGCTGGACGTTTGCACAACAAAGTAAACTTGATGAACGAACTTTCCAAAGTAAAGCGTGTAATGCAAAAGGTAATCCCCGATGCACCGCATGATGTTCTTTTGGTTTTAGATGGTTCAACGGGTCAAAATGCTTTTGAACAAGCCAAACAATTCACCAATGCAACCGAAGTTACTTCACTTGCAGTTACCAAACTTGATGGAACTGCAAAAGGCGGTGTAGTAATTGGGATAAGCGACCAATTTAAAATCCCGGTTAAATATATTGGAGTAGGAGAAGGAATAGAAGACCTCCAAGTTTTTAATAAATTTGAGTTTGTGGATTCATTTTTTAAGTAACTTCACATAGAAGTTTTTTAAAATGATTCATCCAGATACTGAACTACAATTTATAAATAACGAAATAGGACACGGAGTAGTTACAACAAAACTAATTCCGGCAGGGACTATAACTTGGGCACTTGATAAACTTGATAGGGAGTTTACCAAAGAGGAATTTCTAAATATGGATAACCTTTATCAAGATATATTGGATACCTATACCTACCGAAATAATAAAGGCAATTTTGTACTTTGCTGGGATCACGGACGCTTCGTTAATCACAGTTTTAAATCTAATTGCCTTACTACGGCTTACGATTTTGAAATTGCAATTCGTGATATTAAACCTGGCGAACAATTGACCGATGATTACGGATACTTAAATGTTACCACACCTTTTCGAGCAACTGATGAAGGTACCAAACGAAAAATTGTCTATTCAGACGATTTACCCAATTACTTCAAAAAGTGGGATAAACAAATTGCCTCTGTTTTTCCGAAGATTCAAAATGTAAAACAACCTTTGTCGGTTATTCTTTCTGAAGAAACCAAAGAAAAAATAAGGAAAGTGCTTTCTGGAAAAGAAGAGTTAGCATCCATTTTGGAAAACTATTACCAAGAAAAACCTAAATAGCCTACCTTATTTTTTATATACTTAGATGATTATTTAATACTATTGATTTCTTATTAATTAACGGTATCTTTGTGCGCTTTTAAAAACTGCACAATGCGTACAAAATCACTGAAGAAAAACAAGATTAATGTAGTAACCTTAGGCTGTTCTAAAAACGTATATGACAGCGAAGTGTTAATGGGGCAGTTACGTGCCAATGACAAAGAGGTTGTTCATGAAGAGGAAGGAAATGTAGTAGTAATCAACACGTGTGGCTTTATTGCGAATGCAAAGGAAGAAAGTGTCAATACAATTTTAGAATACGTTCAGAAAAAAGAAGAAGGTGTTGTTGATAAGGTTTTTGTTACCGGGTGCCTTTCTGAGCGCTATAAACCCGATCTTGAAAGAGAAATTCCTAATGTAGATCAATACTTCGGAACTACAGAATTACCCGGTTTATTAAAAGCATTGGGAGCCGATTATAAACATGAATTAGTTGGCGAACGCCTAACAACTACGCCAAAAAATTACGCCTATTTAAAAATTGCTGAAGGGTGTGACCGCCCGTGTTCATTCTGTGCCATACCGTTGATGCGAGGAAAGCACAAAAGTACACCTATTGAAGACTTGGTAACCGAAGCTGAAAAGCTAGCTGCAAATGGTGTAAAAGAGTTGATTCTTATTGCCCAAGATCTAACCTATTACGGTCTTGACCTTTATAAAAAACGAAACTTAGCCGAATTACTTAAAAACTTAGCAAAGGTTGAAGGTATCGAATGGATTAGGTTACATTATGCATTTCCAACGGGCTTCCCGATGGATGTATTGGATGTTATGCGGGAAGAACCAAAAATATGTGATTATATTGATATACCATTGCAGCATATTTCAGATCATATTCTTAAATCGATGCGCCGTGGAACTACGTATGAGAAGACAACTAATCTTTTAAAAGATTTCAGAAAATATGTTCCTAACATGGCTATCCGTACAACCTTGATAGTTGGATATCCAGGTGAGACCGAAGAAGATTTTCAATTGCTTAAAAACTGGGTAGAAGAAATGCGCTTTGAGCGTTTAGGTTGTTTTACGTATTCTCACGAAGAAAACACACACGCTTTTAATCTAGAAGATGATGTGCCCGAAGACGTAAAAATGGATCGTGCCAATGAGATTATGGCTATTCAATCACAGATTTCTTGGGAATTGAATCAGCAGAAAATTGGGAAAGAATTCCGTGTGCTAATTGATAGAAAAGAAGGTAGTTATTTTGTGGGTCGTACCGAATTTGACAGTCCAGATGTAGATAACGAAGTATTGGTGAATGCTGAAGAAGGCTATCTAAGAACTGGTGAGTTTTTCAATGTAAAAATTACAGCCGCAGAAGATTTTGACTTATACGGCGAGGTAGTTACCGGCTAACCCTCTTCCAAATATTATAAATTTGAAAAAGTTAGTTATAATAGGGCATACATTTCCGGAGCCCACTACTACAGCGGCCGGTTCAAGAATGCTTCAAATTATTCAACTATTTTTTGACGATGGATATTCCATAGTCTTTGCTAGCACAGCAAGCGTTAGTGATAAGTCTGCTGATTTGCAAAAATTCAATATTTCTTTAGAAACAATACAGCTTAACAACGCTTCTTTCGATGAATTTCTTTGGAAAGAAAATCCAACCATTGTGCTTTTTGATCGGTTTATCACTGAAGAACAATTCGGTTGGCGCGTGAGTGAAGTTTGTCCGAATGCATTGAAAATTTTAGATACAGAAGATTTACATTTTCTTCGGAAGGCCCGTGAAACTTCAATAAAACAAAATAAACCTATTGGAGAAGCAAATTTGTTCACAGAAACAACAAAACGAGAACTAGCGAGTATCTGGCGTTGCGACCTGTCGCTTATTATTTCAGAAGCTGAAATGAAGCTGTTACAAAACACCTTTTCTATTCCGGAAGATATACTCTTTTATCTGCCTTTTTTACTTTCCCCTATTTCAGAAGAACAAAAGCAAAATTTGTCAACTTTCAAGGAAAGACAACATTTTATCACTATCGGTAATTTATTACATGCTCCCAATGTAGATTCAGTAAAAGTCCTTAAAAAAGAGATCTGGCCCCAAATAAAAGCAGAACTTCCAAAAGCTGAACTTCATATTTATGGAGCGTATGCTCCACAGCAAATAAAAGAATTGCATAATGAAAAAGAAGGATTTATTATAAAAGGCTGGACGGAAGAAAGTCATGTTGTAATGCAAAAGTCACGAGTTTGTCTAGCGCCAATCCGATTTGGAGCGGGATTAAAAGGAAAGTTGATAGATGCGATGCAATGTGGAACGCCCTTTATAACTACAAAAATAGGAGCCGAAGGAATTTACGATTTTTCTAAAGAACTTTATATTGAAAATAATTGGACTAACTTTATAAATAAGGCAATCGCTCTGTATACAGATGAAAAAGCTTGGTTAGAAAAACAGCACCAAGGTTTTGAAACACTCAACAACCGATTTGATAAAAACCTTTTCATAGAACCTTTTTTAGAAAGAATTGAAACGATTAAAAAGAACTTGACACAACATAGAAACAGCCATTTCTTTGGGCAAATTTTACAGCATCACACTGCACAAAGCACAAAATTTATGGCAAAATGGATTGAAGAGAAGAATAAATAATTAGAGAGGGAAAACCATCTTTATATTACTGCGCTCATACGGCACATCTGGCTCTTGTTCTACTTCCAAAAACCCGAATTTCCTGTAAATGTAAATAGCATTTTCAAGTTTGGTATTTGAATATAAAAAGAGTTGTTTAAAGTTATTTTCTTTAGCAAAATCAATACAATATCGCATTAATTTTTGACCAATTTTCTTACCACGGTGGTTAGGTAAAACAGCCATTTTGGTAAGCTCAAAAGCGCCTTCTTCTTTCTTTAAAAGGGCAACGGTACCTAAAATGATATCGTTTTCAATAGCAAAAAAGATATGTCCGCCAGGATCTAAAATGTATTTTTTTGGGTTACTCAATACTTCACGATCATAATCTTCAACATAAAAGAACGTTTCTAACCACTCAATATTGAGGTCATAGAAGTGTTGAGCATACTGTGGCTCGTACGGTATTATTTTCATGAAGCGATACAGTCTGATATTAAATAAGCAATTGTCTTCCCCAGTTGCCCAGGGTTTGTCGAAAATCTAGGCGCCCCTTCACAAATATGAATGTATTTACAGGTTTTCTTGTTTGTAAAATGAGTCAAAAATTTTCGTGCCTCGGTTAAAGTGAATCCGCTCGGTGTCATTGCACTGCTTCCTATATTTTCGATAGCATCTAGATCTAATTCGACACCAAAATAGTCGGTTTCGGTATGTAGAAATTTATCAGCATGTTGAAGTGCTTTTGAAAAGGAAGTTTTTTCTGAAATGGCGATATCTTCAAAAATTGAATACTGAACCCTTTTTGGATGGGCATCCATAGTTTCAAAAACAGCTTTTGACGTATAATTACGGTGAATTCCGAATATGGAATACTTATCTAAATAGCCAT
>DEXR01000014.1:43621-44103 GCA_002364245.1 Flavobacteriaceae bacterium UBA3179
GAATACTTATCTAAATAGCCATCCTCAAAAGCGTACGAAAACCCATTACCACTATGACGATGTTCTAAGGCTCGAAAATCGGTGTGTGCATCAAAATTCACACAGTTTATTCCTTTGCCGATGGCTTGAGAAGCTCCTTTTAAATTTCCGAAGCTATTATTATGACCACCTCCAATGATGATCGGTATTTTATTTGCCTGAACAATGCGTTTGATCGTTTCTGAAACTTTGTCGTCAATTTGAGAAACTAATTCCCCTAACTTTTCATAATAATGTGGCTCTTCTTCTGAAATTTTTTCACCCTGTTCCATTTGGGTTTTGCAGTCTATTTCACCTAAAACAATGAGGTTTTCAGCATGGGTGAGGTGGTTGTTTTGAATATTGCAAAACGACTGTAACCCCGTTACCCAAGCTTCTCGTGTACCGGGTTTACCGTGGTTGGCACGTACACCGATATCTTCAGGAATACCTAATAAAACATA
>DEXR01000014.1:44217-44833 GCA_002364245.1 Flavobacteriaceae bacterium UBA3179
GATTGGGTGTTTTTCAACTCCTCCCAATTGGAAACAGTTTTCACAGCAGCTCCCAGTTTTTCTTCTCCAGCTCTCGCGCTCGTAAGTTTAGCAAGCTCTTTTTCAGAATAAAATCGAACGAAATCCATTATACAAGTTCTCCTTTAATGATTACTGAATCTATTAAATTACTTCCGAAGGAATACGGTAAATAGCCATACGAAGGAACTTCTTTTGTTATAATAAGGCTTGCCACTTTTCCTTTGGTAATACTCCCATGTGTGTCGCTAATGCCCATGGCATATGCACCGTTGATTGTAGCGGCGTTTATTGCTTCTTCGGGTGTCAATCGCATTTTAATACAAGCGGTTGAAACTACAAAATTCATGTTTCCGCTAGGTGTGGAACCTGGATTGTAATCGGTAGCCAAGGCAAGTGGCAATCCAGCATCGATTAATTTTCTTCCAGGCGTATAAGGAATACTTAAAAAATAGGAACAGGAGGGAAGTGCCACGGGCATCGTTTCACTGCCTTTTAAAGCTTCAATGTCTTCGTCGGTCAATACTTCAAGGTGGTCAACACTTAAGGCATTGTATTTTACACCTGCCGAAATACCGCCAATAGCGTTAAACTGATT
>DEXR01000014.1:44992-45345 GCA_002364245.1 Flavobacteriaceae bacterium UBA3179
CCGCCAATAGCGTTAAACTGATTAACGTGAATTTTAGGGGTAAGGTTATATTTTTGAGCTTCTTTAAGAATGCGCTCTGTTTCTGCAACTGAAAAATAACCGTCCTCACAAAACACATCTACATAATCTGCCAAATTTTCTTTAGCAATTTTCGGAAGCATTTCGTTGCAGATTAAATCAATATATTCAGCTTTCCTTTCTTTATATTCAGTCGGTACGGCGTGAGCCCCTAAAAAGGTAGTTTTCACCGTAACCGGATAGTTTTTTTCCAGTTTCTTGGCAACACGAAGCATTTTAGATTCCGCTTCGGTGGTAAGGCCGTAGCCACTTTTAATTTCAATGGCTGCCGTTCC
>DEXR01000014.1:45480-46219 GCA_002364245.1 Flavobacteriaceae bacterium UBA3179
TTAATTTCAATGGCTGCCGTTCCTAGTTTCATGACTTCTTCCAATCGCTTGGCAGATTGTTTATAGAGTTCTTTTTCTGAAGTTTCTTGTAACTTCTTAGCACTATTTACAATTCCACCGCCTTTTTCAGCAATTTCTTGATAGGATAATCCTTTAATTCTATCGACAAACTCCTGTTCACGGTTTCCTGCATAGACAATGTGTGTATGCGAATCACACCAAGCGGGCATCACGATTTTACCGGTACAATCGATGGGTTTAAAACCTTCCACATTTGGAATACTTTTCATTTCGCCATAATCTGCTATAATTCCATCTTCAATAAGTACCCAAGCATTATCAATACCTGGTAATTGGTTCATTTCTGTTCCGCTTACTTTTTTTGGCGGGTTTTCACGGGTTTGCAGTAGTTTCTGTATGTTGGTAAGGAGTAATTTCATACCATAAAGATAGTAAACTTGACAAGGAATTTATACCTTAGACGTTCAGAAAATTTCAGAAGCATGAAAAAGAAAAATTTAGGGATAAACACCATTTGCACACACGTTGGCGAAGTAAAAGACGAACAGTTTAAAGGAGCTGTTTCACCCATTTACCCGTCAAGCTCATATGCGTATGAAGGCGTTGATGTAAAACGCTATCCACGTTATTTCAATACACCCAACCAAGAAGCGCTTTGCAAGAAAATTGCAATGCTGGAAAAAACCGAAGCGGGTTTAATTTTTGGAAGCGGAATGGC
>DEXR01000014.1:46451-46606 GCA_002364245.1 Flavobacteriaceae bacterium UBA3179
ATAACCGATTTGGAAATGATTTCACGAATAGCAAAAGAGCAGAACATTATAACGATGATTGACAATACCTTTGCGTCGCCCATTAATCAAAACCCGGCAGATTTCGGTATTGATATTATGATTCACAGTGCTACTAAATATATGGGTGGCCATAG
>DEXR01000014.1:46849-47145 GCA_002364245.1 Flavobacteriaceae bacterium UBA3179
ACTAAATATATGGGTGGCCATAGCGATATTTGTGCGGGAGCGGTTGCTGCTTCCGAAGAGCACATCACTAAAATTTGGAATGTTGCTAAAAACTTAGGTGGAAGCTTAAGCGATTATACGGTTTGGTTGTTGGAGCGTAGTATGAAAACGATGAAACTCCGTGTAAAGGCTCAAAACAGAAATGCTAAAAAGCTAGTCAAATGGTTGCATGCCCATGAATTAGTTGAAAAAGTGTATTATCCAGGTTTAAAAAGCCATCCCGATTATCAATTGGCAAAAAAACAAATGCGAGGCTA
>DEXR01000014.1:47291-48024 GCA_002364245.1 Flavobacteriaceae bacterium UBA3179
GCAAAAAAACAAATGCGAGGCTATAGCGGCATGCTTTCGTTTGAACTAAAAGAAGGCTTGGACGCTTCAAAATTTATGAAATCGTTAAAACTCATTAAAGAATCTATGAGTTTGGCTGGAGTGGAGTCAACAATTCTTTCACCTACCAAAACATCGCATGCGTTACTTTCACCTGAAGAAAGAGAACGACAAGGGATTGGTGATGGTTTGTTACGATTCTCGGTAGGGATTGAAGAAAAAAAAGACCTAATACACGATTTGGAACAAGCGTTTAAAGCTATTTCACAAAAAGAATTACAAAAAGCATAAACCATGAAGTTAGATATATTGGCCATAGGCGCCCATCCAGATGATGTTGAGTTAAGTTGTTCAGGAACTATTGCAAAAGAAGTTGCTAATGGTAAAAAGGTAGGAATCTTAGATTTAACAAGAGGCGAACTTGGAACGAGAGGCTCTGCCGAAATACGAGATAAAGAAGCTGCTGATGCTGCTAAAATATTGGGTGTTTCTATGCGGCACAACTTGGAGTTTTCAGATGGTTTTTTTGTGAATAATACGGCTAGCCAATTAGAGGTCATAAAAATATTAAGAAAATATAGGCCAGATATTGTGTTGTGTAACGCTGTTGACGATCGCCATATAGACCACGGGAAGGGAAGTAAACTGGTAAGCGATGCCTGCTTTTTAAGTGGTTTACGTAAAATTGAAACCATCCACGAAAACAATCATCAAA
>DEXR01000014.1:48188-48511 GCA_002364245.1 Flavobacteriaceae bacterium UBA3179
ATTATATACAATGGAAAGATTTAACACCCGATTTTGTAGTTGATATAACTGGACATTTGGATAAAAAATTGGAATCGGTAGCAGCGTATAAAAGTCAGTTTTTTGATGAAAACTCTAAAGAACCGGTGACGCCCATTGCTACGGCCAACTTTAACGAGAGCATAACCTATCGTGCTCAAAATTTAGGGCGTTTAATAGGAGTTGAGCACGGAGAGGGCTTTACAGCAGAGCGATACGTGGCTGTAGATTCTATTTTTGATTTGATATAAAAATTCCATTATTTTTATATTGTGCAAACGTGGTAAATACCTTATATTTGCACT
>DEXR01000014.1:48680-48989 GCA_002364245.1 Flavobacteriaceae bacterium UBA3179
GGGTCGCGGGTTCGAATCCCGTCCTCCACCCAAAAGTAAAGCCTCTCGGAAACGAGAGGCTTTTTTTGTATTAGTAATTTACTATATATTCTAATTACCACTTTCAAGCTTATCTGCAGTAATTCTACCTTCTCGATTGGCAACCTCCCAAGCTGTTTGAAAAATTAACCGTGTTCTTTTTGTCATTAATTCATATTCAATTTTATCAGGTGTGTCAGTTGGTTTGTGGTAATCTTCGTGGGTTCCATTAAAATAAAAGATTATTGGAATATTATTCTTTGCAAAATTGTAATGGTCACTTCGGTAATA
>DEXR01000014.1:49144-49485 GCA_002364245.1 Flavobacteriaceae bacterium UBA3179
TCACTTCGGTAATAAAAACGGTTTGGGTCATTTTCATCATTATACGTATAGTCTAACTCTAAATTAGTATATTTTTCATTCACTTCTTCAGAAACATTATGGAGTTCTTGGCTCAATTTATCGCTACCTATTAAATAAATATAGTTGGGATTGTCTTTTTTATCAGGGTCTATTCGGCCAATCATATCCGTATTCAAGTTTGCAACAGTGTTATCTAAAGGAAAGATTGGGTTTTCTGTATAATATCGCGAACCATACAAACCAATTTCTTCAGCAGTTACGTGCAAAAATAAAATGGAACGTTTTGGGCCATTTCCATCTTTAACAGCTTGTTGAAAAGC
>DEXR01000014.1:49706-50024 GCA_002364245.1 Flavobacteriaceae bacterium UBA3179
TAAATTGTACCGTCTTCGCGCATACCTACGTGATCGTAATGTGCAGAAAGTACAATTATTTCTTCTGGTTTTTCTGAACCTTCAATAAAAGCTACAACATTTTCAGACGGTTTTGGATCTTTCATTCTGCTGAAGTATTCAGCGGGGATATTTTGATAATAATTATTCTCTTCAATTGGAGAAGCAATTCCGTGGTCTTGATAAAAATTACGAAGGTATTCCGCAGCTAATTTTTGGCCTTTTTCGCCTGTCATTCTTCCTTGCATCTCGTCACCGGCAAATGTGTATAACATGGTTTTCAACTCTTCAGCAGTTATG
>DEXR01000014.1:50188-50753 GCA_002364245.1 Flavobacteriaceae bacterium UBA3179
TTGGCATAATCAACCCGAGTTTTTTTCTTAGCTGTAGTTGTTTGAGCAGAATTGCACGATACTACGAGAATTGATAATAGGGAGAGAAAAAAATATTTCATTTGTATACTGGTTATTGATTTTTAATAAAAGCCCTCTATAATGATAGTTTTGTAATAGAGGGCTGTATATAGTTATTTGAATGAAGCAAGTTTATAAGTGTCATTCTCTGCTTTCTCATACCTTAAAGTATGGGTTTTTACCATTTCATTTCCAGCTTTATCTTGCGATTTAATGGAAATCTTCACTACATAAACAGTTTCAACCCCTTCTGTATCCGAAGGCTCTTCGGTTACCTCAATGTTTTCATTGTTAAACGTTGTGCCGTCAGGTAAATTCAATTCGCTTTTAACTTCTTGAATTGCCATGTCGCGAACCGTCCGTGTATCTTCTTTGTCGCTTGCACAAGCAAACAACAATGTTGAAAATAATAGAATTACAAATCGTTTCATAAAAAATAAATTTTTGGTTGAGGATAAAGATAGCTTAAGTTGCAGCCTATTTTCTAAAAATTATGTGAAAAAAC
>DEXR01000014.1:50873-51143 GCA_002364245.1 Flavobacteriaceae bacterium UBA3179
TTCTAAAAATTATGTGAAAAAACCAATCGCTCTCTCTGTTTCTTTTAAAAATGAAGCATAACAATCCGTATCTTTGCTTTAAATTTTACAGAGAATGAATATTGAACAAATATATACCGGTTGCCTTTCACAAGGTGCTTATTACATTGAGAATGAAGGGGAAGTTGCCATTATCGATCCATTGCGGGAAACAAAACCTTATACAGAAAGAGCCGAACGTGATAATGCCAAGATAAAATATATTTTTGAAACCCATTTTCATGCCGATTT
>DEXR01000014.1:51334-51735 GCA_002364245.1 Flavobacteriaceae bacterium UBA3179
ACCCATTTTCATGCCGATTTTGTAAGCGGTCATCTTTCGCTTTCAGAAAAAACGGGTGCCCCGATAATCTATGGTCCAAAAGCTAATCCCTCTTTTGATGCCGTAATAGCCAAGGACGAACAGGAATTTAAAATTGGTAAACTTACTATCGTAGCGTTGCATACCCCAGGGCACACTATGGAAAGTACCACGTACTTGCTACGTGACGAAAACGGTAAGGACCTTGCGATTTTTAGTGGTGACACATTATTTTTAGGCGATGTAGGTAGGCCCGACTTAGCACAAAAGGCAGCTACTATAACACAAGATGAACTTGCAGGTATTTTGTATGACAGCCTTCGAAACAAAATTATGCCTTTAGCAGATGATATTACTGTATATCCTGCTCATGGTGCTGGTTC
>DEXR01000014.1:51843-53024 GCA_002364245.1 Flavobacteriaceae bacterium UBA3179
TGTGGAAAAAACATGATGAAAGAAACAGTTGACACTTTGGGAAACCAAAAAAAGATGAATTATGCGTTAAGGGAAGATATGACCCGTGAAGAATTTATAAAAGAAGTAACCGATGGCCTTATGCCACCACCAAGTTATTTTCCGTTAAACGTAAAAATGAACAAAGAAGGGTACGACAGTTTTGACGAAGTTATTTCGCGTGGAACAAAAGCATTAAACCCACAAGAATTTGAAAATTTAGCAAATACAACTGGAGCTGTTGTTCTGGACGTTCGGCACCAAAAAGATTTTATGAAAGGTCATGTTCCAAAATCTATCTTTATTGGCTTAGATGGCGGATTCGCACCCTGGGTGGGCGATTTGATTGCTGATGTAAAACAACCTATTTTATTAATTGTTGACGAAGGACGGGAAGAAGAAGCCGTGATGCGGTTATCAAGAGTCGGTTTTGATAATACCTTGGGTTATTTAAACGGAGGAATAAAAGCTTGGCAACAAGCTGATAAAGAAATTGACAGCATGGAATCGATTTCTGCTACTCAATTAAAAGAAAGAATGAACGGTCAAGTTCCTATTTTTGATGTTCGAAAAGATAACGAATTTGAAACAGCCCATATTCCCAATGCCAAGCATACTTCTTTAAGTTTCATAAATGACTATCTAAATGAGTATCCAACTAAAGAGCCTTTTTACGTGCATTGTGCAGGAGGATATCGCTCTGTAATTGCGGCTTCTATTTTGAAAAGTAGGGGAATACATAATGTAATTGATGTTGCAGGAGGTTTTAAAGCTATAAAGGAAGCGGATATCGAAATAACAACTTAGAAACGTTCGAAAAAATCATAAAAAAAACCTGAAATGGAGGAGTTTCAGGTTTTCTTCTTGCTATTCATTTTCCTTCTTCGTTAACTTCTATGCTCAGCAAGGTCTTCAAGTTTTTTCACTTTTGCAACTGTTCCTTTAATTTCAGATAGTTGGCTATCTAGAATAGTTTGCAGTTTTGGCGGAAAACGGTTTTCATTTAAAGTTTCTTCATATTCCTCCATACTCGCCTTTTCTCCACGAATACATTCTTCTAGAACAGCTTCATCATCATTTCCGCTTACAGCCGATTTAATATCGATCCAAGTACGGTGTAAATCACCTTTAGTGCTGCCTTCTTCCGCAGGTTTTTCATTTAA
>DEXR01000014.1:53126-53718 GCA_002364245.1 Flavobacteriaceae bacterium UBA3179
TCTTCCGCAGGTTTTTCATTTAATGAACGTATTTCGCTGTCTAATTCCGTAGCAAATTTGTTGCGCTGTCGAGCTTGTTGTTGTAGGAAACGCTTAAGGTTACTGTCTTTTGCATCTTCCATTGCTTTTGTAAAACCTTTTTCTGCGTCGTAATTTTTCTTCAATAATCCCTGAAGATTATTTACTAAATCTTTATGAACGGTTTCTTTTGCTTGTTCTCTTGTCGTTTTCATAGTATTCATATTTTTAGTTGTTTACTAAAAATACAATCTATTATAGAAGATTATTCTTATCACTTTGCCAATTGAGAAGGCTTTAACATTGGATGTTAATAGATTATAATTTATTTGATAATCAGCTGATTACTGACTATATTTAATAGAAATTAAAAATTATGATTATGGAAGATGATAAGAAAAATAATTCAGAAAAGCAGAAACAAAGTATAGAAGAACAAGCCATCAACAAAAAAGGGCAAGAAGCTGATGGAAAAGAAATAAACCATCAAGTAAAACAGCGGAAAGAGCAACATCAACCACGTGATACCGCTTAATTAAAATTATTAATGCAGAAAGCCCCGCAAAATTTTGCG
>DEXR01000014.1:53815-54189 GCA_002364245.1 Flavobacteriaceae bacterium UBA3179
TCAACAGACTGGAGCAAAAAAAGATTATTTACGCGAGATCACTTTTTTAGCAGCTTTTATAATGGCAGTGGTATTTAAACCATATTTTTCCATTAATTGCTCAGGCGTTCCAGATTCTCCAAAGGTATCTTGCGTCGCCACAAACTCTTGTGGAGTTGGGGCATTTTTGGCTAATACTCGGGCAACACTTTCGCCAAGACCACCATAATAATTGTGTTCTTCTGCTGTAACAATGCACCCTGTTTTAACAACGCTGTCTAGTATTGCTTTATTGTCCAAAGGCTTAATTGTGTGTATGTTAATTACTTCAGCACTAATACCTTCTTCGTTCAGTTTTTCAGCAGCTTGTAGTGCTTCCCATACCAAATGACCTG
>DEXR01000025.1 GCA_002364245.1 Flavobacteriaceae bacterium UBA3179
GGAGGTTCTTGGAAAGATGTTGCTTACTTTTTGCAAGTAAGTACACGTGACTATGAATATGCGGATTCTGCAAGAAGCTATATTGGCTTCAGAACCGTTCAGGACTATATGGGTACCGATGTAACACTTAACAACAATTTTGGCGATGGACGATAAGCCCCTCTCTTAAAAGCCAACTAAAACTATAAATCATACTAACTTAACTAAACTAAAACTTTTAATTATGGCACAGTCAAGATCATCCAAAAAACTATTTAACATGGCTTATGGCCTTGGAGCTTCTATTGTAATTTTAGGAGCATTATTTAAAATCCTTCACTGGGAGATAGGACCTTTAACAGGCGGCTTACTTTTAGCTGTAGGTCTTATTACCGAAGCAATCATTTTCGCTATTTCAGCTTTTGAACCAGTAGATGATGATTTAGATTGGTCTTTGGTTTACCCAGAATTGGCCGGAGGTCAAACTAGAGGGAAAAAAGCAGAACAGCCACAAGACGCAGAAGGACTTTTGTCTAAAAAATTAGACGAAATGTTGAAAGACGCTCGTATAGATTCAGAATTAATGAACAGCTTAAGCACTAGTATTCGTTCTTTTGAAGGTGCCGCCAAAGGAATGGCTCCAACTGCTGAAGCAATGAGTTCAACAAAAAAATACAGTGAAGAAATGGCGTTGGCAGCAGCGCAAATGGAATCGTTGAACAGCTTGTATAAGGTTCAGGTAGAATCTACTAGCCGTCAAGCGGAAGTAAACGAGCAAGTAGCAGAAAATGCTACTCAACTGAAACAACAAATGGAACATTTAGCTACAAACTTATCTTCTTTAAACGGAGTGTATGGTGGTATGCTTTCAGCAATGAATAGAAACTAATCTAGTTTTTCAACTAAAATTATTAATCTTTAAAAAAGACTACAAATGGCAAGTGGAAAACTAGGACCTAGACAAAAGATGATTAATCTGATGTATCTGATTTTCATCGCAATGTTGGCATTGAATATGTCAAAAGAAGTATTATCGGCTTTTGGACTTTTAAATGAAAAAATTGAAACGGCAAACGTAGATACATCACAACGTAATCAAGCTTTTATGGATGGGTTAGCTACAAAAGCTAACGATGAACCAGCACAATATGCAGCTGTAGAAGCAAAAGCAAAAGAAATTTCAGCAATTACATCTGAATTCGATACGTATATTGAAGGTTTAAAAGCGGGTGCAGTTGAAAAAATTGAAGATCCTACCGATTATGAAGTTATGGACAAGGCAGATTACTTCAACAATTTATTTTTTGTAGGTGATAAGTTAAAGCCTGAAGGACAAGAATTCATTGATAAAATGAATACCTATAGAACTTCTATGATTGAAATACTTTCTGATACAGCCGTAGCTAAAAAAGTTACCGGAGTTGAAGAATTAAAAGAAAATATAAACGAAAATTTTAGTACTGAAGAAGTAAAAAGAGAAGGTGGTACCCAGGATTGGTTAAACTATCACTATGAAGGCTTTCCGTTGATTGCTTCACTTACTAAGATGACATCCATTCAAAATGATGTGAAGACAAACCAAAGTGAAATACTTCAGAAAATGTTATCTGGACAACAAGCGGCGGCACTTTCATATAGTAACTATACAACTATAATGGATGCTTCAAAATCTGCTTATTACTCCGGTGAAGAATTTGACGGTGGTATTATGTTGGGGCGTACAGATGCCAATACAAAACCAAGTCGAGTAGAATTGACATTAGATGGAAGGCCATTAACAGAAGATCAATACTCACTTGAGGGCGGTAAAGTACAATTAAATATTAATGCTGGAAGTCCAGGTGATCACGAAATAGAAGGATTTCTATATTATGGCGAAGGCGGTGAAGAAATTGAAGTTCCTGTAAAAACAGGTTTCTCAACGATTTCAAAACCAAATTCAGCTGTAATTTCAGCAGATAAAATGAATGTTGTGTACCGTGGTGTAGATAACCCAATGACGGTTTCTATTCCAGGTATTCCAGATAATAAAGTAAGTGCTTCTGCCGCAGGTTTAAGCAGAGTTTCTGGAAGTAAATATGTAATGCGACCTACTACAGGATCGACGGTGACAATTACTGCGAGCGGTACGTTACCAGATGGTCAAAAAATCAGTACACCTAAAGAATTCCGTATTAAAGGAATTCCTGCACCAATTGGAGCAGTGCGTGGAGAGACTGGAATTGTAAGGATGCAACGTCAAGGACTTGAAATAGCTAGTATTAGTGCTATTCTTGAAGACTTTGATTTTGACCTTAATTTACGAGTTACTGGCTTTAGCTTTAAAGTATCCGGACAACCTACGGTAATAGTAAGTGGCACCAAATTGAATGGACAAGCAAAAGCTGCTTTAAGACGTGCAAAACGTGGTGAAGCCGTACAAATTTATGATATTAATACCAGTATTTCAGGAAGCAGTGTTAAGTTAAAAAAGACGGCTCCTGTATTTATTGAGTTGACAAATTAGAATATTAAAACAAAGAATATGAACAATAAAAATGTTATTACGGTGGTATTTGGCCTTTTAGTGTGTTTTGGTGCTTCGGCACAAGTAAACATATTAAATGCTGACACCCCGGATGATATAGGTAAGAAGACGGAGGAACAAATAGCCTATGATAATGATGAGCCTTTACCATACGGTTATGTAGGAGAACGTGATGTGTTATGGTCCAAAGCAGTTTGGGAAATAATAGATCTTGACGAGCGAGTAAACTTTCCATTGTATTACCCTATCGATACCAATAACATTGGTCAAGATCGTAGGTCTTTGTATGATGTTTTAATTACTGGGATTAAAAACGGTGAGATAGAAGATGTATATGCAGATTCTTATTTTACTGAAAAAAGAACACTTGACGATTTAGGTGCTTCTTTGGTATATAGTGATACAACAGACCTTGGTATTGAGCAATTTAACGCTGAAGGTAAAGTAGACCCTCAATATATTCGAAGGTTTACTTTAGACGCCGGTGATCTTGAAGAATGGCGTGTTCGCGGTCTATGGTATATTGATAAGCGTCAAGGTGAATTAAAATACCGTATGTTAGGTATTTGCCCTGTTGCAAATGAAGCACGTTCTAAAGCCTTTCCAGATGATAACATTGATAGTAAGGTTGAACTGTTTTGGGTTTGGTTTCCTGGCGCACGGGAGGTGTTGCATGATGCCAAAGCTTTTAACCGCAAAAATACATCACAGCCCATCTCGTACGATCATTTATTAAACTCAAGACGTTTTGAAGGCTTAATTTATAAAGAAGATAACGTACAAGGAGACCGTGGCGTACGTGACTACATAAACGATAATGCATTAATGCAATTATTGGAATCTGATAGGATAGAAGAGCAAATCCGTAATAAGGAAATTGACCTTTGGAACTATTAAGAAGCAGCAATAAAAGTAATTAAAAATAAAAACCCTCCAATTTGGAGGGTTTTTTTATGTTTGTATGTTAAAGGGTTTATGCTGTAATTTGACAATCTTCACAATCTTTTACTTTACCATAATAAGTTTCACGGTATTTGTGTATGGTCTTAAAAGGAATATTTAAAAACCTTTTTTTTACGTAAATCACCTTTGCTGTGAACATACCCATCTTTTCGGTAAATCGTTTTTCACTTTTTGTTTTTCGTTTCACTGAAACTAATTTCATCACTTTGTTTTAAATTTAGTGCACAAAGTAACAAAGACTCAGGCTTTTATACAAATTTACTTCGTTAAAGCTGGGTTAATCCTTCTCTATAACTCCTTCTTTCATAACAAATACAACGTTTTCCATTGTTTTAATCTTTTTGGTAGGGTCTTCATTAACTGCAATAATATCTGCAATGTAACCAGATTGTAATTGTCCTAAGCTGTTCTCTTGGCCTAATAGTTTTGCATTGGTAAGGGTTGCAGACTGTAAAGCTTTCATGGCAGGCATTCCAGCTTCAACCATATAACCAAACTCTTTTCCGTTTTCCCCATGTGGAAATACTCCGGCATCCGTACCAAAGGCAATGCTAACTCCTTTTTTATACGCTCTACCAAACATATCTTGAATTTGAGATCCAATTTCCAAAGCTTTTGGAACAATAATAGCAGGATAATACTCCTCTACTTTTGCTTTTTCTGCAACATATTTGCCTGCCGATATGGTAGGTACTAAGTAAGCATCCTTTTGTTTCATCAATTCCATAGTTTCGGTACTCATCAATGTTCCGTGCTCAATTGTTTTAACACCTGCTTTAACGGCACGCTGCATGCCTTCGTCACCATGTGCATGAGCAGCTACTTGCATACCATAATCTTTTGCAGTGGTTACGATGGCTTTAATTTCTTCTTCGGTAAACTGAGGGTTTTTACTGTTTTTGGCAACACTCAATACACCGCCAGTAGCTGTAATTTTAATCCAATC
>DEXR01000023.1:0-279 GCA_002364245.1 Flavobacteriaceae bacterium UBA3179
TAATTAAATGTTATCATCACTTTTGCTTCAACAATATCGTTATAAGGCAACACCGCTTCTTTTCTAACAGTGTGCTTTCCCTTACCTACAGGCTTAGGTTCTCGTGTTTTCCACTTTAAAGTAACCTCAGTATCGGTAGCTTCGGTTAACTCTCCTTCAATAGCTTCTCCAGATTCGGTTTTAACCTGTAATTTTCTACCAATATTCTTTTTGTATTGGCGGGCAGCCTGTAAGGGTTGTGAAACCCCTGCGGACATTACTTCTAAAGAAAAATCGGTT
>DEXR01000023.1:405-1082 GCA_002364245.1 Flavobacteriaceae bacterium UBA3179
GGATCTAGATTATGCTCGATAGCGCGACTTACAGCAATACAATCTTCAACAGTAACACCGTTATCACCATCGATAGTAATTCTTATCTGATTGGTCTCAGTCACAGTAAAGTCTATTAAAAACAACGATTTGTTGTCTTCAAGAGCTTTTTCCAATAATTGCAATACCTTTTCACGCATAAATTTAAGCTATAAAAAGAGGGGACTTTTTTGTCCCCTCAGCTAGTTGCTTATCTAATTCGGTGCAAATATAATACAAATTTTAATATTATAAAAATGAGCGCCTACCAATTTATTTTTGTATTTTAATGGTACGAAAAAACACCTTCCAAAAACCACGCCTATGAAACGAATTTTAGTACCCACCGACTTCTCACCTCAAGCAGAAAATGCACTAAAAGTTGCCGTACAAATGGCAAAAAAACACGCCAGTGAAATTTATTTATTTCATACTGTAGAGCTGCCAAGTCATCTTGCTACCGCAGCTAATACTAGTGCATTACCAGAATCCATTTATTTTATAAAACTAACCGAAAAGCGGTTTTCGGACCTTATGAAACGCCCCTATTTGGAAGACGTAGATATAACTCAAACCATAGGCCATGGCGAAATCTATGATGATATTCTCAATGCGGTAAAAGAAAAAAATATAGACCTCATCGTTATGGGCTCGCACGG
>DEXR01000023.1:1165-7411 GCA_002364245.1 Flavobacteriaceae bacterium UBA3179
TTTGCAACCGATTTTTCTGAAGAGTGCCGTACCCCATTTAGCAAAGCTCAAAAATTTGCAGATACGTTAGGTGCCAAAATACACTTGTTATATGTAAACACCCCCAGTGGCTTTAAAACCTCGACCGATGCCCATAAGATTATGAACAATTTCATTAAAGGGATGGGTGCTGAGAACTACACGCTGAATGTTTACAATGAGACCTCTGTTGAAAAAGGGATTTTAAATTTCACCAAGGAGAACAACTACCAATTAATAGGAATGAGTACACACGGCCGAAAAGGTTTATCGCACTTTTTTAATGGTAGTATTAGTGAAGATTTAGTAAACCACGCTAATATGCCTGTTGTAACATTTAAAATTTAATGAAACACACTTTATATTTTATTTTTGTTTTTTTATTAAGTTGTGGGACTCCAAAAAAGAAAGAAAAAAATATTATTGGCGACCCAAAACCAGTTAAAACTGAAACCACAAAGCCCGAAATTCCCGAAGGTGCTGTTACAGCAGATTTTAATGGCAACAAAACCCCTTTTTATGGTTTTGTAAAAAAAGTGGACTTACAAAAAGGTATCACAACCATTGCTTTTGAAGGAAACCAGTATCCAGCTATTGAAATTCCTAAAAGTTATGGCGCTATTTTAGACACCTTAAAAATGAAAGGAATTGACAGGGACTTGTTGTTAGCAACAGTAAAGCTAAAAGACACTAGTTTCAATAAATATTATCTCTATAAACTACAAAACAAAGGGTGGAAACCTGTGGTAAATGGTTTTGCCATCCATAAAAGTAATCGCCCGGACACCTTGCGGCCCATTGCTATAGACCTTAAAGATTCTACCAAGGTAATACGTTACTATTCAGTTTTTGACTTAGATAAAAGTTCTGAAAGTGGATACACTTGGAAGTTGCTCCAAGAAACAATCCCTATGGAAAATTAAAAGACAGTAAAACCTATCTTTTATCAATTATAACCTGCGGTTTTCTATCCGTCTTTGACTTTCTCAATGCTTCAATCACCTCTACTTTTTCAAAAACTAATTGCGGTGTAACCCTTAACTTTGCTCTAAAGTGATCTCTAACATCAGTAATTAATTTTTCTGAAGGATTTTCTGAAGCTATTTTCAGTAAAATTTCATCCGTACCCAAATCGTTGGTTGAAATTTCAATTATAAAAGTTTCTACAGCTTCAAAATGATTCAACACATTTAGCATAGCTGGCGGATAAAGGGTGGTCCCTTTATATTTTATCATCTGTTTTTTTCTACCAACAATAGGCCCTAAACGCATTGTATTCCTTCCACAGGAACACGGTTTAGGATGTACTTTAAGCATATCACCGGTTTTAAAGCGCAATAACGGCATTCCTTCCACTCCTAACGTGGTTATAGCCAATTCGCCTACTTCGCCTTCTTTAACAGGTTTATTTTCGTCGTTTAATATTTCAGTAATAATTAATTCTGGATGATGGTGCCCGCCAAAATGGGCCTCGCATTCATTAAAAGCGGTGCTCATTTCGGTAGAAGCATAGGTGGAAAAAAGCTCGATATCCCATTTAGACTTTATTTTTTCGGAAAGAACATTCAAGGTAAAATCTTGGTTTCTGATTGGCTCTCCAATACAAATAGCTGCTTTCACACTTGTTTTGTTTATATCAATATTGTGTATTTCAGCATAGGTTATTAGTTTCAGTAAAAAGGAAGGAACCGTAATCAAATACGTGGGTTGAAATTTTAAAATAGAATCCCATTGCAATTCGGGCACACCAGAACCTACACGAATAATTCCAGCGCCCAGTTTTCGAGCGCCTAAAAAATAAGCCATTCCTGCCATAAAGCGACGATCCATCGTAGTCATTAATTGAATGGTATCGTCTTTCGTTAGCCCTGAACACGCAAACGAAATTGCTTCGTTATACGCCAATCGGTCTAAATCGGCATCGGTTAAACCAACTACTACCGGCTCACCCAAGGTTCCAGAAGTGGTAACATAATCTATTATTTTCTGCTTAGGGACACATAAAAAATCTTCATTATGCTTTTGCAGATCATCCTTAGTAGTCACCGGAATACGCTGCAAATCCGCTAAGGTTTTTATATGCTCTGGCAGGATGTTATGTGTTTCAAATAGCTTTTTGTAAAATGGGGAATTACCATTAACATAGCTCACTACTTTTTTAAGCTTTTCTTCCTGAAAGCGTTTAATTTCTTCATTTGATGCTCTTTCTATTTCAGGAATCATTAGCGTAATTTTCGTTTTGTTTTTTTAAGATATTTTTCTACTTTTTCTTCGTCCGGCACCGTGGTAATTTCTTTACTTTTTGCCAAAGTAAAGGCTTTTAAGGCTTTTTCGTACTGTTGATGCTCGTAATAATACCTCCCCACTAAAAAGTGTGCTTTCCAATACTCAGGGTTTAAAGACTGTAATTTTATTAATTGAGCAGCACCTATTTCAGTTTCTTCTTCTAAGGCTATTTCTACTTTACTTTCTAAAATACGATAGGCTTGATAATCTTTAAATTCTTGGGAATGTACAAAAGGATCTTCAGTAATGATAAAGTTTTCTTCTGAAATAGGCTGACCTGAAATTCCCCTATTCTGATTAAAAATAGCGTTCAAATCATACGCAACAAACTCCCCTAATTGATATGGGTTTGAAGACACCCAAACAGTTAAATTTTCTGGCTGAAAAACAATCCCGTGATGCGCCAATAATTGATTTAGTGCTTTTTCATTTCCGTAACCCAAAGGTATATTATCTAATCCCTTTTTATTCCGAAGAATAGCAACGGCTTCAGCAGGGTTTATTTTAGGTTCTTCATCTAGTAATTCTTCCATCCTATCAAATCGGTATTGCGAATGGCTTTCTTCAATCCACTTCAAGTTTTTACGATCGTTAGCAAAGGTTTCACTCTGGAAATGATTGGAACAAATTAATTCGCTCGTATTCTCCACTTTGTATACGCCTAAATCATTTGGCGACACTTCAATTATAGCTGCTTTTCCATCGTTGGCGCTGCCTACAAAAATAGCTTCGGAAACAAAAACTTCTCTCTTTTTTGCAATTTCAATGGCTTCTTCAATCGTAGACGCGTATTGTAAAATCTCTCGCGTCACCAACGAAATAGGTGCTTTTGCCACTAACGGAATATCCGACTTCCCAGCGTTGATGGTCACGGTCAACCCTTGATTGTTCATCCCTGAAACCACACCCATCATCCCACCCCAAGTAACCGACATAAATGGATAGCCTTGATTGGGCTTTACAAAAGCGATTATTTTATCTTCGGCAAAGGCATCGCCTGCGTAAAAATCGAAATTACGAGCGATGAGTAGGTTGCCGTCTTCCGATTTATCACCCCAAACAGCAAAAGAGCTACAGCCTACCAACGCCAAGTCTTTTAATGCGTGCCCAATGTCGTGCGCACCATGCAAGTATAATGCTCTTAAATATGGGGGTGCAATGTTGTTGAATTCATTTGAAGCGTAGCGGGAAACGCCATAGATTTCAGTTTTGTATTCTTCGGTAACATGTTTGTAGAGCTTGCGGTTGTACCACGATAGAAATTTCCGAAGGAAGTTTTGTTTCCCTTTTGAAGGAACCAACTCCCCAACTTTATTTAAAAACACCCGCTCTTGCTTTTGAAGCAATTCTCTCGTCAAACTTCCGGTTAACAAGCCTATTTCCAGTGGGTCGCCTTCTACATACAATTCCCATTGGCCGTGTTTGTTTTTGGTAAGAAAGTTGTTTCCGGCAACGTAGGTAGAATCGTTTATAATTTCCCGTTCAGGGATGTTTGCATCATACTGACTGATATCCGGTCGATCTTCCAACGATTTTTTTACGCCACAAGAAACCAGCACTAAAAAAAATGATAGCCAAATAAAATAGTTTATAGCAGTTTGATTATGCATTATCATTTTGCTTTTTAAACTTTTTATTAACTCGTTTTATCATACTGCTTTCTTTATAGTCCACCCATTTGCTGCCAGCCACATACCGCATGATGTTTTCGAAATTTCGCATAAACAACAGATTTGATAGCAGTTCTCCTAGTTTTTTAAGTTTCCGTGGAAATGCGCGAAGCGTAATAGAAAAACCAGCATCTTCATACGTAATATAATGCCAATAACCACTTGGCATATATAGCGCATCGCCGTGTTTCATTTCTACTGAAATCCCTTCTGCTTGTTGCAAAGCAGGATAGGTTGTAAAATCTGGATTGTCCATATCAATCGCTTCAATATTATGAACCGTAAAGGGCACTCTGTAAAGATTCTTTGCTTGTTTAGGTTCAAACAACATAGCCTTTTTGGTTCCATGAAAATGCACGTGCAGCAAATCGGCTAGGTCCATATCGTAATGTGCCAATACTTTTGAACCTTTTCCGCCGAAAAACATCACGGGAAGTTTTTTAAAAAACGGTAACCCAATATCAGGATAATCAAAATCTTTGGTCAACTCTGGCATTTTCTGAAGCACATTATAAAAGAACATCCGCAAATCGGTTGGACCCGCTTTTAACAGCTCGATATAATCATACAACTTCATTTTTTTAGCTGGCACGACAGACTTTTTATGTCCTTTGGTTGGTTTGTTGTTGTACAGCGGCACATTTTGGTCACCAGCTAACTGTTGAATATACTCTAAATTCCATTTTTCGTAAGCAGGCCATTCTTTTGCAAAACCTTCAATTAAAACAGGACGCTGCGGTTTGTAATGGTTTTTTACAAATTCCTCTTTGGTGATGGATGGCACACGTTTTATTGGTGTAGTTTTAATGGTTCCCATTACGTATTATTTCTTTTTAAAAATAAGAAGATTAAACAACAAAGGCTGAACGATAAACGCAATTAACACAGCCGAAAAAATACCGATTACCGAAACCAAAGCAACCGAACGCAAGGCAGGATGTTTGGCAAAAACCAAGACCCCAACCCCCAAAATAGTCGTGATTACTGAAAGCAATATCGCCGTTTTATGCGTTGCCAAGGTCGTTTTGCGTTCTTCGTTTAATAAAGCATTGGTGATAAAAATGCTGTAATCTACGCCCAACCCAAAGATAAAAGCTGAAATTATACTATTAAAGACATTAAATTGTAATTGAAATACGCCCATAACCCCGATGGTCAACAGCCACGTTAGACAAATAGGAACGGTTGTTACAACAACTAATTTCCAGTTTCGGTAAAACAACAATAAAGCCAAGACAACCACGCCAAAACAAAACCACAGCAGAGTGTTAAAATCATTTTGTAAAGTATTTAGCAAGGTTTCGTTTAATTGTTTCCGGTCAATTACTACTGTATTTTGAAGTTGCTCCACCTTTGTTTGAAGCGCCTCTATTTGGTTTTCATCTGTTTTTACTACGGAAGTCACCGTTACAAATTCATTTTTTTCTGAAATGTAATCTGCAATCATGTTGCTTCCAAATTCAAGATAGTCAGATAACTCCAAAGGTTTAAAGTTTGAATTTAAATGGTTGTAAAATGATGCAAATGCATTCGGTTTAAATCCTAATGCTTCCGAAGTGCTGTTAATGGAACTTGCAACATTCTCAAGTCGTTCTGATTTCCAAAACTGATTCCATTCCTGAATCTTCTCGCTTTGCTTTTCTTCCGAAGCAACCAAACCGCCTACTGAGTTAAACGCTTCAATTTCTGAGCTTTTTTCTAAGCCTTTCAGTAAACTATAAACTGAATCGTTTTGCTGTAATGCTCTTTCTAACGTAGCTCCATACGTAGCGACATACACCGACTTTGAAACAGAATTTGTTATGCTTTCAAGTTCTTTTTCGGCTTTAACGAGCTGCTCTGGTTTGTAGTTTAATTGCTCTAAATCTTTATTGAATTCAACCGAGTTATAACTAAAGCAACTTATCACTAACAAAACAGCTAGACAAACGACCACCACTTTGTTTTTATGTATGGGATAGACTGTAAAACGATTAAAAACGGTTTTCTTTTTTGTATTTGAAATTGCCTTCTTTTTATACACCTGCGGAATAAACAACAACGCCATAACCGAAGCCCCCAATACACTTACAGCAGCAAAAATCCCCAAATCTTGCAATGCTTGCGAATTGATAAAAAGCAAACATAGAAAAGCCAAAGCCGTTGTCAAACTGCTCATTAATATAGGCTTGGTAATGCTTTTGTATAATTGCTTGCCGGTTTCGCCATTTTTTATGTGTGTAAGAATATGCAAAGAATAATCTAAGGTAATCCCCAACAAAATCGAGCCAAT
>DEXR01000023.1:7560-30426 GCA_002364245.1 Flavobacteriaceae bacterium UBA3179
CAACAAAATCGAGCCAATCCCCAACGAAATAGCCGAAAGTTGCGGCCTAATCAATACCAAAAAAGCAACCGATACTAACGCGCCAAAAATGGTAGGAAATAAAATAATTAAAGGAATCCAAACACTGCGGTAAAAGCCGATAAAAACTAGCAATAGAATGGTTAATGCAATCCCGATGGTAAGTTGAATATCACTCTTTATTTGTTTTGCGTTTGCAGCAGCAATAAAGGCCGCTCCATAATAATCACTTGTTACTTTTCTAGCAAATGTTGTATTTAATTGCTCTTGAAGTTGGTATAATTTCTCAGTGAAAACGGTATTTTTTTTTGAATCGGATGAAGGAAATTTTGGGATGATGAATAACAAAATATGTTGCTCATCTTCGGTCATTACAAAGCCATTTTGTAATTTAAATCCCTCTTCAACCCCTATATTTTTTAGATTTTGTAATGCTAAGTTAGTAAGGTGAAGCGGATCGTTTAGGGTTTGTTTTTTTGCAAGCATTCCAGAAGGGGAAATCAAGGTTTTGTAGTTCTCCTCCATGGTTATGGCAATGCTATCTTCAGATAAATTTCTTTTCAGAATTGTATAATCTGTCTCTGTAAAAAACAACGGAAGATTATCATATACAAAGTCCAAAGTTTCAAAAAGTGCTTCTTCTTTCGCAGTACCTTGAATGTTTTTAATGTAGTCTCCTTTAAGTGAATTTAGACTGTCCTTTAGTTCCGAAGCATAATCAACCAGATCCTCGGTCGTCCCGTTTTCTTTTTTGATGTTTACAATCACTTTATCGGTAAAACGGATGTTCTTTAAAACCTTCTGAAATTGTTCATTTTCTGAATTTGAAGGGATTAATTTAGAAATATCTTCTTCAAAAGAAACTTGAAATGCTATAGAAGCCAATCCGGTACACACTACAGCCAAAACAATAAAAAAGACTGCTTTCTGCTTCTGAATCGATGTGTATAGCTTGAAGAAGAATCTATCCATCTGGCTGTATTTTCTTAGTATCGAAAAGGTAAAAACCTAAATATGACAAACTTCCCAAAATAACTGCAGCTCCAACCGAAAGCGTGATGCTACCAATAAAATAAGCCTTTAACGAAGTAATCACTTCAAAATTATTGGTTACACTTGCTAATGTAACTTCATTATCTTGTCCCAAAACCCAATATCCTGTGGTTAAACTAGCTAAAAACACAAACGGAATAAATGGCGGCAAGCTTATGTTTGAAAAAGCGAAGGCAATCACTTTGTTCAACTTTAAAACTATCGCGAGAAATATGACGATTACGGTATGAAAACCCCAAAGCGGCGACAACCCTATGAAAAGTCCCAACGCTACCGAAAGTGCTTTTTTTTCAGGGGAATCGTTGTTTCTTAAAAACTCTTCATTCAGGAAGCGGCGGATTCCTTTTTTTTTTAGTTTTCTAAAGAAATCACGCGGACGGATATAAAAATACTTAACAATCAAGAACCAAATAATCAAAATGGTAATTCGGGCAATATCCATAAACGGCCTGAAATGCGAAACGCGTTCTTCTAGATCATACAATACTTGAATAGGCACATTTTTCACCGAAATTCCAGCCCAATGTGCCTTAACGAGCACCTCAACTTCAAATTCAAATTTTTTAGTATTTCTGAAAAAGTTAATATCCTTCAACGCTTTTATTGGATACAATCTAAAACCAGCTTGTGTGTCGTGCAATTCCAAATCGGTTACTGCTTTTACCCAAAAACTAGACACTTTATTGCCTTTTCGGCTTTGGGCGAGCACATCGGCTTCATTCATATTTCGGTCGCCAATTAACAACAAATTTTTAGTTTCCGAAGTATCCAATGCATCAATAAAAACTGGAATATCCGATGGAAAATGTTGCCCATCACTATCTAATGTAATGGCATAATTAAAACCCAAAGAAACGGCATGTTTAAAGCCTTTTTTTAGCGCATATCCTTTTCCTTGATTTTTGTTGATATGAATTTGTTCAATTTGCGGGTAAGCTGAGAGAATTTGAAGTGTTTCATCGGTAGAACCGTCATTGACCAAAACCACATCGTCAGTATATTCCAAAACACCGTCCAAAACACGTTTTAGCGTTTTATAATTATTGTACGTTGGTATCAACACACAGCAGTTATACTGCTTGAGTTTTTGGGTTATTTCAGGATGAATGTGTTGAGTTGTATGTTGTTCAGCCCTTTTCATGCACACGGTTTGTTTCCACAAAAATAGCATTACATTTTAACACTACCGTCCCATCTGGAAACGTACTCGTGCTTTTTATTTTTATTAATCCATTTTCTCGAGTAAAAAACAAATTTACAATGAGTTTTGATTGAATTTGAGGATTCATCAAAGCTGTAAATTTTACATTCGATGCTTTTTGAAGGAAAAGAGGTGTTTCTAGATGCTCTTCGGAAAGTTCCTTAATTATTTGAAGCATACAGACACCTGGCATAACTGGGTTTTCAGGAAAATGACCTTTAAAAACTTGATGATTTTTATCAACTTCGACCATTACCGAAATAGTAGTTTCAGCAACCACTTCTTTCTTTAAAACCTGATATAAATTGGGCAATAACATCTTTTTACATTTTAAAAACCGAATCGGAAACCGGCACATTAATCTGTTTGTTCTTAAAGGTAATCAACGTAAAATCATCTGAAGGCTCTATCAATTTTAATTGCGTTACTTGATAGTCTTTTTCAGAAAAACTAAGCTGAAATGAAGCTATAAAACGGCTCATTCTCTTTTCCTTTGGAATAAAATGTACTGTAAATCCTTTGTCTGATTTGTAATATGAAATGGAAAACTCCTCGTCAATGAACATATCACCTTTAATACTATTTATAAGTAACGAATTGAAACTCTTGAACAACTTATTTGAGTTTAAATCAATGTTTTTTATCGAGCCTGCTTCTTGTACTGTTAATTGATTTCCTTTAAAAATCACTTCGTATGCATATGGCTTGGTGTATTCCCAACGAATAGCGTTTGGGGACTTAAACGTTAATGTCCCTTCTGAAATAGCGCCATCATTTAAAAACTCCATTTGTTTTTCCTGTACAAAATCGCTTACAATGGTTTCGGTTTGTTGGGCGGTTTCCTTTACGTGTTTTTTGAATTGGTCAATTTCAGTAGATGTCAAAGGGGTTTGCGCAAAACTTTGTTGCACAAACAAACTAAATAGAATGATTATAAAACTTCTCATATTAATTTTTCTTTAGCAGCGTATCAATACCTACCGTTTGATATCCTTCTTTTTTCAGAAATTGCAACAAACGTTCCACAATTTCGGGGCATCGGGAATGTGTATCGTGCAATAAAATAATGGAACCCGGTAAAATACGTTTTTGTATTCGGTTAATTACTTGGCTTGGGTTTTTTACAACCGTATCGTATGAGCGAACATTCCACCCAATTACCGTGTGATTTGTTTGTTTTAAAGCCTTTGCAATCGACGGATTGGTCACTCCATAAGGCGGTCTAAACAAGATGTTTTTGACACCGGTTAATTTTTTTATTAAAGCATCGGTTTTTGAAAGTTCTTCAACAATTCTCTTTTTTCTGAAAAACCCAAAGTTTGTGGCGTGTGAATACGAATGATTCCCAATCGTATGACCTTCGGCAACTATTTGTTGTGCTAGTTCAGAATGCTTTTCTAGGTATTTTCCAATGCAAAAAAAGGTGGCTTTTGCATTGTACGATTTCAGAAGTTCTAAAATTTGAGGTGTAAATTCTGTATTTGGTCCATCGTCAAAAGTAATCGCAACTTGTTTTTTTGTTTGCCCTCCTTTTGTAACAGCAGCAGTAAAAATTCGCCATCGCATGGTAAATGAACCTAATGCAACGATTAAAAACCAAAGTAGAAATATTGTTACATATAAAATAGGTGATATCTCGAAGAAGAAATCAATTACGCCAATAGTGAGTAAAACAATGGCGGTAAGTATCGTTATCTGACCAAATTTTAGCATCGCGTTAAAAGTACAAAACTGTGTTGGCTTCCTTTAAATTGATTGTACAATAAAACGGTTTTATATGATTTGCTTTCAGCTTTACGAGAAAAAAATTGTTTTGGAAGTGTTTTTCCTTCTATTAATTGCGCTCCCATCCAAAAGGCAAATGCTGAAGTGGTAAAAAATTCTCCAACGTATTTTTTGTACTGAAGAAAGTCGGTTTTGGGGAATAACTTCTCAATATGTTGATAATACGCATCAAAAGCATCGCCGTTATTTCCTAAAATTATGGCATCAATTTCTGAAGAATCAACTTTGTTTCTTTTCAGAAAATCGTGCATTTCCGTTACAATATTTTCAGGAGCAGTTTTAGATTGAATCTCAACCGCCTTTAAAACCGCTACAATTCCTTCCTTTCTTTCTGAAGACAACACACAAAAAGTGGCGCCTTCACTTAAAGGTACTTGAATGGGTTGCTTTTGTTTTTGTTCAACTATATGAACATAGTCCACAAACTCAGTTCCCAATTCGTCCACCCCACCGACTAAAATGTTATTAGCTTCTCCTGCTTCAACTTGTAATTGCGCATCTACCAAAGCCGACTCAAACGAAACTGAACCGTGTGCATAGGTTGTATTATACCCTTTACATTTTAAGCCAAGAGCAATCTGCCCCGCAACCGTATTGTGGGTGGATTGTATAAAAGCCGTTGGTGTTAAAAACTGCTCCTCATTCTCTATCAACGTATTCAAAAAGGTTTCGGTATCGGCTATACAACCCAAACCAGAACCGGTGATAATGGCATAAGGTTTATTAATATTAGCTTTTTCTAATGCTTTTTTTGAAGCAGCAACACCCATTTTTACAGCTGGTGACATTCTTCGTAATTGAGAAAGCGGAATAAAGTCGCGATACGTTGGATGAACTGCTGGAATTTTAGAACCTGAATGTTCTTGTATTTCAGAAATAGTATCGTTTTCAGAAAAACTGTTTTGTGCCGAAATGCTCACTACGCTATGGATATAACACGTTTTCATCGAACTATTCTAGTTAATAAAGCTGAAGTTGTACAGCCTAAAGTATTTATTAATATATAATAATTTCATGATTTTAATGGGCATTTTATGCCTCGGAAAAAATTAGTGATGAACAATTTCCTCCAAACCCGAATGAATTGGATAAGACGTGTTTTAGCTCTATTTTCTGAAGTTGCGTAACTGGAACTAAACCCGTTTCAGGCATAGCCATTTTAAAACCTAAATTGGCGAATATGCTATTTTCATGCAAAGCCAATACAGAAAATACAGCTTCCACCGCTCCAGCAGCAGCTAAAGTATGACCGGTAAACGCTTTAGTAGAACTAAAACTTGGTGATTTTTCATTAAAAATTCTTTGCAGTGCTACACTTTCAGACAAATCATTATTCTGTGTTGCGGTTCCGTGGGCATTTACGTAATCAACATCTGAAGGTTGTAAACCTGCAATTTCTAAGGATTTTTTCATTGCCAAGTAAGCCCCATCACCCGTTTTTGAAGATGCGGTTTGATGAAAAGCATCATTCGCATTGCCATACCCACTTACATAAGCTAAAACAGATTTATTTTGCGCTGCAACTACCTCATCAGATTCTAACACCAAATAAGCAGCGGCTTCGCCTAAGTTTAAACCGCTTCGGTTAGCATCAAAAGGCGTACAATTGGATTCACTTAAAATCATTAATGATTTAAAACCATTAATGGTGAATTTTGACAACGCATCCGTACCGCCAACTACAACTCGATCCAATTTTCCAGCTTTAATGAGTCGTGCGCCTAACATAATGGCATTTGCCGCTGACGAACAGGCGGTGCTAATTGTAGTAACGTAGTCCGTGATTCCTATAAAGGTTGCAATTTTCTCCGTGCTATCTCCCGCATGATGACTCGGAATAAATTTTTGAACTTCTGGGTTAGTAGCAAATTGCTTCCAGTAGTTTTCGGTCATATCCATGCCGCCAACTGTGGTGGCAGAAATAAACCCTGTTTTGTATTCTGAAATAGATTCAATTCTTGCATTTAGAATTGCTTCTTTTGCAGCCAAACATCCTAACAAAGCGGTGCGAGTATAGTTATTATCTTTTGGAAGGTTTAATTTCTTTGCTATTTCAGTATTGGTAAAAGTCACTTCCCCTACTTTAATAGCGTTTTTATGATGGGTTTGAATGTGTTTTGAAATCCCTAATCCACTTTTTGAAGTAAGAAGCGCCTCCAAGTTTTCTTCAACCGAATTACCAATGGCAGAAACAATGCCCATTCCGGTTATAGCGACTCCTTTTTTCATTCAGGTATTATTTAGTACGATGCTCAGTAATATAGGCTGCCAATACATTGATGGACTGAAAAATTTCTTTGCTTTTTTCAGGGTCGGTTAGTTTTATGCCATAATCTTTATCGAGCATCACAATTAGCTCTAACGCATCGATAGAATCTAATCCTAAGCCATCGCCAAACAAAGCATCGTCATTATCAATATCTTCAACGGTGAATTCTTCAAGGTTTAATTGCTCAATGATATTCTCTTTCAGTTCTTGTTTTAATGCGTCCATCAACTTTGGGTATATAATTTTTTAATTGTTTCTTCCGTATGAGGAAGGGTTCCGTTTGGGGATTCCAAATATAAAAAAGAATTATATCCTTTTTCATCTATTTCGGTCCAACCACACAAAACTTGAGCCGCCTTATTATTCTGAGCTAAACTTTCAGCGTATTGTTTCAAAAAAAGCGGATTAAAATCATCGAATACAAAAAAGGCATTTTCGCCTTGTATCTTGTGCCGAATACACACCTCGCCCATTCCAATATTAGGCAAAGTATACACAAATATCGCCGGACTGGGATAAAAATTTTCAATACTGTTTATCGAATCTTGATATTTTCTGTCGGTATCCAAACTGGCACTTTTATTAGACAACACAATTGCCAGCTGTTCTTTTTCTTCCGAAGAAATTGTTAGTTCCTTCAATAAAATTTCAGCCGTTAAAAAAGTAAGTTTACTGAGTCGATCCATTTTAAAAAACTTAGGGTATTCCCATTGCTGATTGTTGTAAACCTGCTTTGCAAATGCCGAAAATGTTTGTTCATTATCAGTAGATACAATTTTCTTGCCATTGCAAATAACGGTTCCATTTTGCACGCTGCACCAGGCTTGTATGTTTAGTTTAGTGTTCAAAAGCGACTTTTTTAAAGAGTACGGCGGCGTTACTACCACCAAAGCCAGAAGCTGTTTTTAAAAAGGTGTTGATCGTTTTCTTTTCTACTTTTTGAATGATTTTCAAGGGTTTTGAAATTCCTGATTCGTCATACCCTAAAGATGTAAATAATTTGTTTTGATTCATCGATTCAAAACCGATAATGGCTTCTACCAAACCGGAAGCGCCCAATGTATGACCATAATACCCTTTTAAACTATGTAAAGGAACCTTTTGTAGATTCGCTCGATTAAAAGCAATCGCTTCCATTTCGTCATTATAGATAGTTGCGGTACCGTGGGCGGAAATTAAATCGATATCATTTGCTGAAATGACAGCTTCTTGCATAGCAGATTGAATGCTTTTTAGCAAGCCTTCCCCTGTTCGCGATGGACCTGAAATATGATTGGCATCGTTACATGAGCCATCGCCAATAACTTGAACGGATGTATTTTTTCTTTTTTCTGAAGAAACCACAACCGATGCCGCCGCTTCGCCAATACTAATGCCGTTTCGGTATTTTGAATACGGTTTACAAGGACCATTACTCAACGCTTGAAAGGTATTAAAGCCCGTAACCGTAAATTTTGAAACCAAATCGCCTGCAACAACTACAGCGTTTTCATATACGTTATTTTGAATAAGGCGTTTGGCGACAGCAATTGCCAAAATCCCTGAAACACACGCGTTAGAAACCACAATTGGTTCTTGTTTAAAACCAAAAAAAGTTTGAATTTTTTTCCCTAAAACCGATAGATAGGCTCGTTCTTCTGAAAAAGAGTTCTCCGGGTCGAGCGCATCGATACTTCCTTTTGTTGTTGCGACAATAAGCGCCGTTTTTTTTGAAATGTGAAGCGCTGATTTTTCTAAGCTTTCAGCAACTGAAAGCAACATCATTTTCTCCAACTTCATAAATTTTGAAGGCTCACCTAACTTTTTAAAAGCAGCATCAATTTTTTCTGAAGCAATCATTGCTGCGTAAAAAGGTGTATACAAAATATCGTTCTGATGTTGTTCGTGTATTCCAGATTGTTTTTTTTCAATAGCAATCACGTTTTCAGAAACTGAAAATCCTAAAGGTGTAATAAGCGAAGCTTCTTGTATGTAAATAGGGTGTTGCATTACGGTTTTAACATCGTTTTCATCTCGGTCGTCGCAATCTCTTCTTGCTCCAGTTTGGTCGTCGTTTTTACCAAGGTAATTCCTATCGCGGCGTGAATAACTTCTACTTCAGTTTCAATGGTTTCATTGATAGCCGGTGTTTTTAAAATTTCAGCTTTTTTAATAGCGCCAATATACCCTTCTTTCGTCGGTTTTTCTTCTAAATATCCCGTATATCCGGTGTGTAAGGCTACGGATTGAGCGATGTGTTCCAGTAACCCGGTTTCGGATAAAAAGCCATCTTTAACAAAAATGTTTTCTTCGGAAATGGTCAGTTCTGAAACCAAGGATTTTTTATCGTAATACACCAAAGCATTGACCATAATCATAGGTTGACGCTGCGGAAGTAGTTCTTCCAACACAAATGGATCGGTAATTGGAAATCGTAGTTCTTTCAAAACTCAATTGCATTTAGTCAATATCATCCCAAAAGTCGTAAAAATTAAACCATTGCAGCGGGTATTGATTTAAAATCTCTTCTAAATTTTGGGTGTATTTAGTTAATAAACCACTAGCATCGCGTCGTGTTACCGCCACTTTTCTAGCATATAAATGGTAATGACGTTTCGGCTCGCGCATAACATATACAAATAATACGGGTACATCTAATCGAGTCGCTAAATGAAAAGGACCTACCGGAAATTTTGCTTCTTTCCCTAGAAAAGGGGTTTCTATCGTTTTGGAAACATCCATATACCGATCACCAGAAATACAAACCATTCTATTTTGAGCTAATGCAGCATTTATTTCAAAAATATGGGACATATCATCTTTTACAATGATGAAATTATCTTGCTTTCGGTTTATCACCGAACCTACATATTCTTTAATATTCTCGTGGTCTTGATCGGTAATAACAATGCTGATATTGGCTTCTTCATCTAAATCATTAAAAAAGTACTGCGCCATTTCAAAGTTACCCACGTGAGCGCTGATTAAGATTCCACCTTTATTAAGGGCTAAGGTTTCTTTTAAGTTCTCAATACCATCAAACTCGTAGGTGTATTTATCGCGAAGCCCAGATTGAATGGCAATCCTATCGACCAAGGTTTGTCCAAATTGGAAATAACCTTTGTAAATATTCATTGAGCTTTTAAACCAAGAATAGTGTTGCCGTTTTCTGAAATAATAAAAAAGTCCGCGGACGTTTTTTCTAGAAAAAATACAGAAATACGGAATAGGCAAGTGCATCAAGGCATACGCAGCGCGAATACCAAAGTTTTTGATAAAAAAAACAAACACTTTAAACCCGAAGACCGTCCCTCGCGATTTTCCGTCCCACTCTGCCGCCATGTGCGTTTTTAAATTAGTGATTAGATACTCGGCAAAATTACAGGATTTTTTGGCTTAGGAATAGATTCCACCATTAATATTAATGACTTCGCCCGTGATGTACGATGCTTTTTCTGAAGCTAAAAAAGACACTAAATGAGCTACTTCTTCAGGGTTACCAAAACGGTTTAACGGAACCAATTTTTTAAGCTCTTTTTCGTCTAAATCTTCCGTCATCTCACTTTTAATGAATCCGGGTGCGACTGCATTCACAGTAACATTCCGTTTTCCAACCTCTTGTGCAAGTGATTTTGTTGCCGCAACAACAGCCCCTTTCGCTGCAGCATAATTTACTTGTCCAGCATTGCCTTTTACTCCAGCCAACGAAACAATATTGATAACGCGTCCATAACGATTCATCAACATTTTTTGAATAAGATGATTGGTTACGTTAAAAAAACCGTTCAGATTGGTGTTGATAACAGAATTCCAGTCTTCTGGTTTCATCCACATAAAGAGTCCGTCTTTTGTAATTCCGGCATTGTTGACGAGTACTTCAATTATTGCTTCGGGATTGTTTTTCTGAAAATCTTCTAACGCATCTACAACGGCTTTTCTGTTTGAAACATCAAAAGGAAGTAACGAACCTTTCCCTCCTACTTGTTCAATGGCCTGCAAGGTTTCAAGAGCGGCTGTTTTATTTTGATTGTAATTTATAAGAATGTGATACGCGCTATCAGTAGCTAATTGTAGGCAAATTGCTTTTCCTATTCCTCTTGAACCTCCTGTAACTAGTGCGAACTTCATATTTCAGAATTAATTAAATGTTCTTTTACTTTTTTCACATACGGGTACATCACTTCATCTTCCTTAAACGCCGGAACAATCGCCCTGATTTCATCATACATCTTCTTCGTTTTTGAAGAAACTTCACCTTGAATTTTCAAGTATTCTATCGCCTGAACCACGGTTATCAATTCAATGGCGACTACTTCAAAAGTGTTTTCAATTACTTTTTTAGTAAGTAACGCTGCATTAGTCCCCATACTCACAATATCCTGATTGTCATTGTTGTTTGGAATACTATGCACATACATCGGGTTGGAAAGCGTTTGATTTTCGGCTGTCGTGGAAACAGCTGTAAATTGCACGCCTTGCATTCCATAGTTCAGTCCTAATTCGCCAAGGTTTACAAATGGCGGAAGAATTCCATTGAGTTTTGAGTTTAGTAAGTAGTTTAACTGTCGTTCGGCAAGCATACTCATTTTAGTGACCACTAATTTTAGCTTATCCATTTCTAAAGAAATGTAATCGCCGTGAAAATTTCCGCCGTGATATACTTGCTGCTTTTCAACATCGACAATTGGGTTATCGTTAGCTGAATTTACTTCTTCCAAAACAATTTTCTCAACGTTTTCTAGCGTATCTAACACCGGACCTAAAATCTGCGGTACACAACGTAACGAATAATATTCCTGTACTTTTTCTTCAATCACAGTATCTGTCACTTCTCCATTGTATAAGTGATGTGCGCGTTTTCGAGTTAGTTTGCTATCTTTTAGATGACTTCTCATTTGTTTAGCAATTTGCTGCTGTCCGCTGTGCTTTTTAGCTTCATTTAACTCTAAAGACAAATGATCATCGTACGCTTTTACAATTTCGTTGATAGCAGAAGAGCAAGCCACTACCCAATTAAGTAAACGCTTTGTATAAATAGTATTCAGAATCCCTACACCAGACATAATGGATGTGCCGTTCATCAATGCTAATCCTTCGCGCAAAGCAACGGTTATAGGCTGTAGGTTTTCAGTTTTAAAAACTTTGGAAGTTGGTTTTTGCTCGCCTTTATAAATTACCTCGCCTTCGCCAATTAATACCAATGAAATATGCGCCAACTGAACCAAATCGCCACTTGCCCCTACGCCACCGTGTTCATACACAACTGGGATGATATCTCTATTAATAAGCGTCGTCATTAACTCAATAACCGATGGATGCACCCCAGATTTACCAATCGCTAACGTGTTTAAGCGAGCCAACATAGCTGCTTTTACATATTTCGTTGGAATGGGATTTCCAGTTCCTGAAGCGTGGCTTCGTATTAAATTATACTGAAGTTGAATGCGTTTGGAATCTTCAATTTTATATTGCGCCATCGGACCGAAACCCGTATTGACACCGTAAATAATTTTATTTTCAGAGAATTCCGTTAAAAAATCAAAACTATCCTGAACGGTCTTTAAAACCGAATCGTCAATGGATACTTCTTTTTCAGAAAAAACAACATCGTAAAAATCTTGAAGAACCAACCCTTCTTTACCTATTATCATTTGAAATAAATTGGAAATTTTAGCAAATTATCCTGCAATAACCAACGTAATGTAGTTATTTTGGGATGTAAAATTATAATAAAAAACTATTCTTTTACCCTTATTGAATGACTGAACAAGAAGTTGACATTTTAATAATTGGCGCTGGACCTTCGGGTTCTGTTGCAGCAGCCTATTTACACCAACAAGGTTTTAATGTAAAAGTAGTAGAAAAAAATAAGTTTCCTCGGTTTGCTATTGGCGAAAGTTTGTTGCCGCGTTGTATGGAACATTTTAATGAAGTGGGGTTATTAGAGTGTCTTAAAGCACAAAATTTTCAAATAAAAAAAGGTGCCCGATTTTTAAAAGAAGATAAAAGCTGTCATTTCGATTTTAAAGAAAAACATACAACAGGTTGGGATTGGACCTGGCAAGTTCCGAGAGCTAAGTTTGATGTGACTCTGACAAATGAACTTCAAAAAAGAGGCATTTCTATTTCTTTTGAAACTGAAGTGACAGGGATTGAATTTGATGCAGACGGAACTTCAAAAACGACAATAAAGACTTCAGAAGAGAAAACAGATGTTGTTTCAGCAAAACATATTATTGATGCAAGCGGTCCCGGACGGGTTATTCCGAGGTTATTAAACCTCGTGAAACCTACAACATCTCAAGGGAACTCATCAATTTTTACGCATGTTGCAGACATTAATAGACCTGAAGGTGAAGAAGGCACATTAATTACCTTCGATGTGGTCACCGATAAAGCTTGGCTTTGGGTCATTCCGTTTTCTAATGGAAACACGAGTATTGGTTTTGTAGGCCCTTCAGAATTTATCGATTCTTTTTCGGGTACTCCTTCTGAAAAACTTCGGAGATTTTTAAAACTTTCAAAACATTACTATAAACGGTTTGAAAATATCGACTTTTTATTTGAACCCAAACAATTCAGTGATTTTTCAAGTCCAATGGAATCTTTATACGGAAACGGTTATACCATCACCGGAAACAGTGCCGGTTTTTTAGACCCTGTTTTTTCTTCAGGTGTAACCTTTGCGACCGAATCTGGTTTGTTAGCCGCCAAATTGACTGCCAAAAAACTACAAGGAGAAGTCGTCGATTGGGAAATAGACTATGAAAAACATTTAAAACAAGGGGTTGCTGTATTTAAAACCTATGTAGACGAATGGTATTCTGGCAATCTTCAAAAAATATTTTTTGCCGACTACATAAACCCTGAAATAAAAAAACAAATCTGCGCAGTATTGGCTGGTTATGTATGGGACACCAGTAATCCGTTTGTAAAAAATCACCAGCGCTTGGTTAAAACTCTTGCGAAAGTAATTGACATTGAAAGTAATAGTTAAGACATAAAAAAAATCCCGAACTAATGATAGTTCGGGATTCTTGTTGGCCCACTAGGGCTCCCTTCGACTATTGCCTTGTGCCTCGGCAATGCTCAGGGTAAACTTCTCGCCCGTATATCCTTTAAATAAAAAAGTCCCAAGCTTTTTAAAGCTTGAGACTTTTGTTGGCCCACTAGGGCTCGAACCTAGACTCTTCTGTACCAAAAACAGACGTGTTGCCAGTTACACCATGGGCCAATACCGTAATGCGGTTGCAAATTTAATACAAACTTTTTCTTCCACAAATAAAAATGACAAAAAATCTTTCTTCAATGTAAACTTTTTAAAAAAATCATAAAATAACACATTGTTTCGATACGTTACTTAGTTTTGGTGGTTTACACTACGTATATTATTAGTAAATTCGCCACAACAAAAACCGTACGAGCTTATGGCTTCTTTTAACTTTAAAAATTGGAACCAGATTTTAGGTTGGTCCGTATTTCTTATATCCCTTATCACCTATTGGCTTACCGTAGAGCCCACTGCCAGTTTTTGGGATGCTGGTGAATATATTACCACAGCAAGTAACCTAGAGGTGGGGCATCCACCTGGAGCTCCTTTGTATCAATTATTGGGAGCATTTTTCTCCATTTTTGCCATGGAAGCTTCAAATATTGCGCTTACCATTAACCTTATGTCAGTTTTTGCGAGTGCTTTTACTATTTTATTTATGTTTTGGTCACTCACAATGTTGCTTACCAATGTAGTTTCTAAACACAAAGAAATTAATAAAAGTAATTCTGTTGCTATATTGGGAAGTGCATTCATAGGATCTTTAAGCTTTGCTTTTACAGATAGTTTTTGGTTTAGTGCAGTAGAAGCCGAGGTATATGCTTCAGCAGCATTTATAACTGCTGTCCTATTTTATTGTGCCTTACGCTGGGAGCGTGAAATGAATACGCCTCGTGGTGATCGTTGGGTCATTCTAATCGCTTTTATTATTGGGCTTTCTTTCGGAATTCACTTTTTAGGATTACTTACTATCCCTGCGATGGGCTTTTTGTATTTCTTCAAAAACTATAAAAAAGTTACCATTAAAAATTTCATCATCGCGAATATTGTGATGGTGGCGATTTTACTGTTTATATTTAAGTTATTGCTACCGATGACTATGAAGTTTTTTAGTGCTTCGGAATTATTTTTTGTAAACAACATAGGGCTACCTTTCCATACAGGAACCTTGATTGCTGGCATTGTTTTTATTACACTTTTTTATTACGGTTTACGTTACACCCGTAAGAAAAACCACACTCAGTTCAACACTTTATTACTTTGTATCCTTTTTATATTTATCGGTTTTTCAAGTTGGCTTATGTTACCTATTCGAGCCAATGCCGGGACGGTCATTAATGAAAACAACCCTGATAACGCTCGGGAATTATTAGCCTACTATAATCGTGAGCAATACCCGCAAACCCATTTATTTTACGGTCCTCTTTTTACAGAAGCATATGCTGGCCTGGACCCTGACAATCCCTATAAAGACGAAAAACCGAAATATGAAGAAGATGAAAAAGCTGGAAAGTATGTAATCGTAAACGATTATAAAAACGCATTGCAAAATACAGATGATGCACAAAAAGCTTTTCTGCCAAGAATGTGGAGTGTTGAAAATAATGCTAATTACTTAGAGTTTACAGGAGGATTGGATTTTACCATAAAACCCGAATACCGAAGTGAAAAACGACTTGTACAAGAGGTAGCTAAATTTAAGCAAGCGTATAATGAAGGCTTGGTTGAAAGTAAAGACTATGATAAGTTTTTACGTGAATTTGGAATGGCGCTCAATATTGAGAAACCTTCATTTGGACAAAACCTCAAGTTTATGTTTGAGTTTCAGTTCGGCTATATGTATTGGCGTTATTTTATGTGGAATTTCGCAGGAAGACAAGACGATGTGCAGGGACAATACACAGACCTTCACGGAAACTGGCTTAGCGGAATAGACTTTATAGACGAACTGCGATTAGGCTCACAAGACAATCTGCCTAGTGATGTAAAAAATAACAAAGCCCGAAACACCTACTTTTTCTTACCCTTACTATTAGGAATTTTAGGGGTAGTATTTCTCTTTAAAAATGATAAAAAGAAATTCTGGGTGCTGCTCATCTTTTTCCTGTTTACAGGCCTTGCCCTTAAAATATATCTCAACGAACGTCCTTTTGAACCACGGGAGCGTGACTATGCGCTTGTAGGTTCTTTCTACATATTTGCCATGTGGATTGGTTTTGGAGTCTATGCTCTTTTTGAAATGGTAAAAGAGTACCTGTCACCAAAAATTGCCATTCCGGTGGTTCTTGGTGCTACGCTATTAGCCTCACCTGTGTTATTAGCATATCAAAACTGGGATGACCATGATCGTTCAGGTCGTTATACGGCTAATTCGATGGCAAAAATGTATTTAGACTCGGTTGATGAGAATGCTATTTTATTTACCATTGGCGATAACGACACATTTGCCCTTTGGTATGCTCAAAATATAGAGGGTTACCGTCGAGATGTCCGTATTATCAATACAAGTCTCTTTCAAACCGATTGGTATATTGATGATATGAAGAAAAAGGCGTTTACCAGCGACCCTATCCCGTCGCAATTAACCCACGACAAATATCGATATGGAACCCGAGATTTTCTTTATTATCAAGAAACAAAGCAAGACACCGTCGACATTAAAACTTGGATGAATTGGGTTGCCAATGATAGTCCCGCAACACGTGTCGAACTGGAAAGTAATCAAATGGCAAATACATTCCCTTCAAAAACCATTCGTGTTCCAGTCGATAAAGAAGCGGTATTGCGTAACGGTATTGTTCCGCAGGAAGATGCTGATAAAATTGTAGATGAAATTTTTATTCAGCTAAAAGGAAATGTTATTTACAAAAACCGAATGATGATGTTGGATATTATCGCCAATAACGACTGGGAACGCCCCATTTATTTTAGCGGCGGTGCTTTTGGTGACGATGATTATTTATGGATGAAAGATTACCTTCAATTAGATGGTGTTGTTTATAAATTAGTTCCTATTAGAACACCCGTAAACCCAAGAAACCCATTTGATATGGGCCGTGTTGATACCGATAAAATGTATGATATCGTTATGAACTGGGATTGGGGTAATAGCGGAAGTCCAGACATATATCACGACACCGAAACTAGAAGAAACGGTATCACGTACCGAAGCAACTTAGCACGTTTAGCCGAAAATTTAATTAACGAAGGCAAAAAAGAAAAAGCTGAAGATGTTTTAGACTTGGCAATGGAAAAAATGCCGGTTAAGTATTTTGAGTATTACTCGCTACTAGAACCTTTTGTTTTAGGGTATTATGAAGTAGATCAGCCTGAAAAAGCACGTGAATTATATGAGAAAGTTTCAGAAAAATATCAAGAAAACTTACTCTATTACAGCGGAATGAAAGTTAAAAGACAATACGCTATTGCCGATGAAATTATCAGCGATATGGAGCGCTATCGTGGCCTTGTAGATATTATAATCGTTTATGATGATGAAGCTTTTGCAAAAGAAGAAGCATCAAAATTCAATGATTATTTAAAACTGTTCCGTCATTTTTACAATGAAAATGAAGGTGTTGATGTTGAAAAAGATCTTCAGGAAAAAGAATCTATCCAAATTATGGCAGATTCAGTTCCCGATGAAATTCTAAATGAAGCGATAGAAGAATAAAATAGTGAAACTGCGTCTGGTTACAGTGCCCAAATTTGTGCAACGGATTTATCCGAAGCGAATTTGGGCATTGCCAAATAATGACAAGAAAGTTTACTTAACTTTTGACGACGGCCCAATCCCCGAAGTAACCCCTTGGGTGCTGGACACCTTAAAGCAATACAACGCCAAAGCGACTTTCTTTTGCATTGGCGAAAACATTAAAAAACATCCTGATATTTTTAACCGAATCCTTGCTGAAGACCATTCGGTAGGTAACCATACATTTAATCATTTAAATGGCTGGCAAACCAAAACTTCAGAATACATTAAAAATGTTGAAAAGTGTGAAACCTATTTAGATCAAACCACTAAGTTATTTCGACCACCTTATGGAAAAATAACTTCAAAGCAGTCTAAAATTCTTCAGCAAAGAGGATATAAAATTATTATGTGGAGTGTTTTGAGTTACGACTACGATGTTTCTGTATCTGAAGAAAAATGCCTTCAAAACGTATTACAAAACATACAACCCGGAAGCATTATAGTGTTTCACGATAGCTTAAAAGCACAAAAAAACCTTCGGTATGTATTACCGAAGGTTTTACGCACTACCTCAGAAAATAAGGTTTATTTTGATAGAATTATCTAATACTTAGATTTTCAGAAAACACTACTAAATCATCATTTCCACTACCGGTAAGTCGCTGAGCGTAAATCTCCACATAATCATCAGTATTCATACTAACAACAGCAGTAAGAGCAACATTTTGGATTTGCGCATTATTTTCTATTAATACAACAGAATTTGATTCATCTATAACAACGCCATTTTTTGCAATTACAAATGCATAAAAATTACCAGCAGTTCCAGTTACTCTTATAGATAAAGATGCGTTAACACTAAAACTTCTTGTTTTTTCACCTTCGTATACTAATCTATTATTTCCTCCTTCACTTCTAAAACGGAATAAATTATCACTTGCAAAAGTCCCATTACCTTGTATTTCGACAGCTGTACCATTGGTAATTGTTTGAGAAAAACCTGTATCCAATTCATCTGTATTATAAAAATTGCCCCCAGCATTTTCGTCTGTTTCCAATGGAACCCCGGAAGAACGAACGTCCCAACCCACTGGAAAGTTATATCCGGTGTAAGCTGCTGGTGAGAAGCCATTTATTCGTGTTCCGTCGCCAATAAAGCTAATTTCCGAAATGGAAGCGTCGTTAGCTATAGTTGGATTGGTACTTACATTTATTCCTGTCTCTCCTGTATTGGAAACTATTCGCCCATTTGCTATTTGAAAGTTATCGAACGTACCTGAAAGATCTAAGAAGGTTCCCGTATTCGTGGCTGTCCAAAAAGCATTCTGCATAAAAAAAGAAGTAATATTAGAAACATCTAACCCGTTATCATTATTAACATATTGAACTACATTAAAAAACACTACACCTAAGTTTGATAAGGCACCAACGCTGCTAGCTCCTATAATTACCGAACTATTCACTATTAAGTTAGCACCTCCACTATTAATATTAAACACCTGATTATTATTACCATTTATAGTGACATTTCTTATACTACCCGGAGAATCCTGAAATAATGCGCTTCCTGCATTATTAATTAATATATCTTCTCCAGAATCGACGCCTTCTATATAAGCGCCATTTAAATTGATAGGAAAATCGAATGTTATAGGTCCATTAATTTCATACAAGTAGTCTGTTTGTAATTGATAAACGCTTCCTCCACCTGCTGTCAACTCTTCACTTAAATCTGAAACAGATTTTACCAGTTTATAATTATCTCGCTCAACATTATTTGCCAGTAATTTAATCCATGTACCTCCTGAGGTATCATAATAATAGAAAGCATCTTCATCAGTATCAAAAACCAATAAACCTTCTGCGGGATTAGCAATCGCATTTCGATCAGCCGTATCCATTCTAGGAGCTAACAATCCTTGCGAATCAGAGGTAACATCTAACATTGAAGATGGGTCTGGAGTGGTTGTTCCTATTCCTACTTGTGCGTAAGAAGAACCGGTAAATAATAAACTTAAAAAAAGTAATTTAAAATATTTCATAATTTTGGGGATTGTAAGGTTATTTTAATTTTAGACGCGAATTTATGTCATTAAACCTATAAAATAAACATTTAATCTTATAAAAAATAGATTAATTCATTTTTTTGTAAGTATTGAAACTTACTTTAACATCACTTTTTGATTTAACTTCTTTTTTTAAGAAACCATAATGATAAGGTAACCTTATAACACATACATACTTATATTTTTGATTTTGAAAAGAAATCTCTTTTCACCTATAAAAATTGAGCCGCTTTTGAGGAGGAGCGGTTCTTTTATTTGTGAAATTTTGATAAATAAAAACCGACTAGATAAAGCCTACGTACCTATTGATAAGTGTACATAACCATTTGGTTATTTTACAATATAAATTCATATAAAAGCCGTTTTTGAGGAAGGACGGCTTTTATTTTTTTATGGAAACTACCTATTTGTGAAGTCTTCTTTTTACTTTTGAAGGAAACACAATTCTCCAATCCATGTCTGACAAAAAACGCCTGTTCCTTCTAGATGCTTACGCTTTAATATTTCGAGGCTACTATGCCTTTATAAAAAACCCACGTATCAACTCAAAAGGGCAAGACACTTCTGCCATTATGGGTTTTACTAATTCACTGTTCGATGTTATCCGTCGTGAAAAACCAGACCATCTCGCCGTTTGTTTTGATAAAGACGGAAGCAAGGAACGAAAAGAAATGTATCCAGAATACAAGGCTAACCGTGACGAAACACCAGATGTTATAAGACAGTCAATCCCCATTATTAAAGACATTATCAAAGCGATGCACATTCCGTGTGTTGAAATTTCTGGCATGGAAGCCGATGATATAATTGGAACCTTAGCAAAACAAGCTGAAAAAGAGAACTACCAAGTATTTATGGTTACGCCCGACAAGGATTTTGCTCAGTTGGTTTCAGAAAATATTTTTATGTACCGTCCAGCTAGAATGGGGAATGCCATTGAAATTTGGGGAATTCCTGAAGTACAAAAGCGATTTGGCGTAGAGCGCCCAGAGCAGGTAATTGATTACCTGGGAATGATGGGCGATGCAAGTGACAACATTCCTGGATTACCGGGGGTAGGAGATAAAACCGCTAAAAAATTTATCGCAAAATATGATTCTATGGAGGGCTTGCTGGAGAACACCGACCAGCTAAAAGGAAAAATGAAAGAAAAAGTAATTGCCAATGCTGAGTTAGGACGGCTTTCTAGAAAACTGGCCACTATTTTTACTGATTGCGAAGTAACATTTAATGAAAATGATTATGAACTTTCCATGCCTGATTCTGAAAAGGTGCAAGAAATTTTTGAAGAGTTAGAATTCAGGAGACTTCGTGATCAATTTATAAAACTTTTTTCTTCGGAAGGACAACAAGAAGAAGTAACAAAAGTGTCCAATACTGAAACCGCTAAAAAAACAGCACAACCTGCTGGAACTGGACAATTTTCATTATTTGGAGGTGATGGAGAAGCATCGGCAGATGTCGAAAAATACAACTCTCGAAAAACCATAAAAGACACCGAACATTTTTACCAAACCATTCAACCAGGAATGGGCACTAAGTTGTTTCTTCAAAATTTAATGAAACAAAAAAGTGTGTGTTTTGATACGGAAACTACAGGTTTAAACCCATTAACGGCAGAGTTGGTCGGGATTGCTTTTTCTTGGGAAACCGGGAAAGGTTTTTATATTCCTTTTCCAGAAGATAAAGACGAAGCACAAAAAATCATCGAAGAATTACGCCCATTCTTTGAAGCCGAAGACATTGAGAAAATAGGTCAGAATTTAAAATATGATATTAAAGTACTGGCAAAATATAATGTAGAAGTAAAAGGAAAACTGTTCGATACGATGTTAGCACATTACCTTATCAATCCGGATATGCGGCATAATATGGATGTTTTGGCGGAAACCTACCTCAACTACACACCTGTTTCTATTACTGAATTGATTGGCAAAAAAGGGAAAAATCAAAAATCGATGCGCGATGTTCCCTTAGAAGACCAAACGGAATATGCAGTGGAAGATGCTGATATTACGCTTCAGTTAAAAGAGCATTTTGCAAAAGAATTGGGCGATGCAAACACCCAAGAACTGTTTGATGACATTGAAATTCCACTACTTCGGGTGTTAGCCGATATGGAATTGGAAGGAATTAAATTAGATAAAGATTATTTAGCGAGCCTTTCCGAAGCACTCAACAACGATATTGATCGCCTAGAAAAAGAGATTTATGAAGAAGCGGGAGAAGAATTCAATATCGCATCACCAAAGCAATTAGGTGATATTCTCTTCGGAAAAATGAAATTGGTAGATAAACCGAAAAAAACCAAAACCGGACAGTTTTCTACTGCAGAAGATGTGCTTTCCTATTTGGCTAAAGATCATAAAATAATTCGTGATGTATTAGAATATCGCGGTTTGGCAAAATTAAAGAGCACGTATGTAGATGCATTACCAGAACAAGTTGAAGAAAGCACCGGTCGCGTCCACACCGATTATATGCAAACCGTTGCCGCAACTGGGCGATTGAGTAGTAACAACCCGAACCTTCAGAACATCCCAATTAGAACAGAACGGGGTCGCCAAGTGCGAAAGGCTTTTGTTCCTCGGGATAAAGACTATACATTACTAGCTGCCGATTATTCTCAAATTGAATTACGTATCATCGCCGCTTTAAGCGAGGAAGATACAATGATTGAAGCCTTTAAAAATGGCGAGGATATTCATGCTTCCACCGCTGCTAAAGTATTTAACGTCCCAATTGATGAAGTGACAAGAGAACAACGTAGCAATGCTAAAACTGTGAATTTTGGGATTATTTACGGCGTTTCTGCCTTCGGATTAAGTAATCAAACCGATTTATCTAGAAAAGAATCGAAGGAATTAATCGACACCTACTACAAAACTTATCCAAAACTTCGAAATTACATGAGCGAGTTGGTCGATTTTGCCCGTGACAATGGTTATGTACAAACTGTTTTGGGAAGGCGTAGATACTTAAATGGCATCAACGGAAGCAACGCTATAGTACGTGGTGCTGCAGAACGAAACGCCGTGAATGCCCCCATTCAAGGAAGTGCAGCCGACATTATAAAGCTAGCAATGATCAACATTCATAAAAAAATGACTGAAGCCAAGTACAAAAGTAAAATGCTACTTCAGGTACATGATGAATTGGTGTTCGATGTCTACAAACCAGAATTAGATGAGCTCCAAAAACTCATTAAAACTGAAATGGAAAACGCCTATACCATGAAAGTTCCCTTAGATGTTGAAATTGGGTTAGGTGATAATTGGTTGGAAGCGCATTAAAGCTTCCTATTGGTTTTAGGTGTAAATTATCAGAAAACCTATAAATCCCAGATTACAAGAACACTCCTTTGTAATTGGGATTTGTTTTTTGTGATTTCGTCTGCTGTATTTGGTATCTTTAAACCTCACAATATGTTGCTATGCGAAAATTGATTTCAAAAAAGAAACCCGCTTACGAAATTACAGAAGCATTATCTAGTTACTTAACTAAGCATGGTCGTAACAGTAAAATCACAATATATTATGACGATTTGCTTCGGTTTCAAGGTTCAGTTTCCATTTATGATAAACACGGAAACGACACCCTTTGGATCAGTGTGTATTATTCTGAATTTGAACGTGAAGAAATAGATGCCAGCTTAAAACGAATGTACTCTATTTTACATTCAGATGGTAGTGACTCCTTATTGCCTTACCTTAGTATAGATAGTATCGATTTTTGCACCTTCGGAAA
>DEXR01000023.1:30475-35997 GCA_002364245.1 Flavobacteriaceae bacterium UBA3179
GAGATTGCCAAAGAGTTTGTAAAGTTTAACGAACGGTGTTTTGTAAGGTTGTTGGGCGATATGCGTTCCTATAATTATGTTATGGTTCTTACCCACGATTTTGATAGGATCCAATATAGAATTCGCGCAATCGATTTTGACCAACAGAGTTATGAAGGCAATGCTAAGGTTTACAAACCTCAATTTTTAAAAGAAAACAATAAATTGGTTAAAATGACAATGGGCTTGTTACAAGAAGAGTCCATTGAGCAATACAAACGGGAAGAACGTTCTTTATTAGCAAAAAGAGCGGTAAGTGAGCAAAGCCGGTTAAAAGAAATCATGGATTGTATGAATAGTGACACCATTTCACCTCCTGAAAAGATAAATCAATTGAAAAAAGATCTTTTTAAACTAACTGGTGATGTCAATTTTAAAAAATCGAAAAACATGGGCGAGATATTGCAAAGCGCCTTAGATTTCATCATCCGAAATTATAAAAATGAAAACCCTTACTATATTTCATAAAAAAAAATCAGAAAATTAGTTAAAAATTATTATGCGTGCATAGTATTTTTTATCTTTAGCAGCATTTTAGTTTTTCAGAAAAAAGTCATACAACATCATGGATATTAAAAAAGTATTAGTTGCCAACCGCGGAGAAATTGCCATACGTGTTTTTAGAGCGTGTACCGAGATAAATTTAACAACTGTTGCCGTTTACACATATGAAGACCGCTACTCGCAACACCGATATAAGGCAGACGAAGCATACCAAATTGGTAAAGACGACGAGCCGTTAAAACCCTACTTAAACGGTGATGAAATTATTGCTCTCGCAAAAGCAAAAGGCGTCGATGCCATCCATCCTGGTTATGGTTTTTTATCTGAAAATTCTGAATTCGCTCGTAAATGTGCCGAAGCTGGGGTCATATTTATTGGTCCAGACCCTAAAGTAATGGATGCCTTGGGTGATAAAATTACAGCCAAAAAAATTGCTGAAAAGTGCAAGGTACCAACCATTAAAAGTAACGCAAAAGACCTTACTTCTTTAAAGATTGCCCTTTCTGAAGCTTCAACCATTGGATATCCAGTTATGCTAAAAGCTGCCTCAGGAGGCGGTGGTCGTGGCATGCGTATTATAAGAAATGATAACGACTTAAAAAATAATTTTGAGTCTGCTCAAAGTGAAGCTGGGAATGCCTTTGGCGACGACACCATGTTTTTAGAAAAATATGTAGAAGAACCTAAGCATTTAGAAGTTCAAATCGTCGCCGACAACCACGGAAACATCCGTCATTTATATGAACGTGATTGCTCAGTACAACGCCGTCATCAAAAAGTGGTTGAAGTGGCACCTTCTTTTAATGTTTCAGAAAAAGTAAAACAATCGCTTTACAAATATGCCGTTTCTATTGCCGAAGAAGTAAGCTACAACAACGTAGGAACGGTAGAGTTTTTGGTAGATAAAAACGATAATGTTTTTTTTATTGAAGTAAATCCGCGAATTCAGGTGGAACACACGGTTACTGAAATGGTAACAGGCATTGACTTGATTAAATCTCAAATCTTTATTGCTGGCGGTTATAAACTTTCGGATAAGCAGATTAAAATTTACGATCAAGACTCGCTTAAAACCTACGGTTTTGCGCTGCAATGTAGATTAACGACTGAAGACCCTACCAATAATTTTACACCAGATTATGGCACGATTACCACCTACCGAAGTGCTTCGGGGATGGGTATTCGCTTAGATGCCGGAAGTATTTACCAGTCGTACAGTATTAGTCCTTTTTTCGACTCGATGTTAGTAAAGGTTTCGGCACATGGTAGAACGTTGGATGGCGCGGTTCGAAAAATGGTTCGGGCATTAAAAGAGTTTAGAATTCGTGGTGTAAAAACCAATATTCACTTTCTTCAAAATGTCATTCAACACGACACCTTTAAAGAAGGAGCGGCGACGGTTAACTTTATTGGCAACACACCTTCCTTATTCGATGTAAAATTACCGCAAGATAGAACAACAAAAATCACCAATTATTTAGGGGAAGTAATTGTAAACGGAAATCCCGATGTAAAGTTTATTGACGAGAATAAAAAATTCAGAAATCCTACTATCCCTATTTACAGTCCTGCAGAGAAATTCCCAAAAGGCACAAAAGATATGCTTACCGAAATGGGACCGGAAAAATTCTGTGCTTGGCTAAAAGACGAAAAGAAAATTCATTATACCGATACGACCATTCGCGATGCGCACCAATCACTGTTAGCAACACGTATGCGAACCTACGATATGCTGAAAGTGGCTGAAAGCTATGCCAAAAACCACCCTAACACCTTTAGTATTGAAATGTGGGGCGGCGCTACCTTCGATGTCTGTATGCGCTTTTTAAACGAAAGTCCGTGGACGCGTTTACGAGAATTACGGGAGCGCATACCTAATATTCTTTTTCAGATGTTGCTTCGAGGCAGTAACGGCGTAGGATACAAAGCCTATCCAGATAACTTAATCGAAAAATTTGTAGAGAAATCGTGGGAAAACGGTGTGGATCTTTTCCGCATATTCGATTCCCTAAACTGGGTGAAAGCGATGGAACCAAGCATTAACTATGTCCGAAACAAAACTGGCGGAATTGCAGAAGCAGCCATTAGTTATACCGGAGATATTTTAGATCCTAACGAAAGTAAGTACACGCTAAAATACTATACACAACTAGCAAAAGACTTAGAAAATGCCGGTGCGCATATGATTGCCATTAAAGACATGGCCGGTTTATTGAAACCGTATGCCGCAACCGAATTGGTTTCAGCTTTAAAGGATACGGTGAACATTCCGTTGCATTTGCATACACACGATACGTCTTCCATACAATCAGCCACCTATTTAAAAGCTATTGAAGCGGGCATAGATGTGGTTGATGTTGCCCTGGGCGGCCTGTCTGGCTTAACATCGCAGCCTAATTTTAACTCAGTTGTCGAAATGATGAAACGTCATGAACGAGCGCACGACTATGATATTAAAAAGTTAAATGAATTCTCTAATTATTGGGAAGATACCCGCGAGGTATATTACCCATTCGAGTCTGGTTTAAAAGCCGGAACTGCCGAAGTTTATCAACACGAAATTCCCGGCGGGCAGTATTCAAACTTACGTCCGCAGGCTGAAGCATTGGGGCTGGCCGATCGGTTCCACGAAGTGACCAAAATGTATGAACGGGTAAACGCGCTCTTCGGAAACTTGATAAAAGTAACCCCCAGTAGTAAAGTTGTGGGCGATATGGCCATTTTTATGGTCACCAACGATTTAACACCTGAAGATGTGATGCAACGCGGAAATGAAATTTCATTCCCAGAATCGGTTATCAATTTCTTTAAAGGAGATTTAGGGCAACCGCTCGGTGGTTTCCCAAAAGAGCTTCAAAAAATTATTTTACGAAATACCGATCCTTATACCGACAGACCGAATGCCCATTTAGAACCCATTGATTTTGATACAGAATATGCTGCGTTCCGTAAAAAATTTCAGAAAGGATTCAGTCGTCCTATTGAATTTGAAGACTTTCTATCCTACAGCTTATACCCACGTGTTTTTGAACAAGCACACGAAAAGTATAAACTCTATGGAAATTTAGCCATTCTTCCTACGAAAAATTTCTTCTACGGAATGAAACTGCGCGAAGAAGCTATTATTGAACTGGAAGAAGGAAAAACAATCATCGTAAAACTGCTTTCAGTAGGAATACCGAATGATGAAGGAATACGGATTGTGTTCTTCTCGGTAAACGGTGAAAACCGCTTTGTGGAAATTAAGGATAAATCCATAAAAGTAGAAAAGGAAATTCATATTCCAGCAGACCCAGAAGATGCTAACCAATATGGTGCGCCGCTTCAAGGAATGTTATATAAAATGCTCGTTAAAAAAGGGCAAGAAATCGAGGAAAACGAACCCTTATTTGTTATTGAAGCGATGAAAATGGAAACTACCGTTACAGCCAACAAAGCTGGGAAAGTAAAATCCATCACATTAAAGCCGGGCACTATGTTAATGAAAGGTGATTTAGTTGTGACGGTTGATTAATTTTTCTGAAACACTAAGTCATAGATTTTTAGAACCTAAAAAATTAAAACCTTGGGTGTTGTTTTTCAAATAAATAATAGTACATTTGCACCCCGATTTATCCAAAAGAAGGAATGTTTAACCTGTTGGTAGGTGAATGCTAACAGAAAAATTATTAAAAGTGGATACACTAAGTTATAAAACAATTTCAGCAAACAGCGCTACTGTAAACAAAGAGTGGTTGCATGTTGATGCTGATGGACAAACGCTTGGCCGCATGGCCAGTAAAGTAGCAAAAATGCTACGTGGCAAGCACAAGCCTAATTTTACTCCTCACGTAGATTGTGGAGACAACGTTGTTATTACCAATGCAAGCAAAATTGTATTGACTGGAAATAAGTGGACCGAAAAACAATACATTCGTCACACAGGATATCCAGGTGGGCAACGTAGCTTAACTGCAGAAGAACTATACGGTAAGGATCCTGCGAGAGTAGTGGAAAAAGCTGTAAAAGGGATGTTGCCTAAAAATAAGTTAGGTGCAGAACTTTTCAGAAACCTTAAAGTATATGCAGGTGCTGAGCACGACCAAGAGGCACAAAAACCAAAAACCATTAACCTTAACGATATCAAGTAATGGAAGTTATTCACAAAATAGGAAGAAGAAAAACCGCTGTTGCGCGTGTGTACCTTTCTGATGGAAAAGGAAATATCACCATCAACAAACGTGATATGGAAAAGTACTTTACCACAGGTACATTACAATATAAAGTTAAACAAGCTCTTATGTTAACTGAAAATGACAAGAATTTTGACATTTCAGTAAACGTATTTGGAGGAGGAATCACTGGACAAGCTGAAGCTATCCGTTTGGCCTTATCTAGAGCTATGTGTGAGCTTAATGAAGAAAACAGAAGTATTTTAAAACCAGAAGGTTTATTAACCAGAGATCCAAGAATGGTTGAGCGTAAGAAATTCGGACAGAAGAAAGCGCGTAAGAAATTCCAATTCTCAAAACGTTAATACAACCGTGCCATTGGTTTCAATGGCACATCAGTTCATATTATATTTATTATTTAACAAGCTGTTATTCCGTATGTCGCGGAAGTTAGTTTAGCATCTAAACCAAGTCCTAGTACAGGAAAGGTTGCTATCTAAACAGGAACGTAAACTAAAACAAAATGGCAGACAACAAAGAAGTTAAGTCGTTACTTGACGCAGGTGTACACTTTGGTCACCTAACCCGTAAATGGAACCCGAACATGGCACCATATATCTATATGGAGCGTAATGGGATTCACATTATCAACCTTTACAAAACAGCTGCAAAACTTGATGAAGCTAACGAAGCTTTAAAGAAAATTGCAGCCAGCGGAAGAAAAATTCTTTTCGTAGCTACTAAAAAACAAGCTAAAGACATCGTTTCAGAAAAAGCGAGCGAAGCTAAAATGCCATACATTACCGAGCGTTGGCCTGGTGGTATGCT
>DEXR01000032.1:0-39086 GCA_002364245.1 Flavobacteriaceae bacterium UBA3179
TCTGCGAGTCTTCACCAAAACGGTTTACATTCTTTTCGGCTCTTAAAATTGCAGATTCAGCCATATAAGCTTCAATTAATATATCTGAAGCAGCTAAAAGTAGTTGCTGGTGTTCTTCCAGGTCCTGGCCAAATTTTTGAACCGCGCTTCCGGCTACCATTAAGAACACTTTTTTCAGTTTCTTAATCATATCCTTTTCTTCAGCGAATAATTCGTTGAAATCTGGCTTGTCCATAGAGGGAATTCCTGTAAGTTCTTCACCTACTGCCTGTGCAGGTCCTAAAAGATCTACGTGGCCTTTCATTGCCTTTTTAATCAACATTCCCACAGCCAACATTCGGTTAATTTCGTTGGTTCCTTCGTATATTCTGGCAATTCTGGCATCTCTCCAGGCAGATTCCATAGGAGTATCTGCTGAAAAGCCCATACCGCCTAATACCTGTATGCCTTCGTCACTACAATTCTGAACATCTTCAGAACACGCAACTTTTAGAATAGAACATTCTATGGCATATTCCTCGAAAGTCTTTAATTCAGCATCTGAATGCGATTCTCCAGCTTCTAAACGAAGATTAATTCGGTCTTCAATATTTTTAGCAGCGCGGTAACTTGCAGCTTCTCCAACCCAGGCTGAAGTAGCCATTTCTGCTAATTTAGATTTTATAGCACCAAACTTTGCAATTGGAGTTTTAAACTGAACTCTATCATTCGCATATTTTACAGCAACATCGGTTACTCGTCGTTGCGCTTCTAAAGATGCTGCAGCCAGTTTGATTCGACCTACGTTTAAAGCATTCATCGCGATTTTAAATCCGTTTCCTCTTTCTGAAAGCATGTTCTCAACTGGCACTTTGGTATCGTTGAAAAACACTTGACGAGTAGAGGAGGAGTGGATGCCTAATTTTTTCTCTTCTTCGCCAAACGTAATTCCGTTTTCAGAATCATTTTCAACTATAAATCCTGTAATATATTTGTCGTCTTCAATACGGGCAAACACGATAAATACATCTGCAAATCCCGCATTCGAGATCCACATTTTTTGACCGTTGATGATGTAGTTTTTTCCATCTTCAGAAAGAACGGCTTTTGTTTTTCCACTATTGGCATCACTTCCTGCACCTGGTTCAGTAAGGCAATATGCGCCAAACCATTCACCAGTAGCTAATTTAGGAACGTACTTTTTCTTTTGTTCTTCAGTACCATAAAGTGTAATTGGCATGGTACCAATACCTGTATGTGCTCCAAATGCAGTGGCGACAGAACCTGTAGCTCCAGAAATGTAATCACAAACCAACATTGTAGTTACGAAGCCCATTCCCAATCCGTCATACTCCTCAGGAACGGCAACACCCAGTAAGCCCATTTCACCAGCTTTACGCATAACTTCTTCTGTTAATGCGTAATTTTTCTTTTCAAATTCTTCTTTTTTCGGCCAGATTTCGCGATCTACAAATTCTTTAACCGAATCGCGCATCATTTTTTGTTCTTCGGAAAAATCTTCCGGCGTGAAAATAGCTTCTGCAGCTGTTTCTTTTACTAGAAACTGTCCGCCGCGAAGCAGATCATTATCTTTAGTTTTTGTATTCATACTTTTTGATATTTAGAATCAAGAGCCAAGATTCAAGACTTATTATGAAAGTCCTGAACGGAATCCTGAAATCATTTTTTGAATTTGTTTTATTTTATTTTCTGTTTCTTTAAATTTTTCTATTGGAATATAATTTTCATTAAAAGCTATTATTAATTGAGTTTCTAATTCAAAAGAAGACCCCAAACTATTATCAAGGTATTGTTTAAAATGTTTATCTGTACTTTTACTTGAGCCTTCAGCAATATTTGAAGGAATAGAAACAGCACATCTATTCATTTGTGATACTAAACCAAACTTTTCATTAGTTGGAAAAGATTTTGTTATACTATAAACTTCAGAAACTAAATGCATACTTTCTATCCATATTTTCAATTTCTTAAAATTGTGCATAAAATTGTCTTGTGTCTTGGCTCTTATAACTTGATTCTAGTTTAAAAACTCATAGATTCCGGCGGCGCCTTGTCCTGTACCTACGCACATAGTGACCATACCATACTTACCTTGCATATTGCGCTTTCTCATTTCATCGAAAAGTTGAACGGATAATTTACTACCGGTACAGCCAAGTGGGTGGCCTAGTGCAATGGCTCCTCCATTTACGTTTACTATATCTTTATTAAGACCTAGCTTTCTAATTACAGCAAGAGATTGAGAAGCGAATGCTTCATTTAATTCAACCAAATCTATTTGATCTAATTTCATTCCTGCTTGATCTAATGCTTTTGGAATTGCTTTAATAGGCCCAATTCCCATAATGCGAGGTTCAACTCCCACAGCGGCATAGTTTACCATACGGGCGATAGGTTCTATATTTAATTCTTTCACCATTTCTTCGCTCATTACCATTGTAAAAGCAGCCCCATCACTCATTTGCGATGAGTTACCAGCTGTTACACTTCCGCCTTCTGCGAAAACGGGGCGAAGTTTAGATAAAGCTTCCATATTGGTGCCTTTCCTAGGTCCTTCGTCTTGTTTTACGGTATAAGTTTTTGTTTCTTTTTTTCCAGCATCGTTTACAAATGTTTCTTCAACATCAATAGGGACAATCTGCTCTTGAAAACGGTTTTCTTCTTGTGCTTTCAAAGCTTTCATATGGCTGTTGAATGCAAATTCATCTTGATCTTCACGAGAAACGTTGTATTCATTAGCAACAGCTTCTGCTGTTAAACCCATTCCCCAGTAATAGTCTTCGTGGCCTTGCTTAGCCAATTTATAATCTGGAACTGGTTTGTAACCACCCATAGGGATGTAGCTCATGCTTTCGGCACCACCAGCGATGATACAATCTGCCATGCCACTTTGAATTTTAGCGGTAGCCATCGCAATCGTTTCTACACCTGAAGCACAGTATCTGTTTACTGTAACACCAGGGATATCTTCAGTTTTAAGTCCCATTAAGGAAATTAAACGCCCCATATTTAGTCCTTGTTCGGCTTCGGGCATCGCATTACCGACAATTACATCGTCTATGCGTTTTTTGTCAAGTTGCGGAAGCTCATTCATCATATATTGAATGGTTTCTGCAGCCAGTTCATCTGGTCTTTTAAAACGGAACAAGCCTCTAGGTGCTTTCCCTACTGCTGTTCTGTATGCTTTTACTATATATGCTGTTTTCATATTTTTTTATTTTGAATTATTAAATTTTAGTGCTTTAACTTTCTAATATTTAATAATCTAATTTCTCAGTGGTTTGTTTTTCTGAATCATATGTTGCAACCTTTCAAGAGTTTTTCGTTCCCCGCAAAGGCTTAAGAATGCTTCTCTTTCAAGATCTAACAGATATTGCTCGCTAACTTGTTGCGGTTCGCTTAAATCGCCACCGGCCATTACCCAAGCTAATTTGTTTGCAATATTCTTATCGTGTTCACTAATGTATTTTCCGGCTTGCATTTGGTCTGTCCCTACAAGGAATGCACCTAATGCTTGCTTACCTAATACTTTAATGTCGGTTCGTTCAATAGGTTTTGTATACCCTTGATCTGCCATCATTCGTGCTACTTCTTTTGCAGCAGCAATACGACGGTTTTTATTTACGATTATGATATCTTTTCCTTCTTTCAAAATATTGGTATCGAAAGCTTCGTAAGCAGAAGTTGATACCTTTGCCATCCCGATGGTTAAGAAATGCTCTCTTAACGTATTAAGTTCTACATCTCCTTTTTGAAATAAATCTTGAGCGCGAACGGTCATTTCTTTAGAACCACCACCGCCAGGAATTACTCCAACGCCAAATTCAACTAAACCAATATAACTTTCTGCAGATGCTACCACGCGATCGGCGTGTAAGGTCATTTCGCAACCACCACCTAATGTCATTCCGTGAGGTGCAACTACGGTTGGAATTGAAGAATACCGAAGACGCATACACGTGTCTTGGAAGTATTTAACAGCAGCGTTCAATTCGTCATATTCTTGCTCTACCGCCATCATAAAAATCATTCCTACGTTGGCGCCAACAGAGAAATTTTTTCCGTTGTTGGCAATTACCAATCCGTCGTAGCTTTTTTCGGCAATATCGATAGCTTTGTTAATCCCGGCTAATACATCGCCACCAACGCTGTTCATTTTACTTCTGAATTCTACATTTAAAATACCATCGCCAAGATCTTCAACTACAACTCCGCTGTTTTTGAAAACCTCTTTGCTTTCGCGAATGTTATCTAAAATAATGTATGAATCTTGTCCAGGGATTTTAACGTGTGTTTTTTCAGGAATACCGTAATAATAGGTGTTTCCTTCTCGAACGTCGTAGAAACTGTCTACTCCGGTTTCAAGCATTTCGTTTACCCAAGCTGCAGGTTCTTTGTCTAGTTCTTTTATTAATTCGATTCCTTTTTTAACACCAACGGCATCCCAAATTTCGAAAGGCCCGTGTTCCCAACCAAATCCAGCTTTCATCGCATCATCGATTTTGTAAAGCTCATCGGTAATTTCAGGAATACGTTTAGAAACGTAGGCGAATAGTGCACCAAAGTTTTTACGGTAAAACTCACCAGCTTTGTCATCACCATCTATCAATATTTTAAAACGATCGGCAACGACATCGATGTCTTTGGTTTTTTTCAAGGTGTCGAATGAGGCGCGTTCTTTGTCGCGATACTCCATAGATTCTAAATCTAAAGTCAAGATTTCGCTGCTACCGTCTTCTTTTTTAATTTTTTTATAGAACCCTTGTCCGCTTTTGCTACCTAACCATTCTTTTTCCATCATCGTATCGATGAAATTAGGCAGTTCAAAAATATCATGTTCTTCGTCTTCTGGTACGTTTTTATGAATACCATTTGCTACGTGAACCAATGTGTCAAGCCCTACAACGTCTACTGTACGGAAAGTGGCAGATTTTGGGCGACCGATTACAGGTCCTGTTAATTTATCAACCTCTTCAACGGTTAAGCCCATTTCTTTTACTTGATGAAATAAACTTTGAATTCCGAAGATTCCAATTCGATTCCCTATAAAAGCAGGGGTGTCTTTGGCAACGATTGATGTTTTACCAAGAAATTTTTCACCATATTCATTTAAGAAATCAAGTACATCCTGATCGGTTTTTGGACCTGGAATGATTTCAAAAAGCTCTAAATAACGCGGTGGGTTAAAGAAGTGAGTTCCACAGAAATGTTTCTGAAAATCTTCACTTCTACCTTCACTCATCATATTAATAGGAATACCTGAGGTATTTGAGGTGATTAGTGTTCCCTCTGTTCTATGTTTTTCAAGGTTTTCGAAAACTTGTTGTTTAATATCCAATCGTTCTACAACAACTTCGATAATCCAATCTACTTCAGAAACCTTTGCGATATCATCTTCCATATTTCCTGTAGAAATACGGTCGGCAAAATCTTTATGGTAGAGTGGAGCAGGCTTTGATTTTATGGATTCTTGTAGCGAATCATTAACCAGCCTATTACGCACTTGTTTATCTTCAAGGGTAAGACCTTGTTTCTTTTCTTTATCGGTAAGTTCACGCGGAACGATGTCTAGCAGTAATACCTCCACGCCAATATTGGCAAAGTGACAGGCAATCCCGCTTCCCATAATTCCGGAACCTATAACGGCTACTTTATTTATTCTTCTTTTAGACATATTATGCTATTTTTTCGGTATATATTTTTTTTGAATTGATCAGTTCTAAAATGGTGTTGGCCACTTTTTTAAACGTTTGTAGTTCTTCTTCTGAAATGTTCTCTTTTACAGCTTCGTCAAACCGAAGCACAACATTTTTTGAAAACTCTCGCATTTCCTTTCCAAAAGGGGTTAAATGTATCAAAACACCGCGACCATCTTCAGGATTTGGTTTTCGTTCAATCAGGCCTTTCGCTTCCATATTTTTAAGGGTACGCGAGAGGCTAGTGGCTTCCATTCCCATTTTAGGACCTAAGGCTGTAGAAGGAGTTCCTTCTTCAGGATCTATACTTATTAAGGCAAATCCTGTTGCCATTGTACTATCTTTTTTACTGGCCTCTTCGTTATACATTTTTTGTACGTTCATCCAAGTAGAGCGCAGTATGTAATCTATTGTTTTTTCTTTCAAAAAGTATTGTTTTGTTTATCGGGATACCAAAGATAGAAAATTTTATTATGCACGCATAGTAAATAAATGTAAAATTTTTCTGATGAATGTTAAATAATCTTCTATAAAAGAAAAAGGTTAAGGTATTTACTTTTATTTAAGAAAACAAAAGTGATTAATTACTATCAGGGTTTAAGTAATTAGTAATTATATAGAAAATAATTAATTTTTAATCAATTGCCGAACGGTGGTTTGATTGCCCGATCTAATTTGAACAAAATAAATTCCTTCGGAAAGGTCTTTCACCGAGTAAAAGCTATCACTTACATTATAATGTTTTACAATTCTACCTTGACTGTCTATTACTTTAATTGTTCCTTCTTTTACGTTTGAAATATTAAAAGAATCATTAGTAGGATTGGGATAAATTTCCACTTCTGAAAGTGGATTTTCTTGAGTGCTGAGTTCGCAGTTAGCTTCTATTTCTTGACGGGTATTACAACCACCAAGGTTTTCATTAATATTGGCTTCATTTGTTGGAATTGCTAAATAATTGCACACACTTTCAACACTACATTGTGAAAGGAGATCATTAAAACCTATTTGTAAGATTGTTATCGTGGAGCTATCTACATTTTTTATCGCTTCAATACTGGTCATACTTTCATTAAAAAGAATTGATAAAATACCATTAATAGCAGTTAAATTTTCTAAACCTGAAAGACTTGGTAAATCATAGTTATTTGAAATAAATAAATCTCCACCAACTTGTTGTAAATTGGACAATGCAGTTATTGAAGTTAAATAAGAATTATTCTCTATGGAAAGAACATTCCCAACAATAGACAAGTTATTTAAACCTTCTAAAGAAGTTAATGAAACATTAAAATCAATAGATAAGGTTTCAGCTACAAACGTTAAATTTCCCAACCCGGATAAATCACTTAAACTTTGGTTCTGATCTATTAAAAGGCGTCCATCTGTTATATTTTCTAAACTGTTTAAACCATCTAAGGATGTCAATGAATCATTGCTATATATATCAAAATTTGAAACGATAGTAGTTAAAGTATTTAATCCTTCTAGAGAAATTAAATTAGGATTGTATTGAATGAAGTTAGGCAATGAGCCACCTAGGGAACTCAATCCAGAGAGACCAACTAAGTTTTCTAAATCATCATTACCATCAATTTTTAAACTTACTAAACTTGAAAGGTTCTCCAAGCCTGCAAGATTGATTAGCCCTCCGTTGTTGCTAATATTCAATCTATCCCCTACTGATGTTAAACTTTCCAGCCCATTCATATTTGAAAGGCTATAGTTACTTCTGAAAATAAAAGCTCCGCCGATTGAGGTTAGGTTATGTAACCCTATCAAATTGCTCAATTCTGTATGCCCTTCAATCCATAGACTACCATCAATAGATTGTATTTGGGATAATCCATTAAGGTTAGTCACTGCATTTCCTCCATAAATTTCAAGATCCTCTAATAATTCTGTACATCCAGGATAATCGGATGCAAAATTGTCTATATCTTCTTGAGAGTTTAATTCAATTGTAGTGGTGGGGCATTGTGCTTTGGCTTCAAAAAAAGTAAAAATAAATGTCGTTGCGAAAATAAATAAAAAGGCTATTTGTTTCATTTGGATTGGATTAAAAGGATAAGTAGGCTAATTTTTCAATATATAAAATTTCGGCTTTAAGAAACTTCATAGAGATTTGACTGTAATGCAAAGCGGACTAATTCGCCTACAGTACTGAGTTTTAATTTCTTTTTAATGTTTTTTTTATGCTTTTCAACAGTATGAGAGGAAATATTTAAGTAGTTGGCAGCTTGTTTACTGGTTTTCCCTGAAGCAATTACAACTAGAATTTCTTTTTCCCTTTTAGTGAGTTCTTCAATTTGATCTGTATATTCAAGGTTTTCACCAAGATTATCATTTTCTTTTTGATAATTTAAATGAGCAAGGTCTATAGTTACTTTTAATTGCGTCTCGTTGAAAGGTTTTAAAAGATACGCAAAAGGCATGGTTTCTTTTGCGCGCTTTAAGATATCGGGGGAGTCGTAGGCTGTTAAATAGACAACAGGGACTGTTTTAATTTGCTTAAACTCGGTTATTATGTCGATACCATCTTTATCTTCATTTAAGTTAATGTCACAAATTATTATATCAATATCATTTGCTTTAAAATGAATGTATGCTTCTTCATAATTTCTGGCAGTCTTGACTTTTATAGATGTATCTTTCTCCAATAACAGTTTAATGTCCTTGGCAATGATAAATTCATCTTCAATTAATAAAATATGTCTCATACTTAGATGGTTTTAAGATGTATAGGGAATTTTTATTGTATTTACTACCGCGTTAGAACTTTCAGTGGTAATTGTACCATTTAATTGGTATACCATTTCGGTTACCATATCTAACCCTAATGAATCCTGTTTAATGTCTTCTTTTTTATACCCTACACCGTTATCTTCAATTTTTAAAATAATGGTGTCCAGTTCTCTTTTACATGAAATTTGTAATAAGTTGTTTTTGTTATAGGTTTTGAATGCGTATTTAAATGTATTGGTGATTAATTCGTTTAATATCAATCCAACTAGCGTAATATTTATTTTACAGATTATGTTTTTATCTAAATCAAATTTTAATTCAAATTTTGCAGAACGCTCATCGGTTAACGTTTCCATTATTTTTACTGTGAAGTTGTTTACAAACTCACCAATGTTTACTTCATCGGTTTTTGAACTTAGCTCTGCTTGCACATAAGAAATTGCCAAAATCCTATTTTTGGCAATAGTTAAAATTTCTTTTGAATGTTCGTCTTTAATAGAATTGGTTTGAATGTTCAATAAACTAGAAACTATCTGTAAATTGTTTTTAACGCGATGGCTTAATTCCTTCATTAGAAACTCAATATTATCGCGTTGCTTTAAAATAACCTCATTGTATGCTTTTAGGTCTTCATTTTTATTGATTAAGTCTTCTGTGCGCTCATGAACAAGGCCTTCCAGTTTTTGTTTGTCACGTTTTAGTTTTCTGGTTTTGTATAAATAGAAAGCGATCCCTAGAAGTAGTATTGATAGAATTGCAACTATTCTAAAAAGTGTTGTTTGGTACCATGGTGGAATAATAATTAAACTAACTGTTTTAACGGCATCACTCCATACTCCGGCATCGTTTGATGCTTTTATTTTTAGGGTGTACTTTCCAGGATTTAAGTTAGTGTAGGTAACACTCCGTTTACCACTTGGTGGACTCCAAGCCTTGTCAAAATTATCTAGTTTGTATTGATACGATACTTTTTGTGAATTTAAGTAGTTTAAAGCTGCAAAATTGAATGTTAAAACATTTTCTTCGCTTTTAAACCTCAACGTGTCCTTATACCGTTCGTTTTGTTCAATAGGCTTATTAAATAGTTCAACCGATTCTACATAAACTTTTGGTAAGAATGGATTGTCAACAATATTTTCGGGCTTAAACATATTAAAGCCATTAATTCCGCCAAAGTAAAACGTACCGTCAGCATCTTTAAAGCCTGCCTTTCCGTTAAACTCATTGTCCTGCAAACCGTCTTCTTCAGTGTAATTTTTAAAAGTATTCGTATTTATGTTTAAAACTGAAAGACCATAATTGGTACTCATCCAAACGTGGTCCTTGTTATCAATTAGTATATTGTAAACAAAGTCGCTTGTAAAGCCCTTTTGTTTGTAAAAAAGGGTAGTTTCATCAGTTTCAGGGTTTAGTTTGGTTAAGCCAGAACTGGTCCCTATCCAGATGTTACCTTTTTTATCTTCTTTAAGTGCAAAAACCCTATCGTTGGTAAGTTGATTACTTTCAGGGCTATTTTGAACAAACGTTTTAACCCATTTTTCGTTTGAAAGCTTATATAATCCTTGATCAGTACCCAGCCATAGGTTTTTTTTTGAATCCTTAAGGTAAACTCTAACCCTGTTTAATTGTTTATCATTTACTAAGACAGGAGTAAATGTTTCAGTTTTTGTGTCAAACTCACTAATTCCTCCCGCCCATGTGCACAGCCAAAGTTTATTGTTGGACATTGGGATTATGGTCAGTACTTCGTTGTCTGGCAGACTGTTTTTGTTTTTTTCTGAAAGCCATTGTTTAAAAGTTTCGGTTTTAGGGTCGTACTTCATCAAGCCATCATAAATACCACCAGCCCAAAGCGTGCCATTTTCGTCTTCAGCAAAACAATAGGTAATTCCTTTTATTCCGGTTTCATATTGTTTGAAAGTTTTATTTTTCAAATTATATTTCAATGTACCTCTTGTAGTGCCCATCCATAAAATAGAATCGTTTCGTTTAAAAAAAGGAAAAACACTAATGCGTTGATCGTCGCTTTTAAAAGGAAGCTTTACTTGTACAGAAGTAAACTTTTTTTGGTATTTATTACTATGAAGTACTCCTTCACCAGCTGTTCCCCGCCATAAATTACCCTTATTATCTTTTATAAACTGCTCCAATACTATGTTTTCATAAACTTTAGATTGTTTATCCTTAAAAGTGATTTTTGTTACCTTTTTGCTGGTAGTATTGTAAAAAAAGGCTCCTTGATAGGTCGCTACGTGAATTTGATCATCATTTTTTTTAAATATATATTTAACCGAATTATTAATAGAGGTTTCAGAAAACGTACCATTGGTAATATTGTGAGAGAACAATCCTTGTTCAGTGCCAATGTATATGGTGGCTTCGTTTTTAAGGAAGCTAGAAACCGAGTTTTGATTAAAAGTTTGTAGTGAATTTATTTCGTTTGTCGAAATGTTAAAAGTAAGAATACCAGAGGCAGTTGTAGCAAGCCAATATGTGTTTTCTGAAATTTCTATAACATCACTTACAAAATTTTCCTTTTGGGTTTTAGGAAGTGTAAATGTTTGGGTCTTTTTCTTTTTTCGATCAAAAATTATAAAATGGTTTTTTGTAGAAAAAAGAAGAAGGTTTGAGTTTACTTTTAAAATTTCATACGCAATGGCTAAATCACTATTATTATAACTTTCAAATAAATTAAAAAAACTATTTTCTGAAAGCTTATATCCAGTAATTCCTTTGGAATTAGTCGCAATCCATAAGGTATCGTCAACAGCCAATAAACCACGTATATGATCATCGGTAATTGAAGAGCTATCCTTGGCATGAGCTATATAGGGTTTAAACTCATAACCATTAAACCTATGTAATCCATCTTCGGTACCAACCCATACATACCCTAAATGATCTTGAGTCAGTGCCTGGGCATTTAACTGTAGTAAACCCGCCTCTTGACCTAACCTATTTATTTGGACTATCTCTGTTTCTTGAGCACAAACCTTAAAAATAAACAATAAGAATACTGCCAAAAATACTTGGGAAATAGTTTTTAGTGCACTTTTTGAGGAGAGAGAGGGTGTCGTAATTTTTTTTGAGTTTAGGTGTTATTTGTTTCGTTCATAAATTTTATCGTACAAATCTTGATATTTTTCTTGAATCACTTTACGTTTCATTTTCATGGTAGGGGTGAGGTGTCCTTCTTCAATGCTCCAAACATCTGGCGTAAGCTCAAACTTTTTGATGCGTTCCCACTTTCCGTACCGTTCATTATAAAAATCAACTTCTTTTTGAATTCGTTTTATAACTTTTTTGTTTTTTACTATCTCTTTAGGATCTGAAGATAAATCACGCCCTTTTTTAGCCCCCCAATCTTTTAAAAATTCAAAATCTGGCTGTATTAAAGCGGCTGGCATTTTTTCACCTTCGCCCACTACTAATATTTGCTCAATGAAACGAGATTGTTTCATGTCGTTTTCTATTAACTGTGGTGCTACATATTTACCTCCACTAGTTTTAAACATGGATTTTTTCCTATCCGTGATTTTTAAAAACCCTTCCTTATCGATTTCACCAATATCACCGGTATGGAAATATCCATCTACCAATACTTCATCAGTCTTTTCTTTGTCTTTGTAGTATCCACACATTACCTGTGGCCCTTTTATTAAAATTTCCCCGTCATCGGCAATTTTAATTTCGGTTTCCTTTAAAGGTTTTCCAACGGTTCCTATTTTAAAACCTTTATCTCTCATATCATTTACAGACACTACCGGGGAGGTTTCGGTTAAACCGTACCCTTCCATTACAGGAATTTCAGCAGCATTAAAAACCCTTGCTAAACGGGGCTGTAGCGCTGCACTACCACTGGCAATGGCTTTTAGTTCGCCTCCTAAAGCTTCTTGCCATTTACTGAATATTAGTTTACGAGCTATACTTAACTTGCTTTCGTACCACCAACCGTTTTGACCGTAGGGTTCGTACTCTAGGCCAAGTTCGATGGCCCAGTAAAATAATTTTTTCTTTATACCAGATAATTCGGCTCCTTTTGCATAAATTTTATCATACACTTTTTCAAGTAGCCTTGGTACGGCACTCATCACGTGAGGCTGCACTTCTTTTAAGTTGTCACTTATAGTTTCAAGTGATTCGGCAAAGTGAATTTCAACGCCTGTATATTGGTACATATATAGAAGCATACGTTCGTAAATATGGCAAACAGGTAAAAAACTTAAAGCTTTGGATTTACCAATAGTAATAGGTAAGCGCTCTGAACTATAAATAGCATTGCTGGCGATGTTTTTGTGCGATAACATAACCCCTTTAGGTCTTCCGGTTGTTCCTGAGGTATAAATTAAAGTTGCTAAGTCATCTTCTGTGATAGCTTCTTTACGCTTTTCAACTTCATCTTGATTACTATCGTCTTTTCCTTTCTCTAAAACTTCTTCCCAGTTTTTACAATTGTCAATTTTATCAAAGCAATATACTTCTTGCAATGAAGGTACATTATTTTTGATTTTATTTACTTTTTCGAGTACTTCTTCACACGAAACAAAAACGTATTTACTTTCACTATGATTTAATACATATTCGTACTCATCTTCAGAAATAGTAGGGTAGATAGGCACGTCTTGGGCACCCGTTTGCATAATACCAATATCACAAATATTCCATTCGGTACGGTTGGTCATCGATATGATAGCAATTTTATCATTGGGTTCAACTCCCATTTTTAGTAACGCTCGACTTAGCATATTTGCCTTATCTATATATTCTTGTATGGAAGTGGCTTTCCATTCACCATCATACTTTGTTACCAATGCATTCTGTTGCGGATGAGTTTCAAGTTGATAGTATGGAAAGTCAAAAAGTCTTTTAGGGTCTGTCATGATCAGTATTTAATGTATAAGTGCAAAATAGTAATTTTTTTCAGATTACAACCAAAAAAAAATGGAGCAACTAACTTTAGTTGCTCCATTAAAATTAAGGATAATTTTTTAGAATGCTATTGCTTCACAATTTTAAACGTTTGTGAAACTTCTTTTGAAGTCAGTTTTAGCAAATAAATTCCCGAGGTATACTTGCTATAATCCAATGTTTGTGCACCTGTATTATTTTCTGAAACAAAAATACGCTGACCTTGAATGGTATATAGTTCAGCAGTATAATTGCTAAGAGAAGTATCTATGTTTAAGAGGTCATCTACAGGGTTTGGATAAATATCAAAAGAGCTTTCAGAAACACCTGTAACAGAAAGCCCTGTATCATTAACTATATTGATAGATAAATCGTCAAAGTAAAACCCGTCAGCACTCACGGCACCGTCCGATTCAAACTGAAACTGGACTAAAATGCTTTCGCCTAAATAATCACTTAAGTCAATTTCTTCAAGCACCCAATCATTTTGTTCTCCGTCATACAAGGGTTGTCCCGTTGGCTGTCCGCTATTGGTACTACCGTTATTTGTGTATTTGCCACATTGTGGTGTCCAAGTAGCGCCATTATCTGTAGACACTTCAAACTGTGTATAATCCCAATTGTTTTCAATTTCCCATTTGGCATTAAACGTCACATTTGCACCAATAGCATTTGAGAGGTCAATAGCATCTTTTAAAGTTATTGTTTTATTGGCATTATCTTGATAGTTACCTGACGGTGAGTCTGTAATTGAGCTTGGTGCCGACACAAAAGTTGTTGTAGAAATACCCCAACCGTTGTTGTTGAAGTTCTCTGTTACACTTTCGCCCGGGTCTTCAAAAACAGCTTCCAAGGCCCCAAACTTTTTGTTAATTAGGACAGAAGTATCATAAGTTCCATTATTCACGATAAGTTCGTAAACAATATCATCGCCAGCTTCCACATCTGTTGAAAGAGTGTATTCAATATTTCCATTATCTTCTTCCAACAACTCTAAACTATTAAATGTAACTGGGTTGCCAGTTGAAGCAATATTTGCCGAAACAGGGTTTAGACTAACTGTAAAATCACCATTTCCATTAATACCTAAGCGTTTAATCCTAAAAGTAGCATTGTTTGAAGTAGAATTTCCTGTAAAAGCAGGAGTGGTGTCTGTCACTTCAGCAAAATTATTTACCATTTTTGCTGAAGTTAAATTTAGGTACATCATTGTTTTAACCAAAGGTTCAATTTGATTGGAAGGAGGCCAAAACTCTGGGCCAATCTCCGGCGTCATTGCATAAATTTTATCGTGTGTACCTATGGTACCGTACATAAAATCGTCACTATCACCAGAGGCAGGATATAATTCTGAAGATAGAATATTACTAAAACCGTTTCGGGAAACTAATTCTTCTGAAATCCCGACAAATAAGTCATTTTCAGGAGTAGGGGCATTTTCAGTATATCCATAAGGATACAGCAGCAGGTCTCCTGATGTGTGGTTATTAAAAGCCATAACAAAATTATGGTTTTCAACGAACCATTTCATGGCTTGTGTTTCTACTTCTGAAAAAGGAGCAGGACCGTGATAGGTTTCACTACCAGTGTTTGAAGAAGCTCCTTCACCACCCCACATACCGTTATTTGGGTCGCCATTTATATAATACTCATAATTACGGTTTAAATCTGTACCATACGTGTTTTTTCTATTTTTCCGCCAAAAACCACCTCCATTTGGGTTTGTTTTCTCATTGTATAAATATCCATCAGGATTTATTACAGGCACGAAATACAATTCGGTATTATTTACAATACTTTGTACTTCTGGGTCTGAATCATAATTTTCCAATAAATACCACATATAGAAAACTAGTTGAGAAAGCGATAGCGGTTCTCGTGCGTGGTGTATAGCGGTATATAAAATTTGTGGTTCACCTTCTGAAGTAGTTTCAGGGTTGTCACTAATTTTCACCCATTTAATACCATTTCCTCCAATAGATGGAGTAGTTGAGTTATCTGGAGTTCCTTCGGTTAAAAAATTACTAATGTTTTCTTTTGCAGTAATTAAATCTGGATATTGAGCACGCATCGCATCTAGCTCATCTAAGAGCTCCTGATAGGTTAAGTATCCCCCCATAGAACCTAAATTAAAATTGGCCGGGGTTTCATAATCTTCTGAAGCTGTATCACAACTTGGATTTACAACAGGTTCTTGCATTCTGTTACGCTGAAGAAAATATTCCTTACTGTCTTCTATTAAAATATCGACCTTAAAACCTGCATCCCGGGCATTTTCAATTTCAGAAACTGAAAAATCTGAAATAACAAAATGTTCTCGTTTGTGTGTGCCGTGTTCTACAGGAACTCCTAACGATTCTAATCTTGAAAGATCATCGGTTGAATTATAATTTATTTTTGCTCGCTGGTATTTTTCTTGTACTTCCTGAGAAAATAGAAATGTAGAAGTTAAGAATAAAAAGAGATGTAGTGTTTTTTTCATAATGTGATTTTAGGTTATTGTAGTCTAAAAACGGGTTGAAAACTAACATATTGTAATTAGTTTTTCTCTAACCATTTTCGCGCATTTACAAAAGCTTCTAGCCAAGGGGAAACTTCATCAGTGCGATTTTTTGGGTAATGTGCCCAGTTCCAAGGGAAGGTTGAACGCTCTAAATGTGGCATCATAACCAAATGTCTTCCGGTTTCATCGGTCATCATTGCGGTATTGAAATCACTTCCGTTCGGGTTTGCTGGGAAGGTTTCGTACCCATATTTTCCTACGATGTCATACTTGTCTTCGGTAAGTGGAAAACTGAATTTTCCTTCTCCGTGAGCTGCCCAAATACCCAAAGTACTTCCAGCTAAGGAAGACAGCATTACCGACTTGTTTTCTTGAATAGTTACAGAGGTGAAATTACATTCAAATTTGCCGGTATCGTTGTGCAGCATCTTTGGTTTTTCATCGTGGTTAGGCGTCATCAAACCAAGCTCAATAAATAATTGGCAACCGTTACAAACTCCCAGTGACAGTGTGTCGTCTTTTGCAAAGAAGTTTTTTAGTGCTTTATTAGCTTTTTCATTGTATAAAAAGGCTCCAGCCCAACCTTTGGCGCTTCCCAGCACGTCACTGTTTGAGAATCCACCAACAGCGGCAATAAATTTAATATCTTCTAGTGTTTCACGACCTTCAATTAAATCGGTCATATGCACGTCTTTTACATCAAATCCGGCCAAGTACATAGCATTTGCCATTTCACGTTCACTATTACTTCCTTTTTCGCGTAAAATAGCGGCTTTAATTCTCGGTTTTTCTGAAGAGATTTTCGGTAACTTTCCATCAAATTGCTTCGGAAATGTAAACTGAAGCGGTTGTTTTTTATAATTATGAAAACGTTCTTGCGCTTTAACTTTTCCGCTTTGTTTTTCATCTAATAAATGTGAAGTGGTATACCACACATCGCGCATTTCAGGAATATTAAAGCTCAACGGATTATCGTTGAATTTAATCTCTAAAGTTTCAGAATCTGTAACCGATCCAATTTTAATAAAATCAACGTTTGCTGAAGTGAAAGCTTCTTCAATAACTTTATCTTCTGAAGCTTGGATAACCACACCGCAGTTTTCAGAAAACAATACTTTTACTAAATCATCCCCTAATTCTGAAAGATTTAAATTAGTTCCCAAATTAGTATCGGCAAAACACATTTCCAATAATGTAGTAATCAATCCACCTGAAGCTACATCGTGACCTGCGGTAATTTTTCCTTCAGAAATTAAGTTTTGAAGGGTGTTGAAAACGGTTTTCACATAGTCAGCGCTTTTAACCGTAGGGACTTCATTACCAACAGTGTTTAAAATTTGCGCAAAGGACGAACCGCCTAATTTAAAATCGTCTTGTGAAAGATTGATGTAATAGATGCTTCCGGCATTTTTCTGAAGCACCGGTTCAACTGTTTTCTTAATATCGTTACAATGTCCAGCAGCCGAAATAATAACCGTTCCCGGTGAAATAACTTCTTCGTTCTTATATTTCTGCTTCATGGAAAGCGAATCTTTTCCAGTAGGAACGTTAATACCTAAATCGATTGCAAATTCTGAAACTCCTTGAACCGCTTGATACAAACGCGCATCTTCACCTTCGTTATTACAAGGCCACATCCAGTTGGCAGAAAGTGACACGCTTTTTAAACCTTCTTCTAATGGAGCCCAAACTATGTTAGTAAGCGCTTCGGTAATAGAGTTACGGGAACCCGCAACAGGATCTACAAGACCTGAAATAGGTGAGTGGCCAATAGAGGTTGCAACTCCTTCTTTTCCGTTATAATCTAAAGCCATAACACCGCAATTATTTAAAGGCAATTGTAATGGCCCAGCACATTGTTGTTTGGCTACTTTTCCGCCTACACAACGGTCCACTTTGTTGGTGAGCCAATCTTTACAGCCTACAGCCTCCAACTGTAAAACTTGTTCTAAATATCCTTTGATATCGGCAGAAACGTATTCAGGGTTTTTATAATTTCTAGTTACTGTCTTATCTTTTAAAACTGTTTTTGGAGAACTACCAAACATATCGGCTAGTTCAAAATCCATTGGTTTTTCGCCAGTAGTTTTACTTTCGAAAGTAAAGCGGTAATCGCCAGTAACATCACCAACTTCGTACATTGGTGAGCGCTCTCTATCTGAAACGCGTTTAAGTTTTTCAATGTCTTGACCCCCAATTACAAGCCCCATTCGTTCTTGCGATTCGTTGCCAATAATTTCTTTAGCTGAAAGTGTAGGGTCACCAACAGGTAATTTATCTAAATCTATCTTACCACCGGTTTCTTCTACCAATTCGCTAAGGCAGTTGAGGTGACCACCTGCTCCGTGATCGTGAATAGAAACAATAGGGTTAGCTTCACTTTCTACCATTCCACGAACTGCATTGGCAGCTCTTTTTTGCATTTCGGGATTACTTCTTTGAATGGCGTTTAATTCAATTCCGCTTTCAAAAGCTCCAGTATCTGCTGAAGAAACTGCAGCTCCGCCCATACCAATACGGTAGTTTTCACCGCCAAGAATAACTACTTTATCCCCTTTTTTGGGTGTGTCTTTTATGGCTTGATTTGCTTTGCCGTAGCCAACACCTCCAGCAAGCATTATAACTTTATCGAAACCTAACTTACGTGCTTCTTCTTCGTGCTCAAAGGTTAAAACCGAACCGGCAATTAATGGTTGCCCGAATTTGTTTCCAAAATCTGAAGCTCCATTACTTGCTTTAATCAGAATATCCAAGGGTGTTTGGTATAACCAATCACGTTCTTTTACTGCTTTTTCCCAAGGACGGGAATCGTTTAAACGAGAATAGGAAGTCATATACACCGCAGTTCCGGCTAATGGTAACGATCCTTTTCCGCCTGCTAAGCGATCTCTAATTTCGCCACCACTTCCGGTTGCAGCACCGTTAAAAGGTTCGACCGTAGTAGGAAAATTATGCGTTTCAGCTTTAATGGAAATAACACTGTCAAATTCAGAGTTTTGATAAAAATCAGGCTTATCTGCAGATTTAGGTGCAAACTGTATCGCTTTTGGGCCTTTTACGAATGCAACATTATCTTTATAAGCCGATACAATGGTATTCGGGTTTTTTTCAGAGGTTTTTTTAATCATTTTAAAAAGAGAAGAAGGCATCTCTTTTCCATCAATTTCAAACGTGCCGTTAAAGATTTTATGGCGGCAATGTTCACTGTTTACTTGACTGAACCCGAAAACCTCACTGTCGGTTAATTTTCGGTTTAATTTAGTAGATAGATTTTCTAAATAAACAACTTCTTCTTTGTTAAGTGCTAAGCCTTCAGCTTCATTAAAAGCAGCAATATCATCAATTTCTTTAATTGCTTCCGGTTCAATATCGATTGTGAAAATATCTTGATCTAGGTTGTTGTATTTTTGAGACAACATTGGGTCGTACTCAGAAAAATCATCGGTAACCTTAGTAAACTCTTCAATACGAAAAATGCCTTCAAGACCCATATTTTGAGTAATCTCTACAGCATTGGTGCTCCATGGTGTAATCATTGCCGCCCTTGGCCCAATAAAGGTGCCTTTACATTCTTTTAAAGGTTTTAAGGTGGAAGTGCTATCTATTGCAAAAAGCCATTGTAGTTTTTTAATATCTTTTTCTGAAAGGTTTATCTCAGTTTGAACCGCAAAAGTGATATTGTTTGGAGCAGAAAAATAATGAATCATTGTACTGTTGTGTTGTTCTGTTTTAAAAACCACAAATTTACAGTAATTCTTGCGAATCTTCGTTACATTTTTAATGTGTTATGCACAGGGTTTTCAACTAAATTTTCACATACCTATTTATTATATTATTGTTACCTTGTGCAAATACAGTTTTTTGCTATTCAGTAATTTGTATTTTTACCGCATATTTTTATTTTATGAAACATTATTTCTCCCTACTTACACTTATTTTTTTCTTTACTTCTTCATTAAATGCCCAAATTGTAATTAATGAGTTTGATACCGATACAGACGGTCAAGATTTTGAAGAGTTTGTTGAGCTGAAATCTGACACACCAAATACAAATTTAGATGATTATGTGTTGGTTTTTTTCAATGGTTCAGAAAGTGGGGCAGACAGTAGTTATTTGGCTTTCGATTTAGACGGTTTTTCGACTGATGTTAATGGAATACTTACTATTGGAAGCAGTAATGTTTCGCCAGTACCAGAGTTTTTAATTCCACCAGCTATTATTCAAAATGGTGCAGATGCGGTTGCTATTTATCAAGGAAGTGCAGACGATTTTCCAGAAGGAACCTTGGCAACCACTACAAATTTAATTGACGCTTTAGCTTATGACACTAACGATGCAGATGATACAGTTTTGTTAGGCTTATTGGGTTTGACCGAGCAAATTAATGAAGGAGAAAATGGAAATCAAACTACCGAATCTATTCAAAGAAATAACGATGGTAGCTACACAGTAACCACGCCAACTCCAGGTGCATTAAATGATGGAAGCGGGGTTGACCTAAACGGAGTTTCATTTACTGTAGATCAACAAGAATATAGCGAAGGGGATACCATGACAATTACCTTTACTACGGAAGAAGCTGTGTCGAGTGATTTAAATTTTAACTTTATATTAGAGAACGAAACCTTTACAACCGATGACTACACAGGAAACACCTCTGTTTTTATTGCTACAGGAACTAATGAGGCAAGTATTCAAATTCAATTTGTAGAAGATGGAATAAATGATGGAGATGAGTTTGCCGAAATAGATATACAAACATTACCGCAGGAATTCAATCGACTTACCGATAATGTAGAAGTATTGGTAATAGACTTAGATTTTACAGTTGCTCAATGGGGCACGCCATTAGACCCAACATATGGTTTTGTTGAAAGTACAGAGCCAGAAGATTATTACAATTCAATTGGCGGATTGGCAGATAATGAATTGCGGCAAGCGATACAGGATGTAGTTGCAGATCCCGAAACAGTGCGCACACAAACCTATGCCGACGCCATTGATATTTTAAAAAGTGCCGATCAAAGCCCTGAAAATAGCAACGAAGTTTGGTTGTTATATACTGAACAATCCCGCCCAAAAATCGACTTTCAAAATTTAGGAGGAAGTAACATAGGTAAATGGAACAGAGAACATACGTATCCCCGCTCTCGAGGTGGTTTTTATGAACTGGAAGAAGATGAAGTCGCCGATGGAATGAATATTTTCATTGAAACCAATGCAGATTCACTTCGTCACGGAATTTCTGATGCGCATGGGCTACGTGCAGCAGACGGATCAGAAAACAGTTCAAGAGGAAATCAAGATTATGGTGAATACAACGGGCCCACTGGAAATTTGGGAAGTTTTAAGGGCGATGTAGCCCGAGCTGTACTTTTTATGGCTGTTCGTTACAACGACCTTGAAGTTGTAAATGGTGACCCCGAAAATACAACAGTAGGTGAGTTGGGTGATTTGCAGACCTTATTAGAGTGGCACAGAAACGACCCACCCGACGATTTTGAAATGAACCGTAACAATATTGTTTACACTTGGCAAAGAAACAGGAACCCTTTTATAGACCGCCCTATTTTGGTAGAACATCTATGGGGGAATATGCAGGGTGAAATATATTACCCTCCACTTTCAATTGAAGAAAATAACAGACCTGAAATTGTATTGTACCCAAACCCGGTTTCTGAAATACTGAATATTGATGGGGTTTCTGGTAAAACTGAAATAAGTGTCTTTTCAACAGACGGGAAAGAAGTATTAAACAAAACCATCTTTAAAAACAAAATCCTGAACCTTTCTTTACAATCAGGAGCGTACGTAATGGTTTTGGTAACAGGTGAATACATAAACGTAAAACACATAATTGTTAAATAGATTTTTTTACTTTTTTAAGTTTCTTAATTAAATATAAATACTCAACGAAATTTGTTTTATTCTAAATTCTTGACTATATTATGATTAGCAGTGTAAAATTTAACTTAAATCAATTACTCCTACTGATTTAGTGGGTTTTTAAATCCCTTTTTTTATATTATATTGCGAACACTATTAAGATTTAACCTTTTTAACTAAAAAAGTATGAAAAAGAACTATTTATTATTAACGCTTAGCTTATTGTGCTTAGCAACCGTATTTGGGCAGGAAAAACTTCCTCCAGAAGAAATAATATCAGGAACTTTTATTGGTAAAACAATACCTTTAAGAGATTTCCCAACAATACAGCCTGGAGATGTAAGAAGTGAAGCTATAGAGGTTATGGTTCCTAACGATTCTAGGACACCAATGGAACATGTTGAAACGACTACCGTTATAAACAACTTACAGACTGAGAAAGGTAAAATTCAAACAAGAGAACTTGAACAGAATTTTATTGGGGCTTCACAATCTGAATCTGGATTTCTACCACCCGACCCCACTGGAGCAGTAGGTCCAAATCATTATATTCATTCAGTTAACTCTTTAGTAAAGATTTTTGATAAAAGTGGTAACCTTGAAGTTGGCCCTGTGAGCCTTGGGGCATTTTTGGGTATCAATTCCAATGCCGGTGACCCTATAATTCTTTACGATCAATTGGCAGACCGTTGGGTAGTAAGTGAGTTTGGCTCATTGAACAATTCCTTAGCTATTGGTGTTTCTGAAACAAATGATCCAACAGGAGCTTATAATGTGTATCAGTATCAATTTAGCGGTTTTCCAGATTACCCAAAATATGGGCTTTGGCATGATGGTTATTATGGTACCGTAAACCTAAACGGACAGACTACACAAGCATTTGTCATGGACCGTGATGAAATGTTAGCAGGAGCGGCAAATCCAACTATCCAGATTTTTAACCTGCCACAAATTGTGGTAAACCCTAACCAAGTTAAGAGTCCAGGGGCTGTAAGCTTATTGGGGACAGATGTTGATACTTCAGCACCAGGTTATATTGTTTATTTACAGGACGACGGTTGGACCAGTCAAATAACCTTTGACCATTTAAAGATTTGGGAAATCGATGTGGATTTTGATAATCCTGGCAATTCAACAGTATCACAACCATTGGAACTACCTACCGATCCTTTTGATGCAGGTGAACTTTTTGGAAATGGAAACGGAGCCATTCGTCAACCAGGAACTAGTCAACGATTAGCTGGACATGGTGGAATTATTTCATTCCCAACTCACTATCGATCATTTACAAATCATAATTCATGGTTACTTACCTTTAATACATTTATCGATGCCAATGAAACAGGAGGTATTCGTTGGATTGAATTAAGAAATGATGGTACAAACGATTGGTCTATTTTTCAAGAAGGTACCTATTCTATTGCAGATGGTCATAGCCGCTTAATGAGTAGTGCGGCAATGGATGCTGCTGGTAATATTGCAATGGCATATACAACTGCCAGTGAAAACTTACCGGTTTCCTTACGTTATACAGGGCGGTTTGACGGAGATCCTTTAGGACAGATGACCGTAGCTGAAGAAGTAATTATTGATGGTCCAGGTGTGCGAACAAATTCAAATAGATATGGTGATTATTCACATATGTCAATGGATCCTAATAACCTTCAGTTCTGGTTTACTTCAGATTATTTTTCTACAAACAACCAATGGAGAACGCAAATTGCCGCTTTTTCTTTAAGTTCAGGTTTTGCTGACGATGTGGGTGCTATTTCTATTACAGAGCCCAATGACGGTGTTTTAAGTGATGATGAGACGGTAGAAGTTATTATAAGAAACTTCGGTACTGACCCTCAAAGTGGATTTCCTTTAGAACTTTCATTGGACGGTAACCTAATTGCGACAGAAATTTATTCAGGAACAATAGCCCCGAATGAAACAGGAACATATACTTTTAACGAGACATTGGACCTTTCAAACCCAACAACAACTTACAGCATTGAAGTTGCGACCGATTTATCAGGTGATGAATTTACAGGTAATGATTCAGTGACTAAAGAAGTGACGAATATGCTAGCATCGGATGTTGGAGTTGCAGCTATTACTTCTCCCGAAAGTGGTGTAGCTTTAGGAATGGAAGATGTAATTATCGATATTCAAAATTTTGGTGCGAACCCACAATCAAATTTTGATGTACAATATACTTTTGATGGTGGAACACCAGTAGTAGAAACTTATACAGGGACTGTAAACTCTGGAGAAACCGTTAGTTACGAATTTACCGAAAGAGTTGATTTTAATGAAATTAGAGAATATGAGATTACGGCTACAACAGCATTATCAGGAGATCAAGACGCTTCAAACGATGCAGTTACAGTTACTGTAGAAAACCAACTTTGTCAACCAAGTTTAGGTTGTAATTTTGGTGATGGTTTCCAATTAGTTTCCATTGCAGAAATAAACAACACTTCTGGTTGTGAAGGGTATGGTGACTTTAGAAATTTAGTAGCCAATTTAGACGTGCCAAGTACAAACGAACTAACTGTTACCACTGGTTATGGTGATCAAAATGTTAAGGTGTGGATTGATTTTAACGATGATTATTTCTTTGCCAACAATGAAGTTGTTGTACCTAACTTTGTGATAGCACCTGGTGAAGACGCTGGTAGCTATACCGAAACCGTTGAACTTGTTATCCCTTCAGGTGCTACAATGGGCGAGCATATAATGAGGGTTAGAAGTAACAGAGGCTCTCCTGTTCCTAGCGATTGTGAACAAGTAGGAGCTGGTGAAGTAGAAGATTACACAGTGAATGTTGGAGATCTTGGAGTAAATGATTTTAAAATTTCAGATGCTGAACTTATCGTTACCACATTAGGTAATAATAAATATGATGTTTCTTTGACAACAGATTATGATAGTGGTGTTTATTTAACTATTTTTAATACACTTGGACAAGAAATAGCTATGAATAAATCAGTGTCCAAAGAAGGAAATACATATAGAACTTCTTTAGATATGTCCAAAGTATCAAGTGGTGTTTATATCTTAAAAATGGGTGGAATTTCCACTACAAGCTATAAAACAGCAAGGATTATTGTTGAATAGGTATAATTGTTTACGCTTAATTTTATTAAAACCTGCAGAATATTCTGCAGGTTTTTTTTTGTTAAATAACTACAATTATAAAATTGTAGTTATCAATATTAAATTACAACTTTTAGAACCTTTAGGCTTTTAATAGTATATTGTAAAAAATTAAGAATGTTTAAAAAAAATCAATCGTATGAAAGTTAAAAATTTACTATTATTATTTACTATTTTCAGTACGTGTATCATTTTTGCACAGGACCTTCATGAACCAAATGTAATTGCTACTGGAAAATTTATTAAAAAAACCATCCCCCTTCGTGATATACCCATAAGGACAACTATTGAAAAAGGAGAAACCAGCAATCTTAAAATTATTCAAAATAGATTGCGTGCTAACAGAAAGACGAATGAAAATGCTCTCCCACTTAATGGCGATGTGTTAGCGCAAAAAAAATTTGGTGGTGTTACCACTAAGGCAATTGAACAAAACTTTGATGGTGCCGATGCTTCCGAAGGCCAAGCAACTCCTCCAGATCCTACAGGGGCCGTAGGACCAAACCACTACGTTCATGCTGTTAATTTAGTAGTGAAAATATTTGATAAGTCTGGTAATCTTTTGGCAGGTCCTACTTTTCTTGGAGACTTTTTAGGTTCTGGGAATAATAGTGGAGATCCAATTGTATTGTATGATCAATTGGCAGATCGTTTTTTTGTAAGCCAGTTTGATACAGGAAATGATAGTCTAATAATTGGTGTTTCTGAAACTTCTGACCCAACGGGATCATATAATGTATATGAGTTTCCATTAGATGCTTTTCCAGATTATCCACATTATTCTGTTTGGCCAGATGCGTATTACCTAACTGCCAATAAATTTTCAGGAAATACTACTTACGCTTTAGAACGCGATGCTTTGATTGCAGGTGACCCAAATCCACAAATTATTGGATTTAATCTACCTGGTGTAACCAATAATCCAGATACAGTATTTAGTCCAGAGCCAGCTAATCTCACAGGCACCTCTTTTCCAGCAGATGTGCCAGGTTATATTGTGTATTTGCAAGATGATGGTTGGTCTGGAGTAAGTTTCGATCACTTGAAAGTGTGGGAAATTGAATTGGATTGGGATACCACATCAAACTCAACCATATCTTCTCCACTTGAAATACCAACAACTCCTTTTGAAGCTACGTTTGCACCTTTTGGAACAGGTGATGTAGGACAACCGGGGACAAGTCAAAAAATTGATATGATTGGCGGGGTAATCTCGTACGCTGCTAATTATCGTAGTTTTGGAAGCTATAATTCTTGGTTAATTACCTTTAATGTAGATGTAGATGGTAATGACACTTCAGGTATTCGTTGGATAGAACTACGAAATGATACCTCGAACGATTGGTCTATTTTCCAAGAAGGTACGTATGCTCCAGCAGATGGGAATAGCCGTTTTATGGGTAGTGCAGCAATGGATGCGGCCGGTAATATTGGTCTCGGCTTTAATATCGCCAGTCCTTCGTTGCCAGCTGGAATTCGTTATACAGGACGTTTTAATGGAGATCCGTTAGGCGAAATGACTGTTGCTGAAACGACCATAGTAGATGGTGTTGGTGTACAATCAAATACGAATCGCTTTGGAGATTATTCACATCTAACAATGGATCCTAATAATTTTACATTCTGGCATACGGCAGAGTACTTTGCATCTAATAACTTTTGGACAACCCGTGTAGCTTCCTTTAGCTTATCTGGTGGTTTTTCTAATGATGTAGGTGTTAATAATATTACTGCACCAGAAAGTGGAGTTTTAACGAATGCTGAAACAGTAGAAATTGTTATTCGTAACTTTGGAACCGACGCACAATCTAATATCCCGTTAGAATTACGTGTGAATGGAACTCTTGAAGCTTCTGAAACTTTTGCTGGAACAATAAATCCAAATGAAACAGCAACATATAGCTTCACCCAAACGATAGATCTTTCAAATGAAGGAGATACATATACAATTGAGGCAAAAACAGCTTTAAGCGGCGATGAATTTACGGACAATGACGATTTTACTAAAGATGTTATCCATTATTTAGGAAATGATGTAGGGGTAACAGCTATTCCTGCACCAGAATCTGGAGAAGGATTGGGTATAGAAACCGTGACCGTCACCATTACAAATTTTGGGGATAACCCGCAATCTAATTTTGATGTTCAATATTCCGTAGATGGTGATACACCAATTGTTGAAACTTTTACTGGTACTATAAACTCTCAAGAAGAAGTTGATTTTAGTTTTTCTGAAACAGCAGACCTTTCTGTTTTGGGGACGTATGAAATTGAAGCACAGACAAACTTAAATTCAGACCAAAACACCGATAACGATGCTTTTCAGGTAACCGTTGAAAATCTTCAATGTTTGCCTACGGGTGATTGTAGTTTTGGGGATGGGTTTGAGCATTTTGTAATAGGAACGATCGATAATTCAAGTTCGTGTTCGCCAAATGGGTATGGTGATTATACTAACTTGAACACGGAACTTGATTTTAATTCAACGGTAGATGTAACGGTTGCCTCTGGGTTTAATAATCAAATTTTTTCTCTTTGGATAGACTATAACGATAACTCGGTTTTCGATGCCAATGAGCTTCTAATTGAAGATGTTGCCATCCCAACGTCAGGAGTAGATGTAACAACTTCTTTCAGCATCCCAGAAGATCCATCTTTATTGGGCACCCACTTATTGCGCGTACGGGCAGGATGGGCTGATAGTGAAGATACCACAGCAGATCCTTGTATTGATTTTACTTATGGCGAAACCGAAGATTATACCGTGACTATTATTGATCCTGATTTAGCTATAGGACAACAAGATTTTAACAATACCGATGTACTAATATATCCTGTATCTAATAAAATTTATGAAGTTTCATTTAATACCACAACCGATTTTGGAACTATCGATTATGAGGTATTTAATACATTGGGCCAAAAAATAACTACTGGCGATATGGATAATGGTAATGATGGTTATAAAACTATCATAAACCTTGCAAGCGTAGCTTCTGGTATGTACTTGGTTAAATTGTACAATAATGAGTTTAGTACTGTTAAGCGTTTAATCGTTCAGTAAAAACATCATATATAAATAGAAAAAGCGCCGCTGAATTCAGCGGCGCTTTTTAATTTCAAACAATTGTAATGATTACTCTACCATAATTTTTTTGGTGATGCTATATTTAGAAGAAATAACTTGCAGTAAATACATGCCACTTCTAAAACCTGAAATATCAATAAATCCTTCCTCAGTAGCTGGTTGTTGAAGCACTTTTCTTCCTGTTAAATCAAAAAGAACATAACTTTCTGCCTGAAAAGCTGTTGTTGACTGTACCCAGATTTTTTCTGAAGTAGGATTAGGATAAACATCTACAGTAAATGTTGAAAAATCTTCCACTGCTAATAAACCCCAACGATCTTCAGCTTGAGGTCCTCCCCATATTATAGTTGCCAACACGGGATTGTCAATAAAAGGGTTTCTATTGCCGTACTCATTTTCTAAATATGGGTTTCGTTGGTCTTCCACTTCACTTACCGGGTCATCAACATTCCATTGTAAAAAGAGTTGTAACATATCGGTAGTGCCTTGTGTAGTTCCATTCCCTACCAAAGACGGTAAACATCGATCGCCATAACGCGTGTACATATACATCATAATACGGGCTACATCGCCTTTCCATTCATCACCAGGGTACCAAGCACCACTTGTCGATCCAGCATTTCCACTACCAGTAATAAATTTTTTATTGCCGCGATTCCCATTGGCTTGAACATCTGATGGGCGCAAATTATGTGGATCAGCTCCAATACCTGTTGTGCCGCTGCTGGTACTGCCCATTGGTGGGTTGGCTAATGAACGGGGGAATGTATGTTCGCGGTTATATTCGCACGTACCACCACCAAACTCATCTTTATCACGAGATCTGTCCGTAATACAATTACCATCGTTGTCGTTATAGCCGTAAATAAGCAATACATTAGAGTTGTTTTCCGGGTCTTCATCGGTAACCTTCACTGCATCTTTTACATCATCGTAAGTGAATGTATTGTTGTTAATATCAATTTTATTTTGAAGCTCAAAATATAAATCCTGACCAGTTAAGGTAAGATCCACATCATTGTAATATGATTGCTGCGCATAGGTAATTTGGGCAATAAATAGAATTGGGATAAGTAAAAATTTGTTCATATTGTAATTTATTTATGTTGAAGTAATGCAATGTAAAATCCATCAAAACCAGATTTACTGGCGTATATTTTTTCTTCTTGTAATAATGAAAAATTAGTTCCGGCTTCACTACTTAAAAAAGAGGAAACCTGTTTGCTATTTTCTGAAGGTAATATAGAGCACGTAGCATATACCAACTGCCCACCGGTTTTTACCATTTTTGAATAGGAAGTCAACAGTTCTTGTTGTGTTTTTTTTATTTTTTCCAAAAATTCAGGTTGTAATTTCCACTTAGCATCTGGGTTACGTTTTAGAACTCCTATCCCAGAACAAGGTGCGTCAATCAATACTTTATCGGCAGAGCCTTTTAGCTTTTTAATCACTTTTGTAGTATCGATTACGCGTGTTTCAATATTATGAACACCATTTCTACGAGCTCTACGTTTTAATTCTTTTAGTTTGTTTCCGTAGATATCGAGTGCAATTACTTGTCCTTTGTTTTCCATTAACGAAGCAATGTGTAGACTTTTTCCACCCGCACCGGCACAAGCGTCGATTATGCGCATGCCTGGCTCGGGCTTTAAGATTTCTGCTACTTTCTGTGAAGAAGCATCCTGCACTTCAAACCAACCGTTTTTAAAAGCATCGGTAATAAAAACATTAGCCCGCTCTTTAAGTTTTAATGCATATGGATACCCATTTATTGTTTCGGTTTCTATTTCGGCATCAAATAGCTCATTTTGGACTTGTTTTACCGTAGCTTTTAATGGGTTTACCCGCAATACTACATCGGCCAATTGATTTAAAGCACTAATTTCTGCAGTCCATTTTTTACCTAATTCGGCTTCGCCTAATTTGTCCATCCAATCTGGAATGGATTCTCGGTATTTTCTAATTTTTGACAGTTCATCAAACTTACCTTTAATACGGCGGGTAGGGGTGTCTTCAAATTGAGGCCATTCCGGTATTTTTATTCCGTTAAGGGTGGCCCAAACTGCAAAAAGGCGAAATAGGTTTGCACGATCAAACGGCTCTTTAACTTCGGCTATTTCAGCATATAATCGTTTCCATCGTACAATATCATAGGTGGTTTCAGCAATAAAGCTTCTATCTCTAGAACCCCAACGTTTATCACGTTTTAGGGTGTCTTTTAAAACTTTGTCTGCTTGCTTGTTTTCATTGAAAATCAAGTGCAACGAATCGATTGTTGCAAATACTAAATTTCGGTGTAACCTCATGGTTTTAATTTGGATTGCAAAGGTATTATAATCCCGTCGTTTTCTTTATTTTTGGCGAAAAATTTTATATATGCGCTTTTTCCCCTTTTTACTTTTATTAGTAGGTTTAGTCTCCTGTACATCAAATAATTCGAAAAATTTTACTTCTGTTGATATTGAACCTATATTTATAGACAGTTTAAGCATTAGAGCTATTGAACCCTTGGACGAAAATAGGGTTTGGTTTGCTGCAAATAAAGGTATTGTAGGGCTCATTGATAATAAACAACCAAAGCTAGCAACCATTAAATATGAAGATTCGCTGTTGCACTTTCGTTCCATAGCCGCTACCGATTCTGCTGCTTTTGTGTTAAGCATTGCAAATCCTGCCGTTTTATATAAAATAGGGTTTAATGGCACCGAAGCAACCAATATTCAAGAAGTATATACAGAAAGTGGGGAAACCGTTTTTTATGATTCTATGAAATTCTGGAACAATAACGAAGGAATTGCCATGGGCGATCCGGTAGATGATTGCTTGTCTGTACTTGTTACCCGGGACGGAGGAAATACTTGGCAAAAACTTTCTTGTGATAAGCTTCCTAAAGTAGAAAAAGGGGAGGCTGCTTTTGCGGCAAGTAACAGTAATATTTCCCTTTATAAAGATCAAGTATGGATTGTTACAGGCGGAAAACAGGCACGGGTATTTCATTCAAAAAACAAAGGAAAAGACTGGGAGGTTTTTAATACACCCATAGTACAGGGAAAAGCCATGACCGGAATTTACAGTGTTGATTTCTTTGATGCTAAAACGGGAGTGATATTTGGTGGTGATTGGGATAAAAAAGAGTTTAATGAAGGCAACAAAGCCATTACTAAAGATGGTGGAAAAACGTGGAGTTTGATGAGTAACGGAAAAGGACCCGGCTACCGGTCATCAGTTAAATTTGTGCCCGGTACAAAAGGAAACGATTTGGTAGCGGTTGGTTCCCCAGGGATATCGTATAGTAACGATCAAGGAAAAACTTGGCAGGAACTCACAAAAGAAGGGTTTTATGCAATTGAATTTGTAAACGATTCCATAGCTTTTGCATGTGGTAATAATAAGATAGCCAAACTCATTTTTAGATAAAAAGTAAAAGGGAACATATTTTACAATATGCTCCCTTTTAGCTAAACAAAAACCAACCAATTATTATTTTCTTCTATCTTTTCGTTGTCGATAGCGCTTTAAAAGTTCTTTTTTGAAATCATCTTCCGCTTTTTTCAGTTTAATGATTTTACCGGGTGAAATTATTTTTTTTAGCTGGGCTACCAATTCTTTTCGGTATTGCAATTCTTTTTGTTCTAATTGTAGGTCTTTGTCAATTAGAGTATTTGCTTCACTGTCGTTCATAGAGTCTACTCCATCCTTTAATTTTGAATAGATCTCTTTTTTCTTAGTTTTATGCAAATCGTGCATTTTTTCATCGTACACATTATAAACTGGCCAAAATTTTTCTGCTTCGGCCGAAGAAAGTTGTAATGCTTCGGTGATATGAGCAGTCTTTAAGGCATCTATCTTTTTATGCCATTCTTCTTTGTCTCTTTTTTGAGCAAATGTTACCGAAGTAACCAACAACAATAAAACTAGTATATTTTTCATATTATTCATCTAATAAAATGGATTCATCAACAGTTTCTAAAAGGTAACTTTCCATATCCTCTTCGGAAATAGTTTCGGTTTCATAATACAATGAGCTATCATCGTTTTCTGAAAGCATGGTAGAAACATCGTACACATCAAAATCAAGCTCGCCTTCGTTTATATAATTTTCAATAGCCAAATAATCAATCGAGTTCATGTCTAAATCAATTGTTTTATTTTGATTGAACAGCAAAACCACTAACACAATAGAGGCGGCAACGGCAACTGCGTATTTTAAATTCTTGTTAGAAAATAATGAACGTACTTTTACATGGTTTCCTGAAATTTCAGGATGCTGCATAATAGTATCTTCCAACGTGTCGAAATATTCGGCAGGAGCAGCAAAGCCAGTTTCTTTAGGTAATTCTTCCGAAGCTATTTTTGCGAAGAGATTTTCTTCAAAAGCTTCAAAATACCCTTCTGGTGCTTTAAACCCATGTGTATGTTTTTGCTTGTCCATTTATCTTTTGACTGTAAAAAACCTAAAAGGTTTCATTGTGATCTTTAATTATTTGTGAAACAGGATTATAAGTTGTCTTAAAAGGTGGTTTCATGCTCTTTTAAATATTCAGTTATTTTCTTTACCGCAATGTGGTAACTGCTTTTTAAACCCCCAACCGAAGTCTCTAAAATTTCAGAAAGTTCTTCGTAGGTATGCTCATCAAAATACTTCATATTGAACACCAATTGCTGTTTAGGTGGTAACGTGGCAATCGCTTTTTGCAATTGAAGCTGAATGGCAGTTCCTTCAAAATAAACATCACTTGTTAAGTTTTGAATAGCACTTTCTTTTACTTCTTCTGAAGAAACCTGCTTGCGTTTGGCGCGTTTATTTATAAATGTGATGGACTCGTTTGTTGCTATACGGTACATCCATGTGTATAACTTGCTATCGCCCTTAAACGAATGGATATTCTTATAAATTTTTATAAATGTATTTTGCAGCACATCATCGGTGTCGTCATGATTTATCACTATTTTACGAATATGCCAATACAGCCGTTCTTTGTATTGAGACACAAGTTCCCTAAAAGCAGCTTCTTTATGCTTATTATCTTGTAAAGCAGTTACTAAATTGTTCTCTGTTACCAAAAACGTATCGGTTTATCTGTAATATTGACTCTTTTAAGTGAAAAAGGTTTAATTATAAAGTTACCTTTTTTTAATCTAATCCACTAATCACAAAAATCGATTAAATACGAAATTTTACGATAAAGTGTACAAATAATTTTTTTGTAGGAAAATAATTACTAATTTTGAGGAACACTACTTATGTGTGTGTTTTTGTTATAAGCCTCAAGTATAGCAAAAACGAACTTAAAAACGGGTCTAAGCGGGGGCTGACCCGTTTTTTTTATTTCACAAAACACCGATTTTTCACTACTCTATTTGTAGGAAATTGTAAATTATAAAAACAAAATAATCGATTAAGTGTGTTAAAATAAAGATTAAATGCATTTTTTTTTGGTGGATTTAAAAAAAGCATATATATTTGAACCAAATAACTTACTTATGTAAATCACCATGTGCCCCAAATATGGTGATTAAAACTAAAAAAGAGCGGTTCCCCAACCGCTCTCTTTTTTTATACTACCTTTTATTTTACGCTAAAGACTGCATTTCAACCAAACTGTGATACACACCTTTTTTAGCTAACAATTCAGTGTGCTTGCCTTGCTCTACAATTTTTCCTTTTGAAAGAACAACTATCTTATCGGCATTTTGAATGGTAGATAACCTATGTGCAATAACCACAGAAGTTCGGTTTTGCATCATTTTTTCCAGTGCATCTTGTACCAATCTTTCGCTTTCAGTATCTAGGGCAGAAGTGGCTTCATCTAGAATCATTATTGGTGGATTTTTAAGTACAGCCCTAGCGATGCTCAATCGTTGCTTTTGACCACCACTTAATTTATTACCACTATCTCCAATATTGGTGTCTGTTCCTTTCGGTAAGTCTTTAACAAACTCCCAAGCGTTGGCTATTTTTAAAGCGTCTTCAATTTCTTCATTGGTAGCCGTTTCTTTAGCAACTAATAAATTTTCTTTAATAGTATCGTTAAATAAGATAGAGTCCTGAGTAACTAGGCCTAACAAGCCGCGTAGTGACTTTTGTGAGATACTCTTTATATCTAAGCCGTCAATGGTGATAGCTCCTTTATTTACATCGTAAAAACGTGTCAATAAGTTGGCGATGGTGCTTTTTCCACTTCCACTTTGCCCTACCAGTGCGACAGTATGACCTTTTGGTACTGTCAACGAAAAGTCATGAAGCACATACTCGTCTTCATATTTAAAGGATATGTTTTGTATATCAATTTTATCGTTAAAACCTTCTTTTTCGGTTGCATTGGGAAGATCTTGAATGGTCGACTCGGTTTCTAAAATTTCAAGAACACGTTCAGCAGCGGCATTTCCTTTTTTAACACCGTAACTTGCTTTGCTTATTGCTTTTGCAGGGGTTAAAATTTGATAGGCAAGTCCCATATAAACGATAAATAATTCTGGTTGTAGGCTTTTTTCAACCAAGACCATATGTCCGCCATACCAAAGTATAACAGCGATAACGACGATACCCAAAAACTCACTTGTTGGGGAAGCTAAGTTTTGTCTATTTACCAACGAGTTGGAATATTTATAAAACCGAGAGGTCGATGTGTTGAATTTTCTATTAAAAATGCCTTCCGCATTAAAACCCTTTATAATTTTTAACCCACCTAAAGTTTCTTCTAAAATAGATAGAAAATAACCTTGTTCTTTTTGTACGCGATCTGACTTCTTTTTTAAACTTTTTCCAATTCGTGAAATAATCAATCCTGAAATAGGAATAAATATGAAGACGAAAAGCGTAAGCTTAGCACTTATGAGTAGCATCGCTACAATGGCAAATAATATGGTAAGCGGTTCGCGAACAATTAATTCTAAAATCGATAAAAAGGAGTGTTGAATTTCTAAAACATCACTGGTAATACGGGCAATGGTGTCACCTTTTCTTTTTTCAGAATAAAACGAAACAGGTAAGTCGACTGTCTTTTTGTACAAATCGTTTCTTAGGTCTTTTAAAACACCATTTCGCAAAAAGGTAATAAAGTACATTGCCAAATACCCAAAAAGGTTTTTTAACAAGAACATTCCTATTACTAAAATGACCATAAAAATTAACACATCTTGCGTTCCCTCTTGAGCTTGTTGAGTTACAAAAAAGTTTAGGTATTCTTCAAAATAATCTTTGGCGTTAATAAGACCATCCCACTGAGGGGCTGTTTCCCTGCGTTTCGTATTGTCAAAAAGCACTGATAACATAGGGAATAGCGATACCATTGCCAATGTTCCAAACAAGGCATAAAATATATTTGAAATGATGTTCATCCAAGCATACCCTTTGTAAGGTTGTGCATACTTGAGTATTTTTTTAAAATATTTCACTATTTAATTTTTAAGTGCGTACTGATCTTATCGATCTTATTTTGAAGCGCTTCTAAAACATCATCACCTTTCGAAGTGGTATTCACACTCATATAGAACTTAATTTTAGGTTCTGTTCCACTAGGTCGCATCGCAATTTTGCTACCGTCTTCAGTGTAATAAATCAAAACATTTGACTTCGGAATATCTAAGGTTTCTTTTGTTTTTGAAGGAAATGTTACAGCTTCCTGTTTTTGTAAGTCTTCAAAACGAATCACGTTACTTTCGGCTATTTCAGTAAAAGGATCTTCACGAAGTGTTTTCATCATTTCTGAAATTTCTTCGGCTCCCTTTTTTCCTTTTTTAACTAACGATACCAAATGTTCTCTATACGTTCCATATTCTTCATAAATGGATTGTAAATAATAAAACATACTGCTACCGTCGTCTTTTTTCTGAGCAGCAATTTCACAAGCGAGTAGGGTAGCGGTCACCGCATCTTTATCGCGTACAAAATCGCCCACCATAAAGCCGAAACTTTCTTCGCCACCACCAATAAACTGAAGTTTTGGGAAGTCTTTTACCATTTTGGCAATCCACTTAAAACCAGTAAGACCTTCTTTGTAAATTACGTTATAACTTTCAGCCAATTTCTGCATCATGGGTGTAGAAACCACTGTTGAGGCGATAAATTGAGTTCCGTTCAGCTTTCCAGCTTGTTTGTTTTGTTCGAGTAAAAAATGAGTTTTTAAAACCATGGCTTGATTGCCGTTAAGTAACGTCATTTTTCCATTAGAATCTCGGACTGCAATTCCTAAACGGTCACAATCAGGGTCGGTGCCAATAACAATATCTGCCCCTTGTTTTTCAGCAACATCAAGTGCCATTTTTAGAGCGGCCGGTTCTTCAGGGTTCGGCGATTGTACGGTCGGGAAGTCGCCATCAGGTTTTGCCTGCTCCTCTACAATGGTAACATTTTTATAACCAGCATCTTCCAAAACCCTTGGAATCATGGTAATTGATGTTCCGTGTAGCGAAGTAAAAACAATTTTTAAATTGTCTTTAGCTTTTTCTGAAGTATTAAAACTTCCGTTTTTGATAGACGCTTCAGCAAAAGCATCATCCACATCAGTATCTATCAGTTGAATTTTTTCTGAATTGGCTTCAAAATTAATATCAGAATATTCCAAAGAGTTTATTTCAGCAATAATTTCGCCATCTTGTGGCGGAACCAATTGTCCTCCATCTTCCCAATATACTTTGTAACCGTTATATTCCGGTGGGTTGTGAGATGCCGTTAAAACAATACCGCACTGGCAATTAAGATGCTTTACAGCAAACGAAAGCTCTGGTGTTGGGCGTAAATCTGAAAAGAGATACACTTCAATATCATTAGCTGAAAACACGTTGGCGACAACTTGTGCCAGTTCTTTACTATTATGACGGCAATCGTAGGCAATTGCAACTTTTATTGGTTGGTTGGGAAATTGCTCTTTTAAATAATTGGAAAGTCCTTGTGTGTTTTTTCCGAGGGTGTATTTGTTGATTCGGTTATCGCCAACTCCCATAATACCACGCATTCCGCCAGTACCAAAAGCCAGGTTTTTATAAAAACTGTCTTCCAGCCCTTCGGGGTCGTGGGCAATCATTTCTTTTATAGTGTGTTGTGTTTCATCGTCAAAAAAGGGGGTAAGCCATTTATTGACGCGTTCCAGTATAGTAGGGTCTACGTAAATCATTCGTTACTATTAAAAGTGCAAAAATAAGGAAACCAATTCGTTATTCTTTAACGTTTCGGTGTTCTTTAATAATGTAGTTTTTTGAGTTCTTTTTACTACGTAAGATTAGTTCGCCTAAAAAACCAGCTAAAAAGAGTTGAGTCCCCAATATCATGGCAGTAAGGGCTAAGAAAAACTCTGGGCGTTCGGCTAAAAGTCGAGCTTGTTTGTGGATAAATAACTTATCAATCCCTAAGTATAATGCAAAACAAAACCCAACAAAGAGCATAAAAGCTCCCCAAGCTCCAAAAAGATGCATTGGGCGTTTTCCGAAACGGGATAAAAACGAAATGGTAATTAAATCTAAAAAGCCACGTACAAAGCGTTCGGCTCCAAATTTTGTGGTACCGTATTTTCTTGCTTGGTGTTGAACTTCTTTTTCACTTATCTTGTTAAACCCTGCGTTTTTTGCCAATACGGGGATGTATCTATGCATTTCGCCTGTAACTTCTATTGTCTTTACAACTTCGTTTCGGTATGCTTTTAAACCACAATTAAAGTCATGTAATTTTACTCCCGAAGTTTTCCTTGCGGCAAAATTAAAAATTTTGGAAGGCATATTTTTTGAAACAACCGAGTCGTATCGTTTCTTTTTCCATCCAGAAACCAGATCGTAACCGTCATTGACTATCATATTGTACAATTCGGGGATTTCTTCTGGATCGTCTTGTAAATCGGCATCCATGGTGATAACTACATCACCAATGGCGAGGGCAAAACCAGCATGTAAAGCCTGCGATTTCCCGAAGTTTTTTAAAAATCGAATTGCTTTTATTTCTTTATGCTCCCTTGCAAGTTCGTCTATTATGTTCCATGAATTGTCCGTACTGCCATCGTCTATAAAAATGAGCTCGTATAAAAAGCCATTGGATTGCATAACATTTGCAATCCAATGGTATAATTCTTTTATGGATTCCTCCTCATTGAGAAGAGGGATGACAATGGATAAATTCATGTAATCTTTATTCGTGTGTAGGTGGGTTTTGTTTCATAACTAACCCTGCTATTAATGAAATTATAAATCCGAAGAAAAGCGAAGCAATCAGCCCCATTGCAAACATAATCCAAGGGCTCATAAACTTCTCGGTCATTCCCATGGCCATTTCCATTTGCTCCTCAGTCATATTAGGATTTTGCTCAACCATTTTTTCTCTAGTAATGTCTAGCATTTGAGGAATAAAGTCGGGTTCAATAACAGTAATAAACAAGTATGTGAAAATAGAACCGATTATTCCTGCGATTAACGAAATTAATAATCCTGTTTTAATGGCGTCTCCAAGCGTCATAAAGCCTCCACTGCCACTTTTAAAAGCTTTTAAGCCATAAATAATACAGATGGTCATAAATACAAAGTTCAATGCAGATTGCCACCAAGGCTGTTCTAAGTGCATTCCTATCACATATACAATAACAGAAACACCTATAGTTAATAGGGCCAAGATAAGGCCATAGTTAAGGCCTATTTTTTTAACAGAAGCTTTATTGTTTTCCATTTTTAAAGTTTTTTTGGTTTGTTTAGTTAGTAAACAAAAGTAGTAAATTGTTACGGTATATTTTTCTGAAATATACAATCTATGTATTTTTGATAGAAAGTATAATTTTTTCTTTTCAAAAAAAGAGAATTTATTATTGCTTGTTTATTAAAAATATTTAAATTTGCATTCTCAAAATTGAGACCCTATTAAAAAGATAACAAGATGAAAAAAGGTATCCATCCTGAAAATTATAGAGTAGTTGCTTTTAAAGACATGTCAAATGACGATGTGTTTTTAACAAAATCTACTGCAGAGACAAAAGAGACGATTGAGGTTGACGGTGCAGAATACCCATTGGTAAAACTGGAAATATCTAGAACTTCTCATCCTTACTACACAGGTAAAGCTAAATTGCTTGATACTGCAGGACGTATTGATAAGTTTAAAAACAAATACGCAAAATTTAAAAAATCACCTAAAAAAGA
>DEXR01000032.1:39253-41633 GCA_002364245.1 Flavobacteriaceae bacterium UBA3179
TTACTTTTGATTTGTATATTTACTGAATACTGAATACTGAACCATGAACTACATTCTTTTTGACGGAACCGTACGCAACCAATTACTTCCTTTTACTTTTACAAGACCCGTGGCCGATATCCGTATCGGGATATTGACCATTCGTGAAAAATGGGAAAAACTATTGGGTTTCACTACAACTACGGTAACGGAAGATTATCTGTCAGAAAAGTATCCTATGGTTGAAATGGAACAGAATGTTTTCATTAACGCTTCATTTATTCCTTCGGAAAACTTAGTGAAAATAGTGAAAGGTCTTTCTGAAAACCAAGCTGTTTTTTATAATGATGAGCCGGTTGCTTTTTTTACTTCAGAAGGGCAAGAGGTCGATTTTGAAACGTACGATATTATTCAGTATAGTGCCGATGATGTATTTCGAATAGAACATACGTGGGATATTTTTTCAAAAAACCATGAAGCTATTAAACGCGATTTTGATTTGATTACGAAAGGCAGAGAGTCGCAGCCTATTCCAGAAATGACAGTTGCTTTTAATAAAGAACAGATTTTTATTGAGGAAGGAGCCAAACTTCCATTATGTTCTTTAAATGCTACCGAAGGCCCTATTTATATTGGTAAAGACGCTGAAATTATGGAAGGATCTATGGTTAGGGGACCATTTGCCCTTTGCGATAACGCTACTGTAAAAATGAATGCAAAAATCTATACAGGCTGTACCATTGGTCCACATAGTAAAGTAGGAGGAGAGCTCAATAATTCGGTAGTTATGGGGTATTCTAACAAAGGTCACGATGGCTTTTTAGGAAACGCCGTAATTGGAGAGTGGTGTAATCTAGGTGCTGATACAAACAATAGCAATTTAAAAAATAATTATGCTGAAGTCCGTTTATGGGATTACGAAACTGAAGGTTTTGCTAAAACGGGTCTGCAGTTTTGTGGTTTAATGATGGGGGATCACAGTAAGTGTGGTATTAATACGATGTTCAATACGGGAACAGTGGTTGGCGTGAGTGCCAATATCTTTGGAAGCGGATTTCCCCGTAATTTTGTTCCAAGTTTTAGTTGGGGTGGAAGCGGAGGTATGACCACCTACAAAACCAATAAAGCGTTTGAAGTAGCTAAAGTAGTGATGGCAAGAAGAAAGGTTGAGTTTTCTGAAGCAGATGCCAAAATTTTAGAACATGTTTTTGAAGAAACTGCTAAGTGGCGACGTAGCTAAATCTATTTCTCTTTTTTTACATTTTTCAACACTAAAAAATTCTGTGGGTTAATGCCCAAGCCAGATACTTTTTTACTTACAAAACGTATGGCTACATCATAAAACAGAGGGGCTACAGGTGCTTCGGCAACCACGATGGAGTCCATTTTTTTGTAAAGCTGTTTCCTTTTTTCAATATTTGAGATGGTCAATGATTTTTCATACAAACTATCAAAAGCAACGTTTTTAAAGTGTGTATAATTGGGGCCGTTGGGAGTGAAATTTTCACTATAGAATAACGAAAGGTAGTTTTCAGCATCGGGGTAATCGGCAATCCAACTAGCCCTGAAAATATCCAATTCGCCACTACTTTTCATTTGGCGCAAGGTAGAAGGAGGCATCACATCGATCTCTACTGCTATTCCTATTTTTTCAAGTTCCCGCTGTATGTATTCACAAATATCCAAATATTGACTATTGGTGCCAATAGTTATTTCGGGTTGGGTGTCACCAGTGTTAGTTTTGTATAGTTCTATAAGCTCTCGCGCTTTTTCAGGATTGTAATCATAACCTTCAATTGAGGCAAAACCGGGAAGGCCTTTTGGGATAAAACCATGCGTCGCAGGGGTTCCCATCCCGTTTCGCAGATAGGTTACCATTTTTTGACGATCAAAGCCATAATTTACTGCTTGACGTAATACTTTTGAGTTAATTTCAGGAGTTTCAGTTTCCATAAAAAAACCTAAATATTCTGTGTTTAGGTAAGGAGTTGTAATTAGGTTTACTTCATCTTTATACTTTTCTTGAAGCTTCCCTTGGGTGGTTATTATTTCGTCTTTATACGAATTATCCAATCCTGAAATAAAATCTAGCTTTCCTTGAGCAAATTCTAAAAATTCACTTTGTTTATCAGGCAAGAACGTTACGGCTACAGCTTCCAAATAGGGGAGCTGATTTCCTTGTTCGTCTTTTTCAAAATACAATGGATTTTTTCGAAGCACCAATTTTACATTTTCTTCCCACAGTTTAAATTGAAACGGACCGGTACCAACTGGGTGGCTTCTAAATTCATTTCCATATAAATTTATAGCTTCTTCATTGCCATCTTCGGTTTGCCAATATGGATCAGTTGTATTTACGGACCAATAATTACCATCTTCAGCCATTAGATAACCAGGTTTT
>DEXR01000032.1:41781-42343 GCA_002364245.1 Flavobacteriaceae bacterium UBA3179
TAGCTCTCAACCGTGCTCATTACCCAACTTCCGGGGGAAGCGACATCTTCATTTGTTAAACGATCAAAACTGTATACAAAGTCATCTGCTGTAACCGTTCTAGTAGAATCGCTGCCAAAACATTTGTTTTTATGAAAATAGACATCATCTCTTAAATGAAAAGTATATGTATTTGTACTGTCGTTGACTTCCCAACGTTCTGCAATGTCCGACTTAATATTTAATGAATCGTCTAATTGCACCAAGCCATTGAACAATTGGTTCGTAGGCCAAATATTTTGAGGGTTTCTAGCAAAAGCTGGATCTAAAGAACTAATGTTGCTGTGTTCATTATAGCGAAAAACCAAGTGGTCTCTTTCATTATTAGTGTCATTAGAACATGAAGAAAAGAATATGAATGCGCAAATTGCTGATAATCTGAATAATAATGAAGCTGATAGTTGTTGCATAGATTTTCGCGAAACGATAATAGTTTGTATTTTTGCGCCCACGTTTGCCAAAAATACAAGAATGAACGCTACAAAAAAAGTCGCATTTTACACCTTAGGTTGTAAGCTCAATT
>DEXR01000001.1:0-240 GCA_002364245.1 Flavobacteriaceae bacterium UBA3179
CCATCGAATTTATCTAGTTTTTCATTAATTTCTTTTTCAGTGTAAGCTTTCATTTTAATCAATTTTTAAATGTGACAATTTCTTCGTGTAGTGTACAGGAATCAATTACTTCTGAAACTGTTATTTGCAATGTTTCAGGTAATTTGTTATCCCTTGGCAGTATTGCTCTGTAAAGATCTTCATTACTGCTGTAAACTGACTTAAAGATAGGCATTTTACGCCCAATTTTGGTGGCAATTT
>DEXR01000001.1:398-27076 GCA_002364245.1 Flavobacteriaceae bacterium UBA3179
CCCAATTTTGGTGGCAATTTCAGTAAAAAGGTCATCATGATGTATCACATCGTTACTTGCTAGATGAAATATCCCGGTAAGATTTTTATTGATAATATAATGAACTTGTTGCGCTATTTTATCTTCCGTAGTGATACTAATTATGTGTTTTGGAAATACTTCAAAAACGGCGTGATGCTTCATACTTTGCCTTAATTGGATTAATGTAGGCGAATTAACACCTAGCACCAACGGCAACCGTAAAATGGTGGTTTGCAGCGGTAGTTGTTCCAGCAATATTTTTTCAGCGGAAACACTAAACCTTCCAAACATTGTTTCGGCAACCGGTAAATCATATTCATAAGCTGGAAAATTACGCTGGCCATCAAAAATTTCAGAAGAAGAAATGTACAATATTCTACTTTCTGGGAAATGCCCTGCATATTCGCAAATTTCCTGAAGCATTTGTAATCTTCTTGAATACGCCCCTGAATTTGCCACAACTATATAGCGAGGTTTTATTTCAGAAAGAATTGGACTAATTGTGTCTTCTTCCACAGAAAACTCATAAAAAACCTGATTGTCCTTATATTCCACTTGCTGTGTACAATACGTGCCAAATACATCAAAATAAGAGAGGAGGTCTTTATAAAGTGCATTGCCTATAAAACCACTGGCACCTATAATTAGGATTCTGTTATGTACAGTTTCAATATTCAAAACGGGGTAAATTTAAAAAATAGAGCGCTTTGTTTGGGTGGTAAACAATTCTAACGCCTGCATGCCAAGGTAAGAATTTCCTTTTTCATTCAATCCGGGTGCCCAACATGTTATTGTAAATTCATTAGGCAATAGAGCTGCAATACCACCACCAACACCACTTTTACCGGGCAGACCTACTTCAAAGGCAAACTCGCCGGCTTCGTCGTAAAAACCACAGGTAAGCATAATGGCATTGATACGCTTTACTTGGTTTAAGGTAAGGTGAGCTGTGTTCCGCATACATTTCCCGCGGTTGGCAAAAAGATAAAATGCATTGGACAATTGCTCACAAGTCATCTCTATAGAACATTGATGAAAATAAAAATCGAGCACATCGTCCACTTCATTTTCAAGGTTGTCAAAAGACTTAAGCAAATTTGCGGCTGCGTAGTTGTTAAAACCTGTTTCGGCTTCGCTGGAGGCTACTTTTTCATTGTAATTTATAGATTGGTCATTGGTTAAATCACGAACGTATTGAAGAAAATCTTCCTTTGGATTTTCTAAATGTGATAGTAGCATATCTGCAATGACAATCGCCCCGGAATTTATTAATGGATTTCGTGGAATTCCTTTTTCAAGCTCTAACAACGCCATATGATTAAAAGGATTTCCTGAAGGTTCCACATCCACGCGTTCAAAAATTTTATTACCAACCAACGGTACAGCTCTTGAAAGAGTTAGTACCTTGGAAATACTTTGTATTGAGAAAGGTTTATCCCAATCGCCCGAACCAAATTTATTACCATCTACAAGGTTTAGGTACATGCCAAAATTATCTTCCTTCACATTAGATAATTCGGGTATATACGAAGCTACTTCACCTTTTACAGCAGAATGTTTTAAACTGTTGGTGATGGTATCTAAAATTGCTTGGTAATCTATCATATTATCCCTTGTAAAAAGGTGGTTTTACGATGGTTGCCGGAATGGCTTTTTTTCGTACCTGTATATAAATTTCATTTCCTAATTTACTATGCTCTTTACCAACATAGCCTAAACCTATTCCTTTATTTAAGGAAGGTGACATGGTTCCGCTAGTTACGTGACCAATTTTCGTTCCTTCGGCATCAACAATATCGTATCCTTGCCTTGGAATACCACGCTCAGTAAGTTCAAAACCAATTAACTTGCGAGTAATACCTTCTTCTTTTTGCTTTTTAAGCGCTTCGGAATTGATAAAATCATTATTAAACTTGGTAATCCAGCCTAGACCAGCTTCAATAGGAGAGGTCGTATCGTCTATATCGTTACCGTAAAGGCAAAAGCCCATTTCTAACCGAAGTGTATCTCTAGCAGCCAAACCAGTAGGCTTAATACCAAAATTGGCTCCGGCTTCCATTACTTTATTCCAAATTTGTTCTACTTCGGTGTTTTTACAATAGATTTCAAATCCGCCGCTTCCTGTATAACCAGTTGCGCTAATGATTACATGTTCAATACCTGCAAAATCTGAAACCTTAAAGTTATAAAATTTGATGGCACTTAAATCTTCCGAAGTTATAGACTGCATGGCTTCCACAGCTTTTGGTCCCTGAATTGCAAGTAGGGAATAATCTTCAGAAATATCACGCAACTCAGCATTCATCGTGTTGTGGGAAGTAATCCAATCCCAATCTTTTTGAATGTTTGAAGCATTGACCACCAACAGCCACTTTTCAGCATTAAAACGGTAAATGATTAAATCGTCAACAATACCGCCTGTTTCATTAGGCATACAAGTATATTGAGCTTGATTGTCAACTACTTTTGAAGCATCGTTACTTGTTATTTTTTGAATCAATTCTAATGCATTTGGGCCTAGTACTAAAAATTCCCCCATGTGCGAAACATCAAAAAGCCCCAAGTTCTTGCGGACGTTTTCATGCTCAATGGTAACTCCTTCGTACGAAACTGGCATATTGTAGCCTGCAAATGGAACCATTTTAGCTCCTAATTGCTCATGAATGTGTGACAGTGCAGTGTTTTTCATTGTAAAAAATTCTTTTCGCAAATGTATTACATCTTAATAAGCTAACGAACTATTTAATTGTTTGTTTTCAAAATTGGGGATGTAACCTGAATTCGAGTTTAGGTTTCTTGCCACTTTTGATACAATGAGTATCTTTACTGTGTAGAAAATTAAAAAATTAATTCCTTGAAAATATTCTCAGCCAAACAACTAAGCGAAGCCGATAAAGCAACTACCGAAAAACATAATATTACTTCATTAGATTTAATGGAGCACGCCGGAACACAAGTGTTTAAATGGCTGCATCAACGTTTGCAAAATGCCAAAGTACCTATTCATATTTTTTGTGGTATTGGTAATAACGGTGGTGATGGGTTAGTAGTTGGTAGATTGTTACTCGAAAAAGATTACAACGTACATATTTACATCGCCAATTTTACCGATAAACGTTCTAAGTGCTTTTTAAAAAACTACGATCGTATAAAGGAAGTTACCAACAACTGGCCAAAATTAATGACGTCGGAAAAGGATTTTCCTGAAATCAATAACCAGGACATCATCATTGATGCCCTTTTTGGTATTGGTCTTAACCGTCCCCCTGAAGGTTGGCTAAAACCATTGATACAGCACATTAATGCAAGCAAGGCATTTACCTTGGCAATCGACATACCCAGTGGATTATATGCCAATCAAGCCTTGGAAGATATTGACGCCGTTGTTAAGGCTAATCATACGCTAACCTTTCAAGCACCTAAATTATCGTTCTTTTTACCCGAGACAGGCAAGTTTGTTCCATTTTTTGATATTATCGATATAGGATTAGACCCGGAATACCTTCATAAAACCGAATCTTTGGCACAATTAATAGGCAAACAACAAGCGCAGCAGTTTTACAAACCACGCCAAGCCTTCGATCATAAAGGAACCTACGGTCACTCGTTAATTATTGCAGGAAGCTATGGGAAAATAGGAGCTGCCGTATTGAGTGCAAAAGCAGCATTTAAAATCGGTGTGGGGTTAGTTACGGTGTTTGTTCCCGAATGTGGCTATGATATTATACAAATGGCTGTTCCCGAAGCAATGGCGATTACCGACAAAGAAGACGATTTAATCACTGATATTGATTTCGATATAGAACCCTCAGCAATCGGAGTTGGGATGGGGATTGGAAAAAAAGCAAAAACTGTTTCTGCCTTAGAAAAGCTCTTCAAAAATGCTAAAGCACCAATGGTAATTGATGCAGATGCATTGAATTGTATTTCAGAAAACAAAAATTTACTCAAAGTACTTCCCAAACATGCTATTTTAACTCCGCATCCTGGTGAATTAAAGCGATTAATAGGGGAGTGGACAGACGATTATGACAAACTGGAAAAGGCGAAGACCTTTTCAAAAAAACACGAAGTTGTATTATTAATAAAAGGCGCACATACTGTCGTTATTTTTAATGAAAGCCTATACATCAACACCACTGGAAACCCGGGAATGGCAACGGCGGGAAGTGGTGATGCTCTAACTGGCGCTATTACTGGATTGCTGTCGCAAGGCTACGATCCATTATTAGCAGCTGTTTTTGGTGTGTATTTGCACGGAACAGCCGGATCCATTGCTTCGCAAACAATGGGTTACGAAGCTGTGATGGCAACAGACATCATAGAAAATATAGGAAATGCTTATATGAGTTTATTTGAGCAACCAGAACAATCTGAAAAAGGAGAGCCAAAAAAATAATACCTATAGCCCTATATTTATAACTTTTTTATAACAACTCCAAACTTCAAAAAACATAGAATATTTAGTAACTTGCGATTTTATGGATGATTTCTCTCCGGAAAGCAGGAATTAATGCAGTTTCACGATAAATATTAAAAGAAAATGGCAGTTTTAGAAAAAAAAGCTACGCAAGACGCGATTGATTTAGAAAATAAATATGGAGCTCACAACTATCATCCATTACCAGTGGTGTTGAGCAAAGGGGAAGGGGTCTATGTTTGGGATGTAGAAGGAAAAAAGTACTACGATTTCCTTTCTGCTTACAGTGCTGTAAATCAAGGGCATTGTCACCCAAAAATTGTTGGGGCGATGGATGCACAGGCCAAGACTTTAACGCTTACATCCCGTGCTTTTTATAATGATATGTTAGGGAAGTATGAAAAGTATGCTTCAGAATATTTCAACTTTGATAAGTTGTTGCCTATGAACACTGGAGCCGAAGCGGTAGAGACGGCTTTAAAAATCTGTAGAAAATGGGCTTATGAAAAGAAAGGAATTTCAGAAAATGAAGCTGAAATTATCGTTTGCACCAATAATTTCCATGGAAGAACAACTACCATTATTTCTTTCTCAAACGATGAAGTAGCCCGTAATCACTTTGGTCCTTATACTCAAGGATTTACCAAAATTGAGTACGATAACTTAGATGCTTTAAAAAAAGCAATTGAAAACAATAAAAATGTAGCTGGCTTTTTAGTAGAACCTATTCAAGGTGAAGCAGGAGTTTATGTTCCTTCTGAAGGCTATTTAAGAGAAGCAAAAGCATTATGCGAAGCCAATAACGTTTTGTTTATAGCCGATGAAGTACAAACAGGTATTGCTCGTACAGGAAAACTATTAGCGGTAGATCACGAAAATGTAAAGCCAGATATTTTAATTTTAGGAAAAGCCCTAAGTGGTGGCGCGTATCCTGTTTCTGCTGTATTGGCAGATGATGAAGTTATGAATGTAATCCGTCCTGGTAACCACGGCTCTACATTTGGTGGTAATCCAGTTGCAGCAGCAGTTGCGATGGCAGCTTTAGATGTGATTAAAGATGAAAACTTAGCTGAAAACGCTGAAAAACTGGGTCAATTATTCCGAAGTGAATTAAACAAGTATATTGAAAACAGTTCCATTGTTAAGTTGGTACGTGGTAAAGGATTGCTGAACGCTATTGTGATTAACGATAGTGAAGAGAGTGATACCGCTTGGAATATTTGCTTAAAATTACGTGATAATGGCTTATTAGCGAAACCCACCCACGGTAACATCATCCGTTTTGCACCACCATTGGTAATGAATGAAGAGCAATTATTAGATTGTGTTTCAATAATCACCAAAACATTAAAAGAGTTTGAGAAATAACACATAGTATATTTTTATATATTTAAGAGGGCTACTGAAAAGTAGCTCTCTTTTTTGTTATTTATCGAATAAAAAATAACTTATAACGAGTATTTATAGAAATTTTCATAAGACATTTCAAAATCCTATATATTTCGTGTTTAAACCAAATAAACAATTTAAAATAAACCGAAATGAAACGAATTTTGCTATTAATGGCTATTACAGCCCTTCTTTTTTCATGTTCAAAAAATGAAGAAACACTTACTGAAACACAAGAACCAATAGATTTAACCTTAATGGTAAACCCATCTATCGATAAGCCAGAAAGTATATATGATACAAAACCATTTGGGATGTATCATGGCGTAGTAATTAGTAAGCAAGCTGATTTCCATGGGAAGATATGGATAAGTCTATACAATAATAATAAGTCTAGTGCATTGGTAAGTGATAACACTAATGAAATTTATTTTTATTTAGACAAACAAGATTCTAATGGTAATTCAAAAATTTTTCATTTTAAAGGAAAAAGCAGTTCTTTTGATTTGAACCTTACTGACTATAAAAATCCTATAGTTGAAAATGTAACTATAAAAAATGAAATAGGTTTGGTTAATATTGTTAAAGATCGCAGTGACCAGAGAGCTATGGCAATATTAGGTGTTTATGAAGATGATGCAGACCCTGCTTTTAATGGAACTTGGGATGTTATAAGTTCTGGTATATCTCATGCAGAGTTAGGGTTTGGCTTTTACTTTCAAAAGGTTGTTATAACAAACCCAAATGGAACTACTATGCAAGAGGATACTACTTTTGAAAACTTTGATTACCCTTGTTATGGGGCGACTGCAATACAACCTGAGTTTGAAAATGACCCAAACGGAACAGGTTATGTAGATATAGTTGCACAAAATCAGCAAAGTCCTTGGGGAGACGATATTGCATACTATGATATAGGTTTTAGTAATTATCTTTCCGATAATAACAGTGACCCGAGTTATGAAAGTGGTTTTTTAGGTTTTGAACAATTACCAGATTACCCTTTTGATTGTTATATTTTTCTTGACCATGGATATTGGGCATGGAAAACTAGGACAGGAACTATTACTTTTGATACTTCAGCTTTGATTACGTCTACATTGTCTCTTAATCAAGCTCCCAAAAAAGCGATAGAAGCACGTTCTATAAGCTTAAACGGTTTTAATAAATATATTTATCAATTAAAAAAGACAAGGTAGTTTTTTTATAAATATATTTTTAATTATAAAAGCGGCTATTTAGCCGCTTTTTTTTATGAAAGTATCTTAAATAAGATTACATTCCGTACTCACGCATCATTTCTTCTTGCATTTCTTGTATGCCATCCATACCAATGGTTGCATAGAAATAAATGTTTATTAACAAGTAAATGGCACTAAGTACAATACCAATAATTGCAAGTATTTTTCCAGTCTTTACATTTTGATATCCTGAATATATTTCTGGGTTCTCTAAATATAAAGCAGTTGCTTTTTTAGCCATTACAATAGCAATGATACCAAATATAAGCCCTAATACTCCATAGCAACAGCAAGTTACTATCGATAGGATACCAAAAACCAAAATGAGGGTTGAATTAGGTAATTTTTGTTTTTCCATGAGTGTTATTTTAGTTGGTTACTAACTTTAAAAATAACGTAAATAATTGAAAAACGGAGAGTTTGATTAAATACTTTAAAAATAAGGGCTCATTTTTATAAGATAGCTCACTAAAATGATTACTACATTTAGCAACAGCAGGCCGACTTTAATTTGAAAATCGTACTTAAATTTTACAAAAAGATTAAAAATAACAAAAAGCAGTAGCAAAATAATGGAGTAGATAGCTGGGTACATATGGAATGCTGCCGCAAACTCACCCCTAAAAAATAAGACTGTGGCACGTTGTGTACCACAGCCTAAACATTCTACACCAAAAAGCTGTTTGCTGGTGCATTGCAACATATAGTCTTCAATGCCGCCTTCCAATGCCATTTGGGTTATTGCCTGTTATAAACCGAAGTTTTATAGCTAATATCTATATTATCGGTTGTTTTTAATTTAACAATGTAAACACCATCACTTAGGTTTGAGGTAGGGAACGAGAAATGTTTCTCGGTACCAATGTTCTTTTGCTCATAAACCAATTTCCCGGTCATATCAAAAACGAGAGCTTGCTCAATATCATAGCCTTCTGGGTTGGTAACCTCAAGAATACCCAAATTGTTGTTTTGGAAAAAATCTATGTTTTCTTGTGCTCTCCCTTGTTCTTCTTTTACATACTCGTTAAATTCTTTGTTCCCTTTAAAAGTTACAAAAAAGCGATCATCATACGTTCCAGCATCTAAATTATAGGTTGCAGACTTACCATTGGTAATTTCTTGATACGTATTTTCTACACTATCAAAAATATACGCTTTTTTACTATGCATTTTTACTTCATCTACGGTCTGTATAAGAAATTTAGTTTGTTGGTTCAATTTAAAACCAATTGGAACCATAGCTTGAGCATCGTAATTTAAAAAATTAATTACATAAGGCTCTCTATTGTCATCATCACCTACTAGGAAATAAGCCTCTCCATTTGCAGCATCCATAGGGCTTTTACCATCCCAGCCAAGATCGAAATCAAGAGAAGTACTGTCATCAAAGCCCAATACCAATTGGCGCCCATACTTTTCCTCCATAACTACATCGATACGTAAGTGGGGAGCACGTGGATCTACCTCAGCAACCACAGATTCGCTTGAATCGTCAGAGTTAGTGTCTTGTCCTCCGTTCATAGCAACGTTACCGTTTTTGTCTGGTCTATGAAACTCTTCAGTCTGCCCAACAGTCCTATACACCCGTTGGCTATTATTAAATTCTATGTCTCCTGGTGAACCATCGGTTACGATGATAAACCCTTGGCCAATGGGGGTGAATTGTTGATCATCGTAAGGAAGACCAAAATCACCAGTACCACTACCCGAACCACTGGCATAGTAATCTGTAAAAGTAGCGGGGGTGTAAACTCCAGAAGGAGGACCTGGAACAAAAACACCATACCCACCAGATTTATCACTGTAAAAATGACTGAATTCACTATCTTTTGGTTCATCCCAAAAACGAAACGATGCGATACCTGTATTGCCGCCAGTACCATCATTATCCTCGGCTAGTGCTTGTAAATCCAATACAGAAGGATAGGGGTTTCCAGATAAAACAATTTCATCTCCAGCGGTCATATTAATAGAAATCTCCCCATTTTTAGGTCGTCCTCTAAGATCGTAAGTTACGTCTGGCATCCCATCTTCTGAATCACCGGTATTTCCTATTATAGGATTTGGACTAATTCCTTTCATAATAAACCCATAACCCGGGTTTGAAGTACCTGTTCCGTTTAAACGCACCCAAACACCTTCGTCATCTCTATCTGGGCTTGGTCTTAGTTCATATATCCATCGAGTGGAAATTGTTAAATCTGGGTTTAAAAAACCATTTCTTCCAGTCGTAGTATTAGTTACTGTTGCCGCTGTATCTGTATCTCCACATCCATCGCAATCGTAGACAACAAAAACATTACTGTTTGTGTTTCCTGGAGTTCCTGAAACTCCTTCTGCAACAGGCATGCCCCAATAATTATAATGGAAAGCAGAAGTTTCTGCAATTGTTTGATAAACAGACAACATACCATCGCCTTTATTTTGAGCAGCATCATCGCCTTGTATTAATTGCCCGTTATTACGAAGGTAAATACTGGCTTCTGTAGGACCAGCTACATTTTTTTCAAGGTTAACATCATTTTCAACATATAGTTCAACATTATTTACATAGACGTAAGAATCTGTACCAGAACTAGGGTTCGGCCTAACAAATAAATCGGACTGTGCTGTTGCAGCAACACTGCTTAATACTATCAATGAGAGTAGTAGGTGTTTCATAATTATTTGGTTTTACTAGCTATATAGATTTGGGTTTAATATAGCCAAAATTTTGCTATAAAAATAAAATAATTTTTTTTAATATTGAGGTAATTGCTTTAAAAAACGTAATTTTTTCGTTTTTAAGAAGTTACCTATTTAATTTACGAATAAAGAATAACTTTGGTTTTATATGAAAAAAGGGGATAAGGTTTCGGTGGTAGACGATGCTATTTCAGGTGTAGTTACAGAGGTTGATAGCAATATGGTTACAGTGCTCACCGAAGATGACTTTGAGATGCAGTTTTCTCAAAATGAACTGGTTGTTGTTACGGGCGCGATTTCAGAAACCGATATGATGCAACAGGATATCTCAGAAATCCTTTCAGAAAAGAAAATAAAAAAACCAAAGCCTTCCAGAAAAGTAAAACCCAAGGAACGAAACCGCCCGCCCATGGTAGTCGATCTACACATTCATCAATTAACGCAGCAATACAAACGAATGAACAACCACGAAATGCTGGTGTTACAGACCGATACCGCTAAACGTCAACTTGATTTTGCTATTGATAAAAAAATACAGCGTATTGTTTTTATACACGGAGTGGGTGAGGGTGTGCTAAAAGCCGAATTGGAATACTTGTTTAGGCGGTATGATAATGTAAAGTACTATGAGGCAGATTACAGGGAGTACGGCCGTGGCGCCACCGAAGTGTATATTTTTCAAAATAAAACACCTTGATTTTTTAAAAGCTGCCTATTTTAACTGCTCACTGTCAACTTTTTCAGCATAAAGATTATTCCGGGGCCACAAAGTTTGGGGTCGGTGTAAATTCGCCGTTAAGTACACTTTCAATACTGCCTAAAGAGAGGGATTCCTGGGTTATCTGTTCTTCGCCATTGACCAATACTAGATTAGTTAGCCGTATTACCACATCGCTATCAAAGGTATAAGTGTGCTGGCGAAATAATTGTATATCGTATTGTACCGCAATCTCAGAATTTAAATAATCTGGACCTGCCTCTGGGTCGGTAATATCGTCCAAAGGATTTAGGTTAAGGTTCTTATCTTCATAAATAGTAAATATACCGTCGCCGTCATCATCGGTATCCAAATAATCGGGCGTGCCATCCCCATCGGTGTCCAACGGGTTTGTCAATGGGTCATTGTCCCCATCTTCATTTGCTGTGTCCAATTCGGCAGCAGTAGGAACGTTGTCCCCATCATCATCAAAATCGTAGCTATCGGGTATGCCGTCGCCATCGGTATCGCCGGTTTCATTTTCCACGCCATCATTATCATCCAGAGCCGTGGTGGTGTTTAAACTTGCCGTTCCCGAAGCGCCTGTGTAATCAACAGCAACCGTTGGTGATGTTGGCGGGATGGTACTGCAAAAATAATCGCCTGTTACATCGCCATTAAACCTGCGGTAGTTTACAATATTTGCGCTACCGTCCAGTTTAAAGGTTTTGGTTTCGCTTTGCAGAAACAATTGGTCGTCCGTTGTAATTTTAAGAGAAATACTTTCTGAAACGGTATTGTTTATTTTATAAAAAACATATTGATTGTCATTGTTACAAAGGTTTAGGTCTGCATCTTCAAAATCGAAGGTGGTAACGATCACATCGCCATCATCACAGGACTGCAGGGTTGCAAATGCGAGGATAATAAACAAGAGATTTTTCATAAATAATACGAGAATGTTGTGTTTTTTACAAAGTAACATATTTCTTTGCACTTGAAACGTATTCAAGAACAATATTAATATGTATTTTTGACAAAATAATTCTGAAAAAATCAATTTTGAACGCATTCAGCAAACCTATTGTAACAGGTTTTTCTACTGAAAAAAGACAATTTTACAAAGAAGATGAAAAAAGTTTATTTTGACAGCGCAGCGACAACCGAACTGCGAAGCGATGTAATACGATGTATCACCGAAGTGTTAAAAACAGAATACGGAAATCCCTCATCTACACATTCGTATGGTAGATCAGCTAAATCATTACTTGAAAATGCAAGAAAGCAAATTGCAGGATATTTGAATGTTTCGGCTGCTGAAATAATTTTCACTTCCGGCGGTACCGAAGCCGATAATTTAATATTGAACAGTTGTGCGCGCGATTTGGGCGTTAAACGGATTATTTCGAGCAAGATTGAACACCACGCCGTGTTGCACACCCTTACCGAGCTGGAAAACAACCATGGCATTCAAGTAGATTATGTAAAGCTGGACGAATGTGGCCATATAAACTTTGATCATTTTGAGTCTTTATTGAAAGAAGGCGATAAAAAAACCTTAGTAAGTTTAATGCACGTTAATAACGAAATAGGGAATATTTTAGATATTGAACGTACCGCCAACCTTTGTAAAGAATATGATGCGTTGTTTCATAGCGACACCGTACAATCGGTAGGGCATTATGAGTTGGATTTTTCTGAAATTCCTATAGATTTTGCAGCGGTCGCAGCACATAAATTTCATGGACCCAAAGGCGCTGGGTTTGCTTTTATCCGTAAAAATAGCGGATTAAAGCCTTTGATTTTTGGAGGGGAGCAAGAACGCGGTATGCGTGCAGGAACAGAATCTGTCTTTGCCATCGCTGGAATGGCCGAAGCACTTAAAATTTCTTACCAAAACCTCGAAAAAGAACGCAATTACATAGTAGAACTTAAAAACTACTTTAAAGAAAAACTCACTGCAGAAATACCAGGAATAAAATTTAATGGGGCTTGTGATGATGATGAAAACAGTACGTACACACTTTTAAACGTTTGTTTGCCTATTTCACCAGAAAAAGCAATGATGTTGTTGTTTCAACTAGATTTAAACGGAATCGCCTGTTCTAAAGGGAGCGCCTGTCAAAGTGGAAGTGGGAAAGGCTCTCATGTTTTGAATGAAATATTAAGTGAAGACGATATGAAAAAACCATCCATTCGGTTCTCCTTTTCAAGCTTCAACAAAAAAGACGAAGTGGATTATGTGGTTGGGGTGTTAAAAGAGTTTATTGAAAAGTAGCTAACGGTCGATCGACACTGACGTTAAAGTTAAAACTCAATTTAAAACTTAGCCGTCAGCCTCACATTAAAAACCCGTGGCGTTAGGTAATTAGGAATAGCGTATTGCACTTTGGTATATACATCTCGCACAAACGTATTGGTAATGGAGTTTTGCACATCGAATATGTTAAAAACTTCTGCACCGATAGTTAGTTCTTTAAACGGTTTTAACCAACCGCTATCCCTTAATTTGTTTTCATTCACTATTACATAGGATACTCCAAGATCGGCTCGTTTATAATCTGGTAAACGTACTTGGTAGTCATATGGATCTGCATAACTTGGTGAACCGCCTGGTAAGCCAGTGTTGTATACTAGGTTTAAATACATCTTTAAATCTGGGATTATTTTTACGTAATCCTGAAACAACATCGCAAACTTCAACCGTTGATCCGTTGGCCGAAAGATATACCCACGATCGTCAATGTTTTCTTCGGTTTTTAGATACCCGAAACTTACCCAGCTTTCTGTACCTGGAACAAATTCTCCCGCAAGGCGTGCATCCAATCCATATGCATAGGCAACTGCGTTATTAATGGCACGGTACCGAATACGTACGTTTTCCAAGGTATATGGATTTACATCAGTCAAGCTTTTGTAATATATTTCAGAGTTTAATCGGAATGGACGTCCCCATAGGTCAAAACTGTAATCGTTTCCTAATACAATATGAACGGATTGTTGCGCTTTTACATCTGGTCTAACCGTTCCTGTAGAATCACGCAATTCACGATAAAAAGGGGGTTGGTGATATAATCCTCCAGATAAGCGAAACAGCATATCCATATCCCAGTCGGGTTTTAAGGATATTTGTCCACGTGGACTAAAAACCATTTGCGAGGTGCTTTCTATGCCATCGCCACTTACGTTCCAGTTGTGCGCCCGTACACCGGCATTTAGCCAAACATCGTTAGAACCTAAAGTGGTTCGTCGGCTCCATTGTGCGTATCCTGAAACTCGGTCTATTTGCACATCATTTTGCGCTCTAATTGTGGTGTAAGGTACAATTGGCGAAGTAAAAGGTTCGTATGGTTGGTCGTTGGCAAGATCGGGAATAGGTGGCCTGATGGAAAACCCAGCCGAATCGATAATCTCGTATTCCTGCACGCGGTCACGGATATCTTCGTGAGTGTATTTTATACCGTATTCAATGGTATTTTCGTCTAAGTTGAGTGTCCCTTTATGTTCGGCATTAAAAATTAACGCATCCAAGTCATTACGGGCGTGGGTAAGTTGGCCGCCAATTCCTTCGGTAAATTCTACTTCGCCTAAATCTTCATCCCCAATATTGGTATTCACTTCACCTAATCGATATTCTGCCAAAATATCATAATATTCCTGCTCGGTAGTCTGGTATGCGGAAGCGATAAACTTGGCTGTATAATTTTCAGAAGCTACATAGGTTCCTTTAAAGGCACCAAAATAGGTGTTGTAGCGGTCTTGTTCTTGACCTTCATAGAAAACCAATAATGCTACGGGGTCTGCAATAGTACCAAAATTGGTCTGTCTTGTTAATGGTTCGTAATCATAATCGTTGATGGAAACATTTCCTAAAAAGCCCAATTCAAATTTATTGCTGATTTTATACGTTAAATACGTTTGCGCATCGGCAAACCGTGGTCTAAAGTTGGTTTCAGTCTGTTTAGCGTCTACCAACAAGCTGTTGTCACGGTAACGCAAACCAACAATCCCGGTTAACCTTCCGTCATTTGAAATACCACCTGCTGAAACACTGGCGCCCAATAAACTTAAATCTGCCGTGGCACTAAAATCTGCCGGTCTGCGGTAGGTAATATCCAACACTGACGACAATTTATCCCCGTATTTTGCTTGAAAACCACCTGCGGAAAAGTCAACGTTTGAGGTTAAATCGCTATTTACAAAACTGAGTCCTTCCTGTTGCCCGCTTCTTATTAAAAACGGACGATAGACTTCAATTTCATTAACATAAACCAAATTTTCATCGTAATTTCCACCACGGACGGCGTATTGTGTACTCAGTTCATTGTTGCTATTTACTCCGGGAAGTGATTTTAGTAAATTTTCGACCCCTGCATTGGCACCCGGTATTTTACGGATGGCTTCGGGACTGATGGTAGTAATACCTTCTACACGTTTTCGTTCTCGTCCTGAGATAACCACTGTTGCAATTTGTTCTACGTTTGTATTCATTACCGGGTTAAGCTCATAATCTTCGTTGGCACCTAAATTTAAAGTTACTTGTACTTTTTTATGGCCTACGTGCGAAAAAGTAAGGGTCACGTCTTTATTTGCAGGGATTTCCATTAGATAATACCCGTTAAAGTCAGATAAGCTTCCTTCATCGTCATAAGAAATAGAAGCCCCAACAACTGGTTGGTTTTCTTCATTAAGAATAACACCTTTAACAACTGCTTGTTGTGAAAACACAGTTGCGGAAATAAAGAATAAGGTAAGCAGTAGGGGTAGCGATTTTGTTTTCAAAAGCAGTAGTTGTTATTATTGTTTTCTGAAAAATGTTGCCTCAAATGTAGCACTATTTCCCACATTATCGGTAACAATTACTTTCAAATTGTTTTCGGATTCAGATATAATTCCGTCATCAAAATTATAGGTTATAACGTCTTTTTTGTAATCATATTCCATTAAAATGAATTTTCCGTTAATAGTTCCCCGGTATGAGCTTATACCGCTTAGGTCGTCATTAATAGAAAGTTGCAATGTTTTATTGTTGCTTACCCATTTGCCATCATCAAAATTAATAGGTTTAATGGTTGGTGCCGTGGTATCTGTTGCAATAACAAAAGTGCCGAACGTTCGGGTTTTAGCTGAGAGCTTGTCGCCCTTACGATAGGTTGTGTTGTAATAAGGACGGCCATAATAATTTAACCTACCAATGTACAGTTTGTTTTTATCAACATCATTATAGTTTGAAACATCTGCCGTAATGGTAATATTTTTATGGATAGGGATTACATCGGTATGAAAATGAAGCGTGTCACTGGAGGTGTTAATATCAAGAAACGTATTTTCATATAGACTATTGGCGGGAATATATACACTGTATTTGCCTTTGGTTATCGATGTAGCTTGATCTGCATAAATGTAATCATTTGAATTTTCAATTTCCCTTGGCGTGGTGATTTCTTCTTTTTTTCCTTCAATTGGAACGGTAATAACGGTTTCATTTCCTTTAAAATCTCTCACTTTAATGGTATAATTTGCATTAAAACCTTCTTTAACTTGAATATAGCCATCAGCGTCCTCATTTACAATTATACTCAATGGGTTGTTAGATTGTCTGAAAAGTTTTTGAACACGGCTCTTGTTGGTCATCCAGTAATCATAATCTATAAACCGATTGAGGTAGCGTGTTTCAGCAAAGGAAAATTTTTCAAATAGGATATTTATTTTTTCTTGCCCATTATAAGTCGTTTTTATTTGATATACGCCATTTTTATTAGAAGCCCCATCCCACTGATCATTGGTTGATACTCCAAAGCCTATTTTACCATAAGCCTTTATTTTTTCTGTTTTGTAACTACCATCTTTCTGAAGGATTAATCGAAGCTTGGTGCGGTCTTGACTATGATTTATTTGTGAGTCTTTATTAATTGGATAAGCCAAAAGACTACTGATTAATGGTTTTTTGGAATCGGGAACATCAATACCAAAAAGTAGCGGATTCATAGGCCTTGAAGCACCGTCGCGTATTTCAAAATGGAGATGGGGACCACCACTTCCACCACTGTTTCCCGAATAGGCGATTAAATCACCTTTGTTTACCTTAAGGGCCGAAGCATTAGGGAATAGTTCAATCTCGTATGTTTCTTTGTCGTATTGTTTCTCTTTAACAAAATTGGCTATATCCCCAGCGTAATTCTGTAAATGTGCATAGACTGTAGAATAGCCATTGGGATGTTTAATATATAACGCTTTTCCGTATCCATAATGCGATACTTTTATACGGCTTACATACCCATCGGCGGGAGCATAAATTGGAATCCCTTCACGCTGCTGGGTTTTAATGTCCAAACCACTATGAAAATGATTAGAACGTAATTCTCCAAAACTTCCAGAAAGGATCATTGGAATATCCATTGGATTACTAAAATAGTTTTCAGGTATCGATTTTTGTCCATAAACTGTAATGCCTACCAGTAAAAAGCAGAATATAAATTTCTTCATAGGGTAAAAATAATAATATGCTTATTTAAAAAAGGGGAGTAGGGTGATTTTATTGTGCAATTATTCAATAATACAAAAAATTACAGAAAACTGTTGTCTTATTGAAACACGAATGTTAACTTTGTGTTAGAAGTATTGAAATAAATTTTTAATGAGCAACCTTTCAGAAATTGTTGATTCTCTTGAAAATAGGATTAGTAAGTTATTGCATAGGCACGAAAAACTGAAGCAAAAAAACGCTACTTTAGAAGAAGAACTTGACGGTTTACGTTCACAAAAGGATGAATCTGACAAAGAAATTGAGACCCTGCGTGAGAAATGTAGTTCGTTGAAAATGGCAAATTCAATGCTTGGCAGCGACCAATACAAAAGAGATACAAAGCTCAAGATAAATGCTTTAGTTCGGGAAATTGACCAATGTATTACTCAACTTTCTGAATAAAAGAAAAACTAAATGTCAGACCAACTAAAAATAAAACTTTCTATTGCCGATAGGGTATACCCGTTAACAATAAACCCTTCACAAGAAGAGGGGCTGCGGTTAGCCACTAAGAAAATAGAAGAAATGATTAAAAGGTTTGAAAAAAGCTATGCCGTGAGGGACAAGCAAGATGTATTAGCTATGTGCGCTTTACAGTTTGCCGCTCAGGTAGAGCAAAAACAGATAGATAAAACAAATGACAAGCAGGAAATGGAAGATAAGCTAGAAGCTTTAAACCAATTACTGCAAGAGCACTTGTCATAAACGTTCTTTACATAACAAGGTTACTGCCTGCATTAATATCTTTTTGGTAAACTCAACACTAATTCTTATAAGAAGGGTGAGTTAAAGCTGTTAAAACGAGCCGTCTTTGAGCGGATGTTTGACCAGTTTGTTAGCCCTAAACTTTCTTTTAGGAGTTTATTCAAAACACATTAGTGCAGGCTTTTTTTATATATAAAGTTTATAATTATGGACAATATGGTTACCCCTATAATAGTGGGACTAGTCGCCTTAGCAGTTGGTTTTTTAATAGCCAAGCTAATAGAGCGAAATAACTCTTCCCATTTAATAAAATCAGCAAAGAAAAACGCAGCTTCTATTTTAAAGGAAGCCAAAACCGAAGCTGAATCAATTAAAAAAGACAAAATATTACAAGCCAAGGAAAAGTTTATCGAGCTTAAATCTGAACACGAAAAAGTGATTACTAAGCGTGAAAGTAAGATGGCTGAAGCCGAAAAACGTACAAAAGATAAAGAGTCACAAGTTTCTAGTGAATTAGCAAAAACTAAAAAGCTCAATTCACAAATAGAAGGAAAGCAGAAAGAATATGATGAGCGCTTAGACTTCCTAGAAAAGAAACAAGACGAGGTAGAAAAATTCCGTAGAAGTCAAATTGAACAATTAGAAGTGATTTCAAGTCTTTCGGCTGAAGAAGCAAAATCACAATTAGTAGAGAGCTTAAAAGATGAGGCTAAGACCGATGCAATGAAATTTGTGCAGTCTTCTATTGAGGAAGCAAAAATGACTGCGCAGCAAGAAGCCAAGAAAATAGTGATCAACACAATACAGCGTATCGGTACTGAAGAAGCTATAGATAACTGCGTATCAGTATTCAACTTGGAAAGTGATGATGTGAAAGGTCGAATCATTGGTCGCGAAGGACGAAATATTAGAGCATTAGAGGCTGCCACAGGTGTTGAAATTATTGTGGATGACACTCCGGAAGCAATTATCTTATCTTGCTTTGATTCAGTACGTAGGGAAGTAGCCCGATTATCATTGCATAAATTAGTTACCGATGGCCGTATTCACCCAGCACGTATTGAAGAAGTCGTTAAAAAGACTTCAAAACAAATTGAAGACGAAATACTTGAAGTTGGTAAACGAACCGTAATCGACCTCGGAATTCACGGCTTAAGCCCTGAATTAATTAAAGCGGTAGGTAGAATGAGATACCGCTCGTCTTACGGTCAAAACTTATTGCATCACTCTCGTGAAGTTGCTAGATTATGTGGTGTGATGGCTTCAGAATTGGGATTGAACCCAAAACTAGCTAAAAGAGCCGGTCTATTACACGATATCGGTAAAGTGCCAGAAACCGAAACAGAAGTGCCTCACGCAATTTTAGGAATGCAATGGGCCGAAAAATACGGCGAAAAAGCAGAGGTTTGCAACGCCATCGGTGCTCACCACGATGAAATAGAAATGACAAGCCTTTTATCACCAATCGTTCAAGTATGTGATGCGATTAGCGGTGCCCGTCCAGGTGCTCGCCGTCAAGTGCTAGATTCATATATTCAGCGTCTTAAAGACCTTGAGGATATTGCTTTTGGCTTTAATGGTGTAAATAAAGCGTACGCTATTCAAGCGGGTCGTGAGCTTAGGGTTATGGTTGAAAGTGAAAAAGTAAGTGATGATAAAGCAGCACAGCTTTCTTTTGAAATTTCACAGAAAATTCAAACTGATATGACGTATCCAGGACAAGTAAAAGTAACCGTGATACGGGAAACAAGAGCTGTAAACGTGGCTAAATAAAATTTAAATTAGATTATATAAAAAAGGCATGGTAAAAAACCACGCCTTTTTTATTTCTATAACAAGTATATTAATCGTTATAGATGTTTTCATATCCTTTTTCTGGAGCTTCAAAAAACTTACCAGTAATAAAACGATAATTTTTATTCAGCTCTTTAATGGTTTTCATATCATCATTGTCCAACTGCACGCTGGCTGCTTGAAAATTATCCTTTATATGCTCTTTGCTGGCAGATTTTGGTATGGTGGCTATTCCACGTTGGTTGTGCCAGTTAATTAGCACCTGAGCGGTTGAAGCACCATTTTTTCTTGCAATTTCTTTAATCTCATCAATTTCCATCAAATTTGGTTCGTCTTCACCTTTCATAGCGGCACTACGATCACCAGAACCTAATGGGGAATAAGCGGTCATTAAAATATCTTCACTTTTACAGAAATCTACCAAATCATCTTGTTGTAAATACGGGTGCATTTCCACTTGATTCATTTCAGGCTTTATTTCAGCTTTTGAAATTAAATCCTTTAGCTTTTCTTTACTGAAATTTGAGACCCCAATATGTTTGGTGTGTCCTGTTTTTTTGGCGGTTTCCATTTGCTTCCAAGTTTCAATAATTGGAGCTTCTTCTGGTGATAAATAATCTGATGTTTTTTCTGGAAAACCAACACCCGGTCTAAAAGCTACGGGCCAATGGACTAAGTAAAGGTCTAAATAATCTAATTTTAGCTTTTTAAGGGAATCTTCAATCGCAGGAATCACTTGCCCTTCTTGGTGGGCGTCGTTCCAAAGTTTAGATGTAACAAATACATCTTCCCGCATAATGTTTCCTTCTGCAAATACCTCAGAAAGTGCTTCGCCTATTTCTTCTTCATTTCCATAAACAGCGGCCGTGTCAATATGTCTATAACCGGCATACAAAGCTTCTTTTACTGCTTTTTTTACATCGTTTCCGGTTGCTTTCCAAGTTCCTAATCCTATGGCGTGCATTGTGTCGCCATTGTCAAATTTCAGTGTTTTCATAATCTAATTTCTTTTTTGTTTAAGATACAAAACACTCGTTTTTATAGAAAGGGGATTTAAGCTTTTAGCGTTTTTTTAACCCTATTTTCGGGGGTGAAACTTGTTAATTACTTCAGTAAGGTGTGTAGTGTCTATGTGTGTGTAAATTTCAGTGGTGGTAATACTTTCGTGTCCTAACATTTGTTGTATGGAGCGTAAATCGGCTCCGTTTTCTAATAAATGTGTGGCAAATGAATGTCTAAGTGTATGCGGACTAACTTTTTTTTGAATTCCCACTTTTTCGGCTAATTGCTTTACAATGGTAAAAATCATGGCTCGGGTGAGTGGATTTCCCCTTCGGTTTAAAAATAAAGTATCTTTTGCTTTTGGTTGAATGGGTATGTGAATACGCACTTCATTTTTATAGGTATTAATGTATTTAACCGTATTTCCGCCAATGGGTACAAAACGTTCTTTATCGCCTTTTCCTGAAACTTTTATAAACCCTTCGTCAAAAAAGAGATCTGATATTTTTAAACCTGTCAATTCAGAAACCCGCAGACCACAAGCGTATAAAGTTTCAAGTATCGCACGGTTACGCTCGCCTTGGGGATGGCTTAAATCAATAGCTTCAATTAGAGAGTCTATTTCTTCCGTAGAAAGGGTGTCGGGCAGTTTACGGGCAATTTTTGGGCTTTCAACAAGTTCCAATGGGTTGGTCTTACGGTATTCTTCAAAAACTAGGTAATTAAAAAAACCTCTTAATCCTGAAATGACCCGGCTTTGCGATTGCGGTTGCATTTGCTTTGCAATTGAATAAATGAATTGCTGTACGGTTTCTTCTGAAATAGATATGGGTGATTCATTGATTTCTGTTTCAGAAAGCCATTTCATCAGTTTTTTAAGATCCAATGAATAGTTTTTGATGGAATTGGCTGAAAGCCCACGTTCTATGCGCAAATAGTCTTTGTAATCGTTTATAGCCTGCTGCCATTTCATACTACGATATTACTAAATATAGCGGTATTAAAAAATAATAAATGTGGAGATACGTTATTTCTTGTATATTGTATAATACAAACTTAAAAGACAAATACTATGAAAAAACTGATTTTTGCCGTTCTGGCACTAATGACTATTACAACAACGCAAGCTCAAGGTCTTGACCTTGGTATAAAAGCAGGGGTAAACTTTGCAACCTTAACTGATGCGAGAGGCTTGGACAACCGAACTGGATTTGTTGTTGGTGCCTTTGTAGGCGGAAAACTGGGTGATAGGTTTGGTATACAGGCAGATTTATTATACTCACAACAAGGAGCTGAGTTTGATGCTGGGGAATTTAATTTAGACTATGTTAATGTGCCTATTGTTGCTAAAATTTATTTAACTGATAAATTCAATTTGCAAGCAGGGCCTCAATTTGGGGTTTTGGTTAATGATGAAGCACAAACGGTGATAGGAGAAGTAATAAATGATATTGGTACCAATGAATTTGATATTTCTGGCGTTGTGGGTATCGGCTTTGACGTACCATTGGGATTACGTTTGGAAGGCCGATATAACTTTGGTTTAACCGATGTTCCAGAAGAAAGAGGGGCAGATTTTAATAAAAGTAAAAACAGTGTATTCACATTATCACTGGGTTATAGCTTTCTTTAAGAGCCTTTAATAAAAGCTTATAAAATTATTAATACTTTTTTTGTAGTCCTCACTTTAGATTTGTTCAAAATTTAAAAACAAGAACTATGAAAAAAGTATTTTTTATTGCTGTACTAGCAGTATTTGGCGTAACAGCAACACAAGCACAAGAAGTAAGATTAGGAGCCAAAGGTGGTGTAAATTTTTCATCTTTATCTGGTGATGGTTTTGATGCCTTTGACGATCCTGAGGGTAGAACCAGTTTTCATATTGGTGCCTTTGCAGAAATTCCGTTAAGCGAACGCTTTTCTATTCAACCTGAGGTTTTATATTCAGGACAAGGGTTTGATTTAATAAGTAGAGAAGGAGCAGACGATACAGAAGTGCAATTAGATTACATTAACGTGCCTGTAATGGCAAAAGTGTATTTAATTGAAGGACTGTATGCAGAAGCAGGACCACAAATAGGTTTTAACGTAAAAAATGAAATAGATAGTGATCCAGACGACGTAGGTTCAGGTTCAACAGAACTTGATGGTGATTTGTTTAACGACATTGACTTTTCAGTAGGAGTAGGAGCTGGATATCGATTTAATAATGGACTGTTTTTAAACGCCCGTTATAACTTTGGTTTAACCGATATTGTAAACAGTGAAGACATTCCTTTTGATGTAGACGCTAAAAACTCAGTTTTTGCAGTATCTGCAGGTTATTCATTCTAAAAAGTGAAACACTTAATTATTAAGTAAGCAGGGGTAAAACCCTGCTTTTTTATTTTAAACAATAATAGCTTTATAACATTATGAGTATTATTTTTTTGCGAATGTCACAATATTTTTAGTACATTTATTCTATTAACTAATCAAAATAAACTTTTTATTATGAAAAAACTATTACTATTCGCTGCTTTAGCAGTATTCGGAATCGGAACCTCATTTGCCCAAGGAGATGTTAAATTAGGTATCAATGGTGCTATACCAATGGGAGATTTTGATGAAGCTTATTCATTCGGTGTAATTGCCGATGTTGCTTATTTGTTTGACATTAACGAAACATTTAAAGTAGGGCCTATGACAAGTTTTCTTTATTATTTTGGGAAAGATCAAGAAGGGAGTATTGGAGATGTTGAAATTGAAGTTGATGCCGATGATGCGGCTTTTTTGCCGTTAGGGGGAACTGCTCGGTTCTATTTAGATGAAGCCTTTTATTTTGGAGCTGATTTAGGATATGGTATTGGGATTTCCCCTGACGGTAATGATGGGGGCTTTTATTATCGCCCTAGAGCTGCATATAATTTCGGCAATATTGGTATAGTATTGTCTTATTCAGGTGTTGCACTAGATGGGGCGACATTTAGTTCTTTAAATTTTGGAGTAGAATTCGGACTTTAAATTATTTTAAATAATCTAAAGCAGGAGCTTATAGCTCCTGCTTTTTTATTTTCTATATTTGAGACATGAAAATTATCATTATCAACGGCCCTAACTTAAATCTGCTCGGCAAACGTGAGACCGATGTCTATGGCGACCAATCGTTTCAAGATTTTTTTACTGAACTTCAGTTTAAATACAAAAAAGTGGAATTGGAACAGTTTCAATCTAATATTGAAGGTGAGTTGATTGATAAACTACAAGAAGTAGGCTACGAATACGATGGTATTATTTTAAATGCGGCCGCTTATACGCATACTTCAGTAGGGATTGGTGATGCTGTTAAGGCCATTGAAACGCCAGTTATTGAAGTTCATATCTCCAACACTTTTTCACGGGAAGACTTTCGGCATAAATCGTACATTTCACCCAATGCGCAAGGCATTATTTTAGGCTTTGGACTACAAAGTTACGAACTGGCTTTACAAAGTTTTTTGACGGACAACTAATGAAACAATCTTATTTAAATTGGAGTTCCGGTAAAGATGCTGCATTGGCATATTATTTTCTGAAAAAGAATCCTGATTATAATGTTTCAAAGCTGGTTACTACAGTTAATAACGATTTTAATCGTGTTTCTATGCATGGCTTGAACGAAGATCTGTTGGATGCTCAAGTAAAAAGTATAGGTTTGCCACTTCAAAAAATATACTTGCCTCAAGAGACTTCGATGCAACTTTATAATGCTAAAATGGAGGAAGCCACCCAAAAACTAACCTCCGAAGGGTTTACCCACGCTGCTTTTGGTGATATTTTTTTGGAAGATTTAAAAAAGTATAGAGAAGAGCAGTTGCAAAAAGTAGGTTTACAAACTATTTTCCCACTGTGGAAAAAAGATACTGCCATGATAATGAAAGAGTTTTTAAGCCTCGGTTTTAAAGCTGTTACCGTCTGTGTTAATGCAAAACTATTAGATGAATCGTTTGTGGGAAGAGAAGTAAACCATGCTTTTTTAAACGATTTACCCGATACAGTAGATCCGTGCGGTGAAAATGGTGAATTTCACACGTTTGTGTACGATGGACCAATTTTTAATCATCCAGTTTCTTTTGAAATAGGAGAGAAGGTATTAAAAAGTTATAGTCCTTCAAAAGACGACGATGACGAATGTTTTACTGGTGATACTAAAAGCTGGGACACACAGTTTTGGTACTGCGATTTAATATCAAAATAAAAAAAGCGCTTCAATTTATGAAGCGCTTTTTCTTTGGGTGTATATTATTCAAACTTATAAATGAATCACTTCATCATAAGCAGCAGCAGTTGCTTCCATCACCGCTTCACTCATTGTAGGGTGTGGGTGTACTGCTTTTAATACTTCGTGTCCTGTGGTTTCTAGTTTTCTACCTAGAACGGCTTCAGCAATCATATCGGTTACACCGGCACCAATCATATGGCAACCTAACCACTCACCGTATTTGGCATCGTAAATTACTTTTACGAAACCATCTTTTGTTCCGGCAGCGCTTGCTTTACCACTAGCAGAAAATGGAAACTTACCAATTTTAAGCTCGTAACCAGCTTCTTTAGCTTGTTTCTCTGTCATACCAACACTTGCAATTTCAGGAGTTGCATAGGTACAACCTGGAATGTTTCCGTAATCAATAGCTTCTACGTTCATTCCGGCAATTTTTTCAACACAAGTTATTCCTTCAGCTGAAGCAACATGCGCCAATGCTTGTCCAGGAACGCAGTCACCAATGGCGTAGTATCCAGGAATGTTGGTTTGGTAATAATCGTTTACCATAATTTTACCTTTATCGGTAACAATACCGACATCTTCCAAGCCAATGTTTTCAATATTTGCGGCAATACCTACAGCAGAAAGTACAACATCTGCCTCAAGTGTTTCTTCGCCTTTTTTGGTTTTTACAGTTGCTTTTACTGTTTTACCAGAAGTATCCACTTTTTCTACTGAAGAATTTGTCATTACCTTAACCCCCGCTTTTTTAAAGGACTTTTCAAACTGCTTTGAAACGTCTTCGTCTTCTAACGGAACCAAATTCGGTAAAAATTCTACTATCGTAACTTCGGTACCCATAGCGTTATAAAAATGAGCAAACTCGACACCAATGGCACCACTACCAACAACAATCATTTTCTTAGGCTGCTTGTCAAGTGACATTGCTTCGCGGTATCCAATTACTTTTTTGCCGTCTTGTTTTAAGTTAGGCAACTCACGAGAACGGGCTCCAGTAGCAATTATAATATGGTCTGCAGAATATTCTTTTCCATCGACATCAACCTTTTTCCCGGGTTTTAGTTTTCCGAAGCCATCAATAACGTCAATTTTATTCTTCTTCATCAAGAACTGAACACCTTTACTCATACCATTGGCAACGCCACGGCTGCGTTCAACTACTTTTCCGAAGTCTTTATCTGCACCTTTTACCGTAAGACCGTAATCTTCGGCGTGGTTTAAATAATCAAAAACCTGTGCACTTTTTAACAGTGCTTTAGTTGGGATACAACCCCAGTTAAGGCAAACGCCTCCCAGGCTTTCTTTTTCAATAACAGCTGTTTTTAAGCCTAATTGTGAAGCCCTGATTGCAGCAACATAGCCTCCGGGACCACTTCCTAAAACGATTACGTCGTATTTACTCATTTCGTTGTTTTATGTCGTTATTTTGAAGCTACGAATTTACAAAATGTTAGGGGTACGTGCTAAAAAAAGAGGCATCAAATTCCAAATAATCAATTTTAGGAATTTGATGCCTCTTCAATTTATGGGCAGTTTGCTATTTTTTATCAAAATCCACTGAAAGCGAATTCACGCAAAACCGTTGCCCAGTTTCGGTAGGGCCATCATTAAATACATGCCCTAAATGGCTTCCACAAGTTGAACATAGTATTTCAGTACGAATCATTCCTAAAGAAGTATCGCGGACGTATTCTACTGCGCCATCAATGGCTTCATCAAAGGATGGCCAACCACAGCTGCTTTCAAATTTGCTGTCGCTTTTAAAAAGTGGGGTGTTGCACGCGCCACATTTATAGGTGCCATCTTCAAAGTGAATGTTATACTTTCCCGTATGTGGACGCTCTGTACCGGCTTCACGAAGAATTCGATAACGTTCATCACCGAGCTCTTTTCGCCACTCGGCCTCTGTTTTTTGTATAGAATATTTGTTATTGCTCATCTTTTGCTGGTATAAA
>DEXR01000001.1:27186-42437 GCA_002364245.1 Flavobacteriaceae bacterium UBA3179
CCTAAGTGACCACCACAAGTGGCGCAGTGCTCTTCGTTACGGCTGTAACCTAACTTATTGTCGGTGGAAAATTCTACATTTCCTTCAATAAACCGATCAAAACTTGGCCATCCGGTACCGCTTTTAAATTTATTTTCGCTTTTATATAATGGTGTTCCGCATCCGGCACAAACGTAAGTTCCTTTTTCTTTATTGCTGTTTAATTCGCTTGAAAAGGGACGTTCTGTAGCGGCATGACGGAGCACCTGATATTCCATATCGGTAAGTTCCGCTTTCCATTCAGCATCGGTTTTGGTAACCTCATATTCCTTTTGTTCTTTTTTATCCTGTGCTTTGGAGTTACAACTAAACAGTACGACGCTACACAGTAAAAAAATGAATTTTTTCATAGTTTAATTTTCAAGATTAATGACTTCAATTTCTGAATTGCTCATAATGTCATTCATTGTCAAATCTGCAGTTGCAAATTCGGCTGGGACGATGGCAACTCTAAATATTTGGTCGTTGGTAAAGTCAGTTCCTAACGTTGATACATCAAAATTTCCATCGATTACAAATTGAATATCAAAAAAAGTATGGTTAAAACTGTATTCTATAAATTCACCAGTGCCATCATTGAAAAACTGACTTCTTGGTAGTTGTACCCAAATATCAGCAGGTGGGTCTACTATTGGGTCTTGACCTATAAATTGATATGCTAGCACAACATCACTTTCAAAAACCTCTATATTACTAGGAAATTCTATAAATGCTGAAGTTAAAGATTGTGATTGTGAATCAAATTGAAAATCTACTGTAGCTTCAAAAACCTGTGCTAAGAAAGCATCACCCGGAGGTCCTGGAGGTCCTGGGTCACCTTCACATGATGAAAATAAAAAAGTGGTCGAAAGCGCTAAAAATAAAAGTATCTGTTTCATAATTTGTGTGTTTTAATAAATATAGTAGCAAAAGCTATTCCAGTTTTTATATAAATTTTAATAAAAATCAATTGTATTATCTTTAACTTTAAATTTGAAACGTAAAAAAACAAACAATGATTTATAAAAAAACACTCTCCTTAGTAGCAGTACTTGTGTTTGCTGTAGCTTGTAGTACTAATCCATTTACAGGAAAAAAAACCTTGGCTTTAGTCCCTAATTCTCAAATATTGCCAATGGCATTTCAGCAATATGATCAATTTTTATCTGAAAATAAAGTAATTAAAGGAACCTCAGATGCCCAGATGGTTGAAAGGGTTGGACAAAAAATATCAACCGCGGCAGAGCGGTACCTCACAGCTAATGGCTATGCTGGATATTTAAAAAACTATCGTTGGGAATATTCACTAATTGATGATGACACAAAAAATGCTTGGGCGATGCCTGGCGGTAAAATAGCTTTTTATAAAGGAATTATGCCCATTGCTAAAAATGAAGCTGGTGTAGCTTCTATTATGGGGCATGAGGTAGCACATGCATTAGCTAACCACGGGCAACAGCGTATGAGTGCCGCACAACTACAACAATTAGGGGCTGTAGCTGGAAATTTAGCATTGGCCAAAAATCCAGAAAATCAACAGATATTTAATCAATATTACGGAGTTGGAACACAAGTAGGGGTCATGTTGCCTTTTAGTAGAAGTAACGAAGTAGAAGCCGACAGAATAGGGTTAACCCTTATGGCAATTGCAGGATACGACCCAATAGTGGCAGCAGATTTATGGCAACGAATGCAACAACAGGGTGGAGGAGCACCCCCAGAATTTTTAAGTACACACCCTTCTAGTGAGACTCGTATACGAAATATACAAAGTTGGGCTGCTGAAGCAAAAGCCGAAGCCCGAAAGTATGGTGTAACTTCTTTTAAGAAATAAGTTTTTAAAAAGAATAATTTCAAGTAATTTAGTCCCGTTTTGATATAAATCAGAACGGGATTTTGTTTTAAAACACTTCTATGGCTAACCTACCAAAAGGCAGTAAAAAGCTGCTAAACGCTTGGGCTTTTTATGACTGGGCAAACTCTGTATATAGTTTAGTAATTGCATCAGCCATTTTTCCAATATTTTATGGTGCCTTGACACTTGTCAAAGATGAAAAAGGGAAAATACTCGACGATACGGTGACTTTTCTAGGGTTCGACTTTAATAATGATACCCTAATTAGTTATGTAACTGCGGCAGCTTTTTTAATGGTTTCAATAGTAAGTCCGCTATTAAGTGGTGTTGCTGATTATGTAGGTAACAAAAAAGTATTTATGAAGTTTTTCTGTTACCTGGGTGCAGTTTCTTGTATTGGTCTGTATTGGTTTTCATTAGACTATTTATGGTTTGGGCTCCTGTGTTATTTTTTAGCATTGATTGGCTTTTGGGCGAGCTTGGTGTTTTATAATTCATATTTACCGGATATAGCTTTTCCTGAACAACAAGATAAAATTAGTGCGAAAGGATACTCATTGGGGTATATAGGCAGCGTTATTTTATTGTGCGTCTGTCTTGCCATGATTTTAATGTACGAAACTTTCGGTTTTGAAGATGAAGGGTTACCAACACGCTTATCGTTTGTGTTAACGGGTGTTTGGTGGATAGGATTTAGTCAGTACACGTATTATTACCTTCCGAAGGGAAATAAAAAACAAAAATTTACAAAACACCTTCTTTTCAATGGATTTAAGGAACTAAAGAAAATTTGGAATAAACTAGGCGAAAACAAAAGCCTAAAAAGATATTTAGCTGCTTTTTTTATATATAGTATGGCGGTGCAAACTATAATGTTAGTGGCCACTTATTTTGGGATAGAAGAATTGGATTGGGGCGAAACAAACGCCACTACAGGATTAATTGTAAGTATTTTATTAATTCAATTAGTAGCAGTTTTAGGTGCCTTTTTAACGTCTCGTGCTTCAGCTAAATTTGGAAACATAAATACTTTAATTGTTTTAAATATAATCTGGATTTGCATTTGCATCTATGCCTATTCTATAACAACACCTGTACAGTTTTATGTTACAGCAGGATTTGTAGGTCTGGTAATGGGTGGAATACAATCGCTTTCACGTTCTACATACTCAAAATTAATTCCGGAAGGAGCAATAGATACCGCTTCCTATTTCAGTTTTTATGATGTAGCTGAAAAAATTGGGATTGTAATTGGGATGTTCAGTTATGGATTTGTAGCACAAGCAACCGGTAGCATTCGGTATGCAATACTATTCTTTATCCTGTTTTTTGTCGTAGGGCTTGTTTTGTTATTCCGTGTTCCGAGAGGGGTAGAAGTTTCAGAATAAAAAAAATCCTAAAAAGAAAGTTCTCTTTAGGATTAATTCTTTACTTAAAAGGCGACTTAGATTGATTTAATCGATCCGCTCCCTAACACTTTGGTGTCACTTTTTGATGGATTTCCTTTATAAGAAATATCACCAGAGCCATGAACTCGGGCTTTTATACTCTTTTTTGCTGAAACGGTTGCATCTCCAGAACCGGAAACATATACTTCAGTAGCATTGGCATCAAAACTTCTGCCATCAAAATCACCGCTACCGCTTAACTTCAATTCAAAATTATCGGCGCTTCCAGTTAATTTCATGTCACCAGAGCCTGTTACTTTAGCATTTAACGAACTAGACTCAACGTTCAAAATAACATCACCAGAGCCAACTATACTGGTCTCAAAGTTATTGGCTTTAATTTTTTTAGTAGACGTAATATCACCAGATCCAACCAATTTCACTTCAGAGAGATCTTGAAAAGGAACAGTTACATCAATCCCTTTTTTAGTGCTAATGGAATGCCCTTTTTTTACTGAAATGATTAAGGTGTTACCTTCGCTACGAATATCAAGGTGTTCGTGTATGTTCTCATCGGTCGTAACGTTAATGGAACCTTCTGTACCGCTAACAAGGGTTACATCCATAGATCCGGTTACGTGTACGTTGTCATAATCACCTGTTAAGACAGTTTTAGTGGTTACACTTCCGTTTCCCTTAACTTTTGAATTGTTCCAGTTTTGAGCAATTGCAGGTTGTGCTGTTATTGACAGTAAGAAGACAATAAGTATGGTTTTTGTTAATGTTTTCATGTGATTATTTGGTTTTATAAGCGTTCGATTAAATATAGTTATAAAAAAGATTGATTTCTTTTCTGTAAAGACGTTTTTTAAGACAGTGTGTTACAGTTGAGATGAATATTTTATTGGGTGCTTGACGTTGAAAGATATTATGTTTTATTAAATGTAAAATTAAAATGCAATGGTGTCTAAGTAATTTTATGGTTTAAAACAGTTTGATGGAAAGCAACTTGTTGGTTATGTGAAATTGTATCGAAAATTCAAATTAGTCTTTAATACTTCCTTGGCATAACTATTGAATATTATATTGCGAAGGTCAACAAGCATAACGCTAAGCAGTTGGTTTTCAGCAAAAATTATATAAAGAATTATTTAAAAACAGCTATTGTGCGCCTTATTTTGGTGACACAATGTCTTAAAATACTATATGGCCCATTCAAAAGTAAAAACATTAGACAGTTTGTCATTGCAGGAATTAGAGCAAGATGCGGAGTTAATCCCTTTAATGACGGCTGAAGACGAAGATGCAATGAACAGAGAAGAATTACCGGAAATACTTCCTATTCTTCCACTTCGAAATACGGTATTATTCCCTGGTGTAGTAGTTCCTATTACTGCTGGACGTGATAAATCGATCAAGTTGATTAACGAAACCAATAAAGGAAGCAAAACCATTGGAGTCGTTTCGCAAAAGGACGAAGAGATAGAAGACCCCAGTTTAAACGAAATCAACACCATTGGTACGGTTGCAAAAATACTTCGTGTTTTAAAAATGCCTGACGGAAATACAACCGTAATCATTCAAGGTAAAAAACGCTTTGAAACAACCGAAGTAATCACTACTGAACCGTATATGACGGCTACCATTCGGGAAGTGACTGAAGCAAAACCTGCTAAAGAAAGTGAAGAGTTTTCTGCTATTATTGATTCTATTAAAGAAATCGCTCTTGAAATTATAAAAGGAAGCCCAAATATTCCTTCGGAAGCGGCTTTTGCAATTAAAAACATTGAGAGCAATTCGTTTTTAATCAACTTTGTTTCATCAAACTTGAACATTTCAGTAAAAGAAAAGCAGAGTTTGCTTGAAATGAACGACTTGAAAGAGCGTGCAATGGAGACGCTTAAATATATGAATGTTGAGTTGCAGAAATTATCATTGCGTAATGACATTCAGTCTAAAGTGCAAAGTGATATCAATCAGCAACAACGTGAGTATTTTCTTCAGCAACAAATGAAGACCATTCAGGAAGAATTGGGAGGGAATTCCAATGAAGCTGAAATACAAGAAATGCGCGAAAAGGCGAAAGCAAAAAAGTGGGGTGATGAAGTGCAAGAGCATTTTGATAAAGAAATCACCAAATTACAACGTATGAATCCGCAAGTTGCTGAATATAGCATTCAAAGTAACTATTTGGATCTCTTACTTGATTTACCTTGGAATGAATTTAGTACCGATAAATTCGATCTTAAAAGAGCAAGGAAAATTCTAGACCGTGATCATTATGGCCTAGATGATGTGAAAAAACGAATTATCGAATATCTAGCCGTTTTAAAACTTCGGAACGATATGAAATCACCAATTCTATGTTTGTATGGACCTCCGGGAGTTGGTAAAACATCTTTAGGTAAATCAATCGCTGAAGCTTTGGGTAGAGAATACGTGAGAATGTCACTAGGTGGTTTACGGGATGAGGCTGAAATACGCGGACACCGTAAAACCTATATTGGTGCTATGCCAGGACGTATTGTTAAGAACATAAAAAAGGCAGGAACAAGTAATCCAGTCTTTGTATTAGATGAAATAGATAAACTTTCTATAGGAAGTCAAGGAGACCCTTCTTCAGCAATGTTGGAAGTATTAGACCCCGAGCAAAACAATGCTTTTTATGATAACTTCTTAGAGTTAGGGTACGATTTGTCTAAAGTGATGTTTATAGCCACTTCAAATAGCTTAAGCACCATTCAACCAGCGCTTCGGGACCGTATGGAAATCATTAATGTTACGGGATATACAGTGGAAGAAAAAGTTGAAATTGCGAAACGACACTTATTGCCAAAACAATTGGAAGAACACGGCCTTACTAAAGACGACCTTAAAATTGGTAAAAAGCAATTAGAGAAAATAGTAGAGGGATATACGCGTGAAAGTGGAGTTCGTAGTTTAGAAAAGCAAATTGCCAAAATGGTTCGTTTTGCAGCTATGAAAATAGCAATGGATGAGGAATATGATAAAAAAGTAACCAATGAAACAGTGGTTGAAGCGCTAGGAAGTCCTAAGCTAGAACGGAACAAGTACGAAAACAACGACGTAGCCGGAGTGGTTACAGGATTGGCTTGGACACGAGTTGGTGGTGATATCCTTTTTATAGAATCTACACTTTCTAAAGGTAAAGGTCAGTTAAATATGACCGGAAACCTTGGTAAGGTGATGAAAGAATCGGCAACCATTGCGTTGGAATACATAAAATCGAATGCAGAAGAATTAGGCATTTCGCCAGATATATTTGAGAAATACAATGTACACGTACACGTACCGGAAGGTGCTACGCCTAAAGATGGGCCAAGTGCGGGTATAACCATGTTAACGTCTTTAGTTTCTTTGTTTACGCAACGTAAAGTAAAGAAAAGCATTGCGATGACTGGTGAAATCACGTTACGTGGAAAAGTGCTTCCCGTTGGCGGAATCAAAGAAAAAATATTGGCTGCCAAGCGGGCTCACATTAAAGAAATTTTATTGTGTGAAGACAATAAACGTGACATCGATGAAATTAAACCTGAATACTTAAAAGGGTTGACGTTCCATTATGTAAAAGACATGAGCGATGTGTTAGATTTAGCACTTACCAAACAGAAGGTAAAGAACGCTAAAAAGTTATAAGATAGTTTTTGCCCCTTGTTAATTCCAATTATAATATTTGGTTTTTCAAGGGGTAAATTATATCTATATTTGAAAACCTTTTATTCCGCTTAAAAATAAATTAATATTGCAGTCGTTAAAAGGTATAGAATTAAGGTAACCACTGTACATGAACCAAAAGGTTTACTTCTTATTATTTACAATCTTACTATCAACTACTGCTGTAGCGCAAGTAGGAGGGAGTTCAACGTATCAGTTTTTAAACTTAGTAAATTCCCCACGACAAGCTGCCTTAGGTGGAAAGACGGTCACTAATTACGATTACGATCCCACGCAAGCACTTTTTAACCCTGCAGCCATTAATCCGGAGATGGATAATCAGTTTTCGCTTAATTATGCAAATTATATTGGTGATGTAAATTACGGTACTGCTGCCTATGCCTATGCTTGGGACCGCCGTACACAAGTAATTAATGCAGGTGTTACCTATATCAATTATGGAAAATTTGATGGTTATGACGAACAAGGAAACGCAACCAATAGTTTTAGCGGTGGAGAAGTAGCCCTGTCTTTTGGTCACGCTCGTAATATTGCATTTACCGATTTTTACATAGGGGCCAATGTAAAATTTATTTCATCAAAATTAGAACAATACAGCTCTTTTGGAGTGGCTACCGATATTGGTGTTATGTATGTTTATCAAGACTGGGATTTACATATTACCGGAGTTGCCAGAAACTTAGGCACGCAAATTACACCATATCATGAAACCTACGAAAAACTACCGTTTGAATTAATTTTCGGAATATCACAAACGTTAAAAAACATTCCCATTCGTTGGCATTTTACCTTAGAGAACATGCAACGCTGGAATGTTGCGTTTGCCAACCCCAATCGTGATGAAACCGATTTAGAAGGGAATTCTACCAGCGAAAAAATCAATTTTATTGATAATGCTTTTCGACATATGATTGTTGGGGTAGAATTATTTCCAGAAGGTGGGTTTAACCTTCGGTTAGGTTATAATTTACGTAGGGGGGAAGAACTTCGTATTCTAGAACAACGTGCCTTTGCCGGATTAAGCGCTGGGTTTTCTTTAAAACTAAACAAACTTCGATTAAGTTACTCTTATGCTCAATATAGTTTGGCCGCTTCAACAAGTACTTTCGGACTCAATATAGACCTACAATAATGCACAAAATTACCATTGCCATAGACGGCTACTCATCTACTGGAAAAAGTACAGTCGCCAAACAATTGGCAGATTGGTTAGAATATGTGTATATCGATACTGGCGCAATGTATCGTGCCGTAACATTGTATGCTATGGAAAATGGTTTTATTTCTGAAGAAAAATTCGATAGGGAAGGGTTAATCAAAAAACTATCAGAAATTTATTTAGAATTCAAAAAAAGCAGTCCTACGGCAAAAGCCGAAATATTCCTTAACGGAAAAAATGTAGAAAGCGAAATAAGAACTCTAGATGTTTCAGAATTTGTAAGCCCAATCGCCACCGTTTCCGAAGTGCGAAAAAAACTAGTAGAACAGCAGCAACGAATGGGTTCTGAAAAAGGCGTTGTAATGGATGGTCGTGATATTGGCACTGTGGTCTTACCAAAAGCCGAGTTGAAAATCTTTATGAATGCTTCCGCAGAAGAACGTGCCAAACGCCGGTATGATGAGCTTTCAGAGCGTGGTGATCAAGTTACGTTTAAAGAAGTTTTAAAAAACGTTCAAGAACGTGACCATATAGACACTACCCGTAAAGATTCCCCTTTACGAAAGGCAGCCGATGCCATTGAAATTGACAACAGTGAGATGAACTTGGAAGATCAATTTCACATCATTTTACAACTTGCCAAAGACCGAATAGCCGGGAGGGTATGATCTTCAGCAGAGATTTCTTTAAAACACTTTGATTATCAAAAGAAAAACAGTAATTTTGCACTCCTTTTAGCGACGAGGCAAGAATAAAAGGAATGATAAAATTTAATCTAAATCCTTCTGTGGGATGGTCGCGGTAACTTCTTGTAACAACACAGAATACAAATTGTTGAAATTCAGAATCTTTTAAAATGAATTTCACAAACATTTTACTAAATGGCTGATAAAGCAAACAAAGACGCAGCAAAAGAAAAAGCTGCAGAAAAACAAGAAGATGTAGCTGTTGCAGAACAAAAAGCTACTGAGGAAACTCAAAAACCTCAAGAAGAACTTTCTTTAAAGCAAAGAGATCCTAAACAATTTTTAGAAGAATTCAACTGGCACAACTACGAAGAGGGCATTGACCCAATCGATGACGGTAAGCTAGAAGAGTTTGAAAAATTAGTTACTGAAAACTTCGTTGACACATTAGATGATGAGGTAGTAGAAGGAGAAGTAGTTTATATTACAGATCGTGATGCTATTATCGACATCAATGCGAAAAGTGAAGGTGTTATCTCTTTAAACGAGTTTCGTTACAATCCAGACCTTAAAGTTGGTGACAAAGTAGAAGTTTTGATCGATGTACGTGAAGACAGTACAGGACAATTAATTCTTTCTCACCGTAAGGCTAGAACCATCAAAGCTTGGGAGCGTGTTAATGATGCTCACGATGATGCTACTATTGTTAACGGTTATGTTAAGTGCCGTACTAAAGGTGGTATGATTGTAGATGTATTCGGTATCGAAGCTTTCTTGCCAGGTTCACAAATAGATGTGAAGCCTATCCGTGATTACGATGCATATGTAGGAAAAACAATGGAATTCAAAGTTGTGAAAATCAACCACGAATTTAAAAACGTTGTTGTTTCGCATAAAGCACTTATCGAAGCGGATATCGAAGAACAGAAAAAAGAAATTATCGGGCAGCTTGAAAAAGGACAAGTATTGGAAGGTGTTGTTAAAAACATTACTTCATACGGTGTATTTGTTGACCTTGGAGGTGTTGACGGATTGGTACACATTACAGACCTTTCTTGGTCTCGTATCAACCACCCGAACGAGATTGTTGACCTTGACCAGAAATTAAACGTTGTTATCCTTGACTTTGATGAGGATAAAACACGTATTCAATTAGGTCTTAAGCAATTGAAAGCTCACCCATGGGATGCTCTTGGAGACGATCTTAAAGTAGGTGATAAAGTAAAAGGTAAAGTAGTTGTTATTGCAGACTACGGTGCATTTATTGAAGTTGCTGAAGGTGTTGAAGGATTAATCCACGTTAGCGAAATGTCTTGGTCTACGCACTTACGTAGCGCACAAGATTTCGTAAATGTTGGTGATGAGGTTGAAGCTCAAATCCTAACTATGGACAAAGAAGACCGTAAAATGTCTCTTGGTATTAAGCAATTAACACCAGATCCATGGACTGATATTACTACTAAATATCCTGTAGGTTCAAGACACACAGGTATTGTACGTAACTTTACAAACTTTGGTGTATTTGTTGAATTAGAAGAAGGAATTGATGGACTAATTTACATTAGCGATCTTTCTTGGACTAAGAAAATCAAGCACCCAAGTGAGTTTACTGAAATTGGAGCTGAATTAGACGTTGTTGTTCTTGAATTAGATGTTGAAGGACGCAAGTTAAGTTTAGGCCACAAACAAACAGAAGACAACCCTTGGGATAAGTACGAAGGTGAGTTTGCTGTAGGAACTAAGCACACTGCTAAGATTGACGAAATAGTAGACAAAGGAGCAACGATCGAGTTTAACGACGACATCACAGCATTTGTCCCTAAACGCCACTTAGAAAAAGAAGACGGAACAGATCTTCAAAAAGGCGAAGAAGCAGAATTCCAAATTATTGAGTTCAATAAAGAATTCAAGAAAGTGGTTGTTTCACATATGGTAATCCATAAAGAAGAAGAAGCTAAGATTGTAAAAGCTGCTGCTAAAAAGCAAGCAGCACAAGCCGAAGAGTCTAAGACTACTCTAGGTGATGCCAATCAAAAACTTCAAGACTTGAAAGACAAAATGGACGGTAAATAAGCCTTCATTTCGTTAAAAGTTATAAAAGTAAAGCCCTTCAATTTTGAAGGGCTTTTTTTATATAATACGTTTTATAACCCGTAGTTTATGAGTGTGCATTCGGGCTTCACTGTTAAAAATTCCAGTATGATCTATTCGGTCTATTCGTACTTTTCCGTGAGCGTGGATTATATAATTGTCTTCCATTATTATCCCTACATGAGTTATCACTCCTTCTGCATTATCAAAAAAGGCTAAATCTCCAGGCTCGCTCTCTTCAATAAAACTCAGTGCTTCCCCTTGGGTGGCTTGCTGACTTGCATCGCGCAATAATTTGTAACCATTCAGTTTATAAACCATTTGCGTAAAGCCACTACAATCAATCCCGAAAGGAGTTTTTCCTCCCCATAAATAAGGACTGTTTAAGTATAAAATAGCCGTATCGATTAATTGTTTCTTCGGAAGCTTTTTAGAAATAGTTTTTCCTTCAAAAGTATGCTTCAAAAAAGCACAATTATTTACTTGACAACCAAGAAATATAGATAGAAGCTGGTTTTCTTCAGTAGTAACAATATCGACCAAGTCTGTTGCGTAAACTAATTTAGCTTTTTTTAATTCTAAATATTCTTCTTCAGAAATTAAACGAAACTGTTTATTATCTACCCAACCTTCGTAGCCATCAAACAACAACCTAATTCGGCTCCATTTTTTTCGTTGTTCCAAAACTTTAAAAAGCTCGCCATACAAAACTTGTGAAACAAGTTCACTTGGATCAGATGCTTCAGCCCGCAAAGGAACAACACTTAAATTACATAAGCCGTATTTCATACTTTTTATAAAATCGAAAGCTTGTTGTGAATACTTATTTTCTTTCGATTACCATAGCAGAAGCACCACCGCCACCATTACAAATAGCTGCAGCACCTAATTTAGCATCGTTTTGTTTTAATACATTTAGTAAAGTGATCAGTATACGAACACCGCTACAACCTAGTGGGTGACCTAAGGAAACGGCTCCACCATTCACATTTACATTTGAAGAATCAAGTCCTAATATTTTCATATTAGCCAATCCTACTACTGCAAACGCTTCGTTAAATTCAAAATAATCTACATCGTCTTGAGAAATACCAGCTTTTTCTATTGCTTTTGGCAATGCTTTGGCAGGTGCCGTAGTAAACCATTTTGGCTCTTGAGCAGCATCTGCATAACTTTTAATAGTGGCAAGAGGGGTTAATCCCATCTCTTTAGCTTTGTCGGCACTCATTAAAACCATGGCTCCAGCACCATCATTTATAGTAGATGCATTGGCAGCAGTAACAGTCCCATCTTTACTAAAAGCTGGACGTAGTGATGTTATTTTTTCCATCTTTACGTTCTTAAACTCTTCGTCTTGTTTAACCATAACAGGCTCTCCTCGTCGTTGTGGAACTTCAACAGGAACTACTTCATCATCAAATTTCCCTTCTTCCCAAGCTTTGGCAGAACGATTATAAGATTCTATTGCAAACTTATCTTGATCTTCTCTTGAGAAATTATGTTCCGTTGCGCACAAGTCTGCACAAACACCCATCGCATTTTGATCATATGCATCAACTAGACCGTCTTTTTGCATACCATCTATAAGCGTAGCAGGACCAAACTTTTTTCCATTTCTCATGTGCACATAATGAGGAATATTGCTCATACTCTCCATACCTCCTGCAACAATAACATCAGCATCACCCAAAGCAATAGCCTGAGCTGCTTGCATAACAGCTTTCATTCCAGAAGCACAAACTTTATTTACCGTTGTACAAGGTACTGTATCTGGGATACCAGCACTTAAAGCAGCTTGACGCGCAGGTGCTTGACCTACACCAGCCTGCACTACATTACCCATGAAAACCTCTTGAACTTTAGATGGATCTAATTTGATTTTATCTAACGCTCCTTTTATGGCCGTAGCCCCTAACTGGGTAGCCGTTATAGAAGAAAGACTTCCCATGAAACTTCCTATTGGGGTTCGTGCCGCAGCTACTATTACAACTTCTTTACTCATTATATAACAATTTTTTAATTAACTATACCGCGTCATTTATTTAAGCAGTACAAGGACTGCGAATTTACGGATTTTATACTAAAATATCAATGTTTAAGTAGCTCGCTTTTGGGATTAGTCAGCGGTTATTTATACCTTTACGTATCCAAAGAAATATATGAATAATTTTTTCGCGTTATTTTCTAAAAACCAATCCCTTATTTACAAGGGATTTCTATTTATCCTCTCCACATTTTTGGTGATTTACTTATTGCCAAAAGGCGGCCAGTTTAAATATAACTTTCAAAAGGGAAAACCTTGGCAATATGAGAACCTCTATGCGCCATTCAGTTTCACTATTAAAAAAGATGCTAAAACCCTAGAACAAGAAAGGGAGACAATTAAAGAAAATGCAACTCCTTATTTTGAATATGATGCTGAAACAGTGGATGCCCGCAAAGAAGATTTCCTTCAACTATTTAATGATGCTTTTGTAGACAGTCTTTATACAACTCCAAAAGAAACTGCTCAAAATGAAGGTTTATCTGTATTTACCGAACTGTACGCTAAAGGTGTAATTGATGAAGTATATCCGTATGATAAAGACCAGTTAATCTACCTTAAAAGAGGAAATGAAATTGAAGAATTAGCTTATTCGCAATTTTTCAGAAAAGAAAACATAAAAGGCAGGGTTTCTAAGTTGGTTTCTGAAAATGCAACAGAAGACATAAAAATACTACTACAAAAAGTATTGGAACGTGCAGTAATACCCAATGTTACGTTAAACACAAAATTAACTGAAGCTTCGGTAGAATCTGAGATAAACGCCATAAACCCCAATAGGGGTGTGGTTGAAAAAGGTGGGAGGATTATTGCTAAAGGTGAAGTGGTTGAAGGCGACACGTATCAAATTTTAAACTCTTTAAAAGCAGAATACCAATCACAGGTATGGAGCAAATCTAATTACTCCTGGCTGATTGTCGGATATATTATAATAGTGTCGTTGGTATTTTCCATGTTATTTTTATTCTTAAAAAAATACAGGTTCGATATATTCAATAATAACACAAAGGTTACATTCATATTTTTCAATGTAATCTTAATGGTCTTCCTTACAACAATAGTCGTAAATCTCGATGCAAAATATGTATATGTAGTCCCTCTTTGTATTTTACCTTTAATATTAAAGGCCTTTTTTGATCCGCGATTAGGACTCTTTGTACACGTACTTACACTAATGCTATTAGGCTTTGTTGTACCCAATAGTTTTGAGTACCTATTCTTACAGTTAATTGCTGGTATAGTGACAATATTAACGGTATCTGAACTTTATCGCCGTGCAAATCTTTTTATTTCGGTAGGACAAATAACATTGGTGTATATTGTAGGCTATTTTGCCTTCTTTATCCTTCAGGAAGGAAATGTGCAGCTTATCATTTGGGAGAATTTCGGATACTTTATCCTTTGTGGGTTGGCAACCTTGTTTGCCCATCCTTTAATTTATTTATACGAAAAAATGTTCGGTTTGGTATCTGATGTTTCATTATTGGAGCTTAGCGACACCAATACCAAATTATTAAAAGAATTATCCAATAAAGCTCCAGGAACATTCCACCATTCCTTAAATGTGGCTAATTTAGGGGAAGCTGCTGCTAACGAAATTGGAGCCAATTCTATGTTGGTACGGGTAGGAGCGCTATATCACGATATTGGTAAAATGAAAAACCCAACCTATTTTACTGAAAATCAGGTAAATTCTGTAAACGCACACCAAGAGCTTGACCCCAAAGAAAGTGCAAGCATTATTATAGACCACGTTATAAATGGAATTGAAATAGCCCGCAAAAACAACTTACCGGACCGGGTAATAGATTTTATTAGAACGCACCACGGAACAAGCTTGGTGTACTATTTTTATAAGAAAGAAAAAGAACAAAATGAAGGCATAGAAGAAGAAGACTTTAGATACCCTGGACCTATACCGTTTTCTAAAGAAACTGCTATATTAATGATGGCTGACAGCGTTGAGGCTGCCAGTAAAAGCCTTAAAGAGCCCACTTCTTCAAAAATTGATGCGTTTGTAGAGAAAATTATAGACGGTCAAATGGCGCAAGGTCAGTTTTTAAATGCTAACATTACCTTTAAGGAAATACAGACTATAAAAAAGGTATTAAAAAAGAAACTGAACAACATCTATCATCTAAGGGTAGAATATCCTGAATAGCGTTTATTCCCTCCAATATTATTGACTACAATTATAAAACAAAAAATCCTCACTAAAAAGTGAGGATTCAATGTGAGCCCGATAGGATTCGAACCTATGACCGCCTCCTTAGAAGGGAGGTGCTCTATCCAGCTGAGCTACGAGCCCGTAGCA
>DEXR01000026.1:0-786 GCA_002364245.1 Flavobacteriaceae bacterium UBA3179
CGACCACTCTGCCATTTCTCCAAGTGTCTCATTGGGTATTCCCCAAATGCGAGTGCAAATATAACATCCTTTTTTTATTCTCAAAAGGCTTTTTTAAAATTAATTGTCAATAATCGCAATTGGTTTTTTATCAAGCCCAACGGCAACGAATGTAAAGAATCCTGTAACGGCTTTATCTCGTTGATAGCTATACATATCCTCCATAAAAATATCAACTTTTACCACACAACTACTTTTCCCTACAGAATCAACCCGAGCGATTAATTCCACAATCGTACCTTCTGGAATTGGCGTTGTAAAGTCTATTTTATCGGTAGAAACAGTTACTACGCGTTTACGCGAAAAACGGGTAGCACAAATAAAAGAAGCTTCGTCCATTAGTTGAAGGGCGGTTCCACCAAACAACGTATCGTAATGATTGGTAGTGTTGGGGAATACGGCTTTACAAATTCGCGTTTCACTTTTTTCGATTAAGGCTTGTAATTCAGGCATAAAAAAGGTTTTTAGAGGTATTGCGTTTAGTTATCAGTTGGTTTGGTAGATTTTAGCTAGCTATTGTTACTTTTGCAGTACAAAGGTAACTTCATTTATGGCAACAGATATCATTGATCGATTAAAATGGCGATATGCGACTAAAAAGTTTAATTCGGAAAAAATCCTTCCGAAAAAAGAATTAGATCAACTTAAGGAAGCGTTTAACCTAACAGCAACTTCATATGGGCTGCAACCAGTTACACTCGTTATTCTTAAGGATAAAAAGCAAAGAGAACAGTTGGTGCCACATAG
>DEXR01000026.1:846-27341 GCA_002364245.1 Flavobacteriaceae bacterium UBA3179
CAGAACAGTTGGTGCCACATAGTTGGAACCAAACACAAGTAGCAGATGCTTCACATTTACTTATTTTTTGTGTGGAAGAAAAATTAAGTCCCGCATACATTCAGAAATATTTTGAACGGGTAAAAACCATACGCAACACACCGGATGAAATATTAAAACCGTTTGAAGAATTTTTATTGGATTCGTTTGAAGAACAATCTTCCGATGAAATACGAACCTGGGCTACCAACCAAGCGTATTTAGCGTTAGGAAATTTACTTACCGTATGTGCCGCTACCAATATTGATGCCTGCCCCATGGAAGGCTTTAATCCAACAGAATATGACCGTATTTTAGGTCTAAAAGAAAAAGGATTGACATCTGTGTTATTGCTTCCAGTAGGATATCGGGATGAAACCGACTTTATGGCTAAGGAAAAGAAAGTGCGAAAAGACATGGACGATGTTATTATTGAATTATAAATTTCATTTTAAAACATAAAAAACCCGGATAATACATCCGGGTTTTTCAATATATATAGTTGTCTAAAAGTTATTTTATCTCAACAACTTCAAGGTCAAATGTCAAATCTTTACCTGCAAGTGGGTGATTAGCATCTACAACAATGCTATCTTCTTTCACTTCAGCTACACGTAACTGACGTTCAGAACCATCAGGGTTTTTAGCCATAAGGCCCATCCCAACTTCTGGTTTAATTTCTTCAGGAAGGTTTTCCTTAGAAACTTCTTGGAAAAGCTCTTTTTGAACATCACCGTAGGCTTCTTCTTTAGGAACATTCACTGTCTTTTTCTCGTTCACTTTCATATCAACAAGCCCTTTTTCGAAACCTGGAATAAGCATACCTTGTCCCAAAGTAATCTCTAAAGGTTCTCTTTCCAACGAACTGTCAAAAACTTGACCGTCTTCCAGCTTGCCTGTGTAATGTACTCTTACTGTGTCTTTTTCCTTTACTGTACTCATAAATTTGATTTATCTAATTATCAATTGTTTATCAAGCTGCAAAACTAAGGGATAAATGCCTAAATGAAGAAGAATCCCCAATAAATCCGCCCATTTGGGATAAGCTTAACACTTTTTTGCTGAAATATTACTTCCAAGACATTTTCTGAAGCCGAACAGCGTTTAAAATAGCCAATAATGCAACCCCAACATCGGCAAAAACTGCTTCCCACATGGTAGCAAGACCTCCAGCGCCCAAGGCAAGGACGATTGCTTTTACAATAAATGCCAAGGCAATATTTTGCCAAACGATATGTCGGGTCGAGCGACCTATTTTTACTGCGGTTGCAATTTTTGAAGGCTGATCTGTTTGTATTATCACATCTGCTGTTTCTATAGCCACATCACTACCCAAACCGCCCATGGCGACACCCACATCGCTGGTAGCTAATACCGGGGCATCGTTTATACCGTCACCTATAAAAGCGACTTTGGTACCCGCTTGTTGTTTTAGTTTTTCTACCTCGTTGAGTTTATCTTCGGGCAATAACCCGCCTTTTGCCCAATCTATTCCTAATTCTGTTGCCACTTGTTGGGTAATGGAATCTTTATCGCCTGAAAGCATAATAATGTTGGAAATGCCAGCTTTTCGAATCTTTTCAATAGCAGCGTGCGCATCCTCTTTCAATTCATCTGCAATAACAGCATAACCTGCAAAGGTGTTTTCAATAGCTATCATCACTATCGATTCTACAATCGTTTCCGTTTCTGAAGGAATATCAATGTTATGCGATTGTAGTAACGAAGCATTCCCTATCAATACTTGCTTTCCGTTTACCGTTCCTTTCAGCCCTTTTCCGGCGATTTCAGAAACATCGGTTGCTTGTAATTTTTCTATTTCACCTTGATACTCCAAAATAGCTTTGGCAATCGGGTGGGTAGATTGTTCTTCCATCGCCATGAGATAGGGCATCATTTCTTCTTCGGAAATGTTAGAAGTTTTAATTTCTTTTATTTTAAAAACCCCTTTGGTAACGGTTCCCGTTTTGTCCATCACCACGGTATTCACTTTCGTGACGGCATCTAAAAAGGAAGCACCTTTAAATAGAATACCGTGTCTGGAAGCAGCACCCAAGCCACCAAAATATCCTAACGGAATAGAGATAACCAACGCACACGGACACGAAATAACCAAAAAGATCAATGCACGATATAGCCAAACTTCAAATATATATTCTGAAACAAAGAAGTAGGGTAGTAGGGTAAGTCCAATCGCTAAGAACACAACAATTGGTGTGTACACCCGTGCAAATTTCCGAATAAACAATTCAGTCTTTGATTTTCGAGCGGTAGCGTTTTGTACCAAATCTAAAATACGGGCAATGGAACTGTCTTTAAATTCCTTGGTGGTTTCAATCTCAATAACACCTTCCAGATTGATGCTCCCTGCAAAAACGGCTGTGCCTTTTTTAACGGAACTCGGTTTACTTTCCCCCGTAAGCGCTGCGGTATTGACCGATGCTTTTTCAGAAAGCAATACACCATCCAACGGAATTTTCTCTCCAACACGGACTTGCACCGTTTCCCCAACTTTTACAGTATCCGGCGGTACCGAAACAAAATCGTTAGTACGTTTTACCAACGCTTCATTAGGCCGGACGTCCAACAAGGCTTTAATATTTCTTTTGGCTTTCTTTACAGCAGCTCCCTGAAATAATTCCCCCACCGCATAAAACACCATCACGGCAACGCCTTCAGGATATTCTCCAATGGCAAAGGCTCCCATGGTGGCAATGGACATCAATAAGAATTCAGTAAAAAAGTCTCCGTTTTGGATACTGACCCATCCTTGTTTTAAAACAGGTAGGCCTACGGGTAAATAGGCAATGACATACCAGACGATGCGTATCCAACCGGTAAAGAAAGAAATTTCAAAATAATCTAAACAAATACCAACTACCAGTAGTATAAAACTAAATATAGCCGGAATATAAGTTTTGAAATCTAAAGCGCCGCCTTTGTGATTGTGACCGTCATTGGATGTGTGCTCGGGCTCATCGTGTGCACAACAAGCGGCTTGAGGTTTACAAGTATTGGGATTTTGCTTCATAGCCTAAATAGGGTTTTCTATTTATTTTAGTGCAATATCCCCATAATTATAGTGCAATGGAAGTGCATTAACTTCCGCTGCAATCGGAACAGATTCCTTTTACCACCAAATTAACATCTTCGGCTACATAGCCATCGGGTAAACTGATCTGCGGAATCTTATGTTCAGTCAAGCAAACGGTTTTGTCGCAATTGCTACAATGAAAGTGTAAGTGCAAATCATTCTCTATCTCACAATTACAGCCTGGTTCACAAAGCGCATATTTTGAAATCCCCGTACCATCGTCTATTTGGTGCACAATCCCTTTTTCTTCAAAGGTTTTCACGGTTCTATACAGCGTAGTTCGGTCTGCTTTGGTGAAAGCAAGCTCAATATCGGTCAAGGCTACGGCAGTATTTTGCTTCGCTAATTGTTGATATACCAGCGTTCGCATCGCTGTTGGGCGGACTTCTTTATCCAATAACTTTTTGTCTATTTCGTTCATTTCTTTAAAAGGTTTTAGAACTTACAGGCTTTGATACCCTTAAAGGTCTATTATTCTTATCAAACTTTCAACTTCTAGCGTCGGTTTTTTCGATACAAATTCGTGATTCATGCCGGTCTCCCGAATTCACTCAAACACCTATCACTTTCTTATCTCATATCTCATATCTAATACCTCACATCTACATCAATGACTATGCCCAGCCTCTCCCTTTTTCCATTCGGCTAATAGGTAATATGCATTATTAAAAGCCAATTGGGTGTCTGGGGTAATCGGTCTTAAAAAATTAACGGCAACCCATTCCCCATCTTTGGCGCCGGTGGTGATCTCTACCGGCTTTAAACTCCAAGCATCGCCTTCTTTTTCTACGGTAAAGGCGTATTTTTTGTCACCGTCCGTACCAATGGCACTTTCGGGTAAGGCTTTTGTTTGTGCTTCATCTGTTAATATACGGCCTTGAATATACATGCCGGGAATTAAATGTCCTTCTTTGTTTTCTATCTCGGCGTGCACATGTAAGGCTTTTGGATTCTCCTCAAAGGTTTGCCCAACCGAATAGATGGTCGCTTTCAATTCTTTTCCAGGGATGGACTGCACATTAAATGTGACGGTCTGTCCCTTTTTTACTTTATAGACATCCTTTTCAAATACCATCAAATCGGCGTGTACGTGATGGGTGTTTACAACTTCAAACAGATTTGTTTGTGGGTCGACATATTGCCCGGTCTTTACCTGCACTTTTTGTACGGCTCCTGCTATGGGGCTCCGTAATGCGACGCGTTGGTAGATGGTCCCTTTTTCTACTCCAGCTGCGCTAATGTTCAATTGCTGTAACTGTGCTTTTAATCCTTGTGCTAAACTTTTTGCGGCTTGGTATTGGGCTTCCGTTTTTTGGAAATTCATCCCTGAGCCTACGCCCGCCTCGTATAGTTTTTGTTGCCGTTCGTATTCTTTCTGAAGAAACTGACGATTGCTATACGCATCTAAATACTGTGTTTGCTTCTCGATGATGTTGGGATGCGATAGATAGGCGAGTATTTGTCCTTTTTTTACTTCATCTCCTTCTATAACTTCTATGGAAACTACATTGGCGCCCACTACCGAAGTGACCATCGCTTCGTTTTGTGGCGGTACTTCCAGTTGGCCGTTGGCTTCTACAAAACCTGTCATTTTACGATCTTGTAGGGTATTGGTTTCCATTTGTAAGGCTTCAAACTGTTGTGCCGAAAGCATCACTTCTTCTACGTGAGGCTTCTTGTTTGCTGTTTCTTCTGAAGTAGTGTCCCCTTCAGATTTGGTACTCGAATCTCCGCAAGAAGCTAAGCTTAAAGCAGTGATTACGAATAGACTTAATATAGGGTTTATAACTTGTTTCATAGTCTTAATTATTAAAATAGTGTAGTTGAAATACGGATTGTAAATAGTTGTGTAACGCATCGAGTGCGTCCATTTCGGTTTGTATGGCATCGCGCATCAATTGCGTAAATGCGGCATAGTCCACCGCACCTTCTTTATAGGCCAATAGCGCTCCTTTTCGTTGTTCTTTGGCAAGGGGCAGGGCTTCTTCTTTATAAAACTGCCACGAAGCTTCCCATTTCTGAAAGGTCTGCACCGCTTGTTGATAAGTGGCTTCTATTTGTTGTTTGTTGAAAGCAGCTTGGTTCTTAGCAATCTCCGTCTCTATTTTAGCTGCTTTTGCTTTACTGCGCTCGGTACCTGAAAACAGCGGAACGGATATTCCAGCCTGATACCGGTAAAAGCCCGTTGATCCATTTACCTTTTGTAAACCACCTTGTAGGTTGAACGTCGGTAACAAATTAGCGCGGGCGGCATTGTAATCGGCTTCGGCGGTTTTTATTTGTTGTTCAGAAAGCTGTAGCTCTGGGTGTTGCTCAATTGTTGCTGAAAGTTGCTGCATTCCCAGTTCTCCTGCTTCAAAGGTATCGGGGACCGTGTAAAAGGTATCGGACACCAACCAGAGGTTAAGCTGTTGTAAGGCAATTTGATAATCGCTAAACGCTTGTTGCTTTTTGTTGGTAATCTGCAACGCCTGATTCTTGGCCGAAGCATATTCCAGTTTCGAAATCGCTTCTACTTCATAGTTGAGCGATACGGCTTCTGTAAAGCGCGTATAAATGGAATCCAATTCTTTATACAATTGATACTTCCGTTTTTCCTGAAAGGCTTTCGACCACGCTTCTTTTACCGCTTGGGCCACTTGTAATTCCGATAGTTCCAATGCGGTTTCGGCTAAAGCGATATGTTGCTGGCGTTGCTTGTTTTTTGCGCCAATGCCCAGCAAGTCGATGCCTTGTTGGCCAATACCTACTGTGGTATAAACACCTCGTTCGTCATTGATCTCTTCACCACTGGTAAACACTGTTGTTTTTCCGAAGTCATAGGCTGCGCCTTTCATAGCAGATTCCCGTTCTATTTCTAGCTGTTTCTGTTTCAGCAACGGATAGTTTTCTTGGGCGGTTTCTACCGCTTTTTCTAACGTAATGGGTAATAAGTCGGTGGTTGGATTTGTTTCGGTTTCTGAAATTTCCTGTCCATAACTAGGGACAAAAGCTGAACTTCCTAACAAGCCTACAATCAGCAAGGTAGTTGCTAGTATTGGTTTTTTTATCATTTTTCGTTCTTTTCGTTTTTCTATCCATTGGTAACAAATAGGTAGAATAAACAAGGTTAATAGGGTAGAGGTGACCAATCCACCAATCACCACCGTTGCCAAAGGCCGTTGTACTTCCGCGCCGGCAGATGCTGATATCGCCATGGGTAAAAACCCTAAGATATCGGTAAAGGCGGTGAGCATAATGGGGCGGATACGCCGTTTGGTTCCTTGTATAATACGGTCTTTTAAATTGGTGACACCTTCTTCTTTCAGTTCATTTAAACCACTAACCATCACGAGTCCGTTTAAGACGGCCACCCCAAAGAGGACGATAAAGCCTACGCCTGCCGAAATACTAAATGGCATATCCCGTAACCACAACGCAAAGATTCCACCAATGGTTGCCATCGGGATGGCAAGGTAAATCATTACTGTTTGCGGAAAGGACTGCAAGGCAAAGTAGATTAAAATGAATATCAAAATCAAGGCAATCGGTACTACCGTTTGCAGCTTGCTACTGGCTCGCTCCAGATTTTCAAAAGCGCCGCCATAGCGTATAAAGTAACCCGGCGGTAATTCGAACTCGGCATCTAACTTATCTTGAATGTCTTTTACCACCGATTTCACATCCCGATCCCGAATGTTGATCCCTACATAGGTACGTCTGTTGGTGTTGTCCCTACTAATCTGCATCGGTCCGGGTTCGTAGCTTATTTTTGCTAGTTCGCGTAATGGTATTTGTGAGCCATTGGGAATATTGACATACAGGTTTTCAATATCCGAAATATTGGTTCGGTTTTGTGCTTTTAGGCGTACTACCAGATCGAAACGTCTTTCCCCTTCAAAGATGACGCCTGCTGTACCGCCTGCAAAAGCGGCTTGTACGGTATTGTTCAAGGTGTGGATGTCTAATCCGTATTGTGCCAACTTGTTTCGGTTGTAGTCAATGGTGATTTGTGGTAGGCCATCGGTGGCTTCCACTTTCATATCGGCTACGCCGGGGATGTCGCCAATGAGGGTTCCTATTTCTTCAGCTTTACTGGCGAGGATATCCAAATCTTCCCCAAACAACTTAATCGCCACATCTTCCCGAACGCCGGTCAGCAATTCGTTAAAACGCATTTCAATGGGTTGGGTAAACTCAAAGTTGACACCGGGTACTACGCTAACGGCCTCCTTTATTTTATTGACCAACTCTTCTTTCGAGTCCGCTGAGGTCCATTCATCCGTAGGCTTCAGAATTACGAAGACATCGGCAATATCCATCGGCATGGGGTCGGTTGGGACGTCGGCTACGCCTATTCGGCTAATGACGTCGGTGGCTTCGGGAAATTGTGCCTTGACAATTCGTTCTACCTTGGTTGTGGTTTCAATACTTTCTGAAAGCGAACTTCCAGGTTTTAAAATCGCGTGAAAAGCAATATCGCCTTCATCCAACTGCGGAATAAACTCGCCGCCCATTTGGGTAAACGTAAAGATCGCCAAGGCAAAGAAGCCTATCGCAACCCCAATGATGAGCTTCCCTTTCTTTAGGGATGTGTTCAGTAAGGGTTGGTATTTACTTTCAATCCAAGCGACAAATTTGTCCCCGTATGATCGCTTTTCAGATTTTGAAACTTTCAGAAATAAGGATGAAACCATCGGTACGTAGGTCAAACAAAGGATCATTGCGCCAATCATCGCGAAGATAAAGGTCAACGCCATGGGTTTAAACATCTTGCCTTCCACACCTTCCAAGGCTAATATGGGTAGGAATACAATTAAAATGATAAGCTGTCCAAAGAAGGCCGCATTCATCATCTTTTTGGATGCCTTGGCGGTGACTTCATTTTTGGTCTCTTTGGTAATGGCTTTATTTTTCCGAAGGTAGGAATAGAGCATAAAGACGGTTCCTTCCACGATAATGACGGCGCCATCGACTATTATTCCGAAGTCAATAGCTCCCAAGCTCATTAGGTTGGCCCAGACGTCAAATATGTTCATTAAGATAAAGGCGAACAACAATGATAGCGGGATGGTCGAGGCCACGATCAAGCCGCCTCGCCAATTTCCTAATAGCAAGACCAAGACGAAGATTACGATCAACCCCCCTTCTAAGAGGTTGCCGGTAACCGTGCCGGTGGTTTCGGAAATCAATTCACTACGGTCTAAAAAGGGGACAATAGTAACACCTTCGGGCAACGATTGTTGTATTTGTGCCACGCGTTCTTTTACGTTCTCAATTACTTCGTTCGAGTTGGCACCTTTCAGCATTAAGATCATCCCGCCAACAGCTTCGCCCTTCCCATTTTTGGTAAGCGCACCATAGCGTACGGCACTGCCAATGGTGACCGTCCCCACATCTTTAACCGTTATGGGGATGCCTTTTTGGTTTTTTACGACTATATTTTCAATGTCGCTCACCGTACGCGCCAATCCTTCGCCTCGGATAAAGTTTGCCTGGTGGTTTTTTTCGATATACGCCCCTCCTGTGTTTTGGTTGTTGTTTTCCAAAGCGGTGTACACATCAGAAATCGTAATCCCGATGGCGCGTAGTTCGTCTGGATCTACGGCAACTTCGTATTGCTTTTTGTTTCCGCCTACGGCGTTCACTTCAATTACCCCGGGAACCATTGCCATCTGCCTGCGTACAATCCAGTCTTGCATACTTCGCAATTCGGTGGCGGTGTATTCGTCTTTGTAGGCTTCGTCCACTTCTAGGGTGTATTGGTATATTTCGCCCAATCCAGTGGAAATAGGCCCCATAGACGGTTCCCCAAACTCATTGGGGATCTGTTCTTGTACTTCGGTTAGCTTTTCGGCTACCAGTTGGCGAGGCAGGTAAATGCCCATATCGTCGTCAAATACAATGGTGACAACCGACAGCCCAAAGCGGGATACAGAGCGTATTTCAGAAACATTGGGTAGGTTGCTCATCGCCACCTCTACGGGATAGGTAACAAACTGCTCAATATCTTCCGTGCCCAGGTTGGGCGATTGGGTAATTACTTGTACCTGATTGTTAGTGATGTCCGGTACCGCATCAATTGGGACTTGCGTCATACTCCAAATACCCGCACCAATGAGCGCGAGGGTCATGAGTCCCACTATAAACTTATTATTGATGGAGAAATCAATGATTTTATTGATCATAGGTATGAAATTAATACAACTACGGCTGTTGAGGCCCTTACTAAAATGGACTACAAAGCGTTGTTATGAATAGATAAATAGATTGATGGCCCGTACGGGGTACGTGCATTATTGAGGAAGGAGTATCTTATTGAGCTACAACACGGAGGTTGTATGATGAGATACCTGCCTACGCAGGTATTCTTGGAGGTTGGAATAGGGTATGGGGAATGTCTTCTCCCAAACTGTCAAAGTGTAAAAAAATATGGTCTGAGATTGCTAGGTCGATGGGCTCAAAAGCCGTGGTACCGATATCCAGCGTATGTACATGGCAACAGTGACATTGACAAAAAGGGGTGCAATCGTCACTATCTTGGTGTTCGTGGTCTATGTCTTGGGTACTGACCATCTCAGTTTGTGTGTCGTCTTGGGTAGGTGCCGTATCACTACAGGGCACTATATTGAGCCCCAAAAAGTAGATAGATAATATGACTGCCAAAACTTTCACGATACAAATATAGGGAAATATGGGTGCAATTGGGTTGCAAAATGTAGGATTGATTATACTGCTTATTTAAACCCCCTATAAAATGTATTGGATAGAAATAGACACTATCGATATTCATACTCCAGTTTATTTTTAATTTCCAGCAATGCTTTTTGCTTGTTGGGATGCTTAGCTAACATGGTGTCTAAAAGAGTTTTGGCGGTATGACAGTTTTTAAACTCTTGCTCACATTGTAAACTATAGGCATTTACCAATCTATAATTAACGCTATAGTCATTAGGAAATAAAGCTTTAGCATCCTTATAATTAAATATGGCATTATGCCATCTCCCTTTTTTAAACCATTCGTCTCCTTTTTCTATAAAGAATAAATATTTTGTTTCTTTTTTCTTAAAGATTGCTATTTCTTGTGTTTCGTTTGAGGTCGTGATATTTTGTGTCAATTTAAAACCTACATAAGAAAATAGACCTACCACAATTACTAGTATACCAATAAACAACAGGGTTTCTTTTTTTCTTTCTTTGATTAATTTTTTTCGAATGCTTTCAAGTTGTTCCGGAGTGGCTTTTTTAAAGTCTATTTTTCCATCTGCGGCCTTTAAGTATTCTTGTTTTAAACTAAGAAAGGTTTTTTCTTTATGAAAGAACCTTTTCGATCTGAGCAATTTTTTATTATTGCTCAAACTATTGATCATTCCTTGTATACTTCCTCCTCCGAACATGCTTTTATGATAGCTTTAAAAATAACGCTTTACAATATATAGAAATCAATGAATAGATAGGGAATCGTACTGTCTTTTTTTAATCAAAGTCTGGACTATACACTTCATAGCGTAAGGGCAAATGATTTGTGAGAAAGTTAATTGCTTGTTTACTGGCTTTATCACTTTTCAAGCCTATTACTTTATCTTTTAATGTGTGTTTCTCATTTAATAAGTAAATATCAAAGGTATTAAAAGACTCAGAGAACTCAGGATTAGCAGCACTAATAAAGCCAAGTTTTTGGTTTCTTTTAAATTTTAAAACGGTTAGTATAGGCCTATCCAATAAAGTAATAGGTTCTTTAATTAATAACTTTCCCCATGAAAAATACCCTAGGTGGGTACCGGTTTTATCATGTACAAACCCTTTTTTTATAATAATAGTAGTAAGTGCTATAAAAACCCAGACGATAAGCCCTATACCTGCTATAATACTAATAGGCACTGGTGAGGAAATAATTATACCAATTAATAGAACAAATCCTAACAGTGCAAAAATATAGATGTGTATTTTTTGATGTCCACTAAAGACATAGTCTAAAATTAATTGGTTTTTTTCTTTTGTTTGCATATATAATTCAAGCTTTACAATTTATTTATACAAATTAACAAAAACGACTAACTATACATTCTCATTACTATCCACAATACTTTTCTCTCAACAACGTAGCTTCGCGGTCCGAGGAATAACCGTGTAGCAATAACCCTTCGGTACAGTTAATACGCTTTTCCACTATTTGTTTAATAACGTAGTCTTTATATGCATCGGTGTTTTTAAAATGCTTGGTCATAAGTTGTTTATCAGTTAGTATTATCTCGATTCATTAAATAAGTATAACATTGGTCTTCTTTGATTTCAAAAGTTCCACGCCAATCCATTGAACCGTGTGCGGCCGCTTTAAATTCATAAACACCTGGTTTAAATTGCAATGTTAATCCGCCATCTGCAAAACATTCCCCACTTTTAATTTCTTTGCTTAATTGGCCAACCTTGACTCGGTCAATCCAGACTTCAATTGTTTTTGCTTTACGGTGATCAGACCAAAATGTTATAAATCCGGGTTTTTGAGGTTCATCTGTCAAATTTGGGCCATTTAAATCATAAACAAAGTAAACTTCTGCTATGTCAGTTCCACGATTTGGTAATAGCCAATTTATTACGGCTTTTGCATCTTTTATCGGCGTCATTGTATCGAATTCTATAGAATGTCCGTAATAGTTGTTGATTACTACTTCCTTAATTCTGCCGTCACTTACAAAAGCCTTTGCATCAGAGCAATAATTGAAATTATCAGTTATTTTAACCAAATGCCATCCATCCACAATTTGAGGAAAATCAGTTCTGCCGTTGTATTGATTTCTCACTATTTCAAGTTGGGCTTCCGTTTTACTGATCGCTCTTGTCTTTCGTTTTTCATCTTCCCAAGCGTTTGTAAAATCAATCATAGCATTCGCTACGTTGTTCAGACCGTAATTATTGATTTGAAAATTGTTTTGTTGGTAAGCTGTTTGATTTACCTGAATGTAATTTTGTCCAAAACAAAGAGCCGAAGCAAAAATTAGAATTGTTGTGAAGTAAGTTTTAATCATTTCGATAATTTTTTTCAAATGAGTGCTAACGGTCTAGTATAAGAATAGTAGCGGATTTACACACACTAACTTTTCTGTTAAACATAGACATTTTTTATATTTACTTACTTTGGATTTATTGATTAAACCGCTATTATTTTTATACATTGTTGGCGGTAGTTTTTACTTCAATTTTACAGGTTCAATTTTATACCCTAAATCTATTAATTGGTTGATTAGTCCACAGTCATACCAATAATGGCTAAACCCAACTGCAATAAAGCAATTATTGGATTCAATCAATGGTATTATTGTTTTCATCCACCTTGCATTTCTATCCATTAACATCAATGAATTTGTGCAAGGTTTATTTAATTTTAAATCTATGTTTAAACTTGCAAACCAAGTTGTCTCTTGACAACTATTGGTATCTTTAGTTCTTATTCTATTAATTGCATAAGAAAGTCTTCTTTTATGGGTTCTTCTTGGCATTCCCTCTACATCTTCATTTATCCATTTAATCTGATCTGCTGTAGATTCTAAACCGATCACCTTTAAATTATAATCTTCAGCTTTAGATTTTATATAATCATCAAGCGAAAACGATGTATCTCCTTCAGCCCTTTCTACACATATATGTTGTTTGTGATATCTGTTAAGAAAAGTGTACATCTCTGTAGGTGTCATTTTGGTATAGTCAGTATCGCTATTTTCCAAAAGATTTTTGATAAAGGAATAGTCTTTTTTTTTCAAATACTTTTTCCATTTGGTCGTGGTTGTCCTTTTAGCCACAATATCAGGATACATTTGCCCAGGAATACCCACGCTTTCAAATATTGCAATTTCACTAGATTTAAGTGCATTATTAGCCACTGTTAAAGAGTCGAAAAAAGACTTCCCTAAGGCGTGGTGTGTTCCAAACAAGTAACTTACTTTATCCGAATTTTCTTTGGTTACTTTAAAGAGAAGCGTTTCATTATTTTCAAATACATCTCTATTTTGACCAAAAAGTAAAGTTGAAGTCAATACAAAAATTAACAGAGTAGTGATGGGTTGTATTTTCATTTTTTTAAATTAGCGCCAACATGCGTATAAACGCAATTGTATTTATATTTTTATAACAGGGGAGGTAACTTCATCCAAATATACCCAAATATTTTAATTCCCTACCCATTCACTTCCCCAACATAACAACTTGTCGCTGCCGTAGGGTGCGCTGCTTGGTCGGTAAAGGTCGCCCAGAGCTGTAGGTTTTGTAGGGTAAAACCAGCGGGTATCGTAAGTTGTACGCTGGTGTCTTGGCGTTCGGCACAGGCTTTAAAAAAATAAAAGGTATGTAACGCTGGGGCGTATGTGGCTACGGTGAGCAAATCGTTTGGGGCGGCGAGGGTTTGCTCGCTGTTATCTTCCCAGGTGAGTTGTAAACCATCATTGGGTAACGGTGTAAGTGTGATGCCCAATACCCCAGGTAACGTGCCTTTGCTTATGAGTACTTTGGGGTAGTTCATGTAATACAGCCCGTCTTCTTCTTGTAGGGTTGCGTGTTTTCTATGGTAGGACATCGCACTGCCATAGGCCGCTTTGCCATCATCGGGTATAAAATAGGCGTTGATAAACGAGCGGTACTTCGATAAAAAGGTGCTTACCAATCCAAAGTTACTTTGGTTGCTCAGTTGTGCTTGGCTACGTGGTTTATTAGAAAGTTGCGGTGCCGAGCGTATAATGTTCTTGTTTCGCCAAGTAGCGCCCACGACCGGCCCTACTTTCCCAGAGAAGCCTCCCATGAGGCCATTTTGTAGTGTTCCCATACGGTTAAGTTAGTTAGATTATATAAAGGGGAACGGCTAATATAATAGGTATAGGCCTAATTTGCAAATGGGTAGGGTGATTTTTGCTATTTAAGCTACCTGATAAAGTTATTACTTTTTTCCATTGATGAAAAAAGTAACCAAAAAAATCTAGGCTTACGAAACGGTATCTAAATTCATCATTCAGTGCCTAAATTTTAGGAACTCGCTTTGTTATTTTTGCTTGGGTGAACGCTTAGGAATGCTCAAACAGCCTAAAATTCTTAACGGCACACTCATTTCAAATTTTACGATACCGTTTCGATAGGCCAAAATCGGAAATTTTAAAACAAGAATTTATCTATTGGTAAGTAGGCAAGGCTTACCTAGCATTGGATTTGGAAAAAATGAACAGATATCTAATTAAGCTTAAAATAATATTTCCCCCAGTTTTCACACAAACCACAACCAAGTTTCCTTTGGGTTTTGTCCCAGTTTTCTTCGAGTGTTCTTCGACTTTTGTTCGACATGAGCCCCCATTTTACGTATAAAAGTCGAAGGAAACTAGGGGTAAAGTCGAAGAAAACCACTAGATAACCCGGTTTTTAATATCGGTTCGTATGGAGGATATTAAATTTTCCTTTTATGTATTTCTTCACTTTTTTTATTTGGGTATAGGCTACAGATTCAGCTAAAAATAGGGAAGGGGAAGGAGCGGAATAGGACAAGTGCATTGGTTTGCTTCGGTAAGCATTTTGCCCCCTTCGGAAAGATTTAAAACGCCTTAGTCCTAAACCGTTCTATTTTTCTGCGGCTATTTAGTAGCTTCACCTAACGTGTCATGCAAGTCAAGGAATATTCATAGGAATATTTTTACTATCTTTAGATTACTCCCCACTAGTAGTATATCCCCCTTTTACCCCATTGAACGTTGCTTGACTTTAAAACACTTGTTTATGAAAGCAAAATCTTTACAAGGTACATCGTTAGAAGCCATCAAACAGGCGTTACAAAATAGTCTGGCAGATGGGTTTAGGCCTACAATTGCTATACTGTTTATTTCTGTAAAGCAGGACAGAAAAGCTGTTTGCAAACTACTGGATTCCAAAAATATCGATGTTTTTGGTGCTACCTCCTGTGGGGAGTTTATAAACGGCACGCAAACCGAAGGCGGAATAGCTCTGTTGCTTTTAGAGCTTCAAAAAGAACACTATAAAATTCTTTTTGGGGATAGCAGCGGTAAAAACCTGAAAGAAACTGTTTCAAGCGTAACAAATACAGCTTTAAATCATTTCAGCAATCCTTCATTTATCATGTGCAGTACAGGAATGACTGCTCAGGGTAAATATTTTGATGGCGAGACTTTTGTGAACAGTATCAACGAAGTAATCGGTCCCGATCGAATCTACTTTGGCGGTATGGCGGGTGACGACTGGACGTTTTCGGGATCTTTTGTATTTACCAATGATGAAGAAACCGATTTTGGGATGGTTGCGCTTGCGCTCGATGCAGATAAGATTTCCCTCAACGGTATGGCCATTAACGGATGGAAACCGATGGGGATTTCAAGAAGGGTAACCAAAAGTAAAGGCAAACTGCTCTATACTATTGACGACAAACCTGCCGTAGAAATGTATTATAAATACCTGGGGCATACCGAAAAATTGGGGGATGAGAGTTTTAATATGTTTAAGGACCTATCCTTTCACTACCCATTTATTGTAAAAAGGGCCTCTGGCGAAACTGCATTGCGGAGTCCTTTAAGTGTTGACCATACAGAGCATGCCCTTGAAATGGATTCAGAAATGCTGGAAGGAACAGAGTTTTGGTTTACCATGCCACCCGATTTTGATATTGCTGAAGAAGTAATAGATAAGGCAAGCGCCTTTAAAAAAGAAAATGATACATATGCCGATGCCCTTATTATTTTCTCATGTGCTGGCAGGCCGCCGGTTTTAGGGCCATTGGTTTCGGTTGAAAATGAAGGCTTGGCCGATGTGTGGAACGCCCCAATGGCAGGCTTCTTTACGTATGGAGAATATGGAAGAGCCCCCGAGGGAGAACAAAACTATCATTCCGGTGCCTGTTGTTGGGTAGCCTTAAAAGAAAAAGAATGAACCAGCATCTTCAAAAAATACTGGATTATATAGAGCAGTCGGAACAGTTTTCCGAAGCAGATAAAAATGCGCTTACCAAAGCGGCCAAGGATACGGACCGTGACTTGACTATTTCAGAATTTAAACTGGAACGTACCGAAAAGATAAAGCGCACCACTGCCACCTTGTTAGAAGAAACCATTGAAGAGCTGGAGAAAAAAAGAGAGGCCGTTGAAGCCCAAAACAAGGAACTGGAAATAGAGGCTGCCCTAGAACGAATGCGCGCCGTGGCATTGACCATCCGTACATCTGATGAGCTTATTAAAGTAGCAGAATCCCTCTACAACGAACTACTTATTTTAGGTTTCAGTAACACGCGCAATGCACAAGTAGTGATAAACCTTGGCGAAAACGAGCTATATCTTATTTGTGTTTATACGGAAGGCAGTGCCGAAATATTTAAAGAATCACGCTATGAAACCTCGCCCATTATACAAAACCTGTATGATGAGTTGGATGCTTCTCATGATGCTTTATACCAAAAAGAAATAATAGGGAAAGATTTTGAAGATTGGATGGAGTGGCGAAAAACAACTATTTCAAACTTTGATGAAAAGTTATTAAAAGCCCGTTCGGTATGTTTTTACCTGTATTCCATAGGGGAAGGGCATTTAGGTATTTCAACCTATAATTCCATTACTGAAGCGCAGCTAGAAATACTGAAGCGATTTAGAAACGTGTTTGAACTTGCCTACCGTCGTTTTATGGATATAGCGAAAGCTGAAGAACAGGCTGAAAACCTAAGAAAGGAAAAAGAGACCTTAGAAAAAACCTTAACCGAACTGCAAGAAACACAAAAGCAGTTGATACAATCGGAAAAAATGGCAAGTTTAGGGGAACTCACTGCCGGTATCGCACATGAGATTCAGAATCCGTTAAACTTCGTCAATAATTTTTCTGAAGTAAGCAAAGAGCTATTACAAGAAATGCTTGATGAATTGGCAAAAGGCGATACGGAAGAAGTAAACTTTATAGCGAAAGATGTGATTCAGAACCTTGAAAAAATAAACCATCACGGCAAACGCGCCGATGGTATTGTAAAAGGTATGTTGCAACATAGCCGAAGCAATTCGGGCGAAAAAGCAGCTGTAGATATCAATGTCTTGGTAGACGAATACCTTCGCTTGGCTTACCATGGACTACGGGCAAAGGATAAAAGCTTTAATGCAACGATACAAACAGATTATGATACATCAATAGGAAAAATTGAAATCGTCCCACAAGACATAGGCCGGGTTATTTTAAATGTAATCACCAATGCTTTTTATGCCTGTACTGAGCGAAGTCGAAGTGCCCATGCTGATAACAATCTAAGGAACGCTAGCAAAATAAATAGTGTTATTAAAGAAAAGGAATATGTACCAACAGTTTCTATTAGTACTTCCCCCCTTGAGGGGGGCAAGGCGGGTGTAGCCATTTCAGTAAAAGACAATGGCACTGGAATGCCCAAACACGTTGTGGATAAAATATTTCAACCCTTCTTTACCACCAAACCCACAGGGCAAGGCACTGGCTTGGGGCTGAGCTTGAGTTATGATATTGTAAAAGCGCACGGAGGTGATTTACGTGTTTCTACTGAACAAAATATAGGAACGGAATTCGTAATTTCAATACCAATAACCCCTTGATTATGAGCATCGATAAAAAAATAGAGGCTAGCGTGCTAAAAGTGTATGACACTTGGCTGTATAGTTACTTGAATGGGGATGTAAAAACCTATGACGCCTATTTAGACGATGATTATCATTTTATTGGTTCTACAAGTAATGAAGAGTTTTTAACCCGAAAAGATACTACGCAATTCTTCGCGTCTACTGCCGAACAATTAGCAGGAAAATGTGATTTAAGGAATGAAACCCAGACATTGGAACAATTTGGAGAACTTATATTCATTACCCATGTTTTTGACGCTTGGTTTCTTAATGAAACAGACTATAGCTACTATGGCAGATTTCGGTTTTCGAATGTATTACGAGAAGATAAAGAAGGATGGCGGTTTATCTATCAGCATTTCTCTACACCAGATTCAAAGACAGAAGATGGCGAAACCATTGGATTTGATAAAATAAACGAAGAAAACCAAGAATTGCGAGAAGCCATAAAACGTCGCACGTTTGAACTGGAACAAAAAAACCGTGAACTGAAAGTTGAAGGTGCTCTAGAACGCATTAGAGCGCAAGCCGTTGCCATGAAACAATCTTCCGATTTGTTGGATATTGTAGTAACCATGCGCAATGAATTTATAAAGCTCGGCCACGAAGCGCATTATTTCTGGCACATGATGTGGCTACCAGATAAATATGAAAAAGCCATGACCTCTGGTGATGGCACTCGTATTGGTTTTGTTATGGAACTACCTAGGCATATACATGGTGACATTCCATTATTAGCCAAATGGGAAAGAAGCAACAAACCAACCGTTGTGTATGCTATGGATGCCGAAGAAGCTATCGATTATGTGGATAAAATGGTTGCATTGGGGGATTTTAAAAATATTGACCCACAAGCACCAACCCATGATGATATTAGACATATTAAAGGTCTAACTTTTATCATGGCAAGAACCAGTCATGGAGAAATTGGTTACAGTTTACCTGGAGTTGTTGAAAACCCACCAACAGAAGATATTGATATTTTAATAAAATTTGCAGGTGCTTTTGACTTGGCACATCAGCGTTTCCTCGATCTTCAAAAAGCTGAAAAGCAAGCTCGCGAAGTCCAAATAGAGTTAGCTCTAGAAAAAGTTCGGAGCAGAACTATGGCCATGCAACATAGTGACGAATTGCAAGAAACCTCCTTTTTATTAGACCAACAAGTAAAGGCTTTAGGTATTAAAACTTGGGGCTGTGCCTTTAATATTTACGGAGAAAAAGAATCGACAGAATGGTTTGGAAATGAAGCTGGTATTTTACACACCTATACAGTTCCCCGGGAAGGCATATTTAAGGACTATTATCAAAAAGGACAAAAAGGGGAAACATTATTAATAAAAGAATTTTCAGGTAAGGAATGTGTGAAACATTATGAGTATATGAGCACACTTCCTGTAATTGGTGATGTTTTAAAAATTTTAAAGGAAACCAATAAAGGTTTTCCAACCTACCAAATAGACCATGTTGTTTATTTTAAATATGGTTATTTATTGTTTATTACACGAGAGCCTGTTCCTGATGCACACGATATTTTTAAACGTTTCGCCAAAGTATTCGAGCAAACTTACACCCGTTTTTTAGACCTTCAAAAAGCCGAAGCACAAGCAAGGGAAGCAAAGATTGAAGCATCTCTAGAAAAAGTTCGTTCTGTCGCATTGAGCTTACAAAAAGCAGACGATATGCTTGGCATTGCCAGAGTGTTATACGAGCAATTGCTAGAACTTGGCTTTAGTGATATTCGTAATGCTATCATCGATATTCACAATGATGAAGAAGAAACTTTTTTGGATTATGATTATTCTCACGATATGTCCTGTGCTATCACAAAATTTTCATTTTATGGCGACTCTGTTATAGAGCAACAAATTGAAAAGACACAATCTGCCAACGATGCTTTTTTTGAAATTGAATTAAAGGGCAAAGACCTGGAAAAACTTATTGAAACGCGATTGCGCAATGGTGAAAAAGACGATCCACGGCTTCGGAAAACAGACCACCTCACCTATAACTTATATTCCTTTGGAAATGGTGCCATCGGTATTTCTAACTTTGGGGTTTTAAACGATGAGCAAAAAAAGGTATTAAAACGCTTTCGCAACGTATTTACTTTTGCTTATAAAAGGTATACCGATTTAGCAAAGGCCGAAGCGCAGGCAAGAGAAGCACAAATAGAAGCTGCTTTGGAAAAAGTGCGGAGCCGTTCTTTAGCGATGCAAAGTGGTGATGAATTACAAGAAGTAGTCCTTATTCTTGTCGAAAAATTAAAGGAATTAGGAGTGATTTTGGACGCAAACGGAATTACCCTTTGTACCTACTTTCAGGGTTCAAAAGATGTTTTACATTGGATCGCTTCACCAGACTTTAGTTTTGTAGGTAAGTATCTGTTGCCTTATTTTGATCATCCTATTTTTAGGGATGCTTGGCAATCTAAAGAAAAGGGTGATGTCTATTTTTCTAAAGCCTATTCTATTGAAGAAAAAAATAGCTTTTTTGAGCATGCTTTTGAACATTCAGATTACAAAAAGCTTCCCGAAAAGTTTAAACAATGGATATTTCAAAACGATCAACACACGCTTTCTTTTGCTTGGCAAAAAAACTCTGCTATTCTAATTCCTTCCAATACTGGCGTATTACCTACGGAAACTGAAAAAGCAGTATTGATACGTTTTTCCAAAGTATTTGAGCAGGCTTATATCCGGTTTTTAGACCTTAAAGTAAAACAAGAACAATCTGCAGAACTATTAGCTGAAAAGAAACGTCTTGAAAAAACACTTTCCAATTTACAAGAAACACAAAAACAACTTATTCAATCGGAAAAAATGGCTTCACTTGGAGAGCTCACAGCAGGCATTGCACACGAAATACAAAACCCTTTGAACTTTGTCAATAATTTTTCTGAAGTAAGCAACGAGCTTTTGGAAGAAATGAAGGAAGAATTGGCAAAAGGTAACCTAGAAGAGGTAAAACATATTGCAAATGATGTAAAACAAAACCTTGAGAAAATAAACCATCACGGTAAACGTGCCGATACCATTGTAAAAGGAATGTTGCAACATAGCAGAACGAGAACCGCCGAAAAAGAACCCACAGATATAAATAAACTGGCAGACGAATACCTGCGTTTAGCCTATCACGGCTTACGGGCAAAGGATAAAAATTTCAACGCCAACCTAGAAACAAATTTTGATGAAAACATTGGTCTTGTACAGGTAATTCCGCAAGATATGGGGCGTGTTATTTTAAATTTAATTACGAATGCTTTCTATGCTTGTGCTGAGCGCGGTCGAAGTGTTTGTAACGAAAGAAGAAATTCAGCAAAAGAAAAAGACTATCAGCCTACGGTTTCAATTAGTACTTCCTCCCTTGAGGGGGGCAAGGGAGGTGTAACCATTTCAATAAAAGACAACGGCAACGGCATACCCAAACAGGTTGTAGATAAAATATTTCAGCCTTTCTTCACTACCAAACCTACGGGTAAGGGAACTGGGTTGGGCTTAAGTATGAGTTATGATATTGTAAAAGCCCATGGAGGCAAAATTACCGTTGAGACAGAAGAGGGTAAAGGCACAACATTTAGTGTCTTACTACCCGCAACAAAAAAACATAAAAACCTTTAATCGTTTTATATGGATCGAATTAGCAAAAATATAGAAGCGGAACCCAACTTGGATACCTTAACGCATCAATTAAAACAGCGTGAGGCTGAACTTTCCTTGTTGAACAGCATACAAGAAGCCATTAACAAAGAAGTTGGTATGCAAGGAATTTACAATATGGTTGGAGATAAAATAAGGGATTTATTTGATGCTCAGGTTGTTGGTATATATACTATCGATCATGAAAAACAAATTGAGATATTTAATTTTTTGTATGAAGATGGGGAGTTAATTAATCCAAAACCTAGAAAATTAGATGCAGTTAGAAAACTTTTAATCGCCAAAAAAGAACTTATATTAATAGATAAAAACTTACCTGAAAAAGTTGCTGAAATTTCTGGGAAGCCAGCGAAAGCCGTTCCGGGTACTCGATTGCCAAAATCAATTTTATTGGTGCCCATGGTGGTTAGAAATGATGTGTCTGGCTATGTGAGTATTCAGAATTTAGATCGTGAAAAAGCATTTTCAAGAAATGATATTAAACTATTGGAAACCATAGCCAATAGTATGAGCGTTGGACTGGAAAACGCTAGACTGTTTAATGAGGCCGAACAGCGAAACGCAGAACTTGCCGTTATTAACAGTGTGCAACAAGGGTTGGTGGCACAGATGGATCTTCAAGGAATTTACGATCTGGTAGGGAATCGCCTTCGGGATCTTTTTGATGCGCAGGTTACGGGCATATATTCTTTTAATCAAGAAACCGGTATGGAGCATTTTCATTATCTGTTTGAAGATGGCGAACGCTTGTATCCTGAACCGAGACCACTGAATCAAATTCGATATTGGATTATTAAAAACAAGTCCCTTTTGCTTGTTAATGAAGATGCCGATAATAAAATACAAGAAATCACAGGCGAAAAGCACGTTGCGGTACCTGGCACGCGTTTGCCAAAAGCGATGCTGTTTGTTCCTTTGAGTGTTGGTACAGACATAAAGGGATGTTTAAGCATTCAAAACCTAGACCGCGAAAATGCATTCAGTGATTCCGACGTTCGGCTTTTAAGCACTTTGGCCAATAGTATGAGTGTCGCATTAGAAAACGCTAGACTTTTCAATGAGGCCGAACAACGAAATGCTGAACTTTCCGTAATAAATAGTGTACAACAAGGTTTGGTTGCAGAAATGGATATGCACGGTATCTACGAGCTGGTAGGTGAGCGAATACGATCCTTATTCGATGCTCAAGTAGTTGCTATTTCAACTTTTAACCACAAAGAAGGTTTAGAAGAGTTCAATTATATTTTTGAAGACGGTCAGCGGTTTTCATTAAAACCGCGTCCCATTGATATACTTAGAAAAAAAATAATCACATCTAAAGATTCGATTTACTTACATGAAAATGTAGACGAAATGTGGACGAAAATAACAGGAGAAGCTCCTACAGTTGTCCCTGGCACCCAATTTACTAAGTCTGCACTCTATGTGCCAATGATAGCAGGTAAGGAAGTAAGGGGATATGTGAGTTTACAAAATGTAGAAAGTGAAAATGCTTTTTCAGAATCTGATATTAGGTTGTTGAGCACCTTGGCAAACAGTATGACGGTAGCTTTGGAGAATGCTCGTCTTTTTAATGAAACCACAAGGCTTCTTGAAGAAACAAAACAACGCGCTACCGAATTACATACCGTCAACAAGATTAGTCATGCCTTGGTTTCTCAACTTGACCTTAAGTCCCTTATTAAATTGATTGGCGACCAAATGCTTCAAACCTTTAATGCGGATATTGTGTATTTGGCATTGCACGACAGAACAGCCAATATGCTTCACTTTCCATACATGTACGGAGAAGATGATGCGAATTCAAGGGAGTTTGGTAATGGAATTACAGAAAAAATCATCATCAACAAAGAACCCTTGCTCATCAATGAAGATATGGAACGGGCTTACGAGGAAATAAAGGCTGAGAAAAAAGGAAAATGGGTGCAATCCTATCTTGGTGTTCCTATTATTGTGGGTGATACTGCAACCGGTGTTATTAGTGTTCAAAGTACAGAAAAGCAGAACCGCTTTAATGAATACGACTTACGGTTATTAAAAACAATTGCAGCCAATGTTGGGGTCGCTATGCAAAACGCTGAAGCATATGAGAAACTTCAAATAGCATTAAAAGAATTAGAATCTGCGCAAGAACAATTAATTCAGCAAGAAAAGCTTGCATCGCTGGGACAACTTTCTGCGGGCATTGCCCACGAAATTAAAAACCCATTAAACTTTGTCAATAATTTTTCTGAATTGAATTTAGAACTCATTGATGAGGTTAAAGAAGAACTTGAAAAGTTAGCTGGCAGCCCGGAAAAAGAAGAAATTAAAGCTATTCTGGAAGATGTTGTGGCCAATCAAAAGAAAATACATCAACATGGCTCACGGGCAGATAGTATTGTTAAATCCATGCTGCTACATAGCCGTGGTGGCAATGGTATAAAAGAAGCTTCGCATATAAACGATATGCTTGAAGAATATGTCAACCTTGCCTTTCACGGGATGCGTGCTGGAAAAAAACCGATGAATGTATCCTTGGATTTTCAGTTGGATACTTCCATTCACACAGTACCTGTTATTATAGAAGATTTCAGCCGTGTTATTCTCAACCTGTGCAATAATGCTTTTGATGCTATGTACGAACGGCTTAAAAAGAAAGGCACAGCAGACACCTATCAACCTAAGCTGACCATCAAGAGCTATGAAAAAAATAGTACAGTAATTATAGAAATTCAAGACAATGGTTTTGGTATTCCGAAAGAACTTCAGGATAAAATATTAATGCCATTTTTTACAACCAAAAGAGGCACTGAAGGCACTGGTTTAGGACTGTCTATCACGAACGATATTATAAAAGCCCATGGGGGCAGCTTAAAAATAGAGTCAAAAAAAGGGGAAGACTCATTCACAAAATTCATAATTAATTTACCAATTTAAATATATAGGGACATGAAAATATTAATAGTAGATGACGAACGGGACGTAGAAACCCTGTTCCGTCAAAAATTCAGAAAAGAAATCAGGAATAACAAACTGGAGTTAACCTTTGCGTTCTCAGGTCAAGAAGCCTTGGATATATTACAAAACCAAGACCCTCCAGAAGTAGTGTATGTGTTTTCAGATATCAATATGCCAGGAATGACAGGTTTGGTGTTATTAGAGCACATTAAAAAGGAATTTCCAGACATTAATGTGTCGATGATTTCTGCCTATGGCGACACCGAAAACTACACCAAGGCAATGGATTATGGTGCTAAGGAATTTTTCACCAAACCAATTGATTTTGAATCCTTGCGAAAGGAAATAGGAACGCTTATCAATTGAAAGAAAATTTTTTAAAAAGGATAAATTTTAATTCTAGAAATCATGGCAAAGATATTAGTAGTAGACGACGAAGCAGATTTGGAAACGCTCATTAAGCAGAAATTCCGAAAGCAGATTCGCGGGGGCGAATATGAGTTTTATTTTGCCGAAAACGGAAAAGTAGCGTTAGAGAAGTTAGATATTGAACCCGAAATGGATATTGTACTGAGCGATATCAATATGCCTGAAATGGATGGACTTACCCTATTGTCCAAGCTCAATGAATTGAGCCCGCTTATAAAATCGGTAATTGTTTCAGCATATGGCGATATGGAAAACATTCGTACAGCTATGAATCGTGGTGCGTTTGATTTTATAACGAAACCCATCAATTTTGAGGACCTCACACTCACGATGGAAAAAACCCTAAAGCACGCCAAGCTTTTAAAAGAAACATTGCAGGCCGTAAAGGAGAACAATATCTTGAAAATGTACGTGGACGAAAATGTACTCAACTTTATGGGCAAAAAGGAATTTGAATCTACTATAATGGCAAACGAAACCATTGAAGCAACTGTCATGTTTGTGGATATTTGTGGCTTTACAGCTATTAGTGAGACTGCCTCGGCAGATACGGTAGTTACAATGATCAATTCATATTTCGATGTTATGGTAAAAGAAATTATGGAACAAAAAGGGTATATAGATAAGTTTATTGGCGATGCGATTATGGCAGTTTTTACGGGCGAGTATCACTTAGATAGATCGATAGATGCTGCTTTGGCCGTCTGCGGAAAGATAAACAGCCTCCCAGCTTTTGGTAGGAAGTTACAGTTTAAGCCCAAGGTGTCCATTGGGATAAAAAGTGGTGAGATGATTTCGGGGAATATTGGTTCAGAAAGTTTAAAACGGTTGGATTACACTGTTATAGGTGATACGGTAAACACAGCTGCAAGGCTTCAAGATGCCGCCGAAGAAAACCAGATTGTAATTAGTGAAGACTGTTACAATAGAGTGAAGGAATCCTTTAAGTGTGAAAAAATAGGGGATATAACCTTAAAAAATAAAGCAAAGCCCATGACCATTTATCAAGTGTTGGAGTAGAATTGAGACGGAAGCTGGGTATAAAATTTAAAAAGGCATACAATGGAAACAAACGATCCACAAAAAAAATCACAGGAAATAGAAGCACAGATAAAAAAACCTTCGCACACCGAAGAATTGGTCGATCATTATTGGGGGAGCATCAATTATGTGTTTGGCTTAATAAAAGCTTCTGAAATAAAAGCAGGACTTATTCTTTCTTTTTATGGTATTTTATTAAACCTCATATATCAAAGTTTGGGCATGGTGTTAGCACCAACGCCAGGAAAGATAATTCTATACATACTTTTGGGTTTATGGTTTTGTTGCATAGTAATCTCTATTTATTTTAGCATACGTTGTTTTATACCTAGAATTGAAGCCAAATACGATAAGAACCTGTTTTTTTTTAAAGATGTTATTTCAAAGTTTGGATCTATTAAAGAGTTTTCAAAAACATTCTACAAAGTAAGCTTAGATGAAAAAGAACTGTTTGATCAATTGGGTCAACAAATTTTCGTTATTTCTAAAATCGCAGCTATCAAGTTTAAGAGTGTTCAACGCTCCCTTCAGTTTTTGGCTTTTGGCCTATTGGTATTGCTACTAATTATAATCTATTATATAATCCTGACCTTGTAAAATTATGCACAACGTGATTGTGTTATGGCTAGTTGCCTGATTTAGCACCTAATTTAGCAAATAAAAACCGAATAGGAAATCCGCGAGGATTTTCAGAAGTAGGCTATAACAAGCAATCACTTATAGCCATCCTAAGTTTGT
>DEXR01000052.1:0-35847 GCA_002364245.1 Flavobacteriaceae bacterium UBA3179
GATCCAATATTTTTGTGTTCGTTGTATTTAAAGACGAGATGGTCTTTGTTAGAATTCTCTTTTGATGCACAGGACAATGTCGTCAAAACCAATATGCAGTAGATTATTCTGTTTAAAATGAATTTTAACGGTTTTAGCATATCACTAATATGTTGTAAATTTGTCAGCTTCGTAAAAGTACATGAATGAATCCAACAAAAAAAGTCGCATTTTATACTTTAGGGTGTAAACTTAATTTCTCAGAAACTTCTACAATTGCAAGAAGTTTTAAAGATGAAGGTTTTGATCGCGTAGATTTTAAGGAGTCAGCAGATATTTATGTGATTAACACCTGTTCAGTTACTGAGAATGCAGACAAACGCTTTAAAACTATTGTCAAACAAGCGCAAAAGGTGAATCCTGAGGCTTTTGTCGCTGCAATAGGGTGTTATGCGCAATTAAAACCTGAAGAATTAGCTGATGTGAACGGGGTTGATTTGGTATTAGGAGCTACTGAGAAATTTAAAATCACGGATTATTTAAATGACTTAACTAAAAATGACTTTGGGGAAGTACATTCTTGCGAAATAGAAGATGCCGACTTCTATGTTGGTAGCTATTCAGTTGGTGACAGAACTAGGGCTTTTTTAAAGGTTCAAGATGGTTGTGATTATAAATGCACGTATTGTACTATTCCATTGGCCAGAGGTATTTCTCGTAGTGATACAATGGATAGTGTATTAAAGAATGCCAAAGAAATTTCACTCCAAGGAATTAAAGAGATTGTATTGACTGGTGTTAACATTGGTGATTACGGAAAAGGTGAATTCGGAAATAAAAAACACGAACATACTTTTTTTGAATTATGCGAAGCTTTAGATACAGTTCCAGGAATTGAACGTTTACGTATTTCTTCTATAGAACCGAATCTTTTGAAAAATGAAACAATTGATTTTGTTTCACAATCCAGAACCTTTGTGCCGCATTTTCATATTCCACTACAAAGTGGAAGCAATGACCTATTAAAACTGATGCGTCGCCGGTATATGAGCGAATTGTATGTAGATAGGGTAGAGCGCATTAAAGAAACGATGCCACACGCTTGTATTGGTGTAGATGTTATTGTAGGTTTTCCAGGCGAAACAGAGGAGCGCTTTCTAGAAACCTATCATTTTTTAAATGAATTGGATATTTCATACTTACACGTTTTTACCTATTCAGAACGAGACAATACCCCAGCCGCCGAAATGGACGGCGTAGTTCCAAATAAAGTACGTAAAAAGCGAAGTAAAATGTTGCGAGGACTTTCAGCTAAAAAACGGAGAGCTTTTTATGAAAGTCAGTTAGATAGTACCCGAACGGTTCTTTTTGAAGGCGAAAATAAAAAAGGGTACATCCATGGGTTTACCGAAAACTACGTAAAAGTAAAAGCTCCGTGGAATCCGGAGCTGGTTAATACGCTGCACACCATTCAGCTTACCGAAATTGACGAAGATGGTTTGGTGCGGTTTGAGTTTGTAAATGAAAAAGCGATTGCAAGCTAGATGCTAATCCCTACGGGTAATAAATCTCTATACTTTCTTCTGTTTTTACGCATAAAACCTGCTATTTCAGGGCTGGTGGGTACCAAGCTGATACCACGGTCCTTCACTTCATCAAAAACCGCTTTAATGAATATATCTCGAAAACCTTGGTCCTCCAGGTCTTCAGGCATATCATATTTAGTTAGGAAAATTTTACGGTCTTGCAGTGCATACTCTATTCGGGCCATATTATCTCCAATTTCCAGTTCGAATTGTCTTAAAAATTCGTTATCGGTAATCTCTACATCTTCAATCATGGGAGTTATTTTTTATAATTAGTTCATTGGTGTTTCAATAAGTAAAACGCGACTGTTTTTATTGGCAGTTATATCAAAACTGTCTGTATCCCATATTCCTATGGCATCACGTTTGTTAAGTGTTTCATTATTAACAAGAATGGTGCCGTCTATTACAAAAACGTATACGCCGTGGGATTTGTTATATAATGAATAGAAAGTTTCAGTTTTTTCTGAAAATGTACCAATACTAAAATAGGCTTGTTGGTGTATCCATAACTCGTTTTCTTGAGCTTCAGATTTTGGTTTAACTATAGTGCTGAATGAATTATCTTTTAATAAAGGATCGATTTGTTTTTGGTCATAACGCGGGGAAACATTTTCTTTTTCGGGTAAAATCCAAATTTGAAATAATTTAACAGGTTCAGTAGTGCTAGCATTAATTTCACTATGCTCAACACCAGTACCCGCACTCATCACTTGAACATCACCAGAATGAATAATTCCGTTATTTCCCATAGAATCCTGATGCTTTAAAGCGCCTAACTGTGGAATAGTGACAATTTCCATATTCTTATGGGGATGTTTGCCAAAACCCATAGCGGGATCAACTTGGTCATCGTTTAAAACACGAAGTTTTCCAAACTGAAGACGGTCTGGGTTAAAATAATTTGCAAAACTGAAAGAATACCTGGCTTGTAGCCAACCAAAATTTGCCGTTCCACGACTTTCAGCAGGATGTAAAATCTTTTTCATATGCTCCAATAGCTATAAGATAATAGTATCTTTGCCTAACAAAGTTACAAAAAAATACCGTGCTCGAACGCAAATAATTTCGATAATCCTGTATGAACCCTGAAATAACACACGTTTATTTTGTACCGGGAATGGCGGCTGGAAAAGAAATTTTCAAGAATATCCGTCTTCCAAAAAGTCGCTTTCAAACCCATGTGCTTGAGTGGTTGATTCCCGAAAAAAATGAATCTATAGAGTTGTACGCCAAAAGAATGGCAGAAAGAGTAAAAGAGCCCAATTCGGTTTTAGTAGGTGTTTCTTTTGGGGGCGTAGTAGTGCAAGAAATGGCACAATACCTTACCTTGAAAAACTTGATTATCATCTCTAGTGTAAAATCTAAAAAAGAATTGCCTACCCGTATGAAATTTGCCCGTAAAACGGGTGCTTATAAATTAATTCCTACTCGATTGGTACTAAGTGCAGATAATCTCACTAAGTTTTCGGTTGGTCCGCGATCAAAAAAAAGGCTTCAGTTGTACCAAGAGTTTCTTCACGTTCGTGATAAGCGATATTTAGATTGGGCTATCAAAAATATGGTAAAATGGCAACGCGAAGAGCCGATGGAAGAAGTCGTGCATATTCACGGAGACAGCGATGTGGTCTTTCCTATTAAGAATATTGACGATTGTGTTAAACTAGAGGGCGGGACCCACATTATGCTCTTAAATAAAGGAAAGCAGGTTTCAGAAAAATTAATTGAAATAATTTCTACCTAAAACCACGTTAATTTCTTTAAAAAGGGTATATTAATAGGTACATTTAAAAAAAATAAGTTATGAGTTTTTTATCTAAAGTAGGGTTGGGTGCTATTTTATTTGTAATTAGTGGTTTGTCTATCAACGCAGTACAAGATCACTCGACTGATGAAGCGGAACAAAGCCCGCAAGTCAATGAAAAAATGCAAGAGAGTTTAGTAAACGACTACAACGTATATGCGCTTCCAATTCCTGAAACTATGGATTTTGCAGGAGAACCCGTTCCTTTAAATGAGCCCGACATACGAGAGCGATTTGACCGGGAGTTGTTAGTAAACACGTATTGGCAATCCAATGGGCTGTTAATAATAAAACGGGCCAATAAATATTTTCCTATTATTGAACCGATGCTTGAAAAATATGGTCTACCCGATGATTTTAAATATCTAGCAGTAGCTGAAAGTGGTTTAATGAACAATAGTTCTCCAGCTGGCGCTGCTGGCTTTTGGCATTTTTTAAGTAGTACAGGACGTGAATATGGCTTAGAGATCAATGATTATGTGGATGAAAGATATAACCTAGAATTAGCTACTAAAGTTGCGGCAGAGTACCTTAAAAAGTCTAAAGAACGCTTTGGGAGTTGGACTTTGGCAGCTGCGGCATACAATGCAGGAAACTACGGCGTAAGCAAGCAAATAGACCGTCAAAAAGCTGAAAATGATTATTACGATGTACTTCTTAATGATGAAACAAGTCGTTACGTATTTAGAATATTAGCATTTAAAACTATCCTTTCAAATCCGAAGAAGTACGGGTTTAACTACAGAGAGCAGGATTTATACCAACAAGTTCCAACCTATAAAGTAAAAGTGGATACGGCGGTAACTGATTTTCCAGATTTTGCCGATAAGTTTGGTATTAGCTATAAGGTATTAAAAATTCACAATCCGTGGTTGCGCGAAACGTATTTAAAAAACGCTTCGGGTAAAGAATATTTTATTGAAATACCAGAAAAGGGATATTATAATAAACCTACTAAGTAAAAGTACAGATTAAAAAAAATAGAAGACAAAGGCCATTTACTTTAAAAGTAAACGGCCTTTTTAACTTTGGTTAGTTTATCCTGTTACGGATTGTCTTTTGCTACAATATCGCTTTGGTTGTTTCCATCAAAACTTTTGATTAATGAAATACCATTGTGAAATGAATCATAATTCATCTCAAATGAAACTTCATAGGCTTCGTTATATGGATGTAACACTCCGCGTCTTACATCAATTATTGTTTTATCTGAATCTATAAAGAAAGACGTAGGAAACCCTAAACTATGCTTCATAGTTTCCACTATATGGTCGTGGGTGTTTTCTGTTTCATCTACATAAACAATGTTTATTTTATTGCTGTAACCGTAATTACGAGCTTTCTTTCTTACTTTCTTTTTAGTATCCCAGAAAAGCACAACAAAATCGATTTCCTTATAATTTTCATCTACAATTTTATTTAATGCTGGAATTTCCCCTACTCCTGGAGTACACCAAGAAGCATAAGTTATTAGGAAAACCGGTTTTTCAAAATCGTAAAAGTTTATTTTTTTCCCTGAAGTTTTGCGAATATTAAAGTTGTCGAGACGACTTCCGTTAACTACATTGTTTATGAGTGAGTCGAACAAGAAGTCTGCCCGCTCATAGTTTTGGTCAATATAAGCCTGCTTCGATTGGGTTTTATATTTTTTAATATTTTTTCCAATCGCTTGAGAAAATAGGTTTTCATGCTCAACTTCTTGAGAGAGCGCTGTAAATGAAACCAATAAGAATAGAAGAAGTAGTTTTCTACCCATAAGCGTTTAAAATGATTAACGCATCAAAGGTATAAAGGTGTTAAGAGAAAACAGCATTTTTTCGATTAAGCAAAACCTATAATCGTTAAAGTGCAAATATTTGTAAGAGTGTACGTGTGTACACGTATGTTAATGTAAGAATTTAACGCCTCCCTCCATGACGTCCACCACCAAAATGTTGTCTAGGTTGTCCAGCTTTTTTCATTTGCTGTTTCATCATTTTTAATTGATCATCCAGCATATTGTGTTTGTCAAGTGCTTTTGCCTCTTTCATTAAGGTTTGCGCTTCTCGCTTACGGTTTTTTGTCATGGCAATTCCGGCTAGGTTTAGTTTGGCCATTGCCATATCAGCACTCATGTTTAATCCCAAACTAACAGCTTTTTTAAAATATTTTTCAGCTTCGTTCATATTAGTTTGCGATACCATTAAACCATTTAAATAGTAATAATAGCCTTGTTGCTTTTTCACTAAAGAAGCCTCAGGATTTTTAATTTTGTCCAACCATTTTTTAGCTCCCGGGAAATCTTGTTTTCTTAATCGTAAAAAGGCAAGTAGTATAATTTCGTTTTTAAAGTATAGAAAGATGAATATTAATGAAAGGAATATCAACATAATTCCATTTCCAATATTATTTTCAAAAAACTGCCAAACTGCTGCTGCAATAACGAGTGCAGCTAATACTAATTTTATATTTTTGTTGAACATGTAAAGTCTATTTTTATAGGGTTGGCAAAGGTACTAAAAACAAATAAATATTTTTTTAATTTTCCATTTGGAAACCTAAAAAATGATTGTATATTTGCACCCGACTTTTAACAGAGGTCTTATTTAAAATTTTTCAGAAGAAGTATAACCTAAGTTACAATGAAAAGAACATTTCAGCCATCAAAGAGAAAAAGAAGAAATAAACACGGTTTTAGAGAGCGTATGGCTTCAGTAAACGGTAGAAAAGTTTTAGCTGCCCGCAGAGCTAAGGGTAGAAAGAAACTATCTGTGTCTTCTGAAACACGTCACAAAAAATAATGTTTATATCTTATAAATAATAAAGGTGTTGTTTTTATACAACACCTTTTTTTATACCCTAATGCTTCGTAATTTTACATACCAGATAAAAACTTCCTTTAAACATGCCTAAAAACGAAAACTTAAAATCCATTTTGATTATTGGCTCTGGTCCTATAGTTATAGGTCAGGCGTGCGAATTTGATTATTCAGGTTCACAATCATTACGTTCACTCCGCGAAGACGGTATTGAAACCATACTTATAAACAGCAATCCAGCAACTATTATGACTGATCCTGCCATGGCAGATCACGTCTATCTATTGCCGCTTACTACAAAATCGCTTGTAAAGATTTTAAAGGAGCATCCACAAATTGATGCTGTTTTGCCAACTATGGGTGGACAAACGGCTTTAAACCTTTGTATTGAAGCTGATGAAAAAGGAATTTGGGAAGATTTTGGCGTAAAACTTATTGGCGTTGATATTGATGCCATCAATATTACCGAAGATCGCGAAGAATTTAAACAGCTAATGGGACGTATTGGTGTTCCTGTAGCACCTGCAAAAACAGCAAAGTCTGTTCTTCAAGGAAAAGAGATTGCTCAAGAATTTGGATTACCATTGCTTATACGTGCTTCCTTTACTTTAGGTGGAGCGGGAGCAGCTTTTGTTGAAACAGAAGATGAATTTGAAGAAGCACTTTCACACGGTTTAGAAGTTTCACCTATTCACGAAGTGCTTATCGATAAGGCTTTGCAAGGCTGGAAAGAATATGAATTAGAGTTATTACGTGACAAAAACAATAATGTAGTTATTATTTGTACTGTTGAAAATATGGATCCTATGGGAATCCATACTGGTGACTCTATTACCGTAGCACCAGCTATGACTTTAAGCGACTCTGCTTTTCAGCGTATGCGCGATATGGCCATTAAAATGATGCGAAATATCGGTGATTTTGCAGGTGGTTGTAATGTACAATTTGCGGTAAGCCCTGATGAGAAGGAAGATATTATAGCAATTGAAATCAATCCACGTGTATCTCGCTCGTCTGCGTTAGCTTCAAAAGCAACCGGATATCCAATTGCTAAAATTGCAGCGAAGTTAGCATTAGGGTATACCCTTGATGAATTGGATAACCAAATTACGAAAACCACTTCAGCTTTATTTGAACCAACCTTGGACTACGTAATCGTAAAAATTCCACGTTGGAACTTCGATAAGTTTGAAGGGTCTAACCGTATTCTAGGGCCGCAGATGAAATCGGTAGGAGAGGTGATGGGTATTGGCCGCTCGTTCCAAGAAGCACTTCACAAAGCCACGCAGTCGCTTGAGATTAAAAGAAATGGTTTAGGTGCCGACGGAAAAAGCTATACCGATTACGACCAAATAATGGACAAGCTTAAAAACGCTAGTTGGGACCGGGTATTCGTGATTTATGATGCGATACAATTGGGCATTCCGTTAAGTCGTATTCACGAGATCACAAAGATTGATATGTGGTACTTAAAGCAGTACGAAGAGTTGTATTTGCTTGAAAAAGAAATTTCAGAACATACATTGGATACCCTTCCAAGGGAATTGCTTTTAGAAGCCAAACAAAAAGGCTACGGAGATCGCCAGATTGCCCATATGTTGAAATGTCTGGAAAGCGAAGTTTATAAAAAGCGTGAGGAGCTTAAAATTCAGCGTGTATATAAATTAGTAGATACGTGTGCTGCTGAATTTGAAGCAAAAACACCATATTATTACTCAACGTTTGAGAATGAAGTAGAAACAGCAGATGGTAACCGCCACGTTGAGAATGACAGTAAAGTTTCAGATAAAAAGAAAATCATCGTATTAGGTTCTGGTCCAAACCGTATTGGGCAAGGAATTGAATTCGATTACTGTTGCGTGCACGGAGTTTTAGCTGCTGCTGAATGTGGCTACGAAACCATTATGATTAACTGTAATCCTGAAACAGTTTCGACCGATTTTGATATCGCCGATAAACTATATTTTGAACCTGTTTTCTGGGAACATATTTACGATATCATCCGTCACGAAAAGCCAGAAGGTGTTATTGTTCAGTTAGGTGGTCAAACCGCTTTAAAATTAGCTGAAAAACTAGAGCGCTACGGAATTAAAATTATGGGAACTAGCTTCGAGGCTTTAGATTTAGCCGAAGACAGAGGGAGTTTTTCAACTATTTTGAAAGAAAATGACATTCCTTATCCAGAATTCGGAACTGCCGAAACTACTCAAGAAGCTTTAGAATTAGCAGACCAATTAGATTTTCCATTATTGATTCGTCCTTCATACGTGTTAGGAGGACAAGGAATGAAAATTGTAATCAATAAAGAAGAGTTAGAAGAGCACGTAGTCGATTTACTTCGGAAAATACCAAATAATAAACTTTTGTTAGACCATTATTTAGATGGTGCTATCGAAGCAGAGGCCGATGCCATTTGCGACGGGGAGGAAGTTTATATTTTAGGTATTATGGAGCACATTGAACCTTGTGGTATACATAGTGGTGATTCAAACGCTTTGCTACCTCCTTTTAATTTAGGTGACTTAGTGATTCAGCAAATAAAAGATCATACAAAGAAAATTGCTTTAGCACTTAATACAGTTGGATTAATTAATATTCAATTTGCAATTAAAGATGATAAAGTGTTTATTATTGAAGCGAATCCTAGAGCATCCCGTACCGTTCCTTTTATTGCAAAAGCGTACAAAGAACCTTACGTAAACTATGCTACTAAAGTGATGTTGGGCGAAAAGAAACTTTCAGATTTTGACTTTAACCCACAACTTGATGGTTATGCCATTAAACAGCCGGTGTTCAGTTTTAATAAATTCCCGAATGTAAATAAACAACTAGGGCCAGAGATGAAAAGTACTGGAGAAAGTATCTTGTTTATTGATAGCTTAAAAGACGACGAATTCTACGAATTATATTCTAGAAGAAAAATGTATTTAACCAGGTAATTATAAAACTTAGTAGAATAACTTTAAAAAGCAGGACATATAACGTTCTGCTTTTTTTATTTTTTATAGGAAACGATTACGTTATGGTTTTTCAATTCATCTATATGCTTTTCTACCTCAAATTTTGAAGAATGAAAATCTTGAGATTTTTGTTGCTTAATTTTTAAACGATGTGCACTTTTTAAAAAACGTCTAATTTCCAATTTAGAATCTAAAATTAAACCAGGTACTGAAACATTATTTCCATCGTCATCCTTGGCAACCATCGTAAAGTAAGAAGAATTACAGTGTTTCTTAACCCCTGTATGGATGTTTTCAGCTTCCACACGAATACCAATTATCATAGACGTTTTACCTACATAATTAACTGATGCTTTCATCGTTACCAATTCGCCAACTTCAATAGGCTTTAAAAAATTTACCGTATCAACCGAAGCCGTAACACAATAGTTTTTACTGTGTTTAGAAGCACAAGCAAAAGCAATTTGGTCCATAAGCGATAAAATGTAGCCACCATGTATTTTTCCACTGAAATTGGTATGCGAAGGCAGCATCAGTTCAGAAATGGTTACTTGCGATTCTTCAACGTGTTTATGGGTTATGGTCATTTAATTTCTATTAAAGTGTGGTGAATTTTCTTCGGAAACATCTATGACAAAATATTTGGTGTCACCCCAAAAGAAAAATGTGTCGTAGCGTTCTACATAGGTTAGCTTTACGTAACTACCTTGATACTCTTTAAGCTTTTCAATTACCTCGGCCTCTTTGTCCATTACCGAAAATGAAAATATTTGTGCGCCACTAATACCTTGGCTTATTTCACCTTCCCAGGTTTTTACTAAAACACCTTTATTGCTAAACTTAATAAGTTCTCCAGCACGTGTCCCTTCACTATAGGTTGCAAAGTAAATAAAAGCGAAATAAAGCAGGTAGAGTCCAAGGAGACTGCCAAGGATGATAAAAAGTATTTTTTTCATAAGGTAAAAGTTTAAAGCTGTTTAAAATACTATTATTGACTATTCATCATCTTCTTCTTGCGCTCGACTTAGTAGTTTGCTATCGATTGTTTTACTAGCCTTAGCTCCTAATTTTTTGAGTTTTTCTACTCGACGGATAAGATTTCCTTTTCCGGTGAGTTTTTTCATCGCACTTTCATAACTGTTTTGTACGGTGCCTATTTGTTTTCCAACTTTAATAAGTTCATCTGTTAAGTTTGTAAATGAATCATACAAAGCACCAGCTTGTTTAGCGATTTCTAATGCGTTTTGCTTTTGGCGGTCGTTTTGCCAAAGATTATCTACCAAACGAAGGGCCGCTAATAGAGTGGCTGGCGTTACGATAATCACTTGTTTATCAAAAGCTTGCTCATATAGATTAGGTTCGTGAGCAGAAGCAATAGCAAAGGCTGGTTCAATAGGGATGAACATAAAAACTGTATCAGGGCTTTCATCTATTAAATATTGATAGTTTTTTGCACTCAATTGTTCTACATGTCTTTTAATAGAAGCAATATGCTGCTTTAAATGTACTTGTTTTTGTTCTTCATCTTCTTCAGATACAAAACGTTCAAAATGCGTCAGTGAAACCTTGCTATCAATAATCATTTTCTTTCCGTCAGGTAGATGAATCATCACATCGGTTTGCAATCGTTTGCCTTCGGTAGTGGTATGGCTATCCTGGATAGTATATTCTCGATCTTTTTCTAGTCCAGATTTTTCAAGGATTCGGGTTAAAATCAATTCGCCCCAATTACCTTGCATTTTGCTGTCGCCTTTTAAAGCTTTGGTGAGGTTATCAGCGTCTTTACTCATTTGTTGATTGAGCTCAGAGAGGTGTTTTAACTGCTCTTTTAATTCGCTGTGGCGGCCAACGTTTTCTTTGTTGGTGTCTTCCACGCGTTTTTCGAATACCTTTATTTTTTCTTGAAGCGGGTTCAACAAAACTTCCAAGCTTTCTTTGTTCTGTTTGGTGAATTTTGTCGATTTTTCTTCTAGAATTCTATTCGCTAAATTTTGAAATTTATCTTCAAAATCTTTTTCAAAACTTTTAAACTTTTCTCTTTCTCTAGAGAGTTCATTTTGTAAGCTATCATATTCAGCACTTACGCGTACCAATTGATTGTTAAGCGACTCTTTTTCATTTCGAATTGCTTCCCGTTCTGCTTCTATCGTTCCAATACGCTCTTGCAGTTTTTCTTCTTGATTCAGTAATTGATTGATGCGTTCTTCAAGTTTTCCGGTTTCAGATTTAAGTTTTAACTGCGCAAACCGATTGCCTAAAAAGGCACCAATTAAAATACAAACAGCGGCGAGTATTGGGAAAAGTAAGGTTTCGTTCATTAAAAGTTACCTAAACAGGTGTTTTTTTGAATTAATAAATAGCGATTATCATCAGTATCGTAAAGATACTAAATTGAAAATTACAGCATGAAAAATAACAAGGAGACTTATTAAAAATGGTTACTTTTTAATACTAAACCTACCAGTAGTTTTATCAAAATGAATGGTATCCTTCGGAAAGAGAGCGTCAAAATGCCCCGCTTCAATTAAATTACAAGGCGTATCAAAGTAATTGGCCTTATCTGTCATGACCATCATTTTATTACTTAACTGAATGGCTAAATCGATTTCGTGTGTAGAAAAGAGAATTGTTTTTTTGTTTTCTGAAGCGAGTTTCTTCAGTAATTTTAAAATATACGCACGATGGTATAAATCGAGATGGGTTGTGGGTTCATCCAATATAATGATGGGTGTATCCTGTGCCAACGCTCTAGCAATCGCTACACGTTGCATTTGTCCGTCGCTTAGCTCAAAACACTTTCTATGAGCTAATTCCTGTGTTTCGGTGGCTTGAAGCGCTTTGTTTACTGCCACTTTATCTTTTTCGCTTAATGTTCCCATCCAACTCGTGTAGGGTTGTCTTCCTAAAGAAATCAATTCTAAAACAGTTAGGTTTTTAGAAGCGGGCGGCTCGGTTAAAACGACGCTTATTTGGTTGGCTAGTTCTAAGGTTGAATAGGCTTGCAAGGGTTTTTCTTTAACTAAAATGTTTCCTGAAAGCTTGGGTTGCATGCCGGCTAACGTTCTTAATAATGTGGATTTACCAATTCCGTTGGCACCAACTAAACCAATAAGCTCCCCTTCAGAAAAACTAAAATTAATGTGTTTTGAAATGGATATCTCCTTTTTCTTACTGAAGTATCCTACACTTAAATCCTGTGCCTTTAACGTGATATGTTTCGGTTCCGAAGTCATTAAAACAATAATTTACGTTTTCTAACCAATAACCAAATTACTACTGGTGCTCCAACAAGCGAAGTAATAGCATTGATGGGTAAGGTGTATTCACTAAAAGGCAGTTGTGCAATAGTATCACAAAGCAACATCAACACACTGCCACAAACCAATACCGCTGGAATCAACACCAAGTGATTGGACGTTTTAAAAAATTGCCTCGTAATGTGAGGTACTGCTAAACCCACAAACGCTATTGGCCCAGCGAAAGCTGTTATACTCCCTGCTAAAATACTGGTTGCCAGTATGATTAATAGCGTGGTGCGTTTAATGTGCAAGCCCATGCTTTTTGCATAATTTTCGCCTAAAAGAAGCCCATTTAATGATTTGCTGCTTACAAAAGCAATTAAAATTCCTAAAATGGTACAACAGCTTAATAGTAATATACCTTCCCAGGACTGATTGCCTAAGCTACCAAAGCTCCAAAAAATGTATTGTTGTAGTTTTTCAGCATTACTGAAATAGGACAGAACAGCCACTACTGCTGCTGTAACACTGCCAAACATCAATCCTATAATTAATATCGCCATGGTGTCTTTTACACGAAACGTTACCATTAAAACGGCTAAAAGCACTAAAAAACTACCGAGTGCCGATGCAATAACCAAGCTCCATTCACTTACCAAGGCAGTTCCTAGAAAACCTCCAAAAGCTCCAGCGCCTAAAATTAAAAGTGCTACCCCTAAACTCGCTCCGCTGCTCAATCCCAATACAAATGGGCCAGCTAAGGGGTTTCTAAATAAGGTTTGCATTAACAATCCTGAAACAGCGAGTCCGCCACCAGCTAAAATTGCAGTAATGGCCTTTGGTAAGCGGTAATCGATAATAATGTAGTTCCAAGTTTCTTTTGAAGCGTTGCCGCCAAAAAAACCTTTAATTACTTCATCAAGAGGGATGGAAACAGAGCCTAAACTTATATTCAATAAAAAAACTGCAAACAAAGAAAAGCAGAGTACTATAAAATAAGCACGGTATGTTTGGACAGTCTGCATCTTTTACTTCAATTTACTAAAAAAGTATAATTCGTGTTCTGGCAACACTTCTGGATGCAAGATTTTGATGATGTCTTTCAACACAATATCGGGTCGGTTAGGGGCAAGTTCGTAATAGACTACGCCGCCTGTTTCACCAACCAATGTAGTATTGGTGTAGATGTTATTATTTTGATAGGCTAAAAACTCTGTGTACACTGAGTGGGCATCTTTCAATTGTTGTTTGCTTGAAAATTGTCCGGGACCAATCCAAAAATCGGCGTTTTTACCTTTTTCCAGAACGGCTTCTAAATTTAAAGAAAGACTACCCGTGCCTTTGGTATCTTCCCATAAAAATGTTCCGTTGGCATCTTTTATAAATTGGGCAGCCCAACTTTCACCATTTGGCAAATACCAGACATCTTTGTACATAGCACCGCTTAAAACAGTTGGTGAGACGGAAACCGCAGCAGCTTTTTTCTTAGCCGAAAGATATTCAGTTTCAATTTCCCTAAAAATACTATCGGCTTTTTGTTCTTTATTGAATAGAACACCAAAAAACTTAATCCACTCTGCTTTTCCTAAAGGTGACTTTTCAGTCCAATCGGAGTTATAAAAAACCGGAATTCCAGTTTTCTGTATGGTTGAAACCGTTTTATTATTTCCTTCTACGGCAAAAGTTACTACCAAATCTGGGTTTAGGTCGATCAGTACTTCGGTATTGATGGATTCGTTTTTCCCCAGTTCTTGAATCTTGTCTTTATCAATTTGAGTTCTTGTTTCTTCAGAAGAAACATAAGATAGGTTTGGAAACCCGACCAACGAATTTGTTTCGCCTAACATCTCTAACGAAGGAATATGTGTTGTTGAGGTTACAACAATGTTTTTTATAGGAACTTCAACAACGGCGTCAAACGTTACATCTTCCGGAAGAGATCCTTGTTCTTCAATCAAAGCATATTTGAACTCAATATCGGTATCAGGCCACGGTTCTTTTAAGGTAATTACTTTGTAGCCGTCGTATACATTGATAGAAAAACCCTTGGCATGGTTAATTTCAACCTGCTTTTCAGTTTCATTTATAGATGCTTTATCTGTTTCTTTATCGGTAGATTGCTTATTCTCTTTACAAGAAAAAAGAAGAAACAAGACGGAGGTAAGTAAGACGATTTTTTGCATATCCAAAAATAAAGGTTTTTGTTTGGGTGGTGCAACGAAAATAAAATCTTATTTTTGCCTTGAATTTTGGTGAGTATTTTCAACAACGATTGAAAATTCTCTTAAAAAGGGAATTCGGTTATAATCCGAAGCTGTTCCCGCAACTGTACGCCATCTCAAAACTATTGAGATTATGAAAACTTCACCACTGTGCTTTTTAATCGCACGGGAAGGTTCATATAAAAGGTAAGCCAGGAGACCTGCCAACATTCAACCAATTGTCAAACTTTCGGGATAAAGGTTTGGGAAGACTAATTACAACTGCAAAAGCAGCTTTTAATAACTCTTCTTTCTTTTTCCGTTTTAACCTTTTAAAATGAAAAAACATGTGCTTGTGGCGTTATGCCTTGGTGCGAGCGTCGTATCGCTGGCCCAAAACAAAAATCCAGAGAGACTGGACACCGTAGAATTGGACACCAAAACACCAATTGCCAGAAAAAACAGTGGAAAAACAGTTGTTACCATTACTGAAGAAACCCTTGAAAACAATTCAGGACAATCTGTTGCCGATGTGCTGAACACCGTTTCGGGTATCGAAATTAATGGTGCTCGAAGCAATGATGGTCAAAACCTTAATTATTACGTGAGGGGAGGGAGAAACCGTCAAGTGGTCATTATGGTAGATGGCGTACAATTGAATGACCCGTCGCAAATTGCTAATGATTACGATTTGCGATTGATTCCGGCTACTTCTGTTGAGAAAATTGAAATTTTAAAAGGGGCTTCGAGCGTTTTATATGGTTCTGGAGCTGCAACTGCCGTAATTAGCATCACAACAAAAAAAGCTTCGAAAGAACCTATCGCCGCTACAATAAGTTCCACCTTGAGCACGAATAGACCAACTGAAAGTGATAAAAACACAAGTCTTCAGTCTTTTACAAGCCACGCAAGTGTTAATGGAACTTTGAACAAATTTTTCTACAATACGAGTTTTAGCAATCGATATACAGACGGACTTTCGGCTATTGCGACACCAGAAGGTGAAGACTTGTTTGAAAGCGATGTTTTTAACCGTTACGACGGACGCATAAATTTAGGGTACCATATTTCTGAAAACATTACAGTGAGTCAATTTTTCAGTTTTGACAAATTCAAAGCAGGTTTTGATGATTTTGATTTTACAGATGCCGAATTCCAATCTATTAGCGAACAATTAAAAACCGGTGGCCATTTTGAGTGGAAATATAAAAACGGAACCTATGTTTTTAACGATAGCTATACGTGGATAGAAAGAGAAATAGCGTCCGGGTTTCCTTCAAAATATGACTCAAACTCGTATACTTTTGATAATTATTTAAACCACCGTTTTACCAATCAGTTGCAAGTTGTGGTGGGCTTGAATGGAAATTTCAGTAGCTTTAATTCGTTCTCAATTCCTTTTGGGGAAACTGACTTTAGTCAAGATGTGGATGAGGACACTGCAAAATTTAATATTATAGATCCTTATGTGAATGCTGTATATATTTCAGATTTTGGTCTAACTGTTAATGCAGGCGCCAGGTTAAATATCCATAGTGTTTATGATACTCATTTAGTGTATAATGTAAACCCTTCGTACGCTTTCGATTTTGGGAACAATACCTTAAAGGCATTAGGTTCTTACAGCACTGCCTACATTACACCATCCTTATTTCAACTGTATGATCCACTTTACGGAAATGAAGAACTCATACCTGAAGAAAATAGAACAATTGAAGGTGGCTTGGAGTTTTCATCGAAAAAAGATTTCCGCGTGAGCGCTTTATATTTCAATAGAGAAGAAGAAAATTATGTGGATTTTGTGACCATCGACCCAGACCTTTTTATTTCACAGTACTTGAATATTGATGAAACATTTACCACAAGTGGTGTTGAAGTTGAAGTTTATAAAAAGTTTGGTGACAAGGTAACTTTTCAAGCAAATTATACCAATACTCAAGCAGATGAACGTTTTGCATTACGTATTCCTGAGCATAAACTAAATGCTTCAATTGGTTATTCTATAAGTAAAGGTTTTTATGTAGGGCTAGATTATCAATATGTAAGTGAACGTGAGGATAACTTTTTTAACCCAGACACTTTTATGAACGAAATCGTTACGTTAGAGAGTTATGGGATTTTAAACTTTAAAATTAACGGACAAGTAACCAAAAACCTTAAACTTTTTGCAGGCGTGAGCAATATTTTTGATGAAGAATATGAAGAATTGTACCGCTACCAAAGTCGCGGAAGAAATATCCACACAGGGTTTACTTTGAATCTATAGTGTTAAGCGAAGCGCCGAGTTTTTAAAGTTTTAAAAATCGGCGCTTTATATTTTAATGTTCTGCCAGCATAATTTGATACAAAGGCGAGTTAGCTTTGCTTTCAGAAATTTCTTCTGAATCGCTAAAAACGTTTCGTGAAGCAGGTTTAGGAAAGCCGGGTACTATTTCGGAAAGGGCAGTGGCAAGAAAAGGTTCGTTTACATTGCCCAGCGTACCTAAATTGGCATAGTCTTCATCTATGGCAATATCTGGGGTCAACCCATCTACATAATCCGTATTTCCTGAAGCGTTGGCAGTCTTAAACACCAACGGTAGCATCGCGTAGGTGTGATTCGGGTTTGCTTGACTGCGTCTAAAACCGGGAGCTGGTGCATCGTACAACAAAAAAGAAGCTTGAAATTTCCCAGTCGTATTTTGGCCAATCTGTACTACATTAATATATGGGTTTAAACTGTTAATGACCAATTCGCTTGCTGAAGCGGTTCGTCCGGTCGTTAATATGTAAACATTGGTTAATTGTAAACTATTTGTTGCAGTTCCATCGCTTATGCTTGCATCGAAAAGACCATTTTCGGCATATTCTTCTTGACGGTCTGGGTTCCATTGTTCGGTATAAAACAGCTCGCCGTTAAATTGTCCGGTAATCATACTGGCGAGGTCCACGGCTGTTTCCACAGCACCACCACCATTGTAGCGAAGATCTAAAACTAAATCGGTTACACCATCTGCTTGTAAAGCTCCAAAAGCAGCGTTGAGGTCATTATCAAAATCCCTCGTGAATGAGTTGTACATTATATACCCAATTTTTTGTCCTTGAACGTCTAATGTTTTTGCTATATAAACAGGATTTTCGGTGTATTGCTGTTTAGTTAATGATGCTGTTTCGCCGGTTGAAGTGATAGTTGTGCCATCAAAAGTAGCTAGACCAATGGTATACGTATCTTGCGATAGCAATGTATTAAAATTATTTTCGTTTATCTGTTGTCCATCAATGGTATTAAAAATATCACCACGTTGTAATCCTGCGTTTTCTGCATCAGTATCGGGCAAGACATAGCGAACATAGCCAAATACATTTGTGGGGTCGTTAGGGTAGCGTACCAGTCCAAATTCCATTCCGTTGCTTTTGGAAACCCCAGATAACTCATTTTCCAATTCTATATAGTCATCTACCAGAATACTGAAGCGATCTTGAGGTACCGTTAAAAAATCAAAAAGACTTTCAGGTGAATCATAGCTGCTTAAAAAGTTGTTCAGCTCTTGCTCATCGGCAAAAGCATCATCGGCAAGCTCTGGTTTGTCGGCTTTATAGAGGTAGAAAAAATTAAGGCCGCGATAAATGAAGTTTTGAATTTCTAATTCTGAAGCGGCTCGGGGGTTATCATCGGTATCTTCAAAACAAGATGTTGTTAATCCTGCGCAAAAAATTAAAAGTAAAAGTATGCTCTTTTTCAAGGTGTTGGGGTTTAAAAGTTTAGTCTCATAACCCTAAAATACTTACAATATTGCATTTTATAAAATGGTTTAGAGCCGAAAAAAGATTAATTTAAAACCCAAATATACTATAAGTTGGTCTTTTTAAGCCTAAATTATCACTTCTGAAAAAAGAATGTAACAAAAGTTAATGTAGCTCGTCGTAATTATAGAGAGCCATAAAACAGCTTTTTACAACCACCAAAAAATGAAACAAAAAAAATTTATAGCAACCGTGCTTCCTTTTAAGGATAAGTTGTACCGTCTTGCAAAACGAATTCTTGTTTCTGGAGATGAAGCTGAAGATGCCGTACAGGAAGTGTATTTGAAATTATGGAAAGGAAGAAATAAAATTTCAACCTATAAAAACCCGGAAGCTTTTGCCGTGACCATGACAAAAAATTATTGTTTGGACCGGTTAAAATCAAAAGAGGCTTCTAATTTGAAAATTGTACACAGCAATTATAAAACTTCAGAAAATGTAGAAAAGAAAATTGAAGCGAATGATGGTGTACAATTGGTTTTTAAAATAATGGAAACCTTGCCAGAACAACAACGCATTATATTACAATTGCGAGATGTAGAACAATTTGAATTTTCAGAAATCGCAAAAATGCTAGAAAGTAATGAAACCGCAGTACGCGTAAACTTATCGAGAGCCCGAAAAGCTGTTAGAGAACAATTGATAAAAAAACACAATTATGGAATTAGCTAAAATAGAAAAATTACTGGATGCCTATTTTGAAGGCAACACCAGTCTTGCTGAAGAAGCTACTTTACGAGCCTATTTTGCTCAAGATACAGTAGCGCCCCATTTAGCTATGTATCAACCAATGTTTGCTGGTTTAACAGCCGCTAAACAAGAAACATCAGCTAAAGAAGTAAAACTACCACAACAAAAACAATTGCATAAAAAATGGTGGTATGGTATAGCAGCATCTGTTTTAGTTGCTATTGGCGTTGCAGGATTTGTTTTTTCTGAACCTAAATTAACGCAAGAAGAACAAGAAGCTTTGGTCGCTTTTCAAAAAACAAGGGAAGCGATGCAGCTAATGTCTAAAAACTTTAACGAAGGAGCCGAAGAGCTCACGCATATTTCAACCTTTACACTAACCAAAAACAAAATTTTAAAATAATCTATAATTAAACACTTATGAAAAAGTCACTAATTTTAATCGCTTTATTGGTAGCACCCTTTCTTGCATCAGCACAAAATGCTTTCGATGTATTTGAAGATCAAAAAGACGTAACCTCTTTTGTAGCTACTAAAAACATGTTCAAACTCCTTAGTAAAATGGATTTTGACTCAAACGACCCCGAAGTAAAAGAATATTTAGAGCTGGTAAATAACCTAGATAACATCAAAATATTTACAACCGATAATATTTCAGTAGCTTCAAAAATGAACGATGCGGTTTCAAAATACGTTTCCGGATCCTCTTCACTTTCTGAATTAATGCGGGTAAAAGATGATGGTAAAAACATTAAATTTTATTCAAAAGAAGGGAAAGACACAAATCACGTTAGCGAATTGTTGATGCACCTTACTGGAGACCTTGACGGAAAAGAACGTACCGTAATTATGAGCATTACCGGAAATATCGATCTTAAAAAAGTATCAAAACTTACAAAAGACCTTAATGTACCGGGTACCGAAGAACTGAAGAATATTGACAAGAAAAAACAATAACCATGACACTTACACGATATATTTTAGCCGCTACATTAGCAAGTCTTGCCTTGTTTTCCTGTAATAATTCTAAATCTTTACAACAGTATTTGGTAGATAAACAAGATGATGATAAGTTTTTAAAAGTAGACTTGGCAACCAGCTTACTGCAAAGTGAAGGCAGTGATTTTACACAGGAAGAAAAAGAAGTTTTAGAGAGTGTAAAAAAGATAAATGTGGTTGCTTTCCCTTTAAAAGGTGAAAATAGAACTGATTATCAAACCGAAAAGGATAAAGTAAAGTCAATACTTGCTGAAGAAAAGTATAAGACCTTACTTAAAATGGGGTCTAACAACCGAGGCGCTACTTTAAAATACACCGGTGAAGAAGACGCTATTGATGAATTGATTGTTTTTGCCAGTGACGAAGAAAAAGGTTTTGCCGTATTCAGGTTATTGGGTGACAATATGCAACCAGATAAAATGATGAAGTTGATGAACTCTATTGACAAAGGTGATATCAACATCAACCAGTTGAGCGGAATAGGCGATATCCTTAGTATAGGAAGCGATAGTACAGCTGTTAAACAGTAACACTTTATACTATATTTTAAAAAAAAGCTTCAGATATTTTCTGAAGCTTTTTTCATATTAGGTATTGGGAAATTAAATTCCCGTATAATTAGAAGGGGTTATAACCCTCATTTCTTCTTTAACCCCTTCGGAAACCTCTAAGGTTTCAATAAAATCGGCCATCGATTGTTTTGTGATCGCTTCATTTGTTCTAGTTAAGCCTTTCAATGCTTCATATGGGTTTGCATAGCCTTCCCTTCGCAAAATGGTTTGAATGGCTTCGGCTACAACCGCCCAGTTTTTTTCAAGGTCTTCATTAAATTTGGCTTCATTCAGCAATAATTTACCCAAACCTTTTAACGTTGATTGAAAACCAATTAGGGTATGTCCAATGGGCACACCAATATTTCGTAACACAGTGCTATCGGTTAAGTCACGTTGCAAACGGCTAATAGGTAATTTAGCTGAAAGATGCTCAAAAATAGCATTGGCGATGCCTAAGTTTCCTTCACTGTTTTCAAAATCGATAGGATTTACTTTATGTGGCATAGCCGAAGAACCTACTTCGCCTTTCTTAATTTTCTGTTTAAAGTAATCCATTGATACGTAACTCCAAATATCACGATCCAGATCGATTAAAATATTATTGATTCGTTTTAGGCAATCAAACAAAGCCGCCATATGGTCGTAATGCTCAATTTGCGTGGTAGGGAAGGAGTGATGTAATCCTAATTTAGATTGTACAAAATTGTGTCCAAAAGCTTTCCAATCTACATCAGGATAAGCAACTTTATGGGCATTGAAATTCCCTGTAGCACCACCAAATTTGGCTGCACTTTTAATATTGTCCAATAAATCGAATTGTTCATCAATTCGCGTAATAAACACGTCAATTTCTTTGCCCAAACGGGTAGGGGAAGCCGGCTGACCGTGTGTGCGCGCTAGCATTGGGACGTTTACCCAGTCTTCAGCCAATTCTTTAAGTTTCTTTTTTACGTCCAATAACAAAGGTACATAGACCTCGTTCATGGCTTCTTTTAAAGACAACGGAATGGCAGTGTTGTTTATATCTTGCGATGTTAAACCAAAGTGGATAAACTCTTTAGATTTTTCTAATCCCAAGCCGTCAAACTTTTCTTTTATAAAATACTCAACCGCCTTAACATCGTGGTTGGTCACTTTTTCGGTGTCCTTTATTTTTTGAGCATCTTCTGTGGAAAAGTTGGTGTACAACTTCCGTAGTGCTTCAAACTTTGATGTATCAAAATCGCTTAATTGCGGTAATGGAAGTTCTACCAAAGCGATAAAATACTCCACTTCTACCTGTACTCTGTATTTTATAAGTGCTTCTTCAGAAAAGAAAGGAACGAGATCTTTTGTTTTCGATGCATATCGACCATCTATTGGTGAAATTGCTTGTAATGCGTTGCTAGCCATGGGTTGAAATTTAAAGGTGCAAAGATACTAATTTTTAACACCTAACGGCTCGATTTTCACTTCAGTTTGTAGGTCTTTTTTTCTGAAAGGCAATAATCTGCTTAATCGTGTTTTTCCCTCTAGCTTTATACCCAGCGCTGCCTAAGTAAATGTTTTGTTCAATGATTTGCTGTAATTCAGGGTGTATCCATTCAAACTCGGTACCTAAATGAAATAATACTGTCATTGCACGTGCTTGGCAGGCTATTTTTTTATCGGTTATCAACCAATCGAAACAACACTCGGTCATTGTTTTTTTATGCGCTTCGGTAAACTGTAAGCGTAATTCTTCTTCCTCCTTTTTGTAATACGAAATAGTAATCATTTCACAAATATGTGCCAACGGTCTGAGCGTTTGATCACGGGTTATGGTAGGTAGTTTTTCAAAAAAGAAATCTAAATGAGGTAGTAAAAGCTCTGGTTTCTCTAGATATACAAATTCCAATACCCAAGCAGCTTTGTATGATAGATCATCTTTTGCAGTAAGACAGTAAGTAAGTAGTTCACCAAATGTTTCAGGATGTGCAATCACCCAATGTGCAGCATCTAACCTGTTTTTTCGGTATGCTTTTGTATAAGATAGTTGTTGTAATAATTCAGAAGAACTCATTAAACAGCCATTTTTTCAATTTCAGTAATCACTTTAGGAACTCCTGTAGATGCTTTTTCAGCAAAAACAGAAACTCGATCTGATGAAGAAATAGATGGATTAGGGTCAACAAAAAAGATAGGTACGTTTTCCGAAGCAAATTGAAGCAACCCGGCGGCCGGATATACTTGCATAGACGTACCAACGATAATTAAAACATCAGCTTCTGTTACATAATGCATTGCTTCATCCATCATCGGGACCATTTCACCAAACCAAACTACGTGCGGACGCAATTGATGGTTTTCACCACAACAATCGCCTAGGTTGAGGTCTTTTTTCCACTCTAGAACAGTGGTTTCATTGCCTGTACTACGAACTTTTAGCAATTCGCCATGCAAGTGAACAACGTTTGTACTTCCTGCCCGTTCGTGTAGGTCATCGACATTTTGGGTGATGATGGTTACGTCATGATTTTGTTCTAATTCAACTAAGGCCTTGTGGGCTGCATTGGGCTGAACCTCCAGTAACTGTTTGCGCCGTTTGTTGTAAAAGGCCAATACCAATTCGGGGTCTTTAGCAAAACCTTGAGGCGAAGCCACCTCCATAATATCGTGATTTTCCCAAAGGCCATCGCTATCTCTAAAGGTATTTATTCCACTTTCTGCACTTACTCCGGCACCAGTTAAGACTACAATATTCATTAATCTATTTTTTATATCTTCGTTTTTCTAAAAATACTTATTTCTATTGGATTCCCAACTTTTAAAATATTTACAAAACCATATTACCGATAGACGCCGAGAACTTTTTAAAGAAGTTTTGGCCAGACGAACCCGTCATTTTACTGTCGTGACTGAAGATGTCTATCAATTGCATAATACCAGTGCCGTCATGCGTACCTGCGATGTTTTTGGTATTCAAGACCTGCACGTAGTAGAAGAAAAACTCGGAAAGCGTGTGGATCGGGAAATTGCAATGGGTGCTCAAAAGTGGGTGAGTTTAAACCGGTATGATTCTATTGCAAGTTGTATGGAAAACTTGAAAAGTCAAGATTATCAACTTATCGCCACCACGCCACATAATGAATCGACTCTGTTGCACGACTTCGATGTAACCCAAAAAAGCGCTTTCTTCTTCGGAAAAGAACGAGAGGGGTTAAGTGATACCGTCTTGAAAAAAGCAGACGGTTATTTAAAAATACCAATGTATGGTTTTACCGAAAGCCTAAATATTTCAGTTTCCGCAGCTATTATTTTACAAGATGTAGTGACAAGGTTAAAACAAAGTGCTATTGATTGGAAACTTTCGGAAGAAGAGAAGCACGAAATAGAGTTGATGTGGACAAAGAACACGTTAAAGAGTTCCGAAAAAATAATAAAGCGATATCACGAGCAAAAAAAATTGTAAATTAGAGTTTTGCAATAGTATTAACCTAACAATTTCATTATGAAACATAATATTTTCGCGTGGGTTGAAATACCTGTCAATAATATGGAGCGTGCCATTACATTTTATGAAAAAGTACTCAATGTAACCATAAAACCGGTAGATTTTGGTGGACTTAAAATGGGTTGGTTTCCTTTTGCTGAAGATGCTCCTGGCGCTGCCGGTACATTGATAGAGCAGGAAAGTTATATTCCTAGCCAAGAAGGGCCGTTGGTTTATTTTTATAGTGAAGATGTTAAAATTGAACTTGATAGAGTAGAAGATGCTGGAGGAAAAATTTATCAAGAAAAGACCGAAATTTCTCCAGAGCACGGCTTTATGGCTGCTTTTATAGATTGCGAGGGAAATAGGGTAGCTTTGCATTCACAAAAATAACCGCTTTCTTTTCAGAAATTTTAAAAAACAAATAATGAAATTAGTCTTTGCCACGCACAATAAAAATAAACTGAAAGAAGTAAAGGCCTTGCTTCCGCATCATTTTGAAATATTAAGCCTGACCGATATTGGTTGCAATGAAGAAATTCCTGAAACGGCCGATACCATTGAGGGCAATGCCATTTTAAAAGCTAATTATGTGCGCGACAATTACGATTTAAGCTGTTTTGCAGATGACACTGGACTGGAAGTAGCTTCGTTAGATGGTGAACCCGGTGTGTATAGTGCTCGCTACGCAGGTGAGGATAAAAGTTCAGAAGCGAATATTGAAAAGCTTTTGAAAAATCTAGACGGAAAGAAAGACCGATCTGCCAGATTTAAAACAGCAATAGCCTTAACATTGAACAATTCCGAAGTATTATTTTTGGGTATCTGTGAAGGTGAAATTACCGCTGAAAAAAGAGGCGAAGGTGGTTTTGGTTACGACCCAATATTTAAACCAAATGGTTTTGAAGAGACTTTTGCCGAGATGAAGTTAACCCAAAAAAGTGAGATAGGCCATCGAGGTAAAGCCATGCACCAACTTATAGAATATCTTAGGGATTGATATTGAGTTATTTGTTTTTAATTTTTTAAAATATAAAATAACTACTCCAAAGCATGTTTAAGTTATTTGTTAATAGTATCTTTGCCGCTTCAAAAAAAATTCTCAGGGTGAGGGTTTTGTGTTGAAGAGAAGCCCAAGGTTTAATAGTCGTTTGCTTCCAACCAACACGCAAACATTTTAAACCATTTTATGGCTACATTTAAAGAATTAGGCCTTGAAGACAACTTACTTCAGGCCATTACCGACATGGGTTTTGAAACCCCATCAGACGTACAAGAAAAAACAATCCCAATCTTACTTGAAAGAGAAACCGACATTGTTTCTTTGGCACAAACCGGAACCGGTAAAACAGCTGCATTCGGATTTCCAATGCTTCAAAAAATACAGATAGAAAGCCGCACTACACAAGGGCTTATCCTTTCGCCAACACGCGAGCTGTGTTTACAAATAACCAAAGAACTGGAAAGCTACGGAAAGCATAAAAAAGGCCTTAACGTAGTTGCCATTTATGGTGGTGCAAGCATTACGGATCAAGCACGCCAAATTAAAAAAGGCGCCCAAATTATTGTTGCTACACCAGGTAGAATGAAAGATATGATAGGCCGTGGGATGATCGATATTTCAAAAATTGAATATTGTGTGCTAGATGAAGCTGATGAAATGCTCAACATGGGCTTTTACGAAGATATTACTGAAATATTATCACATTCCCCAAAAGATAAAAGCACGTGGCTTTTTAGTGCAACCATGCCAAAAGACGTTGCAAAGATTGCTAAAAAGTTTATGCACAGCCCGGTTGAAATTACCGTGGGAAGCAGAAACGTAGGTACCGAAAATGTTTCGCACGAATACTATTTAGTTAATGCGAGAGATCGTTACTTAGCATTAAAGCGTTTGGCCGATGCGAATCCTGATATTTTTTCAGTAGTGTTTTGCCGTACCAAACGAGATACTCAAAAAGTAGCTGAAAAATTAATTGAAGATGGTTACAATGCAGCTGCAATACACGGAGATTTAAGTCAGAATCAGCGTGACTTGGTAATGAAATCATTCCGTACGCGTCAAATTCAAATGTTGGTTGCGACCGATGTTGCTGCACGTGGTATTGATGTTGACGATATTACACACGTAATCAACTACCAATTACCTGATGAAATTGAAACATATACACACCGTAGTGGTCGTACGGGTCGTGCTGGTAAGAGTGGTGTTTCTATGGTGATTGTCTCAAAAAGTGAACTTAGAAAAATTAAGAGCATTGAAAAAATCATTCAGAGAAGTTTTACTAAAAAAGAAGTTCCAAGCGGGATGGAAATTTGTGAAACACAACTGTTCCATTTGGCCAATAGTATAAAGAACACAGAAGTAAACCACGAAATAGATCCTTATCTTCCAAATATCAACGAAGTGCTGGAAGGTTTCAGTAAAGAAGAATTGATTAAGAAAGTCTTTTCGGTAGAGTTTACCCGTTTTTACAATTATTATAAAAACGAGAAGGACTTAAACTCTGCTGTAGGTGATACTTCGGTAGGGAACAGCGAAGACAGTGTGCGTTATTTCATTAATATTGGTGGGCGCGATGACTTTAACTGGATGAGCCTGAAAGATTTCTTAAAAGATTTACTTAATTTAGGGCAAGATGATGTATTCCGCGTTGATGTAAAAGATTCATTCTCTTTTTTCAATACTGATAAAAAGCATCAAGATTTGGTGATGAACATATTTAACGACTTCAAGTTAGATGGTCGTAATATTTCAGTAGAAATAAGTAAGGACGGTCGTAAAAAAGGCGGCGGACGTAGTGGCGGAAGAAGCGGCGGTAAGGGCCGTGGAAAAGGAAACCGAGGCGGAAAAAGTTTTGATGGCGGTGGATCCAAATTTAAAGGAAAAAGCCGTAGAAGAAGTGAACGTCCTTCAGGAAAAGGTACAGGAGGAAAGCGTAGAAGACGTAACTAAAAAAAATAAATTAGCCTACTTTTGAAACTTTGGCACGGATTTATCGTCTATCTTATATAAATTTACCCCAATTAGTTATGAAAAAGCACATTCTACTTTTATTATTTTGTTTACTAACAGCTTTTGCCTTTTCGCAAGAAAGCGAACCAATTAAAGGAAAGGTGCTTAGTAGTGCAAACGATGAGCCTTTAGAAAATGTGAACATTGTTAATCTAAATGAAGTTATTGGTACAACTACTGATATTGAGGGTGACTTTTCAATCCGTGCCAAGGTTAACGACACATTATACTTTAGTTATTTAGGGTATAAATCCATCAGGGTTCGGGTGACAAATGACTGGTTAAAGTTTGGTGATATTAAAGTAAAAATGACCGAATTAGGTATCGCACTTGAAGAAGTTGTTGTAAAACCAGTACAACTCACTGGATATGTAGAGGTGGATGCTAAAATTATTCCTATTTACGATAATTATCGATACCGTATATCTGGTTTAAGTTCTGGTTATGAGGGCGGAAGCAAACAGCCAGGCGCTGTTACCAAGGTGTTGAGTGCAATTTTCAATCCGGCAGATTTTCTCTATAATGTCTTTGGAAAACGGCCTAAACAGATGCGAAAGCTCCGTAAAATGAAACAAGACGATGAGATTAGAAATCTATTGGCAAGTAAGTACGACCGGGAGACCTTAATGGCTGTACTACAATTAGAACGGGTTGATATTGATGAAATATTGAACAATTGCAACTATTCTGAAAGTTTTATAAAAACGGCAAACGATCTTCAAATACTGGATGCCATTAGTGAATGCTATGAAGAGTATCGTGTAATAAACCGGGAAAAAGGTTGATTTAGCAAGTTGTTATGAAAATTCTGAAATAAGTTTAATTATCTTGAAGTTTTTCAGAAACACAACATTGCATGAAACAGATAATAGAAGACCAAAAATCTTTCTTCAATACTCACACTACAAAAAACATTGACTTTAGGATAAAACAGCTTGATGCCTTACAAGCTGTTTTAAAAGACAATGAATCACTTTTAAATGAAGCTATCTACACAGACTTCAAAAAATCTGAATTTGATACCTATGTAAGTGAACTAGCTTTATTGTACAGCGATATAAAAGAAGCTAAAGGCAATATAAAGAAATGGTCTCGCCGAAAACGAGTTTCCACTAATTTATTAAACTTTCCAGCCAGCAGTTACATCATTCCTGAGCCATTAGGCGTTTGCTTAGTAATTGGCGCATGGAACTATCCGTATCAACTTTCTTTTGCACCAGTTGTAGCAGCGTTAGCAGCAGGAAATACTGTGATTTTAAAACCCAGTGAGCTACCTTCAAAAACAAGTGAGGTAATGGCAAAATTGGTTAATGAAAATTTTGACCCCAATGCATTTAAAGTGATTGAAGGCGGCGTTTCTGAAACTACAGAGCTTTTAAAACAAAATTTTGATAAAATATTCTTTACTGGAAGCACCAAAGTAGGGAAGATTGTCTATAAAGCTGCTGCTGAAAATCTGACGCCTGTAACTTTGGAAATGGGTGGTAAAAGTCCGGCATTTGTTACCGAAGATTGTAATTTGAAAATGACGGTAAAACGCATGATGTGGGCAAAGTTTTTAAATGCAGGCCAAACGTGTATTGCACCAGACTATGTAATGGTACATGAAAAGGTAAAAGAAGAATTTTTAGAACTTGCAAAAGCGGAGATTAAAGAAGAACACTTTCAATTTGAAAACGATAATTATGTTCAGATTATCAACAACGATAATTTTGACCGTTTAGCCGCAATGATAAAACCCAATCAAGTGTATTATGGCGGAAAGGTTAACAAAAAAGACCGCTACATTCAGCCTACAATTCTTCAAAATGTTTCATTTGAAGATCCCGTCATGCAAGAAGAGATTTTCGGTCCTATTTTACCAGTGATTGGTTATAAAAATATAGATGAAGCAATTACTGAAGTGCGAAAATTTCCGAAGCCATTGTCTTGTTATGTTTTTACCAAGGATAAAAAAGCAAAACATAAAATATTGAATGATATTACATTTGGAGGAGGAGCAATAAATGATGCCGTGATGCATATTTCGAATCCAAAACTACCTTTTGGTGGCGTAGGGCAGAGTGGAATAGGTAACTACCACGGTAAAGCAGGTTTTGACTGTTTTACACACTATAAAAGTATTCTTGACAAACCTACGTGGTTAGAATTACCCATAAAATACTATCCTCATACCAATAGAAAATTGAAATGGATCAAGCGGATGATGAAATTTCAATAACATCTTCAAATATGACCCACAAAGTCCATAAATATGAGGTTAATTTAAGTTAGTTTTCATAAAAAGGTTTCTTACTTTTATACTTTACTAACCAAAATTTCTATTTATGAGCCAACAAGACAACTCAATTTCATTACAAACAGCCCAAGATTGGACCACCGAATGGCGCTCCGTAGAATCTACTTACAATAAACACAATGAATGCAATGGATTTTTAATACCTGCAGAAGATTTGCAAGCTGTTTTAGATGAAATGGAAGATCAAAAAGGCACAAAAAAGGTCCGTGCTTATTTAGGAGTAGATCCTACAACCAATGAAGAAAAATTAATTTTTGTAGCAACACAGCCTGACGATCAACATGATGGTAGTATTATTTATCGCGATATGATAAATGGATACAACGGCTTACAAACAGGAGGTAAACTATATGATTTCACCTACCCAGACCCACCAGCCTCCGATCCTTTAAGTCCTTTGAATTAAAGTGCTGAATGGAACTATTTGAAGTTTTAGGAAAAGTAGGGATAATAGTTGTTATTATTAATACTTGTTTCTTTTTTAAAAGCTTTACCTATAACAGTAAGGATTTTAAAATTTTCACTTATTACCTGTTGTTGATTTCTATTATTCAAGTAATTAGTTATAGTATACATTTAATTTCAGGGTATAATCTGTTTATGTCTAATGTATATATTATTGTTCAATTTGCAGTCTTGACCCTTTTTTTTCGTGAATTACTGAAATTGAAAATACTTTTATATATAGGTGTTTTGGTACTTGTTTTTTTAGGGTATCAATATGTAAGTGATTTTTCTTTATTCTTAAAATATAATTCTATCGGTATTGCCTTAACGCAAGGGATTATTGCAGTATATGCTCTATTATACTTTTACTTTTCACTGACTAAAAAAGATTCAAAGTTCTTGTTAATCAACTTGGGCGTTTTTCTATATATGATTAGTAGTAGTCTAATTTTGGCATCGGGAAATTTAGTGTTCAATTTCGATTTAATTTCGAAAGAAGACTATATATTATTGCTAACCTTGAATAGTGTTTTCTATATTATTTTTCAAATTTTGGTTTTTATCGCTTGGTATAGAAATTTTAGGAAAAAATCCATAAGTTATGTAAGCTAATGGATACGTTGTTTGATATTCTAAGTGATTTAGCCATAGCATTTTGTGTATTAAATGCGCTTCTTTATATATTTTGGCTGAAAGAAAATAACAAGGCTTTTAAAATATTCGCAGTTTATTTAGTTGTAATAGCTGTTATACAGCTTAATGCATCGTACCTCAAACTTATTATTCCAATAAACAACAATCTTTTTCTCTTTCATTTTTACTACATTCTGCAGTTTATTTTTCTTACATTTTTTTATTTTGAGCTTTTGAAACAAAAATGGATGTATGTTGTTTTGGGGATAGTTCTAGGGATTATCACATTTCAGTTTATTGAAACCCCAGCTATGTTTTTTCGCTACAATCCATTAGGCGTTACAATCACCCAGGGTATTATTGTAATATATTCAGTTCTCTTTTTTTATAAATACCTACACGAAACAAATGAATTTCTTATCATTAACATAGGTCTATTTTTCTATTTACTGTCTAGTATTCTAATTTTTGCCTCTGGTAACCTCGTGTTTAATATGGAATTAATTACAGAGTATGGTTATCACCTATTATTGAACTTAAATAATGTACTCTATCTTGGACTTCAATTTCTTATCTTCGTGACATGGTGGAAGAATTATTATTCCAAGAAGACTATCAAATAGTCGACCTTATCCTCATTGCCATTGCCCTTTTGGTAGCAATGGCGGTAGCTATTATTTTGTTTTTTTACTTTTCAAGAAAACGGATTATTAAAAGTGAACTGGAAAAGGCAAACTTGAAAATTGCCAATCAAAAAAAAATACTACAAACTACCCTAATCACCCAAGAAGAGGAGCGAAAGCGAATTGCTCAAGACTTGCACGATGCCATTAGTTCAAAACTCAACATTGTTTCATTAAATGCTAACATGTTGTCATTAAAAGATATTTCTTCTGAAGAAACAAACAAAATAGCCACTAGTATTTTAAAGGTAACCGGAAACGTTTTGGAAAGCTCCCGAAAGATTGCTCACGATTTGTTGCCACCTACTTTAGATAAATTCGGGTTGGAAGCTGCCCTAGAAGAGTTGTGCGAAGAAGTTGCCGAAACCAATAGCTTTGAGGTAGATTGTAATTTACAATATCCAGAACATTTTCTTGGCAAAGATAAAGAGCTACATGTATTTCGTATTGTGCAAGAGCTGTTCAATAACTCCATAAAATACTCTGAAGCAACAAATCTAACTTTAAAAACCGAAATGGAAGGAAAACAACTACTTCTGTACTATTCCGATAATGGAAAAGGGTTTGATGTTTCAACAGCTAAAAAATCAAAAGGACTGGGGATGAGCGGCATTGAAAACCGTGTTGCCATTTTAAATGCAACTCATACTTTATTATCCTCTCCAAATAATGGAATTTCTGTAACTTTAGCCTTAAACCCCGGTAACGATGAAAATTAACGTAGTAATTGCAGATGATGAAGAACTGTTTAGAGTAGGGATGGTGCATATTCTCTCCCGTGATTCGGCTATAGAAATTATATATCAGGCCAGTAACGGTAGTGAGTTGCTAGACTATCTTGCAAGTTGTGAGCAATTACCCGATATAATCATTACCGATATAAAAATGCCCGAACTCAATGGCGTAGAGGCCACAAAGGCGATACACCAGGCTTATGGGGAAATAGGTATAATTGCACTTACAACATACAACACCAAACCTTTCATTAGAAACATGATCGATGTAGGAGCCAGTGCTTACTTAGTGAAAAACTCCCCACCTGAAAAAGTACTGCACACCATAAAACAAGTGTTTTATAATGGTTTTTATTATGATAAGCACGTAATGGAAGTAGTTAACAGCAAAAAGAAGGGTGGCAAATACAATGATAAAACCGTTTTTGACGGCGACTTTTTAACCGAAAGGGAAACGGAGGTTTTGGAGTTAATATGTAAACAACACAAAACCGCTGAAATTGGTAAAAAACTATTTATAAGTCCTAGGACTGTAGAAGTACACCGCAAAAACCTGCTGGACAAAACTGGAGTTAAAAATGTGGCAGGCCTTGTTATATTTGCAATTAAAAACGAATTAGTGCCCCCAATAATCATTGAATAGAAGTCTGCCCCACTTTTATAAGATACAAAAAAGGGGCTGAAAATTATTTCAGCCCCTTAACACTAATCTAAACTCTAATTTATTTTAGTGCTTTATAAATTTTATGGTTTTAGCCGTTCCATTTACAGAAACAGTAACAACATAAGTACCGTTGGCTAAGCTTGAGGTATTTATAATTGCGGTATTTGATGTATTGGCAACTTCTTTTACTAATTTTCCTGTAAGGGAGTAAATAGTCACATTTTCAATTGTATTATTTTTTGAAGCAATGGTCAATTCTTTTGTACTTGGGATATAAAAATGTGCAATTCCTTCGGGAGTATCTGGAGTGTTCGTATTTAGTATAACGTCTTCAAATCTCAACATAGTCCCTTGTGAACCACAGATTAAACCAGAACCATCTTCAAAAAGTTGAATTTCGTACATGGTAGCAGTACCATCGCCATCAAACACTAGATCCCAGTTAGAGCCATTATCTTGTGAAATATACACATCTTCATCAGTACCCGAAGCAAGTATTTGATCACCTATATAAGTAAGTCCATAAAAGTTGTGGTAACCAGTAGAAAATTCGTCCCAAGTTTCACCACTGTCATGAGTAGTTAATAATTGTCCATCTTCTCCAGATACAACACCATTATTTAAATCTTTAAAAGCAACTTCAACATTAAAAAATTGTGGAGTACCGGTACGTATTACCTCCCAAGTATCTCCTCCATCTGTCGATTTACTAATTATTTGGTTATTACCCACAGAAAACAAAGTTGTTTCATCTGCATAATCTAAAGAGATAGAACCAATATTGTTGATACCGCTGGTAACGTTCCATGTGTCCCCGCCATCATTAGTTACATACACTTCAAAACCAACGCCTACGTTAACGAATGCTGTAGCAATACCTATATTTTCGTTATAAAATTCAAGTGAAGCATACCTATTAACATCATTTGCAATAGTGATCTCTTCCCAAGTTTCGCCTGCATCTTCGGTTTTAAAGGCACTGTAGCCCACAGCAAAACCTTTATCGTCATTGATAAACTCAATTTTTTCAAAACCAGGAACTGTTCCAGAAGCAGGAAGAATGGTCTCCCAAGTTTCGCCTGCATCTTCGGTTTTAATAATTATCCCGTCTGAATTTTGTGTATTTTGAGATCCTGCTGCATATGCAACAGTGTTTTGCCCGGGAGGAATACTCATGTCGAACAAAATAAAATCAGTACCAGAGTCTTTGTATTCAAAAGTCTGTGATGTTGCGGTAAACAAAGCCCCTAAAAGAAAGAAACCGCTTAAAGCGATAATACGGGTAGTTTGTGTAAAAATTTTCATTAAGTTAAGTTTTAATATTAATATTACTGCAAAATAACCAATACTGGGAACAGAGGGTGTTAAAAAACACTTCGTTAACCGTTCATTAACCTTAACGTATTCAGAAGATTAACTAATAAATATGCTTCAAACGATTGTTCATTACTCACTTCATTTTTTAGCACCAGGTTTATTAGCGTGGATTTTTTTCAGAAACAATTGGAAAAAAGCTTGGCTTATTATGATCGCCACGATGGTTGTCGATATAGATCACTTATTGGCAGACCCTATTTTTGCTTCCGGAAGGTGTAGTATTGGGTTTCATCCATTGCATTCCTATTATGCTATCGGCGTTTACTTTATACTTTTATTCTTCAAAAAAACGCGGATTATTGCTGTAGGTCTGTTGTTTCATATGCTAACTGATTATATAGATTGTTGGTGGATGAAGTGATGTCGTCAATTCAAAAAACTATATAAATAAAAATTGCTATCTTTCCTTTTTATTCAACTCCCTATTTTAAATTCTGAAAAATATGCTTACAAAAGTATACGGGAGCGCTGTGTTTGGTGTAGAAGCCACAACCATTACCGTTGAAGTAAATACAGATAAAGGGATAGGGTACCACTTAGTAGGTTTGCCAGATAATGCCATTAAAGAAAGCAATTATCGTATTGCTGCAGCCCTACAAAACAATGGGTTTAAGATTCCCGGAAAAAAAATAACACTTAATATGGCGCCAGCCGATCTTCGGAAAGAGGGTTCTGCGTATGATCTTACCTTGGCGATTGGGATATTGGTATCTACTGGGCAGATTAAAGAAAACCATCCACTTTCAGAATATATAATAATGGGGGAGCTATCTCTTGATGGAAGCTTACAACCCATTCGTGGGGCTTTACCTATTGCCATAAAAGCTAAAGAAGAAGGGTTTAAAGGATTTATTTTGCCTAAGCAAAACGCCAAAGAAGCTGCCATTGTTAATGGATTAGAAGTTTATGGAGTAGAAACAATTAAAGAAGTAATCGACTTTTTCAATGCTGAAATTCCATTAGAACAAACCATTGTCGATATGGAAGCCGAATTTTATGAACACCTCGAAAATCCCGAATTCGATTTCAGTGATGTAAAAGGACAAGAAAGTATTAAACGTTGTATGGAAATTGCAGCAGCTGGAGGTCATAATATTATATTAATAGGTCCGCCCGGTTCTGGAAAAACGATGCTTGCTAAACGCCTGCCTAGTATTTTACCACCATTGACGATAAACGAAGCTCTAGAAACAACAAAAATTCATAGTGTTGCGGGACGAACAAAAGAAAAAGGTGGGATAATGACTTCCCGGCCTTTTAGGAGCCCACATCACACAATTAGCGATGTCGCGTTGGTAGGAGGCGGTCAATACCCACAACCGGGTGAAATTTCATTAGCACATAATGGGGTATTGTTTTTAGATGAATTACCTGAATTTAAAAGAAGCGTACTAGAAGTAATGCGCCAACCTCTGGAAGATCGAGATGTTACTATATCGAGAGCAAGGTTTACGGTCACATACCCGTCTAGTTTTATGTTGGTAGCAAGTATGAACCCCAGTCCTAGTGGATATTTTAACGATCCCGATGCACCGGTAACATCTTCGCCTGCTGAAATGCAACGATACTTAAGCAAGATTTCTGGTCCTTTGTTGGACCGAATTGATATACATATTGAAGTAACCCCAGTTCCATTTGACAAATTGAGCGAAGACCGAAAAGGGGAATCGAGCATCATCATACGTGAACGAGTTACACAAGCAAGAAAATTACAATCTAAACGGTTTGAAACGTTTAAAAATACACACTACAACGCTCAAATGGGAGTAAAACAAATACGAGAGTTTTGTAGGTTGGATGAAGCTTCATTACAATTATTAAAAACCGCAATGGAACGACTCAATCTTTCAGCTCGTGCTTATGACCGTATTTTAAAGGTATCTAGAACGATTGCAGATTTAGATAACTCAGAAAGCATAACAGGAAATCATATTTCCGAAGCTATTCAAT
>DEXR01000052.1:36018-36181 GCA_002364245.1 Flavobacteriaceae bacterium UBA3179
ATATTTCCGAAGCTATTCAATATCGAAGCTTGGATCGAGATGGGTGGTTTGGTTGATTAATTATTAAGTTTTCGTAATTAAGTAATTTTACTTTTTTTAAATATTGATTCTAGTATTTAGATAAATAGGGCTGTGGTAAATCTATTTTAACAATTTATTAAGC
>DEXR01000052.1:36353-37042 GCA_002364245.1 Flavobacteriaceae bacterium UBA3179
TGGCGAATCTTTTTTAACAATTTATTAAGATTTTGGCTAAACTGCAATTGTATCTTTAACGCTTCATTAAACCAAAAAAATATGTTTTTAAAAAATTCCCTTAAAACCTCATTAGTAGCTCTATTGCTACTAACTTTTGTTTTTACTTCCTGTAAAAATGAAGAAACAGAAACAAAAGAAGAAAGTGCTTCTCTTTCTGTCGATTTTGAAAAGTACGAACTAGAAAACGGTCTAGATGTCGTATTACATCAAGATAAAAGCGACCCTATTATTTCGGTTGCCATTCAATATGGTGTAGGCTCTAACCGTGAAAAGACCGGACGTACTGGTTTTGCTCACCTATTTGAGCATATGTTATTTCAAGAATCTGAAAATGTTCCACAAGATCAGTTTTTCAAAAAAATACAAGATGCCGGTGGAACCTTAAATGGTGGTACTTGGAAAGATGGAACTATTTATTACGAAGTAGTGCCTAAAAATGCTATGGAAATGGTAATGTGGTTAGAGAGTGACCGTATGGGTTACTTAATTAACACAGTAACCGAGTCTGCTTTTTACAACCAACAAGAAGTGGTTCAAAACGAAAAAAGACAACGTGTAGATAACAACCCTTACGGGCATACAGGTTGGGTAATCGATAAAAACATTTATCCAGAAGGGCACCCATACAATTGGCAAGTTATTGGAGA
>DEXR01000052.1:37183-94042 GCA_002364245.1 Flavobacteriaceae bacterium UBA3179
AGATCTTCAAAATGCTACAGTAGAAGATGTTCGCGAATTTTATGACCGTTTTTATGGCCCTAACAATGCGACATTGGTTTTAGCAGGTGATTTTGAAACAGCTGAAGCTAAAGAAATGATTGAAAAATATTTTGGTGAAATCAAAAAACGCCAAGAAGTTGAAAAAATGGAACCAAAGCCAGTTACCATTGCTGAAACAAAACGCTTGTACCACGAAGATAACTTTGCTAATGCGCCACAATTAAATATGGTGTGGCCAACAGTACAGCATTACACTGAAGATGCTTACGCGTTAGATTTTTTAGCTGAAATATTATCAGATGGAAAAAAAGCGCCTTTATATAAAGTGCTGGTAAAAGAAAAAGATCTGACATCCAGAACTACCGCTTACAATAATTCACAGGAATTGGCTGGGGAATTTCATATAATCATTACAGCTAACAACGGTGTAGATTTGAATGATGTAGAAGCTGGAATTAACGAAGCAATGACCCTTTTTGAAACAGAAGGAGTAACAGATCGCGATATTGAACGCATTAAAGCTGGATTGGAAACCGATTTTTATAATGGCATTAGCAGTGTGTTAGGAAAATCATTCCAATTAGCACGTTACAATACCTTTACTGGTAACCCTGGTTTTATTGAAGATGATATCGAAAACATCAAGAAAGTTACTAAGGAAGATGTGATGCGTGTATACAACGAATACATAAAAGACAAGCCATTTGTGCTAACGAGTTTCGTGCCAAAAGGACAAATGGACCTGATCGCTGAAAATTCTGAAAAAGCACCAGTTGTAGAAGAGGAGATTAAAGAGAATGTAGCGAAGAAGGTTGAAGATTCAAATGAAGAAATTGCTAAAACACCTTCAAACTTTGATCGTTCGGTACAGCCAGAGCAAGGCCCAGCACCAGAGTTGAGTATTCCTGAAACATGGACAGCTGAACTGGAAAACGGATTAGAAGTTTATGGGATTGAGCAAAATGAAATCCCAACGGTTAACTTCAGTTTAGTGATTGAAGGTGGACATTTAATGGATGATAAAGACAAAAATGGTGTTGCAAACCTTATGACAGATATTTTAATGGAAGGGACGCAAAACAAAACCCCAGAAGAGCTTGAAGAAGCAATCGATCTGTTGGGGGCTTCTATTAATATGTACACAACAAATGAATCTATTGTAATACGCGGAAATACCTTAACACGTAACTTTGATAAAACAATGGATTTAGTTGAAGAAATTTTATTGGAACCACGTTGGGATGAAGAAGAATTAGGTCGTATTAAAACCAAAACAATTAATCAAATAAAGCGTAGTGCAGCTAATCCAAATAGAGTAGCTAGTAACGTTTATGATAAACTATTGTATGGCGAAGATCACATTTTCAGTCTTCCAACTAGCGGAACAGAAGAATCTGTAGAAGCAATAGAAATGTCAGATTTAAAATCGTTCTATAACAATAATTTCTCGCCATCAATTAGTAGTTTCCACGTAGTAGGTAAAATAGATAAAGACGAAACTTTAAAGCAATTAAATAGCTTAGAAGAACGTTGGGCAGCCAAGGAAGTCACCATTCCAGAATATCCAATGCCAGAGGAGCGTGATAAAGCTTCCTTGTATTTTGTAGATATACCAAAAGCTAAGCAATCGGTTATCAATATTGGTTATATCGCTTTGCCACGTACCGATGAAGATTTCTATCCTGCTGAGGTGATGAACTATAAGTTAGGTGGTTCTTTCAGCGGAAATGTAAACCTTATTCTTCGTGAAGAAAAAGGATACACATACGGAGCACGTACAGGTTTTAGCGGAAGTAAAATACCAGGAAAATTTACGGCTTCATCAAGTGTTCGAACTAATACAACGGGAGAGTCTGTACAGATATTCAAAGATCAAATTGCTAACTACAAAGAAGGTATCAGCAAAGAAGACTTAGATTTCACTAAAAATGCAATGATAAAATCGAACGCACGTCGTTTTGAAACGCAGTTCTCTTTATTGGGAATGCTTCAAGAAATGAGCAGTTACGATCTTCCTGCAAACTATATTGAAAAAGAAGAGTCGATTGTTAAAAACATGACACTTGAGCAACATAAAGAATTGGCAAACAAATACCTAGATGAGTCTAAAATGGCTTATTTGGTTGTTGGTGATGCTGAAACACAGTTCACTCAATTTAAAGATATGGATTTTGATGAAGTAAAATTAATCAACAAAGAAGGTGAAGAAGTAAAACTGGAAGACGTTAAAATGTAATTCAGAATTCACTTAAATATTAAAGGGATGCCAATCGGTATCCCTTTTTTTGTTTCTGAAACTTAAATGGAAACTATATTTAATATCTTTAAGATTTTAATAGAAATTGTTTCTGAAATATCCTACTATGAAAAATGTCCTTTCCTTGCTCTTTTTGCTTTCTATACTTGTAAGCTGTAATTCTTCTAAAGAAGAGAAGAAAATTGAAACTAAAGAAAAAACACAAACTGAAATGGCAGTTAAGCAATATCAAGCACCCGTATTTTCGATAGAAGAAGCCAATAAATTAATAGAACTTCCTTTGCATTGTGTAGAGACCGAATATCCTAATAAATTAGGGCAAACGATAGGTAGTGATGAAGATTTACAATCACCAGAAGCGTTGCACCCAATATTTTATGGGTGTTTTGACTGGCATAGTGCCGTTCATGGCTATTGGTCAATGGTGACATTGGTAAAACAGTTTCCAGATATGGAAAAGGCAGATAAGGTTAAAGAAATACTTCAGAAAAACATCACACCTAAAAATGTTTCAAAAGAATTAGAATATTTTCAAAAAGACATCAATAAAAGCTACGAACGCACCTACGGCTGGGCGTGGTTGTTAAAACTTTCCGAAGCATTATACACTTGGGAAGATCCAATGGGAAAACAATTGGCCCAAAATTTACAACCGTTAGTAGATGATATTGTTTCAAAATATGAAGAGTTTTTACCCAAATTAGTATATCCCATACGGGTGGGAGAACACACCAACACAGCATTTGGGTTGACCTTTGCATGGGACTATGCAAACACGACTAACGATACAGAATTAAAAAACTTAATTGAGCGACGAGCCAAAGAATTTTACTTAAAAGATGAAAACTGCCCGATTACTTGGGAACCTAGCGGATACGATTTTTTATCACCTTGTTTAGAAGAGGTGGATATTATGCGTCGCGTACTTCCCAAAAAAGAATTTACAGATTGGCTAGATTCTTTTTTACCAGCTTTAGAAAATAAAAATTACCAACTTGAACCTGGTAAAGTAGGCGATAGGAGTGATGGGAAGTTGGTTCATCTGGATGGGCTTAATTTTAGCCGAGCTTGGGTGTTGTATGGTTTGGCAAATCAATATCCAGAATATGACCATCTAAAAAATGTGGCAAATCAACATATTTCATATTCATATCCCAATTTAGTAGGTGACACCTACGAAGGCGGTCATTGGTTGGCGAGTTTTGCTATTTACACACTTGAACAAAACCAAAAATAAAGGTGAAAAATATATTTAAAAATATTGGTCCGGGTGCCTTAATTGCAGCGGCATTTATAGGACCGGGCACGGTTACCGTCTGTGTTTTAACCGGAGTTGAATTTGGTTTTACATTGTTATGGGCGATGGTTTTATCAATCATTGCCACAATTGTATTGCAAGAAATGGCCATTCGGTTAGGGCTGGTGTACGGAAAAGGTTTAGCGGAAGCAGTAAGAAGCGAAATACCTTCTAAAACAATACGAATCATAGCCATACTACTTATCCTTTCAGCAATATTAATAGGAAATGCTGCCTATGAAGCCGGAAATATTAGCGGAGGAATGTTAGGTCTAGAAACCATTTTTACGAAATCTACTATTTTAATAGGCGACCTACAGCTCAATTACTTAAGTATGATAATAGGAGGAATAGCATTTGCCTTGCTCTATATTGGAAACTATAAAGTAATTGAACGAAGCCTTGTGGCATTAGTAATTTTAATGAGTGTTTCATTTTTAGTTACCGCTATTGTAACCAACCCCAATTGGCTTGAAGTTTTAAAGGGTATGTTTGTGCCCTCAATTCCTGAAGAAGGCATACTGGCTATTATTGCTTTAGTAGGAACGACAGTAGTACCTTATAATCTGTTTTTACATGCTTCATTGGTAAAAGAGAAATGGAACGGAAAAAAAGATTTAAAAGCAGCCAAAACAGATCTATATCTATCAATTATTTTAGGTGGGTTAGTGTCTATTGCAATCATTGTTTGTGCGGCATCGATTAAAAGTTCAGAAATTAGTAATGCAGCCGATTTGGCAAAAAGTATAGAACCACTCTTTGGTAGCTTTGCAAAATATTTTTTAAGTATTGGGTTGTTTGCCGCTGGAATTTCATCAGCAATCACAGCACCATTAGCAGCTGCGTATGTAGCCAGAGGTTGTTTTGATTGGGATTTGAGTTTAAAATCTAATAAATTTAGAGCAGTGTGGATACTTGTATTGTTAACGGGTGTTATATTCTCTTCCGTAGGATTTAAACCCATTGAAGTTATTCAATTTGCACAAGTAGCTAATGGAATTTTACTGCCCGTAATTGCTGGTTTTTTAGTGTGGGTGGTTAATAAAGAATCGGTTTTAGGGGCTTATAAAAACAATAAAGTTCAAAACATCATAGGAATCATCATCGTACTCATTGCACTTATTTTAGGCCTTAGAAGCCTTTCAAAAGTATTTTTTGATGTTTAAAAGAAACTAAAACATGAAAAATGAAGCCAAACATATTGATATTAATGCAGACCTAGGAGAGGGTAGTGGTTTTGACGAAGCTATCATGCCGTTGATAGCTTCATGTAGCATTGCCTGTGGCGGACATTATGGGACAGACGAAACAATGCGGACTGCCATTCGATTGGCTAAGAAAAACAAGGTGAAAATTGGCGCACACCCTTCTTTTCCAGATAAAGATAACTTTGGAAGGAAAATCATAACGATGACCAAAAAAGAGCTTACAACAACCGTATTTAATCAGTTATTACACTTTTTTGCAGTATGTGAAACCGAAGAAGCTGACGTAAACCATATAAAACTGCACGGAGCATTGTACAATTACGCAGCCAAAGATGCACCAACGGCCGATGCGGTGGTAGAAGCAATTATCAATACAAAAGTACGACCTAAACTATATGTGCAATACAATTCTGTTTTACACCGTAAAGCTGAAAACTTATTGCCTCTAGAGTTTGAGGCTTTTATAGATAGACGTTATAACGATGACCTTTCTTTAGTTTCCCGAAGTGAAGAAGGAGCACTAATAGAAAATCCTGAAACCGCTTGGAAACAACTTTTTAAAATGGCTTCAGAAAATGCTATAGAAACTGTTGCTGGAACTGTAAAACCAATAAGGTCTTCAACATATTGTATTCACAGTGATAATAAACATTCGGTAGAAATACTTCAGTATATTCATAACCAAATGAAACAGCATGAACTAACATTAGACAGATGAAACAACCCGCAATAAAATCGTTTGGTGAAAAAGCTGTGTTGATTGAATGGGAGCCTTCCATTAATGATAACATGCTTACTATGGTTTTGCAGGTAAAGCAGCTTGTTTTAAAGACATTTGCAAGAGAAGTTATTGAAACGGTCCCTACGTATAGTTCTTTGGCAATATTTATTAAAAAGGGAGTAAAACAAGACGATTTTATAAAACAGTTAACCCAAAAGTTAAAAAACATACCCAAAACAAAACCAGCAATTTTACGAGTGTTGCACATTCCAGTTTGCTACGATCCAAAATTTGCATTGGATATTGAAGAAGTGGCGCAAACAAATAACATAACTGTTCCAAAAGTTATTGAACTGCACACAACACCACAGTACAAAGTATATTTTTTAGGCTTTCTACCTGGGTTTCCATATTTGGGGGGCTTAGACAAACGCTTGCAGACTCCAAGAAAAAAAACACCAAGGGAAAAAATAGAAGCTGGATCGGTTGCTATTGGAGGTTCACAAACTGGGGTTTACACAACGTCATCCCCAGGGGGTTGGAACATTATAGGTAAAAGTCCGCTAAACTTTTTTTCTATAGAAAAAAAACCACCTGCATTATTAAAAGCTGGTGATTTTATAAAATTCATCCCTATTTCAAAAGATGAATACCGTAAAATTGAAGTGGAAGTCATTGTAGATATCTATAAGTTTGGAGAGGAGGCAGCAAATGGTTGAAGTTATAAAACCAGGTCTTTTTACAACCATACAAGATAAAGGAAGAACAGGCTACCGCAGGGTGGGCGTGCCCGTAAGCGGGGCGATGGATGCTATTTCGGCGGCTATGGCCAATAAATTATTGGACAATTCAACCCAAGCAGCAATTATGGAGTTTACAATGATGGGCCCTAGACTTTTGTTTAAAAAGCCTACTGTTATTGCTATTTCTGGAGCGGGTTTTCACGCTAAAATCAATAATGTGCCCATAGAGCTGGATAAAGCCACAGAGGTTTCTGAAAACGACATATTAAAAATTGACCATCCCGATTTTGGGAATTATGGCTATTTGGCAGTTTTAGGGGGCTTTGATACCCAAGAGGTTTTGGAAAGTCGAAGTTACTATAACAACATTACTGAAAAACAACAACTCGTAAAAGGGCAAGTTCTTAACTTTTCAAATGTTTCTTCAGAAGTCTTTAAAAGAAACGCTTCGTTCTCAATTGATTCGACCCATTTTTCTGATGATACTATAGAAGTTTTTCCAGGCCCTGAATTTAATCTGCTTCCTAAAAAAAATCAACAAAAAATTGTAGCATCTACCTTAAAAGTACGCACACAGAGTAATAGAATGGCATATGTAATGGAGGGTATGGAAGCTTTTTCGGCAAAAGAAATTATTACCGCACCCGTACAACCTGGAACGGTGCAACTTACACCTTCGGGTAAATGTGTAGTGTTAATGCGGGATGCTCAGACCACCGGGGGGTATGCAAGAATATTACAGTTAACCGAACAAGCTATTTGTAAGCTAGCCCAAAAACGGGCAGGAGATACGGTACAGATACGATTAAAAAGCTATAATGATAATTGAGGTGCTTTGTTCTCTTCTACTTTTTTGGTGTTGATGATACTTTCTATTTCCTTAAACTGCTCGGTAAGTAATGGGTGTTTTAGTATTGCTTTTACATAATTAATACTGCTTTTACTTAAATGAGGGGATAAGGTTGGCTCGTAAAACTCCCATGGTTCAAAAAAAGTTTTGTTTGGTTTTTCAGTTAGGGATAGGATGAGGTTGTTCTCTTTGGTAAGAAATGCTTTAAAATTCTCCTCTATTTTTCCTGAAAGGATGGTTCCTTTAAAATGATTTTCAATATCAGCAAAAGTGATTTTGTGTGGCATCATAATCTTGAAGTACCTAATATCTCCATCGCTTGTTTTTTCTAGACTCGTTACGTAATCGCTTAAATACCCTGGAATTTTATCTAAGTTAAGGCCTGTTTCCAAATCGGCAACAATATTATCCGTTTCATTTTCATTGATGGCAATATGCTCAATACTATATTGTTTTTTGAACTTTTTAATTAAATGATCTACATATAAGCCTTTACTGTTTATAATTTCTATGTAGGCAATCTGCTTATCGCCCAATACTTTTTTGTCTCTAGCAAGGTAATTATGAACATCTAAGCACCCTAGCAAGCCACTATTGTCTATAGCTCCGGCATCTATAAAGTGACCGTATCCAGGAATTTTAGCTGCAGGACTAAATACCGGAAACCGATTTGTTGTTGATACAGCTTGAAAATAAGGGATCGTTTCATTGTTGGTTAGATCGGCTAAGTTTACTGCAAAAGGAAAAATTTCGTCAAAATTATTTTGCTTAACAGACCAAAGGATCCCGCGACTACCTTGTGTTCCGGCGGTATTCATAATCAATGAAGGGAAATAGCCTTTTTTAGTAAAAGCTTCTTTCCAATAGTCACGAAAAGAAACTTTAGAGAGTTTATTGCTAGCAGTGTCTTGAATTTCATTTTGATATTTTCGCATAGCGTAATAGGGTCGATCCCGAATGCCAATATGCTGGCTAAAAGGCCAAAATTTTCGATAGGAATCGATCCCGAAGGTAAGCGTAAGGTCGAGCGAAGTATAATTTTGTGCGGCAAGATGGTCTATTTTCTTCTGAATTTCATTAAAATCGTGTCCGTTTTCTCTATGCAATCCAGTATATAAAGCTAAGCCCAAAGAACCCCCCGAAGCACCTGAAAGCGCAATGGTTTGGTCTAACAGTTTGCCACCTGTATTCTTTTGAAGCATATTGACCACATTGAGCGTCCAGACGTTGGCCTTAAGTCCGCCACCATGAGAGGCGATAAAAAATAGGGTGTTGTCATTTTTAACTCTTAAACTGTCGATGAAAGTAGCTTCGGTAATTTCAGTTTTTGAATTCTTTACTCTGTCTAGCTGGTGTGTTTTCACCTCTATAGGTGCAAAAAAAGTGATAATAAAAAGGCCAACTAAAATACCTAAAACAATAAATATAGCTTTATAAATTCGTGTTCCGAAGAGGTTAAGCTTCTTGGTCACAAAAAAGTATTTCCCTAAACTCGCTGCAATAAAGTAATAGAAGTAGAAAAAAGCGAGTAAAATTGGTATTCCATTAAGTAAATTCCACCCCTTTATACTCGCAATGGTAGAAGCGACTATAATGATAACTGCGATTAAAAAATTGAAATTATAAAGAAGTAGATAATTTTCAGAGCGTTCCATAAAGCGCATCCTACCGATTATGAACTTAAAAAGTTGTAAACTTTTTTTACCATCCATTGCCTTATGGATATGGCTTAGTTTGGTTCGTAACAACCTGAAAAGGACATAATTAAAAATTAATGCATAGCTTGTTATAAGGAGTAGCACAAAACCACCGGGGCTAAAATTTCCTACCGTTAACGTGAGTATCAATAATAAAAAGCAAATAAAAGCTAATAAAATGTACCAAACCCCTAGTTTTCTATATAGCTTATTGATTTTAGCTAGACTATCCTGTTTTTTTTCTTCGAAAATAACTTTCTCTTTCTCATCTAGCTTGTTCGTTAGGTTACTGAACTTTTCTCTATAAAAAATGTACAGAACCAATGGAAGAATAAGCAGTGAGTATAGCACTATTTTAATGGTAGCTATCGGGAAATTTTCAAAAATAAGGTTGGGTGTAAAGCTGCTGATTATAAAATGAATCCATACACCGTGAATTAAAATACCAATAAAATATCTTAAGTAATTGGCCCAATTATCTGGTTTGTAACTAGATTCTGGGTTAGTGGTAAAAATAAAAATGGGAAAATTTTTAAAAGGCCAAAACCGTATAGGGTTGGTTTTGTGCCAATTAGTATAATCTCTTGAGTCGTTTAAATCGGCTGCGTAATAGGTATAAATAGGGTAGTGGGACAATACCAATGCCAATGCATTGATTATAAAAAAGCAAAGTAACAAAGAAAACTTATTGGATTCCATCATATCTACCAACATGGTAAATGCCTGGTCCATTTGTGTCAGCAGCAATAAGATTATTGCAATAACGATTAAACTTAAAAACGAAGATTTAAAAAAGTTTTTAAACGATCGAATAAAATGATTGATACCGTTTACAAAACGGACAAACATAGATGGCTTTTGTTTTTCTACGTCCATAAAAAAATATTTATTGACTATTTAAAGGTATACAATAATTCCCTTTCAAAAACGACAAGTAAATTTTTACATAAATAAATGTTTTGATTTTGACTTTTGAAGAGGGGAGAAGGCCTAATTTTTAGAAGCCATTTTTTCAACTAAAACAATACCAAAATTAAGCACTTCCAGCACCTTTTTTTTAGGGTGACTTTCTGAAATATTTTTGATTAACTTTTGAAATTCAATTTCAAAATTTTCTTGTTTTTCATAGGTAAAAAGAAGATTCCAAAAAATAATTTTGTATTTTGGTATAGATAGAACCTTAGGTACTTTAATAATATGTATTAAATCGGTTTTAGATGTGTCTAAAAATTTAATAAAAATATACTTAATTAACTTGTTGTCAGTACTTTTTATTAACTTATCTAAAGTTTTAGTATCAGTTAATATTTCTTTTAATTTTTGAGTAAATTTATCTGAATTCAGTAAGTATTTTACCTGTTTTTGATCATAAATTGACGAATTTCGAAATATTTTGAAGTCGATTTTATCTTGTAAAAAGCTGAGAAAAAACGTTTCATCTTCTTCTCTTCTTTCTGATAATTCTACAGTACTCTGCAGTTGGTTTTTTGTAATAATATTTGTGTTTAAATCTTCCATTTTTAGCAATTTATTTTACACGAGTTTAAAATAATTATAAGCTAATTCCATTGTGTCGATAGCTATATTATTTCCTTCTGTTTTTTGTTTTTTTAACGTCCATGTTATGGGGTATGCATGTATAATGTTCCATGCTAAAACTGGTTCTTTTTTTCCGTTTTCAAGTTTGATTTTTATATCAGTTGGATAAAATTGATATTGATTAATTGCATTTTTACACCAATTAATTACTTTGTAGTTTTCTAAAATCCCTTCTTTTAGGATTAGATTTGGAAACTGTGTTCGTGACGGAAAAGAGTGTTTAAATTCAAGATCTGGGTTTTCAAGTAGTTTTTCGGTGTCTATATTAACCGTAAGTCCAGAAACCGATTTAAATTGTGCGCTAATTTTTTCACTTTCATCGCTTCCGAAGAAATCTACTTTGAGGGTAAATTTGTTCACTGCAGTTGTGTCGTCCATCGTTTGTGAGGTTTTTCAAAGTGAGGAGATTCGTTAATGAAAATTTCGGATATGGTACGGATTATATTCCCAAGGGTATCTTTTTCAACTATTAACCTAGTAGGCTCTGCTGCTGGTTGCTTTTTACTATTGAATATATATTCTACCGTTCCATTTTTAACCAAGGGCAACTGTTTTGGCTCGGTTGAGTGCAGCAAATTATTGTTTAATGCATTCTTATAATGCCAAATGGTTTTACGGTTGGTAAACTGGATTTTAAAAGTTTTTGGCTCTATTGTTGGCTTATTATCTTTGCTAAGCAGGTTTCGATTATTAGCATCGTAACTTGTAACGTCATCTCCCATTATGTTTAAGGAAATAACACCAAACAGGCTCTCTTTTTCTTTTTCTGACAACGTTTTGTTTATGCCTTCCCAAGTAGTTTCAGTTATTTTAAAATTAGAAACTGCGTGTGTAGTCTTTTCTAAATCTATATAACTGAAATTGTTATTTTCTGAAGCAGGCTTTTTATTTGAAAAATAGAAAGGAATTTTAGGAATGACATTTACCGTTGAGTAGTTTTCAAATAAAAAATCATTAACGTACAGTAAAAAGGTAAGGTTGAAATCCTTCGGAATAAATACTTTTGGTGTATAATCTTGTGATCCTTCTACAATTTCTTCGGCCTGAACCAGTAACTTAAAACCAGTTTCGGTTGGTTTAAATATTATCTTGTGGTTGTTTAAATACTGGTAGGTTTCTTCAGTAGGAATAAGATCTATAAATTCCCGTACGTCATATTTTGACAGTTGTTTTTCTTTTAAGCTTTCAGAACTATCAAAAGGCATTAACCCATCATTTAAAAAGTATTCGTGATAAATATTAACAATGCAAAGAGGTTTGTATGTAATTGAAAAGCTCAAGGTGTATTGAATTGGTACAATACAAATGTAAAATGCAGTTATCTAATTTTCAGTAGGTAAATAGCTTAAATAATATAAGGTTTTTCTGTAAAAAAATCAGGAGGATTCCTTAACAACAAACAGGAAAAACCCTTTTTTTAAAAGTATTTTTCCTGTTTTTGAATATTAAGAGCAAAAAGAAAGTGGGAAATTTTATACATTGCTACATTAACTAACCAAAATTATAAAGATGAGCAAACCAGCAAAATGTATAAGCGTTGACCAAGCAAGGCAACTGCAGGATAATTGGGTAAGCACTAGGGCAATAGAAATAGAACGAGCACAAGGAAGTGTTGATACCCGCGAGTTTTTTTATACCCTTGATGAATTACAAGAGTATTTAGACTACGTTAAAGACTCATCTAGTAAACAAGGAATTGACAATCCTGGGATTAGAATCTATTTCGCAGCTCATGATACTAGATCAGACGATAAAGCAACAATTTTTTTAGCCCCTACAGATGGCGATACCATAAACTCAAATAATAACTATGATATAGAAGCCTTAAACTCTAGTGGGGGAGGATGGCCACCAAAAAGTTACTAAACATTATTTTTTGTTTTGAAAGAATATTTATTTCAAATGTTACCCATGTTGCTTGTAGAGGCTTTGGCGGCTGTTGCGGGGCTAATTTTAATTAGAAACCAGAAAACAGATAAAGCAACTAAGTACTTTGTCTATTTTCTATGTTTTACGGTTTTGCTCGAAATTACGGGTAATTATGCCCCGGTAGCCTATTATTCGGGTTATAAACTATTCTCTTTTGTAGAAGGTACTGTTTTTGAAAATAATTATTGGTTGTACAATATTAATTCAATAATAAGCTACGCAATTTATATAAGTTATTTTAAGTGGCATATAGATAACCTCGGCTTACGTAAATTCCTAAACGTAATATTGGTGTTTTTTATATTGGCTAGTACAATTAATTTACTGTTTTCAGACGTATATTTCGTTGCATTTTCAGCCTTTACAAACGTTGTAGGTACCGTGTTAGTGTTACTGGCCATAAGTTTATATTATTATGAATTGTTAAACAGCGATGCCATTTTAAAGTTTGACAAGTCAATTCCATTTTATATTTCTTTAGGAGCCATTTTGTTACATTTGGTGTTAACCCCAATATTTATTTACAGCCGATATTTCAGTTTAAGTGAAAGTCCAGAATTTGTAGAATTGTACAAAACCATACTCCTTTTTACAATCCTATTGGTATATTTACTTTATACTATCGGATTTTTTATATGTCTAAAGAAGAAAGGCTTCTCATAATATACTTTATAGCAATATTGGTGCTTACCGTTGTTGTATTAATAGTATTCTTTATCGCATTTCAACGTCGAAAAAACAAATTGCTGCTACGCCAAGCCGAGCAAAAGCGGCAATTTGAGAATGAAATTTCAAAATCTAGAATTGAGATACAAGAACAGACCCTTAAAAACATTGCGTGGGAATTGCACGATAACATTGGCCAATTACTTTCTGTGGCAAATATCCAATTGAATATGATACTGCCAACACTTCCTAAAGAATATCATCATCAATTACTAGAAACCAAATCTGTTGTACAAGAAACCGTTACCGAAGTACGAAACCTTTCAAAAACCCTAAATAATGATGTTGTATATAAAAATGGATTAGTTGAATCCTTAAAAGTTGAATTAGAGCGATTTAATCGCCTCGACTTTTTAAATGCAACTTTAGAGATAACTGGTAAAATAAAAGAAATAGATAGAACCAACGAAATTATAATTTTTCGAATCCTTCAAGAGTTTTCTACTAACGTATTAAAACATGCCAGAGCAACAGAATTATTTGTACATTTAAATTATACTGACACCTTTCTCCAGATTGAAGCAAAAGATAACGGTATTGGCTTCGACATATCAGAGCAAAAAGGAAACTCTGGAATGGAAACTATGAAAAGCAGGGCTGAACTGTTAAAAGCTCAATTTTCGATAGATTCTAAAAAAGAGAAAGGAACAATTTTACGCTTAAATTACCCTTATAAAAATGAATAAAGCAACTTCTCACAACATAGTAATAGTAGATGATCATTCCTTGTTTGCTAGTTCATTAGAGAAACTAGTAAACTCTTTTGAAGGGTTTAATGTACTCTATCATGCCAAGAATGGTAAAGACTTGCAGCAAAAACTAAAACAGTACTCAGAGGTTCCTGAACTTATTCTATTAGACCTTAATATGCCAGTAATTGATGGCTTTGAGACCATGCAATGGTTACATGAAAACCAAAAAAGCATTAAAGTGTTGGCGCTTACTATGGAAGATGATGAAAGAAAAATACTTAAAATGTTGAGTTTGGGTGCCAAAGGCTATTTGTTAAAAGATATTCATCCTGATAAACTAAACGAGGCATTAGTACAAACACTTGAAAAAGGATATTACCATTCAGAAAAAGTAGCTGAATCTCTTTTGCATTCGTTACATTCAAATGATTCTGAAAAGCCCACATTCAAAGAACGGGAGATTGATTTTATGAAGTTGGCCTGTAGTGAAATGACGTATAAAGAAATTGCAGATAAAATGAACCTGAGTCCCAAAACAATAGACGGTTATAGGCAAGACCTATTCAATAAACTGGACGTTAAAAATAGGGTGGGCTTGGTTATTTATGCCCTAAAAAATGATATTTCAAAAATTTAATTACAAGCTTTCCAAAGAGGGTCGTTGGGCAGTGGTGCCACAATAGTTAATTTTTCTTTTTGTACGGGATGTACAAATGTAAGCTCTCTGGAATGCAAATGAATGCTTGCGTCTTTGTTGCTTCGGTCAAAGCCATATTTTAAATCTCCTTTAATAGGACTTCCAATCGCTGAAAGTTGAGAACGTATTTGGTGATGACGTCCAGTTTCCAAATTGATCTCCAATAAAAAATAGTTGTCTAACTTCTTTATAACCTTATAATGAAGTATTCCTTTTTTACTATTCGGCACTTCATTTTTATGAGAATACGATTTATTCTGTTTCGGGTTACGTTTTAAATAATGAACTAATGTATCTGAAGTTTTCGGCGGTTCATTTTTAACCAAAGCCCAATACGTTTTTTCAGTATCCCGTTCGGCAAAAAGCTTATTTAAGCGCGATAACGCTTTAGATGTCCTAGCAAAAACTACGACTCCGCTTGTGGGTCGATCTAGCCTGTGCACAACACCCAAATAAACTGCGCCCGGTTTGTTATACTTTTCAGCTATATATTCTTTAACCACTTCAGAAAGTGGTTTATCACCGGTTTTATCACCTTGAACAATATCACCTGCCCGTTTGTTTACAATAAGCAGGTGATTGTCTTCAAATAAAACTTTTAAGTTATCTTTTGTAGATATGATTTTTTTTGAACTCAGAGGAATTATTTTTTAAGAGTAAATTAAAATTAATACTGCTCTTTATCACTAGGGAAATCACCACTTTTCACATCATCGATGTATTTTCTGAAAGCTCCGGTCATTTCAGCATATAGGTCTAGATAACGACGTAAAAACCGTGGGTTGAATTCGTGTGTCATCCCCACCATATCGTGTGTGACCAATACTTGTCCATCCACTTCGTTTCCGGCGCCTATCCCTATAATTGGGATGGTTAATTCTTTAGCAACTTCAGCGGCTAATTTGGCAGGTACTTTTTCCAGTACAATAGCAAAACAGCCTATTTTCTCTAATAGCTTAGCATCTGCCTTTAATTTTTCAGCTTCTTCGTCTTCTTTTGCGCGTACGGTGTACGTTCCAAATTTGTAGATAGATTGTGGTGTTAAACCTAAATGACCCATTACTGGAATACCCGCATTTAAAATCCGTTTAACCGATTCTTTTATTTCTTTTCCGCCTTCCAGTTTTACGGCATGACCGCCACTTTCTTTCATTATGCGAATAGCAGAACGTAAGGCTTCTTTAGGATCACTTTGGTAACTCCCGAAGGGAATATCAACAACAACCAGACTTCGTTCGATAGCTCGCACTACAGAGCTGGCGTGATAAATCATTTGGTCTAAAGTAATAGGTAGCGTGGTTTCGTGACCGGCCATTACATTAGAAGCAGAGTCGCCCACCAAAATTACGTCAATACCAGAACCATCTACAATTTTTGCCATGGTAAAATCGTAGGCAGTAAGCATCGATATTTTTTCACCTTTCTTTTTCATATCCACCAAGGTTTTGGTGGTTATACGCTTATATTCTTTTTTTGCGATCGACATATTTTTTTATTGTAACAAATTAGACCATAAAAGTACTAATTTTGATAACCAATCTCTTAATAATCTTATTATGACACGTATTTTATTACTTTTCGGCTTATTTTGTTCTTCCATCGTTTTTGCACAAGACTCTTTTTCTGAAAAAGATGCACAACAACTAATTGATACTTTTTTTGAAGGGTTTCACGAAGGTGACACGTTGAAAATGAAATCGGTAATGGCTCCAGATATGGTTATGCAAACTGCATTTACTGATAAAGATGGCACTAATAAAATAACTACAGGAAGTGCCTCGGACTTTATAATGGCCATTGCAAAACGTCCTGCAAATCAAAAATGGGATGAAAAGCTTTTAGGTTATAAAACAAACATTGATGGAAACTTAGCACATGTGTGGACTCCCTATGAATTTAGATTTAATGGGCAGTTTAGCCATTGTGGTGCCAACGCATTTACCTTAGCTAAAACAGATAATGGTTGGAAAATCATTCATATTATTGACTCGCGTCGAAAAGACGATTGTAATTAACAATCACTCATATTTACACGAACAGCCAAGCCGCCTTCACTTGTTTCCTTGTATTTGTTGCTCATATCTTTAGCTGTTTCCCACATGGTCTCGATTACCTTGTCTAAAGGGACTTTTGCAGAAAAAGGATCGCTATCAAGTGCCATTTCGCATGCATTGATAGCTTTAATAGCACCCATTGCATTTCGTTCAATACACGGAATTTGTACTAAACCAGCAATAGGGTCACAGGTTAGGCCAAGGTGATGTTCCATAGCTATTTCAGCAGCCATTAAACACTGTTCTGGGGTTCCGCCCATTAATTCGGTCAAGGCACCGGCGGCCATCGAGGATGATACTCCAATTTCTGCTTGACAACCTCCCATAGCAGCTGAAATAGTAGCTCCTTTTTTAAACAAGCTGCCAATTTCACCAGCAACCAGCATGAATTTACGAATATCCTTAAAGTCGGCATCGTGGTTTTCAATAACCATATAGTACATCATTACGGCAGGAATAACCCCGGCACTTCCGTTTGTTGGTGCGGTAACCACTCTTCCTAACGAAGCATTTACCTCATTGACAGAAAGGGCAAAACAGGATACCCATTTTAATATTTGCCTAAACTTTACTTCCGTGCTTCTAATGGCTTCAATCCATTCTGTAGCATTATTATATGGTGCATCGCCTATTAGGTTTTTGTGCATGTCAAAAGCGCGACGTTTTACGTTGAGTCCGCCGGGTAATTTACCTTCGGTATGGCAACCTACATACATAGAGTCCAGCATGACATTCCAGATTTTTTGCAGCCCTTCGTTTATTTCTTCTTCTGAACGAAGTGATTTTTCGTTTTCTAGAACCAATTCGCTAATGGTCTTTCCTTCGGCTTTGCAATTGGAAAGCAGCTCGACACCACTATGCACAGGAAACGGAAACTGTGCAAATTTCTGTTCCTTCATTTTTTTGCGTTTCCGTTCTTTCTTAATTACAAAACCACCACCAATAGAATAAAAAGTAGCTGTTTTTTTTGAACCGTCTTTCAGATATGCATGGAACGTAATTCCGTTAGGATGGAAGTCTAAAAACTTACGGTTGAATTTAATATGTTCTTTTGGGTTGAAATCGATTTCCTTTTCATCATTTAACCTAAGTTTATGGTTTGAGGTGATAAAATCGACTGTCTCGTCAATTTTTTCGATAGGAAATGTTACGGGATCAAAACCACATAAACCAAGCATCGTGGCAACATCGGTAGCATGCCCTTTTCCGGTAAGGGAGAGCGAGCCGTACAAGTTTACTTGCACTTTTTCCACTTGATCAAAATGACCTTTCTCAATAAGCTCGTTAACCCAACGTTCTGCAGCGCGCCAAGGCCCTAAAGTGTGCGAGCTTGAAGGTCCCACACCAATCTTTAACATATCAAAAACACTTATACTTTCCATAGGCTCAAAATCTAAACACAAAGGTAAATTTTCTTTTATAGATTTTTGTTGAAAAGTATATGGAAATATTCCAATTTTAAAACGGAATATTTCCTAATTTTGTTTTTATGGAAATCACAACCTCTGGAAAATTACAGAAAGTAAAAAACCGGCATGCGCCCGAAGTCTCAAAACAAACAGGCTTTCCCAGTGCGGCTACACATTATTTAGAAGCACCTATCGATTTGCATAAAGAATTGATGCACAATCAAGACGCTACTTTTTTTATTCGGGTCGATGGTGATGGATACAAGGAATTTAATATTCGCCATAACGATGTATTAATTGTGGATCGTTCCCTTAAAGCGATTTCCAATCGGCTTGCTTTGGTGGTTAAAAATGGGGAGTTTTTATTGATTCGTATTTCAGAAAAACCTTCAGAAGAGGAATATACGTTGTGGGGTGTTATTACCTATATAATACATAATGCATTATGATAGCTATGGTCGACTGTAATAGTTTTTATGCGTCGTGCGAACAGGTTTTTAGACCTGATTTGTGGGAAAAACCGGTTGTAGTATTAAGCAATAATGATGGCTGTATAATTGCAGCAAATAAAGAGGCTAAAGCGATAACAGATATCCCGATGTTTGAGCCGGTTTTCAAAATAAAAGACCAATTGATAAAAAATAGGGTAACGTTCTTCTCTTCCAATTACACTTTGTACGGCGAAATGTCCCAGCGGGTTATGAATATTTTAAAAACCTTTTCACCCATGGTCGAGGTGTACAGTATCGATGAATCGTTTGTAGAAGTAAGCGGAATGAAATACTTAAACCTTGAAAACTATGGACATGAAATAAAAGATACTATTAAGAGGTTAACCGGTTTGCCAGTGGGAGTAGGGATTGCACCAACAAAGGTTTTAGCAAAATTGGCCAATAAGATGGCGAAAAAAATAGAAGGGTATAACCACGTGTGCGTAATTGATTCCGAAGAAAAACGAATTAAAGCCTTACAATGGGCAAAAACAAAAGACGTATGGGGATTGGGGAGAAAACACGTAGAGCGATTAAAAAATATAGGTGTATTTACTGCTTACGAATTTACCCAAAAGCCACTCGCTTGGGTCCGAAAAGAAATGACCGTTGTAGGTGAGCGGTTATGGCGGGAGTTACGAGGCGAACCGTGTATTGAATTTACAGAAGTACCAAAACCTAAAAAAGGTATCGGCACTGCTAAATCGTTTGGTAAAAGGCTAGAAGATTTAGACCGTATAGAAGAAGCCTGCGCGTATTATATTAGTGAAGTAAGCGAAGTGCTACGTGCTCAAAATTCCTGTGCCACCTATGTACAAGTATTTGTGCATACCAATTACCATAGCAATGTTGATAAACAGTACTTTAATAGTATAACAGCAACTATGCCCATTCCCACCAATAATACGTTTCAGTTGATTTCTGAAGCTCGAAAAGCATTACATGAAATATACAAACCAGGCTATCGCTATAAAAAAGTAGGGGTGAATTTAAGCGGAATCATTCCGCAGGAATACGTACAAGGCAATTTGTTTCATCAACCATCTAAATTAAATAATCATAAGCTTATTCAGACGTTCGATAAACTAAACAATAAATATGGGAAATCCACGGTAGCTTCAGCGATGACCGGAACAAGAAAGAACGAGTGGGAGCTTATAAAGAAAGAACGAAGCCCTCGTTATACAACGCAATGGAAAGAATTACTTAAAATTGAAGCTAAAACTCGTAGTAAAAAGCTTACGTAAATTTTAGTTTACTGAAAAACAGCTGTTTATTTTGTTAAACTTTTTTTAAAAAAGATTAAACAAAATTAATTTTGTTTAGTTTAGTAGTCATTAATACAAACTAAAAAAAAACTATCATGAAAAAGCTATTACTACTATGTACAGTTATGCTCTTATCGGCAACTGTATTTTCACAAACTGCTAGAGTGCAGGTAATTCACAATTCACCCGATGCACTGGCTTCAGAAGTTGATGTGTATGTAAATGCAGATTTGACATTAGATGATTTTGCATTTAGAACAGCAACGCCCTTTGTTGATTTACCAGCGGGAACAGAAATTGAACTCTCCGTAGCACCTTCAAACAGTACAGATGTTGGGGATGCTGTATTAACAGTTCCGGTTACATTAACCCAAGACGAAACGTATATTGTTGTTGCCGATGGTATTGTAAGTCCAACGGGCTACAACCCTGCACCTCCTATCAGTTTACAAGTATATCCAATGGGAAGAGAGACAGCAACTAACGGATCTAACACCGATGTATTGGTACACCACGGATCAACCGATGCTGCTACTGTAGATGTTTTTGAAACAGGTGTAGGAGCTGGTCTAATTGTAGATGATATCTCGTATTCTGAATTTCAAGGATATTTAGAATTACCTACAGCAGACTATGTATTACAAGTACAAGACGAAACAGGAACAACAGGAGTGGCTGCTTATCAAGCACCTTTAAGTACTTTAGGTTTAGATGGTGCAGCTATAACAGTATTGGCTTCAGGATTTTTAGATCCTTCACAAAATTCTGACGGTCCTGCCTTTGGTTTATGGGTGGCATTAGCTTCAGGAGGGGACTTAGTTCCGTTACCGAGCGCAACCTTAGGTGTAAATGATACAGAGAATGTATCAATAAACATATATCCTAATCCAGTTGAAAATGAATTAACAATTTCAGGTGTAACTTTAGATGAGTATACAATCGACATTGTTGATGTACAAGGACGCGTTGTAATATCTAACATTTCAGAAGTTTCACAAAATAAAATTAGTACTTCAAATCTTACTTCAGGAGTTTATTTTCTAAATATCCGAAGCGGGAATCAAAGTTCTAAAACAATAAGGTTTATAAAGAAGTAATTTTAATTGTTTATTGTTTGATGTTAAATGCTCGTGTAAAAAGCGGGCATTTTTTATATAGCAGTAATACTAATGCCTCCGTCAACTGATATGTTTTGTCCAGTAATGTATGACGATTTATCCATTGCCAGAAAAGCAATTACGTTCGCCATTTCACTAGCTTGCGCTACACGCCCTAATGGAGTGTGCTTTAAAACGGGTTCAATACGTTCTTTTATTTTAAGAAGACCTTCTGTAAGCGGAGTTTGGGTAAACCAAGGTGACATGGCATTTACACGAATACCATCTTTTGCCCATTCAGCAGCAAGATTTTTGGTTTGCATGACCAATCCAGCTTTTGACATACCGTAAGGCGACCCTGTGTTAGTATCTAATACTCCAGAAACAGATGCAACGTTTACAATGGTTGCTTTGCCCGGTTTTTGAAGAAATGGGTGGAGTTTCCTGCTCAACTCAAAAGGTGCCGTCATATTAATGGCAATAACTTTTGAAATCTCTTCTTTGGAATAGTCTAAAGCTACTTTCCGAATATTAATTCCTGCATTGTTTACAAGAATATCCAAAGAGTTCCAACGTTTTTTTACTTCGGAAACAATAGCTTCGATTCCTGCTTCTTCTGATACATCGCTAACTAATCCATACGCTGTATGCCCTTCTTTTTGTAATTCGCTTTCGAAATCTTTTACATCTTTTTCACTTCTAGCCGTAAAAATCACTTCGGCCCCGAGTGAAAGAAACTCTAAAACGGTTGCTTTGCCTATTCCTTTAGTGCCTCCTGTGATGACTGCTTTTTTATCTTTTAAATTCCACATAAATAAGTTTTAAAATTAAAAAACCTTCCGCTACATTCAAATTGAAAGTAACGGAAGGTGTGTTGTGTCTTTATTTCTTACGGAGTTAAAACGACTCTAAAACGAGCTTCATTGTTCATCATTTTTTCAAATGCTTCGGCAACATCGTCTAACTTGTATGTTTCAATCATTGGTTTGGTATCAGTCAAAGCACTAAACTTGAGGGTGTCTTCACTTTCAATTGCGGTACCACTTGGCCATCCGGTAACCGATTTGCGAGCCATCAATAGTTGCATAGGGGAAACTTCTACAGCGTCTGGTGTAGCACCTATACAGATTAACTGTCCGTCAATTCCCAATCCATCGATAACGGAGGAAATAGCATCAGCGTGTGGTGCTGTGGCAACAATTAATTTTGCGCCGCCTAATTTTTGTAACTCTTCAGCGGCGTTTTGCTTTTTGCTATTAATATAATGATGTGCTCCTAAGTCTTTTGCTAATTTCTTTTTATCATCGCTTGTGGAAAGCGCTACCGTTTTCATTCCCATTTTATTGGCATATTGAACGGCTAAGTGTCCTAAACCACCAATTCCTTGAACGGCTACCACATCTCCGGCTTTTACGTTGCTGTTTCGCATGGCGTTATAAACCGTAATTCCAGCACACAGTAAAGGAGCGGCTTCTTCACTGGAAAGTTCTTCTGGGATACTGGCAATTGCCTCTTCAGGGGCGGTCATATATTCAGCATAGCCTCCATCGTAGGAGATTCCGCATACTTGGGCATTCTCACAGTTAATAAACATACCACGGCGGCAAGGTTCACAATTAAAACAGTGACCTCCGTGCCAACCTACACCAACGCGTTGCCCTTTTTTCCAGTTAGAAACGTTGCTACCAACGCTTTCTACAATACCCACAACTTCGTGACCAGGAACACGCGGATATTCCAATCCGGGAAATCCACCTGCTTTTACAAAATTATCACTGTGGCAAATTCCACAGGCTTCAACTTTTAGTAATACTTCGTTTTCTTTAGGAGATGGTTTGTCGAGTTCTACTATTTTAAAATCGCCTCCCGCTTCTTGTACTTGTACTGCTTTCATAAGTTCTTTTTTTGAAGCAATAAGATACGAAGAGGAAGTTGCTTTTATTTTAAATCTGTGTTAAACAATAAAGAGATTATGATTTAATTAGAAAGCGTGTAAGTAACTACTAGCATAACTCCAACTACAAAGGCATTGTTAAGAAAGTGAAGCAAAATAGGCCATATTAGAACACCGGTTTTAATTTTTAGCCATCCAGCAATTCCACCGAGAACAATTCGTGGAACAATCATAGCAAATAATGCTGCATTAATGAGAAAAGACTCTACATAGTTATAAATGTGTGCCATTCCAAATATTACGGAAGTAATAACCAAAACAACCAATGCATACTTGCCCAAAAACTTCTGAACACCTACAAGCACTTTTTTAGGCACAAGAAACTGTAACAGATAATAGATGCCAATAAAAATCGAGAACATGATTAATAGTCTGATGTACCAATCTGTTAGTCCTTCCGAAAAACCCATAAAGAGAAAACTAATCCACCCGCTTATAAAAAGTAGTAAATCTTCGTAACTGGGTTTTATAAGGGAACGGAACATGATTTCTTCGAAAATAGGGGCAATTATTACTGCCGAAATAATCAGCTGTATGGGTTGGTTATTGAGCATTTCTAGTAAACGCTCCTGCTTATATTCATTGTTTATAAGCTCAGGAAACCATTTAGATAATATGCTCAAAACCATAAAGAACGCAAAGTAAAAAGCCCAAACTAGCAAGTAGCTTTTAACTAATAGTTTGCTGCCTTCTTTTGTGGTATATGTTTTTGTTGCAATCATATTTTTAAAGGAAGCAGCAAAAGTAAAGGAATAAATTGTCTTAAACAGATATACCTTTGCAAGAGGGATTGAGTAGGGTACCTTGTACCCACGAAAGCCCGACCGTACCCTGGGCGAAGCCAAAGGGTAGGGGCTTGCCATAAAACAAATAAACAGGACTGTCACTTTTTATTAGGAAATATGACACCCTGTCATAAAGTTTCTGATGGCATAATCATTGACTTATACATAGCGAATTAAAAATTTGAATTAGTAAAACAATAACTATAACACTATGAGTAAAATAATTGGAATCGACTTAGGTACAACCAACTCCTGCGTTGCTGTAATGGAAGGTAGCGAGCCAACGGTAATACCTAACGCCGAAGGAAAACGAACTACTCCCTCAGTAATCGCCTTTGTGGAAGGTGGCGAAATTAAGGTTGGTGACCCTGCAAAGCGTCAGGCTGTTACAAACCCTAAGAAGACTATATCTTCCATTAAGAGATTTATGGGGAATAAGTTTTCCGAATCAAAAAAAGAAATTGATAACGCTGCATACGATGTAGAAAAAGGCGATAATAACACACCACGTGTTAAAATCGACGATCGCATGTACACGCCACAAGAATTGAGTGCGATGATTCTTCAGAAAATGAAGAAAACTGCTGAAGATTACCTTGGGCAAGATGTAGATCGTGCTGTAATTACAGTTCCGGCTTACTTTAACGATAGTCAGCGTCAAGCAACAAAAGAAGCTGGTGAAATCGCCGGCCTTAAAGTAGAACGTATTATTAACGAGCCTACAGCGGCTGCATTGGCATACGGACTAGATAAAAAAGATAGCGACCAGAAAATTGTAGTATTTGACTTTGGTGGTGGTACACACGATGTTAGTATCCTTGAATTAGGAGACGGCGTTTTTGAAGTACTTTCTACCGATGGTGATACACACTTAGGTGGTGATGATGTGGATAGCAAAATCATTAATTGGTTAGCAGATGAGTTTCAAAAAGAAGAAGATTTAGATCTTCGTAAAGACGCAATGGCGTTACAACGTTTGAAGGAAGCTGCTGAAAAAGCTAAAATTGAATTATCATCTTCTACACAAACTGAAATTAACTTGCCATACGTGACTGCAACAAGTAGTGGACCAAAGCATTTGGTAAAAACGTTAACGCGTTCTAAGTTTGAGCAGTTAATTGACGACTTAGTAAAAAGAACTATCACTCCTTGTGAGAAAGCTATGAAAGCAGCTGGTCTTTCTAAGAATGATATTGATGAAATAATTTTAGTAGGTGGATCAACACGTATTCCTGCTGTACAAGAAGCTGTTAAAAGTTTCTTCGGAAAAGCGGCTAGTAAAGGAGTAAACCCTGATGAGGTTGTTGCAGTTGGAGCAGCTATTCAAGGTGGTGTATTGACCGGTGATGTAAAAGATGTATTACTATTAGATGTAACACCTCTTTCATTAGGTATTGAAACAATGGGTAGCGTTAATACAAAACTTATTGAAGCCAATACAACGATACCGACTAAGAAAAGTCAAGTGTTCTCAACAGCGGCAGACAATCAGCCAAGTGTAGAGATTCACGTATTGCAAGGTGAGCGCCCAATGGCAGCAGATAACAAGACAATAGGACGTTTCCACTTAGATGGAATTCCACCTGCGCCAAGAGGAACACCTCAAATTGAAGTTACGTTCGATATTGATGCCAACGGTATCATTAAAGTAAGTGCTGAAGATAAAGCAACTGGTAAGAAGCAAGATATTAGAATTGAAGCTTCTTCAGGTTTAACAGAAGAGGAAATCGAGAAAATGAAGCAAGAGGCTGAAGCAAATGCTGATGCTGATCAAAAAGCGAAAGAAAAAGTTGACAAAATCAACGAAGCTGACGCGATGATTTTCCAAACTGAAAAGCAACTGAAAGAATTTGGTGATAAATTATCTGACGATAAGAAAAAACCAATTGAAGATGCTTTAGAGGAGCTTAAGAAAGCACACGCTACACAAGAAGTTGAAACCATTCAACCAGCGTTGGATAAAATCAACGAAGCGTGGAAAACTGCAAGTGAAGAGATGTACAAAGCGCAAGCTGATCAACAAGGTGGAGCTGCCCCAGGCGGTGAAGCTGGAGCTGAGCAAGGTGCTACAGGCGGATCTTCAGAAGAAGAAGGCAGTGATGTAGAAGACGTAGACTTCGAAGAAGTTAAGTAAGACTGAAGTTTATATATAATATGAAAAACCGCAACTATTAAGTTGCGGTTTTTTTATTGTATAAAGACCATAAAGTTGTTTAAGACAAGTATAACACCCCACTATATCATTTATCAGTATATTTGAATTTATGGAATCTGTACTACTTCCCAAACAGCCGCATCCTGCGGTATCATACCTACGTGTAGGAAGGTTGCTATATTTTTCACTCATCTTATTTATTATAGAGTCGTGGGTATATGGTGTGCAACTTATGGAGGCTTGGAACAATGCTTCAATTTACATTGTTTCCTTTTGGGCTATATGCTTTCTATTTTCCTTTATTCATATTTATTTGGTCATTATGGATGGCTGGTCACGGTACCAGAATTACAAACGAGCAAAGGATCAGTTTTTTATACATGGTTTTCGTCCGCGTATTGCAGATATTTACATCGTTTCAAAATGTCAACGTATGGCAGCTGAAACCGCCGCAGAAGAATTAGGAATTAGAGAAGAAGTAAAAGCTTATTATAAAAGCTGTGGTGTAAAATGGTATCACTATATTCCTTATTTTATGGTGAAAGAACCTCTGTTTATGTTTAAAAAAGACTTTTGGTCTCGTACCTTTTTGGAAAAGAACTACACGCCAAAATTTGATTTTCAAAATATGCCACAAGCTACGGTATGAGTATTTCGTGCACACAAGTAAGCAAACAATACGGTTCGGTGATTGCGTTACAAAACGTAAGTATCTCTTGTAAAGCCGGTGAAATTTGTGGAATTGTAGGCGCCAACGGAGCTGGTAAAACAACCTTGTTTAAAATATTAATAGGATTGGTAACACCCGATAATGGCTCCGTTACTATTGAAAATACAGGAAAGAAAAAAGCGGGAGGTATTATAGAAAAACCTGCTTTGTACGAATATCTCACGGCTTATGAAAACCTTATAGTATTTGCCAAAATGCAAGGTGCAAATACTGATAAAAATATACTACATCAATTTTTAAAGCGAGTAGGGCTAACGATAGATAGAAAAGACCCAGTGCGTAATTATTCCAAGGGGATGAAACAAAGACTGGGCATTGCCATTGCACTGCTAAATAACCCTTCTTGTTTAATTTTGGATGAACCGTTTTCAGGTCTTGACCCGATGGGTATTGAATCACTAAGAAACCTTATTCTGAAATTATCAGAAGAGAATCTAACTATTTTAATTTCCTCTCACATTGTTGATGTATTGAGTAAATTATGTTCAAAACTCTATGTTATTAATAACGGAAGTATTGTTAATTCAGGAGAGACGGCTGTTTTAATTTCTAAAAACACAAATGCATATACCATTTGCGGTTTTGGAATTGCAACTTCAAAAGCGTTGCAAAATTTCAATACTGAAAAACGTGGTAATTGTGTGAGGGTTTCTGTTTCTTCCAAAGAAATTCCGAAGGTATTGCAACAATTGGCTGAAGAACAAATTAGCATCACTTCTTGCACACCCGAAGTAGATTTACAGCAACTTTTTCACCCAATATCGCAATGAGAGCACTTTTAGCGACCGAATTTTACAAACTCATAAAGCAAAGCCGGACGTATTATGCGCTCGCTGCCATTTTTGTAATAGAAGGTGTGGTGTTGTTTAGCGCATATTATCAAGGCGCCGGGATTATTGATATTGTGTTAAGCAATTTAAAAGATACCTTCTATTTTGAAGGAAACCTTCTGAATGGAAACTTAGTCACCTACTTTATATTAAACTCACTGTGGTTTCACGTTCCGCTGATTTTGATCATAATTATGTCGGGTTTACTCACCACAGAATATAAAGACAAAACCTTGCAAATGGTTATGATGCAACCGGTAAAAAAGTGGCAGTATATACTCAGTAAATACATTGTAGCCATTGTTTTTACTACCTGTGTGGTATTTGTATTGGCGCTGACGTCCTTTTTACTATCGTATGCTTTGTTCGGGAAAGGGGATTTAATTGTGTATGTAAACGGTCTTACTTTTTTTGAACATGATGATGCTTTGTTGAGGTTGGTATATGCTTTTATAGTAGGAGCTGTATCTATGGTGTTCTTTTCGGTGGTAAGTGTAACCTTGGCCGTTATTTTTAAAGAAGCGATGAAAACTTGGATTATTGCAGCTTTCTTTTTAATACTTTCAAACATTCTGCTGAAAGTTGATTTTGGAAGTGAATTGCTAAACAAAGGATTATACGTAAAACTGAACGATACCTGGCAGTACTTTTTTACGTTTGAAATTCCGTGGAACACGATATACACTAATGTCGCTTTATTAATAGCATACACCTTGTTTACTATGGGAGTTGGCGTGTATGTATTTCAGAAAAAAGATATAGGATGATACAACGATTGATATTGATAGTACTGTGCATAAGTTCGATTTCAAGCTTGGCTCAAGAACAAGATGAAGATTTACTGCGCATTAAAGAACGGCTAGACACGGTTTCAGCATTTAAAGCCGATTTGAAATTAGATGTGGATATTAGTTTTATCAATATGCCGCAGAAAAAAGCGACCGTTCAATTTGAGAAAGGGAAGCCAATTTCTTTTTCTTCGGAAGACTTTGCGCTTATCCCAAAGCGTGGTCTAGACTTTTCATTTCAAGAATTGTTTGAATATCCTTTTATCACTGTTGATCGTGGAATGGAAACAGTTGAAGGAAACAAATTGAAGGTGGTGAATATTATTCCAACAGATAAAAAAGCTGATTTTTCAATTGCAACCTTGTATCTGGATTTAAAAGCAGAGCAAATAGCTATTTCAGAAATAAGTACAAAAAAAGATGGTATCTATACCTTACTATTAGATTACTCGACTTCCGAATCTGTTTTGCCAACAAAAGTAGAGGTGCAATTTGAAATGGAACGCATTCGTATTCCGCTTAACTTTATGGGAAAAGACATTGATGTTGACAGAAAAAAGATGCGAGAAGAAGAAGTAAAAACCGGTAAAATTTTCTTGACGTTGGATTATAAAACCATTTCGTATTAATTATCGATCTTACTTAACGCATACCCTTCACTACTGAACATATTTTTATCAACAGCTTCAGAAATATTAATGACACGGATTATTACGTCTGCACGGCCTATTTTACTCTTTAAAAATAGTTCTAATGGTAATCCTTCTACACCAAACTGGTCAAAGAGTTCTAGTTCTTTAGTGTCTTTTCCCGCGCCAACTGATTGGTATGCAAATACGCTTCCCATATTTAGCTCTATAGCTTCGGGTAACCATAAACTAGCTGTGTATTCATCATTTTCTGCTAACACTTCACGGGTTTGGTAGCCTTCAATTTCTTTGGTTTTTCCTGTGTAGTTTAGTTTAGTTCGGGGTCCCGTTCCATAGTCACGAGTTGCTACTTGCATTCCAGGCCAATATTTCTCGTTCATAGGTAAGATATAACCACCTTTTCTTCCGTTTTGTTCAAACAATCCAGTAATGGTAGCATCTTTGGGGTTAAAAATAAGTTTTAAATCAGGCTGATTTCTTTTTGCATGAATGATAAGTGCTGTTTTGTCTTTTCCGAAGAAATAGGAAAGAGTGTCAGCCCGTTCGTTTCCATTTTCATATTGCTGTGATACAACTAAATCAAAACTTCCTGTAAACTGTTGTGAGTAAAGTTGTGAAAACGAGAAAATAGACAATATAAGAAGTAGCGCGTTTTTTTTCATTTCAAATTAAAAGTATTCCAAGATACAATTTTTTGCTTTGAAAAAGCTTTCATGCACTGTCATAAAACCCTTACATACAGGTGGATGTTGATAAAAAAAAGAACGGCCCTTAGTAGAGAGCCGTTCAAACCAAATAAATCAATTAGCAACTAAACTAATTAATTAATACAATAGTATGGAATTATATTTTTTGAACAAAGTTCTTTAACGGTATTTTTTGATTTTTATCGTATTGTTTTTTTAAAATAATTATGAAAATTCATACAATAAATTAGTAACTTTTATTCGTCGTCACTTGTTTCAATAGCAATAATACTATTTGCTGGAGAAGTTATCGTTGGCTCTTTGGTAAGATCCAACGTAGCTCCAGAATTTGAAAGTAATATGATTGAAAACATTTCAGGATTAGTAAAATTATTTTCAGCCACCATTAGTTCTTCTAACTTATTGTTTTGTGCTAAATCTGTTGGTAAAACCCCACTCAATTGATTATCGAAAACATTAAAAACTTCTAAGCTTTTCAGGTTTTTGACAGTTGCTGGGATATTTCCTGTGATTTTATTGCTACTAAGGTGTAGTTGTTTTAACTGGGTAAGGTTACCAATATTAGCCGGAATAGCCCCGGTTAAGTTATTACCATTAAAAGCCAAAACTTCTAAGTTTGTAAGGTTTCCGATAGTAGTAGGCAATTCGCCAGATATTTTATTGAACGATAGCTCTAAAGTTTCTAGGTTGCTAAGGTTTCCTATAGATGAAGGGATTGTTCCTTCAACGTTGTTAAAGAGTAATGTAATACCTTTAACTTTATTATTTTCTAATGTTACTCCTTCCCATTCAGATACCGGTTGGTTTAATTCCCAAGTGCTGTTCCAGTTTTCACCATTTGTTGCGTTGTAAAAATCGATAAGAGCTTGTTTTTCTTGAACGCTAACCTGAGCGAAGACTGTAGTGCAAAAAGCTATAAATAAAATACTTAGTACTAGTTTTTTCATAATTTGGGACTTTCGATTTCTTACAAAACAGTATAAATAAACTGCTTTTTTTGCCTAAGTGCAAAAAAAATCGATGAAATGCACAAAATAATTTAATTATATTGTAGCAATCTGTTGAAGAAAGGAAATATTTACCTCGTGAACTCCTTCAAAAACAGTTGTTTGTAGTCGATCTCCAAATAATGAACTTCTTTTTAATTGTTCTTCCGTTTTTCGTGCTTCGGTAATGTACGGGTCTTTATTTCCATAGAGATAGGTTACAGTTGTCTCAGGTTTCAGAAATGAAAAATCTTCCGGTTTTAATTCTACTGGAATCCCTCCTGAATGCAGCAACAAATAATCGCATTGTATCTTGCGGCTAGAGAGCCATCTACTCGCTATAGAAACCCCTTGCGAATAACCCATTACGATAAACCTTGGTAAAACTTCTGGTTTTTCAGCTTCCCAAACGGCATCGACATATTCTAATACATTCCTTGTTTCAGCTACGGTATTTTCCTTGGTAAGCCATGATGCGCCTACATGTTTAAAATCGCTTCCTTGATAGTATTTAGAAGGGGCTTGGGGCACAATTATATAATTTTCTTCGGGGTTTAAGTGCCTAAAATACTTGGCGAAGTAGCGGCTTAAGTAGCCTAAGCCATGAAAAGCAATCCAGATATTTTTAGTTTTAGGTGTTAGTTTATTTAGGGTAGTATAGGTTTTAGTTGAAGTATAGGAAACCTCTTTTTCTTTGGCCATTTCTATTTTGTATTTTTACAAAGTTAAAAGAAACAGATGAAGTATACTAAAGAGGAAGTATTGGCAGGTTGCAAAAAAATGTGTCAAAATACATTAATGGAAACATTGGAAATTGAGTTTATAGATGTCACCGAAGACACCCTAATTGCCAAAATGCCCGTAACGCCAAAAGTACACCAGCCAGACGGTGTGTTGCATGGGGGTGCATCTGTCGCTTTAGCTGAGAGTGTAGGGAGTGCCGCAGCCTTTATTTTCATGGATGCCAAAAAAGTGAGCATTAGGGGAATTGAAATTGCAGCAAATCACGTTAAAAGTGTAAGAGAAGGGTTTGTTTTTGCGCATGCAAAAGTGTTGCACCAAGGGCGTACCACACAACTTTGGCAAATTAAAATTGTCAATGAAGATAACCAATTGGTTTCTTTAGTGAAATTAACTACCTTAACGCTTGAAAACTAACCGCTAATGAATTTAAAACTACTGCTAGAAAGAATAACCGACCAGTATAACCAAAAAAAACCTTTTGTCCTTTACTCCCACCCTGAAAGCGATACAGTAGAGGTTTTACTTCAGAAAAATGAAAAAAAATATACTTCTGAAGCATTTGATAAACGTGGGATTGTTTTGGCTCCGTTTAATTTTGAAACGAAGCCTATCTGTATTCCCCTACAAGAATCGGAACATATATCTTGCGAACTTTCAAAAGAAAAAATAGAAACTGAACCTATTGATCCAAGTTTTAAAACCTTGGAAAAGGAAGAGTACATGCGTTTGGTTTCAAAAGCACTTACAACTATAAATCAAAAAAACACCCACAAGGTTGTTGTCTCTAGAAAAAAGGAATTTCCAATTTCAAGCATAGATTTTTCAAGCTTTGTCCCCCGACTATTACACTTATACCCAACAGCGTTTCGTTATGTATGGTTTCATCCTGAAACAGGAATATGGAGCGGTGCTACGCCTGAAGTACTCTTAGTGACCAATGGAGAGTCTTTTACTACTATGGCATTGGCAGGGACTAAAAAGATTGAAAGCGAACAGGAGCCAGAGTGGAGCCCTAAAGAAAAAAATGAACAACAAGTGGTGACCGATGCGATAAGCAATTGTCTTCAAAAAGTTACTTCGGTTTTACGGGTTTCAAAAACGTATACCCACGAAGCGGGTTCTTTGGCACATTTACGTACCGATATAACCGGAATGTTAAAAAATAAAAAAACTACGTTAGCAACGATTACCGCTGCATTGCACCCTACACCAGCTGTATGTGGAACACCTCTATCATCTTCATTAAAATTTATAAATGAAAATGAAGGGTACAACAGGGAATACTATACTGGTTTTATTGGTTCTATAGATAATAATGATTCAAGGTCTTGCTTGTATGTAAACCTTCGCTGTATGAAGATTGAAGAGAATAAGGCTCATTTGTATGTTGGCGGTGGGATTACCTTTGACTCAAACCCAGAAGAAGAATGGGAAGAAACTCAAAATAAATTGCAAACTATGTTGCAAGTAGTGCAGCCAATACTTTAAAATTGACAGAGCAGTTTGTACCTTTGTACTAATGAATTTTTCCGCTAAACGCCTCTCGCAAACTGTTACACAACTTTGTTTATCTAAGGGTATAGATCACATCGTTATTTCACCGGGTTCACGCAATGCCCCTCTAACTATTGGTTTTACAGAACACCCTAAATTTAAATGCTTTAGTATTGTAGATGAGCGTTGTGCGGCCTTTTTTGCTTTAGGTATGGCGCAGCAAACAAACAAACCAGTTGTTTTGGTTTGTTCTTCAGGTTCGGCTTTGCTAAATTATTTTCCTGCCGTAGCCGAAGCTTTTTATAGCGATATTCCATTGGTTATTCTTTCTGCAGATCGTCCATCAGAGTTACTGGAAATAGGGGATGGGCAGACCATTCAGCAAGAAAATGTTTATGGAAAGCATATTCTATATAACGCTAATTGCAAAGAAGAGGATGAGAACCAAACTTTTAATGAAACCGAAATAAACATTGCTTTAAACACAGCAATTGAGCTACAAGGGCCGGTACATATTAACATACCTTTTTCTGAACCTTTATATGGCAAAGTAGATGTGTTAAAAGTAACTCCACAAAATGTTCCAGCAAGGGTTGCTTCTGGTGTAATTTCTGAAAACTTAGAAGAATTTGCAGAAGAATGGAACAAAAGCCCTAAAAAACTAATTTTGGTTGGTGTATTGGCACCAAACAGTATTGAAGAGCAATACATTAATGCTCTGGCGAAAGATGAAAGTGTTTTGGTATTGACTGAAACAACTTCAAATTTATATCACGAAAATTTCATTCCGGCAATCGATCAACTTATTACAGCTTTGGACGAAGATGGTTTTAAAGCATTGCAACCAGACATCTTGCTTACGTTTGGTGGTATGGTGGTTTCAAAACGTATCAAAAAGTTTTTAAGGACCTATGCGCCAAAAATGCATTGGCACGTTGATACAAAAAAAGCATATGATACATACTTTTCTTTGAGTAACCATATAAAAACCACTCCCAATATATTTTTAAAAGCTTTTTTACCTAAAACCGAAGAGGTTGTTAGTACCTATCAAAATGAATGGTTAACTGTTAAAAATAAACGTATTGCATTACATAAAGAATACGTTTCCACAGCCCCTTATTCAGATTTCAAAGTATATGCTAACGTTTTTAAAAGCCTGCCAAACAAGATGCAAATGCAGGTGGCTAATAGTGCCGCGATTAGGTATGCACAACTATTTAATATTCCGTCGTCTGTTCAGGTGTTTTGTAATCGGGGAACAAGCGGGATTGACGGTAGTGTAAGCACAGCAATAGGAGCGGGATATGCTTCACAATTGCCTACGGTTTTAATTACGGGGGATCTGAGCTTTTTTTATGACAGCAATGCGCTGTGGAATAATTATATTCCTAATGACTTCAAAATTATATTGATAAATAATAGTGGAGGAGGTATTTTCAGGATTTTACCTGGCGCCAAAGACACCAAACATTTCCACCGGTTTTTTGAAACACAGCATGAGCTTTCAGCAAAGCAATTGGCTAAAATGTATAAGTTTGATTATACTACAGCTCATAACGAAATCACTTTAAAAGAACAGTTGAGTAATTTCTTTTCTTCTTCAGAAAAACCAAAAATTTTGGAAGTTTTTACACCTTCTGAAATAAATGATACTGTTTTATTAGACTATTTTAAGTTTATTAAATAATCATTTTTATGAATCCAACAGGTTTTTCCCCCAGTTATAGGCTTCAGTAAGATTTGAAAATGAAACAAAAGGCTTGTTAAAAAAAGCAGCTTCTACTTCAGTATTTTTTACGCCAATGTTGCTTTTCGCAACAACTGCAATTCCTTTTAACGTAGGTACTTTTTCTAAATATTTATAATCTTGTGGGATTAATGAATACGAGTTTATCCTATTGGAGATATATACCCAGGACGAAACTTTTAAATAAGTTAACCCTTTTACCAACACAGGAAAAGCATTTTTATAGGAAAGCGTAACTCCTTCTTTAGCTTCTACAATAGCAATATTGCCATAAAAATAAATAGTACCAATTTCACTTTCAAAAATATCTTTCAATATCGCTGAATCTGGCAGATTATGATGTGAAGGCTTTACTATCATAGCATGTGAAGATAGTAAATAATAACAAACGATTAAAAATGTTTTTTTCATATTTTAATGAATGGTTAATATAGTACCTTTGCAGCTATGATCAATATAGGACAATACCAAACATTTACCATTTTAAGAGAAACCGATCCAGGTTTATACCTTGGTGACGGGGAAGAAAATGAAATTTTATTACCACATAAATACAAACCTGAAACATTTGAAGTAGGGGATGAAATTCAAGTATTTGTCTATCTGGACAATGAAGAGCGCCCTATCGCAACGACGCTTGAACCTTATGTAACATTAAATGAATTTGCTTACCTACAATGCAGTGATGTAAACAAGTATGGTGCCTTTATGGATTGGGGGCTGGAGAAACAGTTGTTTGTCCCATTTAAAGAACAAGCACGCCCAATGACAGCGGGCAGTTGGTACATTGTGTATTTATATTTAGATGATAAAACCAACCGTTTGGTGGGATCAAGTAAAACAAATCGTTTTTTAGATAACAGTAATGTTACCGTTGAAAAATATGAAAAAGTAGATATTCTGGTTACCCATTTAACCGATAAAGGAGCCAATGTTATTGTAAATGGAAAACACCACGGACTCATCTATATTGATGAAATTTTTGAAGATATCCGTTCTGGAGATCGCTTAAAGGCCTACATAAAGAAGGTTCGGGAAGACAATAAGATAGACGTGGTACTGCAAGCACCTGGCTACCGAAGCATAGAACCCAATGCCAACTATATTTTAGATGAATTAAAAGCTGCTGGCGGGTTTTTACCCCTGCACGATAAAAGCGACCCTGATACTATTAAAAACGAATTAGGACTAAGTAAAAAAAGCTTTAAAAAAGCAATAGGAAGTCTTTACAAGGATAAGCAGATTGTTATAAAAAGTGATGGGATAGAGTTGGTTTGATAGCGTTTAATCAATATCAATATTCCCGTACCTGAATACTTATCGTACTTTTACTGTCTTTATTTTTATAAAGGTTTATACCAGACTGCCGGTAATATGGGTTGTAATAATAAGGATTGCCATAATACGGATTTCCATAATAAGGCATTGTTTGGTTTTTATAAACTGAATTATTTACACGGGAATACTCATCATCACTATAAACTTTAAACCTATTAGGCCCTTGTAGGCCTGGTTGTAAAAACTGACTATTCAGTCGAGCTGCAAACGGATTGTTTTCGGTGGGTCTCGAATCAATAAAATTATTATCCTTTGTAGATGCTTCAATCATATCTACGGGTTGCCAATAATCATTAGTTGAAACCGAAACAGGTGCTAAGTTAGGAGTGAAAACCGAAATATTGCCAAAGTTTTGCCTATCGCCAAATACCTTGTATGGTACCAACTCTAAACTTTTAATTTCTGGAGATGGGGTTGCTTCAATGGAAAAATACTGGGTATCAAAATCAGATTGGCCAATAGCCAATACTGGTAAGATAAATAATATGACTACAAGTTTTTTCATCAGTATAAAAATACACAAATTTTAAGCCAAATTTATTTTTTCAGAAAAACAGTTTACAACGCCAATTTTTTAGAAGTCGCCTTTGGCACAGCATCTTTGTGCACCATAACGCTAATAGCTTTTAGTTTCATATAGGCTTCACTAAAATATACATACCCGCCATTTGCATTTCGGCTTTCATCGGTACCCCAACTATTTTTTACTTTGTAATATTTAGTACCATTTTGATCGCGCAACAAACCAGTAATATGCATTAAGTGGTCGTCGGTAGTGTCATAATTTTCAAATTCAGCCTGACGGTATTCTTGTGTAATGTTTTTTTCTGGATAGACACCTTGTAGCGCTTTTATGTTATTTTCTGAATCTTCAGGAATCACCGCAACCCCATCTTTTGAAGAAAACGTGCGTTCGCTCACATCACAATCCAATTCAACCGTAAAGCCGTTTTCAAGGGCATTGTCAATAGTCGATATCATTTCATCTAAAGGAACATTATAAAAACTACCATTACTCCAGTTATCTGGTATATTTAAAATAAATTTTGAATAGAATGGGGCATGATTGAAAGATGTGATAGTAATGTAATCTTCAGGGGCTATTTTGGTCATCTTCAAAAAAGACTCGGGAGTGTATTGTTTTCCTTCAAACTGAAATGTTTTCGGGTTACTGCCCAAATATACATCTAACACGCTCGAAACAGCTTTTTTCCACTTGGGGCTTAAAGCTTTTGCCGGATTGTCAATATAAGTTTCAAGCATAGACTTTAAAACAGCGACCAATTCGGCGTGGTTATGATTTTCTTCTTTGGCAAACAAACCACTGTATGCCTCTTGTGTAACCAAACCATAATCACGAACAGAGTTAATTACATCGTGTGCCAATCCACCTTCGCTAAACTGCGCCTTACCTTGTCGCATCACAAAATTTTCGGCCTTTTTTGGGTAAGTGTTTCGTACCTGGTACATTTCGGAAAGATTAATTTGCTTTCCGGTTAATCTGATTATTTCAGACTCTAAAAAAGAGGAAGTGGAAAAACTCCAACAGGTTCCCGTGCGGCCTTGGCTTATAACGGGTGTAGTTTCCAGATCAATTTCCGTAGTGAACTTATAAGCTTCTTGAGCAGTTATAGTTAGTGTTGAAAGGATAATTCCGAAGAAAAATAATAGGTTTTTCATTAGTTTTAAGTAAATATGGATTAGCATAGAATTATTCCCAGCTTCAAGGGAATTAGTATCTTTACCGTAAAAATATAAAATATGAGCACACCCAACTGGAAAACAGCTAAAGAATATTCAGATATCACCTATAAAAAGTCAAATGGCGTAGCCCGGATCGCTTTTAACCGTCCCGATGTTCGCAATGCTTTTCGACCTAAAACCACTTCTGAATTGCTGGATGCTTTTCACGATGCACAAGAAGATACCACTGTTGGGGTGGTATTGTTATCTGCCGAAGGTCCTTCTTCTAAAGATGGCGTCTATAGTTTTTGTAGTGGTGGTGATCAAAAAGCGCGCGGACACCAAGGTTATGTAGGTGAGGATGGATACCATCGCTTAAATATTTTGGAGGTACAACGGTTAATCCGTTTTATGCCAAAAGCTGTTATTTGTGTAGTCCCTGGTTGGGCTGTTGGTGGCGGTCATAGTTTGCACGTGGTTTGCGATATGACGTTAGCCAGTAAAGAACACGCCATTTTTAAACAAACCGATGCAGATGTAACTAGTTTTGATGGTGGCTACGGAAGTGCTTATTTAGCTAAAATGGTAGGGCAGAAAAAAGCACGTGAAATATTTTTCCTCGGAAGAAATTACAGCGCACAAGAAGCTTTTGAAATGGGTATGGTTAACGCCGTGATTCCGCATGACGAATTAGAACAAACCGCTTACGAATGGGCGCAGGAAGTATTGGGAAAGTCACCAACTTCTATAAAGATGCTAAAATTTGCAATGAACCTAACCGATGACGGAATGGTCGGGCAACAAGTGTTTGCTGGAGAAGCTACACGTTTAGCATACATGACCGAAGAAGCAAAAGAAGGTCGAGATGCCTTTTTAGAAAAAAGAAAACCTAATTTTGATAAAAAGTGGTTGCCATAAAAGTTAGGCAACCTTCAACTCTTTTTCCTTTTTTTCTTCTTTAATTTCTGCTTCAAGTTTTTCCTTAGCCATTTCTTTGCGAATTTGCTTTATGGTTAAGGTGCTACCGTCGTGGCTCCAACCTGGAGGGCCAAATGCGTACATAAATTTGTGGTACCACTTTTTGGACTTTTTCATATCCTGCCAAATGTTTTGGTATTCGTGCATTAAAATTACGTAGAGGTTATAAGAGTTTGGTGGGGTAGAAACACCGTATTGAATATCAATATCATCATCCAGCTCTTTCCAAGTGCCAAACATTCTATCAAAAGCATTTAAAATACCGCCGTGGTTTTTGTCCATATACTCAATGTTGCAAGCATGGTGTACTTGGTGCATGGTATGGGTGTTGATGAACTTTTCAATAAAACCTAAATTTTTAATGTATTTAGTGTGCAACTGAAATTGCCACAACGCTTCAATACCTAAGCAAACCACTAACATTTCTGGTGGGAAGCCGATGATGACAATCCAAACATAGAAAAACGGTTTGTACAATATGGTAAACCAACCGTTCCTGATTGCGGTCCCCAAATTAAAATTATCGGATGAGTGATGAACAATATGTGCTGCCCAAAGAAAACGAACCATATGGTTTTGCCTATGAAACCAATAGTAAGTAAAATCATCTAACAACATACAGATTATCCAAACATACCAAGCATATCCAAAAGATTCGTAGCCCATAATATTGGTGCGAACTCCATCTACAACAGGATTAAAAATATCGTACGCAAAATTAAAAACGAGGATGATGGAAACCGTTTTAATCAACGCTCCTAAAATAGCAGAGCCAATACCAAGGGATAAACTAGAAAAGAAGTCCCTCCATTTATAGAGGCTTTTATCATCAAAAACTTTACTGTATGAAAGCTCTAATGCAATAAATCCTAAAAAACAAGGTACCCCATATACTAACGGGTTTGTAAAATCCATTCTCTATAAATTATTGAAATTATTAATTTTTGGGACTAAAGTTTGCAAGATAAAGCTTATAAACTCAACTCAATATCATAACAGAACTTTTTCTAATAAATTGCTATATGAATATAGAAAATCACGCTAAAAAGAATAAGTTATATCTCTTTTACTACAAAAAAACCATCATTTCCCTGCGATTGGTATAGTGGCATAAAAATATATGCATTCCAATCACTTGTAACAGGTTTACCATTATGATGCGCTAATAACTCTCCCTTTTTAATTTGCTGAAAATTTTTATAACCTGATTCCATGGAAAAAGTGTCATCGTCTTCAAGTCCGTGGCGGTATTCTATTTCAAATGTTTTTTGATTTTCTTTTTGTTTCTGAAGTTTTGAAACTGATTCAGGAAACTTTGAAAGTTTATTTAAATCTAAATCACAAGCTTCTTGCAGTGCAATCCAAATAGTGCCTTCGTGATTTATTATCGATTCTGGATCATCATGTTGTCCGGCTTCCAAAACGAATCCAGTTAAACCCTGTCGGCTCATATACCCATCTGTGGTTCCATAAACGATATCTGAAAAACCTCTAATTATGTGAGTAGGGAAGTGGTGCGCCCAACTATCGTTATCGTGTACATCTTGCACCGAAGCATACGGTAAACTATCTGATGAAGTAGTATGGCAGTCTAAAAAATAGCGCTTTGTATACTCTGAAGCAGGGTAGTTATTCAGTACTTCAATAATACTGAACATTTCCTCTTTTTCATTGGTGTCTGTAATATGCTTTTCAATATTCTCTTTTGTCCAGGTTCGGTTTAAATCTTCATCAATAAAGCGAACCTCTTTATTAAGTGCTTTTTTATTACCGGCAACCCCAACAATAGTTCCTTTTATTTCAGGTTTTGAAACTGAAAGTTCAGCAAAGACTTTTTCTAAAGCGATAATTCCACTGGGTTCATTACCATGGACTCCCGCGGTAACAAACAGCAAAGGACCTTTGTTGTTACTGCTATATTTTCCTATTATCCTTGAAATTTCTTTCTTCAAAATATTTCTTTTTAGCTTCAGAAGTAATTATTTAATTTCATCTACTATCTATCTAGTCCATCGTTGCCAATTGCCGATTGGAAAGACTTTTTTTATAATGTGTTTTGTGTTCTATTTTTCGTTCTATGGCTTTGATTACTGTCTCGGTAAAGTCTGGCAGGCCAATATCGTTACAGTAATCCAATCCGCCGGGACTTAGTACATTTATTTCAATCAACTTATCTTTAACGATATCCAGTCCAACAAAAAATAGCCCGTCCCTAATTAACTTAGGTGCCGTAACATCAACAATTCGTTGCATTTCGTCGGTCAACTTTCCTTTTTCAGCTTTTCCACCGAGTGCGAGGTTACTCCTAAATTCAGAATCATCTTTATTTACCCTCCGTATAACAGCTTGTTCGCCATCTTCTTCTAAAATTTTACCATTCATTAAAATGACGCGTACATCGCCTTTTGAAACTTCTGGTAGAAACTCTTGCGCAATTACATATCCCTTTTCGCTGATGGTTTCGATAATTTGGTTGAGGTTCTTCTTGTCCTTATCAATTAAATAAACATTTTGACCTCCCGAACCCTCCAAGGGTTTTAATACCATCTTTTTACCATTCTCTTTCCAAAACTTTAATAGGTCTTCTTTGTTTCGGGTAATTAAACTATTTGGTTTTATAATGGAAGGCAACTCTTCAAAATATAGTTTGTCAATAAAAGCATGGGACATGGCAAAAGCATCGTTCAACACCAAAATGCCGCTTTGTTGAATCATACGTGCAAAGGCAATTCCACTGTGCTCGGCCCAATGTCTATCATCTGTTTCCTCAGTTGGATTATTCCGAAGAAAAAGTACATCAAGATCTGAACTACTTATCACTTTATATTTCAGTTCTTCATCTTGTACGCGTTCCCAAAATTTTTCTACTGTTCTGGATTTTGGTGTTTTTGGTACTTTTTTACACCGCAAACTGATGGGTTTGTCATGGTGAAAAATAAAGTCACCTACGCTCATTACGTACAAATCGTGCCCTCTCTCGTGTGCTTTTTTCATTAACACTACCGAAGTTCCTATAGCTTCGGATTCTATATCGCTAATTACAAAACATATCTTCATTTTTATATCATTTTAGAAAGGGCCAGCCCTTGTTTTAGTTTATCAATTTTTTCTTTAAAGTCTTTTTGTTCTAAATACCTAGGTTTTAATTTAGGTGGTGTTAAAAGTCCCCTGTCGGTTAAATCCTTGATTACATCGACGTGTTTTAAGGCAAATTTTCCCGCCAAAAGAGGTTCCAGTTCGCCGCCATCAATTAAATAATCTCGAAGCTCCACCAACCCTTTTAAGTAAATAATATCTTTTAAAAACCCACCTCCCTGAAACATTCTGGAAGTAATATTAAAAGCCGGTTCTTTTGAAAAACCGTATTCTCTGTGTAGTAAGTTGAAAACTTGTTTAAAGTGAGCACCATTTAATAAAGCATCACCAGCAATTACCCTTCCGGCTAATATACGAAGTCGATTGCCAGACAACCCACCAATTAAATATTCTGAAAGTACTGCAATACCTTCCTGAAGAGCGTCATAATCGGCAAATCCTGCTGCCATTTGGCTGAGCGATTGTTTGCAACCGTTGTAATAGGTCAATGCGTGTGTACCAATTTCGTGTTGTAATAAGGCATTAGCCCCGTTTTTAGTCATTTTATAATCGGAAGGCAAATACAACTCGCCTCGCGAAACCATTATAATATTAACATCATCCCGAATGTGGATTTTCCCTTTATAATCTGGCGCTTGTTTTTTAAAATAATCAAATTCTTCTTCAGCTAATTTTGCGAAAGCCTTGGCATCGACCTGCATGCGTTCTTCTTGTGTATGGTCTTCAGAGATATTTTGAAGAATTAGCTTAGCTTCGGTCAATACATTTTTTTCAAGTCCTTTGTATAAACGAACACTACTATAAAAGAAATTTTTTGAATCGCGTTCTTTTAACATAGTGAGTTGATGGTCTATTTCTTCCCGTTTTTCATCAAAGAGATAGGAAAGTGCAGGATCATCAATTTCATCAATTCTTAGGTTGTATAACTTACGTTTCAGCAAATCTGGATCTACTGGTAGCAACCTATAGTGATAGTTGTTTATTTCTTCAAAATTAGTTTCGAAAAAACGTTCTCTAAGTGCTTGAATATTTACAGGGGCTACTAACAGCAAAAATTGATAACTGGATTCAATTTCGGTAAGTTGTTTGTCAATTTTAAATACTTCGGAATGAATGTCACGTTTACCCAATGCGTGAAAATTAGCCAATTTTGACGTAGTCTGTACCCTTACAAACTCAAAAATGGCTTTTTGAATTGCTTCTACAAAATTGTCCCTAAACTTTCTGAAGTAAACAGGATACACATTATCATGTACATCACGATAAACGGGAGGGACTTCAAGACCTATTAAAGTTCCTCCTTTGGCTTTGATGTCTTCAATGCTAAAAAGCGGTGTAACTTCTTCAAGTTGACGTTGTTTAGTTTGCTCAATGCGTGCCGTAAGTTGTACGTTGTATTTTCTACTCGGGATTTTACAGAGCTCGTCTTTTAAAACATCTAACGAGACAGGTAATTTGTGCGAAGGCCCTCGTATTACAAACTCGGTGCTATTGGTGTTTCCACTGAAAATTTCCAATAGTATAAAAGAACCGAATTTGCTAGCCATTTTTTCGGTAAGCTTTGAAATAAACTCTTGAAAAAAATCAAAATTTTCCTCTCCAATAATTAAATAGGAAGCACCGCTTCGAGCTAAGCGTAAAGTAGCTTTATCATCTGGTTTTTTTCTATAAATAAGCAGGGATGGTACATCGTGTTCCAAAAATAGATACCCGTCATGCGGCAATGGACAAACAGTGCGTTCGCCGGGGGTTAAATCGTTTAAAATTTGTTCTGTTTTTTTTGAAGTTTCAGATACCTTCATTATTCTTCTTATTGCTTAATATATTCTTAATAATTTTATCTAAGCATAAGATAAAAAAACGCCTCGATGAGACCGAGGCGTTTAAAAATTATTTAACGCTAAATTAGCAACCAAAGAGCTATTTGTTAAATTATAGCTTTAATAATGATTACTTGCTATACGCATCACTATGAACGTTTGCAACAGCCCGTCCACTAGGGTCGTTCATGTTTTTAAAACTTTCATCCCATTCTAACGCTGCAGGACTGCTACAAGCTACCGAAGGAACAGATGGCACACTCAACGCCGCCGTATCACTTGGAAAATGTTCAGTAAAGATAGAACGGTAATAAAACTCTTCTTTACTGGTAGGGGTTTGAATAGGAAATTTAAAATGGGCGTTTTCCATTTGTTCATCACTTACTTTCTCGTTAACCATTTCTTTTAATGTGTCAATCCAGCTGTATCCCACACCATCACTAAATTGCTCTTTTTGACGCCAAGCAACGCTTTCAGGAAGCATATCTTCAAATGCTTTTCGTAGCACCCATTTTTCCATACGTTCGCCGTTTATCATTTTATCATCTGGGTTTAAGCGCATGGCTACATCCATAAACTCTTTATCTAAAAAAGGAACGCGGCCTTCAATACCCCAAGCAGCCAAACTTTTATTGGCTCGTAAACAATCGTACTGGTGTAACTTATCAAGCTTCCTAACGGTTTCTTTATGCAACTCTTCTCCATTTGGTGCTTTGTGAAAATATAAGTAGCCGCCAAAAATTTCGTCGCTTCCTTCGCCACTTAACACCATCTTTATTCCTAGTGCTTTGATAGCACGGGCCATTAAAAACATAGGTGTAGAAGCGCGAATGGTAGTAATATCATAGGTTTCTAAATGGTAAATAACATCCCGAATCGCATCAATCCCTTCTTGAATGGTGAACTTTATTTCGTGATGCACGGTATCCAAATGATCGGCTACTTTTTGAGCGGCAGCTAGATCTGGGCTTCCTTCCAGACCAATGGCAAAAGAATGTAACCTTGGGTACCAAGCATTTTCTTTGTCACCGGTTTCAATACGCTTGTCTACATATTTTTTGGCAACAGCTGAGGTAATGGAAGAATCCAATCCGCCGGAAAGTAAGACCCCGTATGGCACATCACTCATTAATTGACGATGTACAGCGGCGTCTAAAGCTTCACGCAATTCTTCAATGCTGGTTTCATTGTCTTTTACAGCGTCATATTCCATCCAATCACGGGTGTACCATTTTTTTAATTCGCCTTCTTTACTGTAGAGGTAATGGCCGGGGGGGAAGAGTTCGATTTTGGTACAAATACCTTCCAAAGCTTTTAATTCTGAAGCAACATAAAAGGTTCCGTTTTGGTCCCAGCCCATATACAATGGAATGATTCCCATATGGTCGCGGGCGATTAAATACTCATCATTTTCAACATCATAAATGGCAAAGCCGAAGATTCCGTTTAGTTCATCTAAAAAATCGCCTCCTTTTTCTTTGAAGAGGGGTAAGATTACTTCACAATCAGATTTTGTTTGAAATTCATACTTCCCTTCAAACTGCTTCCGTAGTTCTAAATGGTTATAAATTTCACCATTGGCAGCCAATACAAATTTCTTGTCTTTACTGAAAAGCGGCTGTTTTCCTGAAGTAGGATCTACAATTGCTAAACGTTCGTGGGCCATAATAGCTTTATCATTATCAAAAATACCACTCCAGTCCGGCCCTCGGTGACGGATACATTTACTCATTGACAATACCTGCAAGCGCAAGGCTTCTGCTGGTTCTTTTAGTTTAAAGGCACATACAATTCCACACATAATTTCTATATTTTATTGGTTAGTAGTTTTAAAACACAAAAAAACCCGTCAAGTTAAAAAAACCTGACGGGCTATATATCGCGACAAGTTTTTGCTACGGCAACGGGTTATTATTATTGTTATTATTTAAGTTGAAAAGTAACATACTACTTGTTTTTGTCTTTTATGATTATTTGTAAATATTCAATAAAAAAATCGAGGATTCCAAATTTTAATCATCAATTATTTTGTTTTCCGCAATTAAAACCTGTTTTAAGTGTTTTAAAATAAAGGCTTAACGGTCAAATAAAATTATTTCGATTGGAAGTGCTTTTTCTGGGATTTCGTTTCCATTTATATCATAAAAAGCATGTTTTACACTTGTGTCTTTCCTAAGATGTACACGATATATTTCTCTTTCAGGAAAATAAACCGTGATAAAATCGGCATACTTTACATCAAAATCTTTGTAATCAAATTGAAGTTTCAACCGGACTGTTTCAGGGATGGTTCCTGCTTCCATATATTCTGAATGAAATATCAATGTACCATCTGTTAGATACGAAGCTGAAGAACCGGGATTCCCGTCTTCTTCAAATTTTGAAATATACCGTACGGCTTTATCATCTGCGGCATCAAACCCCTTTTGAAGCTGCCACTCTGATATAAAACCACCCGGAAAAAGTGTGTCTTGGTTTGTTAGTACCGCTTGTGGAACTTCAGATTCAGCAATGGTTGGCTGAGATAAATTGACATCTTGGGCTTTCGTAAATAAAGGAAAGAAAAGTAATAATATAATTAGTAAAGTACTGTTTTTCATAGTCGTTATCTTTATAAATTCAATAAAAGATACAAATATAACAGCTAGAAAAACAGTACTTTATGACTATCTTAACTTTGGAAAGTCTTCTGGGTTTGCTTCGTGAATAATGGCATATACTTTTTCAAAAATATCTTCTACAGATGGTTTTGTAAAATAATCACCATCGGTTCCATATGCTGGGCGGTGCGCTTTTGCAGTCAACGTTTGTGGTTTGCTATCTAAATGGCGATATCCATTCTGCTTTTCTACAATGGTATTTAAAATATATGCAGCAGCACCTCCCGGTACATCTTCATCTACCACTAATAATCTATTGGTTTTGGCGACACTTTTTACCATATCCTCATTAAGATCGAGCGGAAGTAAGGATTGTACATCGATAATTTCAGCATTAATACCAACTTGTTGCAGTTCTTTAGCAGCTTCTTCAACAACGCGAAGTGTACTTCCGTAGGAAACCAGCGTGATATCTTTACCTTCTTTTATGGTTTCAACTACACCAATTGGTGTGCGGAATTCCCCCAAATTATTAGGCATTTTTTCTTTTAATCGGTAGCCGTTTAAACATTCGACAATTAAAGCAGGTTCGTCAGTTTCTAACAACGTATTGTAAAAACCGGCAGCTTTTGTCATATTTCTAGGAACTAAAATATACATACCACGCAAAAGATGAATTAACCCACCCATTTGCGAGCCACTGTGCCAAATACCTTCAAGACGGTGTCCTCTTGTACGAATAATTAACGGTGCTTTTTGCGTACCGTTCGTTCGGTAACGAAGTGTTACCAAGTCATCACTCATAATTTGAAGACAGTACAGCACATAATCTAAATACTGGATTTCGGCAATAGGCCGGAGGCCCCTCATAGCCATCCCGATACCTTGTCCTAAAATAGTCGCTTCACGAATACCTACGTCGGCAACTCGTAATGCTCCATATTTTTCTTGCATGCCTTCCAAACCTTGGTTTACATCACCAATTTCACCACTATCTTCACCAAAAATTAGCGTGTCTGGATGCTTACTGAAAATAGCATCAAAATTATCACGAAGTACCACACGACCATCAACATCTTTTGCGTCATCATTATATTCTGGTTTTACTTCGGAAATTGTTTTTGCATTCTCTTCTGCTTCGGAATATAGATGTGCGCTGTATTTTGGCTGAATTAACTCGTAGTAATTCTCAATCCAGTCAATTAGTTGTCTTTTTTCTGAAGAATCTTCAGTAGTAACGTAGCGAAGTGCTTTTCTGGCAGCACCTAATATTGTTTTACGAAGTGGTTCTGTATCGGAAGCCAAATCATTCTTTATTTTTTCAATGAAGTTTTTATTCTGGCTGCTTTCGGCTAAGTTATCTAAAAGTGTTACCGCTTCTTTTTGTTCTTTCTTTTGTGGTGCTAAAAAGGCTTTTAACGCTACTTTTTTACCATCACGAACTTCTTTTTTGATAATTTTCTCTATTTCAGAAAGCTCTTCATCTGTAGCGATATCATTTTCAATCATCCACTTACGCATCTGTACGTTACAGTCGTGCTCGGCTTCCCATTCTAAACGTTCTTTGCTTTTATAGCGTTCGTGGCTACCACTGGTACTGTGACCTTGTGGTTGGGTCAATTCTTGCACGTGAATTAATACAGGGACGTGTTCCTCACGAGCTATTTTACTTGCTTTTTGATACGCTTCTATTAATTCTGGATAGCTCCATCCTTTCACACGGATAATTTCGTAACCTTCTTCATTTTCGGTACGTTGAAATCCTTTTAATATTTCAGAAATATTCTCTTTAGTAGTTTGGTGTTTTGCGTGAACCGAAATTCCGTATTCATCATCCCAAACATTAACAACCATAGGTACTTGCAATACACCCGCAGCATTGATAGTTTCCCAAAACAGTCCTTCACTCGTACTTGCGTTACCAATAGTGCCCCAAGCAATTTCATTTCCGTTGATAGAGAAGTTGGTTTTATCTTCAATGCCTTTAACGTTTCTGAAAATTTTTGAAGCTTGTGCCAATCCCAATAAACGCGGCATTTGCCCTGCTGTTGGCGAAATATCGGCACTACTATTTTTTTGAGCTGTTAAGTTTTTCCAGCTTCCATCTTTGTTTAAACTATGTGTTGCAAAATGTCCTCCCATTTGGCGTCCAGCGCTCATTGGGTCTGCATCTAGATCTGAATGCCCGTACAAACCTGCAAAAAATTGTTGAACTGTCAACTCACCAATCGCCATCATAAACGTTTGGTCACGGTAGTACCCGCTTCGCCAATCGCCATTTTTAAATGCTTTTGCCCAAGCCAATTGTGGAACTTCTTTACCATCACCAAAGATTCCAAACTTCGCTTTACCAGTTAACACTTCGCGACGACCTAGAAGGCTGCATTCACGGCTTGTTACTGCCAGTTTATAATCAGAAAGTACTTCTGCTTTAAAATCCTCGAAGGAAAGGTCACTATTGGTTTTTGGGTCTGTTTGCATAGTCTAAATTTTGAGTTACAAAAGTAGCGAAAACAGCTGGGTTTTGCAATGAATGATTCTTATTGAACTGTTAATTAATTTCTACAAACAGTATGGATTCTTTAATGTGAAGCCTTGATTTAACAAAGTTGTTATGAAAGCTTAAATTAATATTTCTGAAATAGTAAGTTTATTAATACCATTTTCTGGTAAATAAACCGAGTAATGTTCGAAGATCGAGGGTAACAATAAAACGAATTCGTTGGTCATAATTCTCCAATCCTGGTTCCCATCCTAAATTGGAATATAGTGGGAAGTAAAGCTCAAAATAATCGGCGACTAAACTTAGACGGATTCCTGTGTCAAATACTCCTTGGGTACCTCGATCGGTGTTATGTATTAAACCAACATCACCGTACGCGTATACCCATTTCCATATATTGGTACTGGCATTTAATGTTGTAATCCAGCTATTGGCAAACTTGGGTTTTAACTGGGACTTAAAACCCCCTTCAGCAACTATTAATTGCTGACTAAAAAGTCCGCTTTGTTCACTTCTTCCGTAGTAATTGTAATCAAAAAGGTAATCTGTTGGTCTATCTAAGGCAAAACTGAAAAAATCTTCATTTTCACGTGTATCATTGAAAAGAAAGGCACCCGCAAAAAAACGAAGGTTTAATTGACGGTTGTTTAAAAAGAGTTTCCGGTATTCAAAAGTGGTAGAAATCTTACTGAATTTTGCTGAAATTTCATAATCGACCACCCCTTTAAAATAATTAATCAAATTAGGGTTAGAATACACGTACTGAAGATTAAAAACACTATAATTAGGCTCTTGATCTGGGTCGTTAGGATTGTCATCCCTAATTACATTTACACTTCTCAGGTTGATAAATTGCTTTTCATTGTTCCGTAAATCCTTATTTCGGAAAGCGAAGGTCATAAACGGTGTATATCGTCTGTAAAATAGATCACGGTCGTACGAAAAATAGCTTCCGGCAAACCCATACCGCATCGAGTATAGAGACTCCTTATCTAAATTTTGAGTATATACTAATGATCCACTTCCTATTATTGTATTGGATTTGAGCCCAATTTGGGGGGTTACTTTATAATGAAACCCTTTTGGCAGTACTGTTTTATTATACACTTTTGGCCCTACTACGAAACCATCATACAAGTTGTACTGAAACTCCGGCATAAAAAACACCTGATTATAGCGTGAATCACCAACATCTTGAAACAACCTAAATTGAAACGGACGATTAAACAATCCTTTTACGGCTTTATAGTTGTTGCGTTGGTTGTATTCTGGGATTGTTTTTTCGTAATTTAAAACTAGTTTTCTAATGTCCTTTTTGGGTACGGTAACCGTTGCTGTGCTGTCAATAGGCAATAACCATTTTTTAAAGAGAATACTGTCGTTATTGATTCCGTAGAGCGAAACAGGCATGCTGTTTTTACGGGTATTCTTAACGGTTACTTTAAGGGAATCACCTTGTTTTTCAACATCTTTTATTCTGAAATCAATAGTGGTACGAGAATCTATATAATCAGTAAAAAACCAATTGATAGGTAAGGTTGTATTTTTTTGAAGTGTTTCTTGAAAAGTTGTCGGTTTAATTGGTTTCAGCTTATTTTCAGAATAAAATTCTTTAATACTTTTTGAAACGGTTCCTTTCCCTAAATAATCAGAAAGGTACTTTAGCCCCGCACCGCCATAATAATCGTTTGCAATGTTTTTATTAAACTTCAGCAACGAATCTCGAGAAGTGGTTAAGGATTGTTGTAAGTTATTTCGAGCTACATTCTGATATAAAAGTGGGTATTGATCGTTAAATTCTAAATCGGCTGCGTGCGCCCAACGGATCACCCAGAAATTACTAAGACTTCCTATAATTTTCATTTTAGGATAGTAGGTGTCTACATACTCCATCATTAAATGAATTTGCAACGCACCAATTAACCAACTGTCTTTTCGTGGATTAAGGGAAAGAGAAGTTTCAAGGTATTTTCTGGTTATGGATTTAAGCTGCTCCATATCGTACTCAAAACCGGCTGGGAAGGGGCTAATAAAGTCAGGAAGTTGGTTGAGACCGTACACAGGACTATTTCTGTACTCTGCTTCGCTTATCACCATTTTTTCAAACGGATACTCACCAAGTTTGTCTCCTAAAAAGTGCACAACCCTGTCAACTGCAAGGGCACTGATTTGAGGGGAAACCTTTTCGTCTTTTAAATTAGTAACAATAGTAAACTTATCGGTTTCTATAGTTTCAAAAGAGGTTTCTTTTTCAAGGAATATTGTAGCTTGATTACGTTCTTTTCCTTGAAGTAAAATATTTTTTTGATTCTCAGAAATCGTTTCAGAAATAATATTAAAGTCTGAAGTAAGGGTATATTCCTGAGGTATTTTAAAATCTATTGAAAAAGAGGAAGGTGTTAAAAAAAGATCATCCGTGTTTTTATTACTGTAAGTCTGCCAGCCGTTATCAAAAACAGCGGGTGAAATGTACCAATATTTAAGTTTATAATTGTTGTTGCCAGTTACTCCAAAGCGTGTAAATTTTGTGCTTGGTAACTTTACTGTGTACATTAAATTAACCGTAAATTTTTCCCCTGGCATTATGGGCGTTTGCGGTATAATTTTGATAATATCTGCTACTTTATCACGATCCCAGACTATCGTGTTATTGGCGTTGTCTGTAATGCTATGCAGGTCTGTTTTCCCGCGGTCTTCCTTTTTTTCAAAATGAAACGAACTATTATAGTTTTCGGCAAAACGTTTAGCCAAAGGGGTGGTTTTGCTTGAAAAACTATTGGCCCAATCGTTTAAATAAACTTCTTGCCATGCTATGTTTGAGCTGTTTTCAAACACTATTTGCTGGCTTATTTGTATGCTTTTGGTTTCAGGTTTTAACTCTGCATCAATAGAAATCTCGTATTGAGCGGACATGGTGACCACGAATAAGCAACAAATACTGGTTATGAAGTTTTTTATTTTCAAGAAGTTTTTATGAATTTCAGTGGTTTGTGCCCAGTATCGGGTTTTATATAATATATACCGTTTGCTAAATGTGAAACAGTAATTTGAATAATATCTGCTGAACTATTTAGCTTATAGTCTAGAACTTTTTGTCCTAATGTATTATAAATTGTAAGCTTATTTATATCAAGAATTTGATTGTGGACTTTTATCCTTAAAAAGGTTTTAGCCAGTGTGTTTTCAATTGAAATAGTTGTTGAGTTTTCAGTAAAACTTACATTGTTTAAAATAATTTCTTTATCCGTCTCAAGCTCCATAGTTACTGGAAGATGATCACTCATGCTAAAAAGGTTATCCCTAAGTGCTTGTGAAAAAGCCCCATTACAATCATTGTCGCTAATACTTTTGTTAAAGCAATTTCCATTATTGCCAAACGCCTTGTAACTGTTTTCAATATACCGTAACGTAGGGTTTGCCAGCATATTTTCTGAAACCAATATAAAATCGAACCTATCGTCCATGCCTCCCCCTGCACCAGCACCAAAAGGCCCAGAATTTAAGCGTGTACTTTGCGTATGGACCGCTGTGAAATTTGCGTTAGCATGCCACAGACCGGGAGTGTTAATAGGGTCTACCATTGTGATAGCATTTGAGGGGTCCAATAATTCTTGGTAAGCAGGTTCGGTAGAGCTGTATAGGTTTAAGTCTCCAGCAAATATCACAAACGAATTAGCGTCTAACTCTTCCAACTTATTGGTAAACGCCTGTGCCATCTGTAAGCGTTTCATTTCATTTTCCCCACCAGTACTTGCTTTTAAGTGTGTAACAAATACTTCAATAAATAAAGGGTCACTATCTCCATCTGTCGTTTTCATTTTAAGAGTATACCTGTTTATGTCTCGAATGTTGGTGGTTATTATTTCGGAAGAAATTAAAATGAACTTTGATGTTTTAAAAAATATCAATTGTTGCAAATCTGCAAATCCTGATTGATTTTCAAGATAAGGCGCTCTCGAATAGTTTGAACCTCCGTCATTTAGTGAAACATCAAGTATTTCATCAGCGCCTTCTTCACTTTGTAGTTCACAGACCATAAAAATATCTGGCTCATACTCATTGAGGATATTTTGTAATATAGTAGATCTGTTTCCGGGCAGGGCTTCAGGGAACTCCAATAGGTTATAAAACATGGTTTTAATGGTACTTTGCGAAACTGCAGAAATACCGATTAAAAAACATGTAAAAACTAAGAGCTTTTTAAGCATATTGGGGAGGATATATTTTAGAAGTTAGGGCTAAGGTTATATTCATCATAAAACTGATTTAATATATCGAGCACTTCATCTTCATTATCAACAATGTGAACTAACTCTAAATCTTCTGCACTAACATTGTTATTTGCCTCAAGAAGTGTGCCTTTAACCCAATCCCATAATCCGCTCCAGAATTTTGTACCTACCAATATCAACGGGAACTTATCTATTTTATGGGTTTGTATAAGGGTAAGGGCTTCAAAAAACTCGTCAAGTGTTCCAAAACCACCTGGCATAACCACGAAGCCTTGTGAATATTTAACGAACATTACTTTGCGTACAAAAAAGTAGTCAAAATCAATGCTTTTGTCGCTGTCAATATATGGGTTGTCGTGTTGCTCAAACGGTAATGTAATATTTAATCCTACAGAAGTTCCTCCGGCCAAATGTGCCCCTTTATTACCAGCTTCCATAATACCTGGACCACCACCTGTAATAACACCATAGCCGTTATTGGTTATTTTTTCAGCAATTCTTTCGGCTAATTTATAATGTTCGTGGTCTGGCTTAGTACGGGCCGAACCAAAAATAGAAACGCAAGGACCAATTCTACTCAGTTTTTCGTACCCATTTACAAATTCACCCATAATCTTGAAGATGGCCCAAGAATCATTGGTTTTTACTAAGTTCCAGTTTTTATTTTTTTGTTCGTTTCTCATAATTTAAAATCTGTAATTTTTTTTTGAATGTAAATTAGATGCTTAAACTAATCTTTTCACAACTATCATTTATTCAATTAGCAGCTTTTGCTCACGAATGTAGTTCTTTTTTAAGAAAATGAGCAGTATGGCTTTTTTTGTTTTTAATAACTTCTTCAGGAGTACCTTTCGCAATTACTTTGCCACCTTTTTTTCCTCCTTCAGGGCCAATATCAATAATGTAATCCACCGTTTTTATAACATCCAGATTGTGTTCTATAATTAGTACTGTGTTTCCCTTTTTAACCAACTTGTTCAATACCAACATTAATACCCTGATGTCTTCAAAATGTAAACCTGTTGTGGGCTCATCCAGTATGTAAAAAGTATTTCCGGTTCCTCTTTTTGAAAGCTCTGTTGCCAATTTTACACGTTGTGCCTCTCCACCAGAAAGGGTGGTGGATTGTTGTCCTAATGTAATATAACCCAATCCCACATCTTGGATGGTTTTAAGTTTTCTATAAACTTTCGGGATGTGTTCAAAAAACTCACACGCTTCATTAATGGTCATACTCAGTACATCATATATTGAGTTGCCTTTATAGCGAATTTCTAATGTTTCCCGGTTAAAGCGTTTTCCTTGACATGTTTCACACTCTACATACACATCGGGCAGGAAGTTCATTTCAATCACCTTTAATCCGGCTCCCTTACAGGTTTCACAACGCCCGCCTTTAACATTAAAGCTGAAACGCCCTGGTTTATAACCTCGGATCATAGATTCGGGGATTTTAGCGAATAAACTCCGTATTTCTGAAAAAACACCGGTATAGGTTGCTGGGTTGGAACGTGGTGTGCGGCCAATGGGCGATTGGTTAATATCAATCACTTTGTCAAGGTGTTCTAACCCTTCAATTTTTTTATATGGCATCGGTTTTTTTACACCATTGTATATTTCGGCATTTAAAATAGGGTAGAGCGTCTCGTTTATTAAAGTAGATTTTCCACTCCCTGAAACGCCTGTAATTCCAATCATAGTCCCTAAAGGAAACTCAACCGTTACTTTTTTCAAGTTGTTTCCAGTAGCGCCCGAAAGCTTTAAGGTTTTTCCGTTGCCTTCCCGTCTTTTTTTGGGAATTTCGATTTCCTTGCTTCCGTTAAGGTATTCTGCGGTAAGGGTTTTGTGTTTTAATATTTCCGAAGGGGTTCCTTCCGAAACAATTTCACCACCGTGTTTTCCTGCCGCTGGGCCAATGTCGATTACATAATCGGCACTTTCAATCATTTCTTTGTCATGTTCTACCACAAGAACCGAATTGCCTATTTCACGAAGGGAAACCAAGGATTCTATCAATTTTTTATTATCGCGTTGATGTAGACCAATACTAGGCTCATCAAGAATGTAAAGTACCCCAACTAATTGCGAACCAATTTGCGTAGCCAACCTGATACGTTGTGCTTCCCCGCCTGACAAGGATTTTGAGCTTCGGTCGAGCGCTAAATACGTTAAACCAACATCAACTAAAAACTGAATACGCGTTCGTACTTCTTTTATAATTTCTGAACCAATTTTAAGCTGTGTTTCGCTTAAATCTTTTTCTATATTTTTAAACCAACTTGCCAGTTCGATGATGTCCATATGGGCAAGTTCGGCTATGTTTTTATCATTCACTTTAAAAAACAGCGACTCTTTTCGCAATCGACTTCCTTCGCATTCTGGACAAACTACTTTGTCCATATATTCTTTTGCCCAACGCTGTAAGGATCGGGATTCGTTTGCTTCAAACGTGTTTTGTAAAAAAGTGGCAACCCCTTCAAAATCGATTTTATATTTTCGGGTAATCCCAAGTGTTTTTGAGTCTACTTCAAAAGCTGAGTTTCCACCGTGGAAAATCATTTCTTTTGCTTCTTTCGGAATTTCACTGAATGGATCGCTTAATTCAAAATCGAACTTTTGTGCAATTAATTCAAGTTGTTTAAAAACCCAATTTTTCTTTTGAGGCCCGTGTGGTGCCAACGCTCCTTTCTTGATAGACAAACTTTCGTCCGGGACAATTTTATTGAGGTTTACTTCGTATAAAGTCCCTAATCCTTTACAATTTGGGCACATTCCTTTAGGTGAATTGAATGAGAAGTTATTCGGTTCGGGATTCGGGTACGAAATTCCTGTGGTTGGGCACATTAACGAACGACTAAAAAATCGAGCTTTATTGGTCTCGTTATCCAAAACCATTAACACATCGTCGCCGTGATACATGGCGGTATTTATGGTTTCGCTAAGGCGTTTGCTGTTCTCTGTTTCAGTTGAAACTTTTAAACGGTCAATTACAATCTCGATATCGTGGGTTTTATAGCGGTCTGTACGCATTCCCTTTACAATATCTTTTACCTCGCCGTCAACCCTAACTTTTACAAAGCCTTGCTTAGCAATTTGCTCAAAAAGTTCACGATAGTGTCCTTTTCTGGAGCGGATAACCGGAGCCAAAACGCTAATTTTTTTACCATTAAACTCTTCAATAATCAGGTTTTTAATCTGTTCATCGCTATAACTCACCATTTTTTCACCAGTATTATAACTATATGCATCGCTGGCTCGTGCATATAACAAACGGAGGAAATCGTAAATTTCGGTAATGGTGCCTACTGTAGATCGTGGACTTTTACTAGTCGTTTTTTGTTCAATTGCAATAACAGGGGATAGGCCTTCAATTTTATCAACATCTGGACGTTCTAAGTTTCCTAAAAATTGGCGGGCGTAGGCAGAGAATGTTTCAATATATCGACGTTGCCCTTCAGCATAGATAGTATCAAAGGCTAATGAAGATTTTCCGCTACCGGATAAACCAGTAATGACAACTAATTTATCTCTTGGAATTTTAACATCAATGTCCTTTAAATTATGGACACGTGCCCCTAAAACTTCAATAAAATCTTCATTTTTTGCCATAGTTTGCAAAGGTACTCATTTGAACTTAAATTTTAGAACTTGGTTTGGCTTGGCTGTATTGTTTTTCTGAAGAAAAAGAAAACGTATTACTAGTTAACGGAATTATTCAAAAAACGAAAAAAAGTTGTACTTATAAAGAAAACCACACTAATTACAAATGAATAGCTTACTATCAATGAAAGTATAGTGAGGTTAAAAAGGAAAAATGCTAGTGGAAGCAGTACACCAAAAAAGACCAATAACAAAAATAAGAGGTATAAGTAGCGAGAAATAGCAGGTAATTTTTCGGATGATTTTTCCTGAAGTTGATACAGTTTTGGCAACACTTCATTGGTGATATACTCTCCTAGCTTTGATAAAAATACTTCGTTAAATGATGAATCTTCAAAAGCTTTACTATCTATGGAAATAGCATGCATCATAATTTTTTCTTGATGCCTTTCGTAGATAGCGTCAAGGTCTAACGCTTCTTTATAGGTTCCGTATTTGTATCCGAAGTAGTACCATAACCCAGATCCACATTTGTGCTCTAACCATTTTTGAATAAGCTCTTTTTTGTAAGACTCTGGTTTTGCAATGGTTTCAGGAATGTGTTTTTGCTTAGTGTCTGTTTGTAATAATGATTTTAACTCCAAATACAGGTTTTCAGTATCTGCGTAATTATTTTTTTC
>DEXR01000052.1:94217-95244 GCA_002364245.1 Flavobacteriaceae bacterium UBA3179
AGTAAAATCTCTATGATTTCTCTAAAATCATGCATTTTCTGGTTTAAAACCTCTAAGCCGCTGACTCCAACTTTTTTGTCTTTTTTTAAATTAACTGCAAATAAAATTAAGTACAATAAAATAAAAGCGGATAGGAAACCACTTATACTGATAAAAATTGAAGAAAGATCGATTAATTGGTTTTCAAACTGAAGTACTAAAGTCGTTTTTTGCCAAAGGATGAAAATTATTCCTATACAAAGAAACCCACTAAAAATTAGTGGAATAAGGGCGTATAAATCTTTAAAGAAAGATTTTTTCTTCATAGGTATTTGGCAAAAAAGTAATTTTTAATGCAAAAGCACAGGAAACTCATGACAAGTACTTACAAAGTAAAACTTGTACTAAATTAAATAGATGATAAAATATTTGTGTGATATAATTTAGGCTCCCCAGCTTTTTTATACTTATTTAACTCACTCAAAATTAACTATTTTTCCTACAAAATGTAGTAAAATACTTACAATTAGATATAAGGTCTAAAAGTATCGATTAAGTGCTGATATTTTAGATTTATGTTAAAAACCTTTGGCAGTATCATCACCTCTTTTATCGGCACCGCCTTCTAATTTTCCATTTGGTAATACTAGAATACCATCCACTTTGCCAATAATGGGTGTTTCTTTTTTATTGATAATATAGCCTTTTGTATGTAAGCTATCCATTAACTTTTCTGAAAAACCCTGAGGTTCAAAAATAATTTCATCGGGTAACCATTGATGGTGAAAACGCGGGGCATTGACAGCCTCTTGCATATTCCTATTAAATGCTGATACATTTAAAATAGTTTGTAATACCGAAGTAATAATAGTAGAGCCACCAGGTGTACCGACACTCATCCAAAGACTGTCATTTTTTTCAATAATAGTGGGCGTCATAGAGCTTAGCATTCGTTTTTGAGGTTCAATGGCGTTTGCTTCGCCGCCAATTAATCCAAACATATTTGGTTCTCCTGGTTTAGCACTAAAATCGTCCATTTCGTTGTTTA
>DEXR01000052.1:95425-111018 GCA_002364245.1 Flavobacteriaceae bacterium UBA3179
CCTAATTGATCAACGATGGAATAATGTGTGGTTTCGGTACTTTCATAGCCGTGCACGCTGCCGGGGTTTATCTCGGTTGAAGGGGTTGCGGTTTCAAAAGAAAAATTTTGCATCCTTTCTTTTGCATAGTTTTTTGACAATAAGGAATCTGTAGGGATTGTTACAAAATCGGGATCGCCTAAATAGTGGCTTCTATCTGCATAGGCCCTGCGTTCGGCTTCGGTAAGTAGTTGAATGTATTTAGCCGAATTATGACCATAGATTTCTATAGGATATGGTTCAATCATATTTAAAATTTGTCCTAATACAATTCCGCCGCTGGATGGTGGCCCCATAGAAATCACCTTTAAATCTTTATACTTAAAAACCACGGGTTCACGCCATTCGGCTTCATAGGTTTTAAGGTCTTCCTTTGTAATAATCCCTCCTTTTTTCTGAATAAAATTGACTAGCACTTTAGCAGTTTCTCCTTCATAAAAACCTGCCCGTCCTTTTTTTACAATTCGCTGTAAAGTATTAGCAAGTGCTTTGTTTTTTAGCGTATCACCAGCAAGGTACTTTTTTGTATAGATGGACTCTTCGCCATTAACTTCTTTGAAAATGGGTCCGTACTCGTTAAACCGGTCTACTTGGTCTTCGGTCAAAGCAAAACCGGAATTAGCAAGGTCTATTACTGGTTGTAAAATAACTTCCATAGGTAAGGACCCCAGTTTTTCGTGAACGGCAAAAATTCCTGCAATCGTTCCAGGGACGCCAACCGCCAAGCCTCCTGTTTTGCTTTGTTCTGTATTGTAAACCCCATTTTCGTCTAAATACATATCGCGACCAGCTGCTTTTGGGGCTCTTTCCCGATAATCAATACTTCCTAGTTCGCCGTATTGGGTTCGATAGACTATAAAACCTCCACCGCCCAGATTTCCAGCATAGGGATAGGTTACGGCCAGTGCCATTTCTGTAGCAATCATTGCATCGAAAGCATTACCGCCTTTTTTTAAAATTTCAACACCAATTTTTGAAGCTTCTTTGCGAGCCGACACAACCATTGCACTATCGGCAACTACTGGTTTTACAGGTTTTCTTTCAACCTTAAAGGACGTTTCTTTTATTTCAGGAACTTGTTTACAAGAAAGGATTAATAAAAAGAAAAGAAGGTAGGGGAGTGCTTTCATAGCTCTTTTAGTTTTTCTTCTGAAAATATAACCAATTCATCAAAAAAAGAAGTAAACTCTGCTTCAAATTCATCGTAATATTGTTCGAGTTCCAATACGGCAAAATTCATCTTCGACTTTCCTTTGGTACGAACATTCATTTGGTCTAAAATTGTACTGATACCCCTAACGGTAGCATAACTCAACAACCAATTATCCGCAATCATGTACGGCATCATACGCTGAATTCTTGTAGGGAGCATAGCGAAGTTATTCCGAAGCAAATCGTAAAAATTTTCTACATATACATCTAATGGAAGTTCATGATATTGGTTCCAGTTTTTCGCTAAAAAATGATCGTATAGAATGTCTACAATCACACCGCTGTAATGACTGTAATTTTCATGAAGTCTTGCTGTGCTTTGTTTCACGGTTGGGTGGCTATCCGTAAAAGTGTCTATTTCGCGGTGCAACAAAATGCCTTTCTGAATTTTAAGCGGAAACTTCTTATATTTTTTGCCTTTTATACCATCGGCTATAAAGTTACCTATAGTAATGCCTTCATCTTCACCGGAAAGATAGATATGTGCCAAAAAATTCATCGGGACAATTTACAAAATCATGAGGTAGTAATGCGTCTTAAAAAAAGTATATTTGCTTAAAAATTTGAATTCATGACATTCATAAAATCCATTTCGGGAATACGAGGAACCATTGGTGGTTCACAAGGTGAAAATTTAACTCCAATTGATGCGGTAAAGTATGCAGCAGCCTATGGGAGTTGGGTAAAAAAACAACGGAATAAAGATGAATATCGCGTTGTAGTGGGGCGTGATGCCCGTATTTCTGGTGAAATGGTGCAACAATTAGTCATGAACACACTAGTGGGAATGGGGATCCACGTGATTGACCTTAATTTATCAACAACCCCAACCGTTGAAATGGCAGTGATGATGGAACACGCCGATGGCGGAATTATTTTAACAGCAAGTCATAACCCAAAACAATGGAATGCTTTAAAATTATTAAATAAAGACGGGGAATTTTTAAATGCTGAAGCCGGACAGGAAATCTTGAATATTGCCGAAGCTGAGAACATCAATTTTTCTGAAGTGGATGATTTGGGAAAAATTACTACGAACGATGCTTATATAGATTTACATATTGATGAAATACTGGAATTACCATTGGTAAATGTTTCAGCTATAAAGAAGGCAAACCTTAAAGTGGTTGTGGACGGTGTAAACTCAACTGGAGGAATTGCGGTTCCAATGCTTCTTAAAGCGTTAGGTGTTCAAACTGTAGAGTTGTTTTGTGAGCCCACGGGCGAATTTCCACACAATCCAGAGCCTTTAAAAGAGCATTTGACCGACTTAATGAAAAAAGTGGTGGACGAACACGCCGATTTTGGTATTGTGGTAGATCCCGATGTGGACAGATTGGCTTTTGTGGATGAAAAAGGCGAAATGTTTGGTGAAGAATATACCTTGGTTGCCGTTGCCGATTATGTTTTACAGCACAATCCTGGAAATACCGTTAGTAATATGTCATCTTCCCGTGCATTACGCGATGTGACCGAAAAGCATAACGGAACCTATACAGCAAGCGCCGTTGGCGAAGTGAACGTAGTACAGAAAATGAAAGACACCAAAGCTATCATTGGTGGCGAAGGAAATGGCGGTATCATTTATCCTGAATTACATTACGGAAGAGATAGCTTGGTAGGAATCGCTTTATTCTTAAGTCATTTAGCCGAAGAAAAAATTGCAGTTAGCGAACTTAGAAAACGCTATCCATCCTACTTTATGAGCAAGAAAAAGATTGAATTAACGCCACAATTAGACGTTGATAAAATTCTGAAATCAATTGAAAGTAAATATGCTTCAGAAGAAATCAATACAATCGATGGTGTTAAAATAGATTTTGCTGAAAATTGGGTACACCTTCGAAAATCAAACACAGAGCCTATTATTAGAATTTATACAGAAGGTCCTTCTCAAAAAGACGCCGATACATTGGCAGACCGATTTATTACTGAAATTAAGGCGATAGCAAATAACTAAAGCTATTGAAGTCTATGCTTCCAACGTTTATGAGACCATAAGTAATACTTTGGCTCTTCCTGTATTTGTTTTTCAATTTCCGTTAAAAACATACGTGTGATTTCAAAATCAGGAAGTTCTTTTGGGTTTTCGGCAAGTAGTTCAAAAGAAGTTTTGTAATAACCCCTTTTTACTTTTTTTACTTTTAAATACACAGCGGCAAAGTCCAGTCGCTTTGCTATTTCTTCTGTACCAGTAAAAACTGGGACATCGATGCCCATAAATGTATCACGGTGCTTGTAAGCGTTTCGTTTTGGGGTTTGATCTGATAATATAAGCGTAACGGTTTCCACGTTGCGTTTCGATTCCTTAAATAGTTGGGGTACAATTTTTTTATTGCTTACTATGTTTCCACCAAAACGTTCGCGGGTTCCTTTTACTAAAGCGTCAAAATAAGGGTTGTCCAGTTTTTTGTATACAGCATAGCATTTATAACTTGTTTTTTTGTTCAAGATCCCCATCCATTCCCAGTTGGCATAATGACCGCTCATAAGCAAGGTACTTTTTCCTTTTGCTTTCAATTCTTCTAACAATTCTAAATTTTCGAATTGAAAACGTTTGCTAATTTCCTTTTCAGAAATGGTAAGGCTTTTGATGGTTTCAAAAATGACATCGCATAAATGTTTGTAAAATCCTTTTGTAATGCGGTTTATTTCTTCCGAAGAACGATGAGGAAATACCAGTTTTAAGTTGTTTTTAACTACTTTTTTTCGGTAGCCAATTATATAATATGTAATTATGTACAGGCAGGTAGATTTAAAATACAACAGCCACATAGGCAGTATGGAAGTAAGCCAAAGTAGTGGGTACAACAAAAAATAAAGTAGCCGTTGCATAGATAAATTTACCGCAAAACTAACTAATTTTATTGCATAATAACTGTATAATTCTACCGAAAAGACATGCCAGAACTTCACATTGCAACTATCATCATCATTGCAGCCAATGTAATTATCTCGTTAAAAGGCTTTAATGATTTTTCTTTTTTTGAAAAGTATAAATTCAACATTGCCGGGATACGCCGTGGCGAACAACTGCGAATGGTAACCTCAGGTTTTTTGCACGTAGATTGGGCACATTTGTTTTTTAATATGTTTACCCTGTTCTTTTTTGCCAATGTTGTAATCAGTTCGGTTGGGGTAATCAAATTTGTACTAATATATTTGGCCAGTTTGATTGTCGGTAATTTACTGTCCTTCTTTTTTCATAAAGATGAATACCATTACAGTGCTGTAGGGGCAAGTGGTGCTGTAACCGGGGTTTTATACTCGGCGATATTGTTTTATCCAGATATGGGATTATACTTGTTTTTTATTCCAATCGCCATTCCAGCTTGGATTTTTGGTATCCTGTATTTACTGTATTCCATCTACGGAATGAAAAGCAGATTAGGAAATATTGGTCACGACGCACACTTTGGCGGGGCTATTGCAGGGTATGTATTAACAATTGCCTTTGCACCTATATTATTGCAAACGCAATTATGGATTGTTGCCGTATTGGCCATTCCTATTATTTTATTATTTGTATTACATAAACTCGGAAAAATTTAAAAAAGAATATTATGAAAAAAACATTTCAAATTTTAGTTATTCTCTTAACAACAACGATGATGACACACGCTCAAAACACACAACAACCTACCGTATCGGTTACTGGAGAAGGTATTGTAAATACAGTTCCTGATGAAGCTAACATAGATATTCGTGTAGAAAACACAGGTAAGGATGCCACCATAATTAAACAAGAAAATGATCGTACCGTTTCAAAAGTGCTTTCGTTTATCAAGAAAATGGGTATTGACGATAAAGATGTAAAAACACAATACATCAGGTTAAATAAAAACTACGACTATAACAGTAAAACGTATAATTACAGCGCCAACCAAGCAATTTCAATTAAGTTGAAAGATCTTTCAAAATATGAAGATTTAATGAATGGCTTATTGCAGAGTGGTATTAACCGTATTGATGGCGTTAGCTTCTCGGCTTCAAATGAAGATGAATTAAAAGGCCAAGCTAGAAAAAAAGCAGTTGAAAATGCCAAAATGAAAGCTGAAGAATATGCTGGTGTTCTTAACCAAACTATAGGCAAAGCTGTATTGATTAGTGAATTTCAACAAACGGATTATCCGCAGCCAAGAATGTACAAATCAGCTATGATGGAAGGTGATGCTTCTGGTGGACAACAACCTATAGCACCTGGAGAAATAAAATTAAAGGCAACTGTGAATGTTAGCTTTTTACTGAATTAACAGAAGTTGTCACTTAAATAATTAAAAAAACCTTGAAGCTATATTTATAGCTTCAAGGTTTTGCTTTTAAGAATAGATAGTTGTAAGAAAATTACTCGCTACCTAATAGAGATTCCATTTTCGCGCCTAGAGCAGGACCGCGTAAATCTTTATCGATAATCTTTCCGTTTTCATCTAAAAGGAATGTAGCAGGAATCGCTCTAACATTATATTGTCTTGCAATAGGGTCTTGCCAGAACTGTAGGTTAGATACGTGGTGCCAATCCATATTGTCATCGGCGATAGCCTTTATCCACTTATCTTTTTGTTTTTGACGGTCTAATGAAACACTTATAATGTTTAGCCCTTTGTCATGGTATTTTTCATAAACCTTAACCACATTAGGGTTTTCAACTCTACAAGGTTTACACCAAGATGCCCAAAAATCAATGATTGTATATTTTCCCATTGCTTCCTTTAAAGAAAGGGTTTCGCCATCTGGGGTAGGGGCGCTAAAGTTTGGGGCTATTGAGCCAATATCTGCTTTTCTTGCATTTGCAATCATTGCTTCAACTTGTGAAACAATAGGAGAAGCGGCTACTTTAGGGGAAAGATTGTTTAATACTTCGCCCGCTTCTTCTGCATTCATCTCTTTACGGGTTAGCATTTCAGAAAGTAGCATCACTGAAAAAAGCGAATTTTTATTGTTCTTTATAAACTCCTTTTTAAATTCAGTTTCTTCTTTTGTCAAAGCCGTATTTTCTTGCTGAATTTGTTTAATAGCAGCCACATCGCTACTTTGTTGAGCAGCTCTAAACTCTTTCATCTGAGCTTGTTTCTTTTCGTTGATGCTGCGCATATTTTCAGAAAAAGAAGTAAAAGCTTCATTTTGTTTTCCTCCAGAAACAAAAGAAGAACCGATACTGTCTTTGTAAAGTGTGGCCTTCATATCTACATTTTCTGGAAAATAAACAACATTTGCCCGCACACCTTCTACGTTAATGTAGTTAACAGAAATGCTGTCACTCTTTGGATATGTGCCTTCAAAAGTGCCGTTTTTTATGGTAAGTGTGTCTATTACCTTGGGTTGGTTGCTATCTTTTATGCTATAAACATACACTTCGGTGCCATCTTCAAAGTTCTGTGCTGTTCCTTCTAGGGTATATGTGTCGCTATCCCCCGCGCAGGACATCAATAATGTTGTTGTAAGTAATGTAACTAATAATCGTCTCATAATAGGTATATTTGTATGCGCAAAAATAACAGTATTTGTTTCTGAAAAAAAATGCAACTCTCAAATTATTGTTAATTTGTTAAAACGGATAGATTTATAGAAAGAAAATTATAATTTAGAGTAAAATAATTAGCGGTTAATTAATTGAAAATGAAAACACAAAGCAGTGAATTTCCTTTAAAGGTGCAAGTAAGCTTCAGTAAGCTTTTTAACAAGTATCGCGCTCACCTAGATGATCCTCAAAGAATGATTAGGGATCGTGCAAAAGCTGTTTTGGAAATTGCTGATAAGTATCCTATTCTAGAAGAAGGTATTACTACCAAGGCTGAATTTGAGAAATATGATGAACAAATCGACATTGTTCTAGATGAGCTGTTTTCCTCCTTATTGCAGGAAAATGAAATAAAACTGGCCACCATCCCTTTTCAGGAATTTGTTTTCAAATCATCTAAACGGTATAAGGATATCCTTGCTGCAGCTGGTGAGGAATATACACCGCAGCTTACCAATTTTGACGATGATTATACATACATAATGAGCTGTAGCATTATTTTAAATGTATATTATGGCTATAATGTAGATTTTAAGAACCCATTATACTATAAAATACCAGATGCCGAAGGCGTTAACCATACGTACCGTATTTTGTACAATGGGGATTTTGTGGATCTTATACCAACTGATAAAGCAAAAGATATTACTAAAGAAGATGTTGAAGAGCTCTTGGACGGCTTTGATAATATTGCGCTTTGGAAAGAAAAATTCCCTCCCGGAAGTTGGATTTTTAAAGGGTTCGTAATCGCGAATATGTTTGATGTTACTTTAGATGCATCTATCTCCGACTTTAAATCTCACTTGTTACGTAATAATCCTGAAACTGAAAATAGCACTAAGACGTTTGAATCTATTTTCAAATCTATTTTTCAGCTACAAGATTTAAAAATTGGATTTTCAGAGTTTAATGAAGAGGATCAACTGTTCGAAAAATTTATTTTTAAGGATGTTGAAAGCTTTATTTTAAATGATAAAGATAAGCAACATTGCCAAACAGCACTATGTGATGCTTCATACTATAAGCTGTTTAAGCAAAAAGAATTTTATTGTATATCAAATGTACCAAAGTACCGTAAACTATATCCTGAAAATGTTTTATACAAAAAGCTACAGGACCAAGGTATTAAAAGTGCCATTTTAGCATCCATAGTAAATAAGGAAGATAAAGTATTAGGTATTTTAGAGCTTGTTTCACCTAACATCAACGATCTTAACTCTATAAATGCCAATAAGCTGCATACTATTATGCCGTTTTTAGTAGATTCGGTAGTTCGTGGAAAAAAACAAATAGAAAATAAACTTGAATTGATCATTCAAGATGAATGTACTTCATTGCACCCTAGCGTACATTGGAAATTTAGAAAAGAAGCCAAACGATATTTAAATTCCATTACCCAAGGAAACCCTACGTATTTTAGAGAAGTTGTTTTTGAGGATGTACACCCGCTATATGGACAAATTGATGTAAAAGGTTCTTCGGAAGCTAGAAATAATGCAACCATTAAGGATTTAATACTTCAGCTGAAGCAAATCAAGGAAATTATAAAAAAAATAAACAACTTAGAGCCGCTTCCTATTTATGAGCATTTAGAATTTAGGATTTCAAATTACCTTAAAGAGCTTAAAGAAGGCTTACAGGTGGATAGCGAGCGCCAAGTACTAAAGTTCTTGCGCACTGAAATAATCCCACTTTTTAAGCATTTAAGTAGTAAAAGTGAAAACCTAGAGAATTTAATTAAAGACTACCATGAACAAGTAGATGATAATAGCGGTTTAATTTATAAGTACCGTAAAGATTACGATGACGCTGTAATGACTATCAATAAGCGTATGGCTTCAATAATCGATAAAAAACAAATAGAAGCTCAAAAAATGTACCCGCATTATTTTGAACGATTTAAAACCGATGGGGTAGAGCATAACCTGTATATAGGCGAAGCAATTACTAAACATAAAAGCTTTAACAAGGTTTATTTATATAACTTGAGGCTATGGCAACTACAGGTGATGTGCGAAATGGAAAACAGTTATTACAAGCTTAAAGAACAGTTGCCTGTACAGTTAAATGTAGCTTCAATGATTTTGGCATTTAATGGTTCGTTGTCGCTTCGGTTTAGAATGGACGAAAAACGTTTTGATGTTGATGGAACGTATAACGCCCGCTACGAAGTTGTAAAAAAACGAGTTGATAAAGCAAATATCAAAGGCACAGAAGAACGCGTAACTCAAGAAGGTAAAATTGTTATTATTTACTCGCAAAGAGAAGATGAAAAAGAGTACTTAAAGTATATATCATTCCTTCAACATAAAAAACAACTTGACAAAGATGTTGATATTGTAGAGCTTGAAGATTTACAAGGGGTTACAGGCTTAAAAGCCATACGTGTAAGTGTTCTTTACTCTAAAGACAAGGATAATAAAAAAGAATACTATACTTATAATGATTTAATTACTGAAATCAACAATTAAGACATTCTAGAACCGCCTAAATAGAAAGATATTGCGAAAGCTAATATCGATATAATAGTTCCTGTAACAAATATGGTATAGGTCCATCTTAAAATACGATATTTACGATCTAATACCTTACCTAAAAAGTACAAATCTTTGGTTAATGCAGTATAAACGTAATCACGGTCTTTTAATAATTCTTCCATAGCCCATTCGTATTCTTGAAGTTCCATACGGTGGAAATTTCCGAAGAAAGCCAGATTTACACTTTTATTGTCAACATCCTCTTTAGTAAACTCACCTCTAGTAACATTAGGCCGCGTGGCAATTACTGATAAAATCATCGTCACGGCACTGAAAATTACAAAGATTGCTGTTGGTATAATTAAATAATCGTTAGATGGGTTATCCAGTTTTGAAAGTAAATTAGAAAGCACTAACGAGATAATAATAGCATTTACCGAAAGCAATATATTCGCTTTAGTATCAGCTATGTCGCTCAGTTTAATATGGTTACGTAAAGCCGTTCTATAGAAAGTCTGAATACCACGATCTACACTTTTATCTTTGTATTTAGCCTTTAATTTTGCTTTAACTTCCTCTTTCTTTATTTTCTTTTTAATCTTTTTGTTCTTACTTATTAAATCGGCCAAGTTTTCTTGCTTTGTATTTTGCCAATTGTTTAAAGCATAAGAAGTATAAAATTTGTGTTTATTTATAAGAAGATCGATGTTTTCATCACGCCATTCTTGTGGAGTATAATTTTTAATATTCTGGGCAATGTATTCTTGCCTTAAAAATTCGCTGGCCTCTTCAAAGTAGTCTTTTCCAAAATGGGACGAGTCTGCATCACGCATAATCTCTTCCAGATGATCTTTTGGAGTTGTGTTTTTAAACTTGGTTGCCATGATGCATTTTTCAACCCCATCGATAATATCTTTCTCAACATCTTTAGATTCCAGAAATTCACGTGCAATTTTCACACTCTCTTCTTCGTGGCCTTCTCGCTTAACAATGTATCCCGTATCGTGCAGTATGGCGGCCAATTTAAGGATGGTAGCATCTTTAACAGAAATTTGTGAGTCTTCAATAATTTCGTTTATACTTTTATAGACACGTTTTGTGTGCGAATAGTTATGATAAACAAAGGTGTTGGGTAATTTTTCCTTAAAAAGGTTAAGTACAAAATTATCCGCTGCTTCAATTATATCTTTGTCGCTCATAAAATTTCAGTTTTAAATATCCAAATTACTAAAAATACCAAGCTTTAATTTGCTTATGAAAAAAATTAACATCTTTATAACTTTTATCACGGCACTATTGTTTTTCTCTTGTGCAACCTATCAACCCCAATACTCTTCAACCTACCAACCAGATTCTTTTTCTAGTGACGGGAAAGAAATAGAAAGAACATTTTACTTAATAGGCGATGCCGGCTATATATCAATAGGTGAAACAGAAAAAAACTTAACGCTGCAAGCCTTTAAAAACTATATAGCTGAAAGAAATACCGAAGATAACAACTTGTTATTTTTGGGCAATAGCTTTTACCCTAAAGGAATGCCGGAAGATGATGGCCCTGTTAAAGCTGAAGCAAAACAAAAAATTAAAAAACAATTAGAAGCTATAGAAGGTTTTCAAGGAACCGTAAATGTATTACCAGGAAACCTAGACTGGAAATCTGGTGTCGATGGTCTTGAATTGGAAGAAGACTTGCTGAAAGAAGCTTTAAATTCAGATTCTGTATTAGAACCAAACAACGGGTGTCCGCTGGAAGAAGTGGAAATCAGTGATTCGGTTCATTTAATAATGATTGACACACAATGGTATATAGAAGAATGGGATAAACACCCAAAAATGAACGATAAGTGCCAGATAAAAAACCGAGCTAAGTTTTTAGTTGAACTGGAAGGTGAACTTAAAAAAGCAAAGCAAAAAACCATAATCTTAGCGATGCACCACCCATTGTACACCAATGGTAAAATCGGTGGAAAATATCCTGCTCTAAACCATCTATTACCTGTTCCTGGAGTAGCTTCTTTAATTACACAAGTACGAAGCCAAGGAGCCATTTCCCCTCAAGATAGATATAATGAAGCTTATAGCGAATTAATGGGGAGAATTGAAGTTTTAGTAAAAGATCATAAAAACCTTGTTTTGGTTTCTGGCCACGACCGTTCATTGCAATACATTGAAGGGGCTAACGCAAAACAAGTTATTTCGGGCTCTGGCGGAGACGCCACAGCTGCGGCTTTAGGTGAAAACGGAATGTTTTCATATGGTGGACAAGGTTTCAGTAAAGTGACCATTTATAAAGACGGTTCAACTTCAGTTGCCTTTTTTAAGGCTGAAGAAGATGGAAGCTCAACTAAAGTATTTGAAAAGGAAATTATAGGTCCAGAAAGAGAATATAATATTTCAAAACTACCAAACACCTTTCCTAAAACCGTAAAAGCTGCTGTATATAGCGATAGTCTGGTAAATAGAAGTGGCTTCTTTAAAACAGTTTGGGGCGACCATTATCGCAAAGTGTACGGCAAAGAAGTATTAGCACCAACAGTAGATTTAGATACTTTATATGGCGGTTTAACAGTTGAACGTGCAGGTGGAGGCCATCAAACGGTGTCTCTAAGGTTAGTGGATAAAGAAGGTCATGATTATAATATGCGAGCGCTAAAGAAGAGTGCTGTTCAGTTTTTGCAAACCGTAATTCTTAAAAATGAAGTGATTGAGAGCGACTTTAAAAATACATTGCCGGAAGATTTAATCCTCGATTTTTATACGGCAGCGCATCCCTATGGAGCTTTTGCAATTCCAAAATTGGCCGATGCAGCTAAAGTTTTTCATACTAACCCTAAGTTGTTTTATGTTCCTAAGCAAAAGGCGCTTGGTAAGTTTAATGAAACCTATGGAGATGAACTGTATATGATCGTTGAACGTCCTGACGAAGAGTATGACGAGGCAATATTTGATTATGCAGAAGATATCATTAGTACAGATGATGTGTTGGAAGAAATAAGGAAAGACGAAGAAAATAAAATAAACCAGAAAGCATACATCCGTGCTCGAATGTTCGATATGTTAATTGGAGATTGGGACCGTCATAATGACCAGTGGCGATTTGCTTTGCAAGAAGATGAAGACGGAAATAAAATATACACCCCTATCCCAAGGGATAGAGATCAGGTTTTTGCAAACTTTGATGGCGGATTGTTAGATGCGGTACGTGCTTTATTTAGTACGGCACGTCAGTTTCAAGTGTATGGCCCAGAATTGGAACATACCAAATGGTTTAACAGTGCCGGAATAAAATTAGACCGTGCCTTAGCTGAAAACTACGGAAGAGAAGAGTGGATGGCACAAGCCGAATACATTAAAGAAAATGTAACCGATGAAGTGATTGAACAAGCGTTTAATGACTTGCCAAAAGAAGTGCAAGATGAAACTGCTGAGGAAATTAAAGAAAACCTAAAAGGGAGACGCGACAATATTGTAAGAATTGCTTCTGAATACTACGATTACTTTTCAAGTCTTCAAATCTTAACGGGTACCGATAAGGATGATATTTTTGAAATTACTCGACTTCCTGAAGGAAAAACAAATATTAAGGCGTACAGAATAAAAGATGGTGAAAAAGGTGACCTTATTCTTGACAGAACGTTTACAAAAGACGATACCAAAGAGCTTTGGGTGTATGGTCTTGATGATGACGATGTTTTTGAAGTAAAAGGAAAAGGTAGCCGTCCTATTTTTATTCGAATTATTGGTGGACAAAATAACGACACCTACGATATTGAAAACGGAAGTAGAATAAAGGTTTATGATCAAAAAAGTAAGAAAAACACCATTAAAAATAAAGGTGGGGCTGCTTTTAGAATCACGAATAATTACAATTTTAATACCTATGACTATGTAAAAGAGAATAAAACAATTAACCTTTTACTGCCTACGTTTGGTTACAATGCAGATGATGGGTTTTTAATTGGACTTTCTGATACGTTTACCGTTCACGGTTTCCAAGAAAATCCTTTTAAGCAAAAACACAGTATAAAAGCGGGGTATTATTTTGCTACTGAAAGCTTTGATATAAATTATAGCGGTGAGTTTGCCAACATTTTTGGGGATTGGAACTTCTTGGTCGAAGGGCATTTCCGTAACCCAAATTTTGCTGAAAACTTTTTTGGCTTCGGAAATGAAACTATAAATCTTGATTATGAAGAAGATCTTGGTAGAGATTATAACCGAGTGCGTATAGGAAGTTATGGTGGCGCATTAGGAATTAAAAAAGATGGTCGCTACGGAAGCACTTTTGAATTTAAAGCGAAATTTGAAGGCGTTGAAGTAGAAGATACCGACGGTAGGTTTATTTCAGATATTGGATACCCAGATGTTGAGGAAAGAAAATATTTTGCATCTGCTGAAGGTACATACACCTATGAAAGTTTTGACAATAAAGCTAATCCTGGTAGAGGGATGCACGCTAGCTTAACGGCAGGAGGAACTCAAAACATTGATGATAGTGATCGTGTTTTTGGATATTTAATTCCGAAGTTAACTTTTTACAACGCTTTGACAAAAGACAAAAAAGTGGTTTTAAAAACCAAAGCTGTCGGACACTTTAATGTAGGAAACAACTTTGAATTCTATCAAGGCGCGCAATTGGGTAGAGACTATGGATTAAGAGGATATAGAAGAGATCGTTTTACCGGTCGTAGCGCATTAGCTGGAGGAGCAGATTTACGATATAGCTTTAATAGTTTTAGAACAGCAGTGACGCCTGTACAAATAGGGATATTTGGCGGGTATGATGTGGGTAGAGTTTGGATTCCGAATGATACTTCAGATGTTTGGCATAATAGCTACGGTGGAGGATTTTGGATTAATGCTGCCGACTTGTTAAGCGGTACCGTAAATGTTTTTACTTCAGATGAAGGTGTTCAGTTTTCTTTCAAAGTAGCTTTTTCAATGTAAAATAAGAATACTATTATTGTGTATGCGTTTCAAAAAGAACTCTCTTTTTTTAATTTTAATTACTATAGTAAGTGCCTGTGCAACTTATGAACCACAATATAAAAATCCGGAAGAAAAACCTTCTTTTCCAACAGATAAAAAAGTAGAACGGACTTTTTATTTAGTAGGTGATGCAGGGATTTCACCGCTAAATAGAATGAGTAATGGTCTTACTATTTTTAATAATTATTTAAAGAAAAATCCAACTAAAGCTAGTGATCACGCTATTTTTTTAGGGGATAATATTTACGATGATGGAATGCCAGCAGAAGGGCATCCCAATAGGGAGATCAGTGAATATTACATGGACAACCAGTTTAAAGCACTAGAAGACTTTAAGGGGCAAACCTATATTATTCCTGGAAATCATGAATATTATTCTGGAGGGTTAATTGGCCTTAAGCGGGAACAGGAGTACGTTCAAAAACATTTAGATTCTTTAGCTTTTCAACCTACAGGCGGGTGTCCTTTAATAAACTTTTCGGTTTCAAAAAATGTTGAATTATTAATTATTGACTCACAATGGTATCTTGAAGACTGGAATGATGATCCAGATTTCAATAGAAACTGTGAAATTAAAACGCGGGAAAAACTGTTTATTGAAATAGCCAATGAACTTGAAAAGAATAAAAATAAAACAGTTCTTTTTGCGATGCACCACCCTATGTTTACTAATGGAACTCACGGTGGCTATTTTGCTTTAGAAAAACATTTATACCCTACACAAAGTAAGTTTCCCTTACCTATATTATCATCTTTAGTGGTACAAATACGCTCTCAGGGAGGGGTTTCGGTTCAAGATAGATATAATGAACTTTACAACAAACTGATGAATCGTTTGGCCTCTTTGGCTAAAAAGCATGGTCGAGTGGTTTTTACCTCAGGGCATGAACATACACTTCAGCACGTAGAAAAAGAAGGATTGGTACAAATACTTTCAGGCTCTGGGGGTAAATCATCAAACGCAGCTTTAGGGCAGAATGGTGTTTTTAGCTATGGAGGCCAAGGTTTTGCCATTTTTGATGTCTTCGAAGATGGCTCTTCCTTTGTGAAATATTATGGTGGAACGAAAGACAATCAACCAAAACTTTTATTTCAGAAAGAAGTGTTTCCGTCAAACAAAACTTATCCTGCCTCTGTATTGCCTAATAATTATGAACCTACCAAAGAAGTTGCTATATACGAGCAAGATAGTGTTAGTGAGGCATTGTTTTTTAAAACCATTTGGGGGGGCAAATACAAAGACGCATTTACTAATAAAGTAAATGCAAAAATTGCTTCTTTAGATACACTTTATGGCGGGTTACACGTAATACATGAAACAGGTAATGAAGAATATGATGCTTTAATTTTGGAAGACA
>DEXR01000015.1:0-3821 GCA_002364245.1 Flavobacteriaceae bacterium UBA3179
GGAAATCCTCTAGTTCTCTTGCATGGCTTTTTAGAGTCTAAAGAAATATGGCAGGATTTTGTGGTAGAACTATCAGCAAAGCGAAAGGTTATTTGCATAGACCTCCCCGGGCACGGTGAATCTGGGAATATTGTAGAAGTGCACACGATGGCTGAAATGGCAAAAGCAGTAAAAGCGGTTTTGGACGAGCTTGATATTCAACAGGCTTCTTTTGCAGGTCATTCTATGGGTGGTTATGTGAGTTTGGATTTTCAAAATATTTTTCCTACAATGTGCAACAGTCTGGTGTTGGTAAATTCTACTCCGCAGGCAGATTCTGAAGAACGAAAAGCAAATCGCGACCGCGCGGCTGCTTTGGTTCTAAAAAACAAAAGGGCTTTTGTAAGTATGGCTATCTCAACTTTATTGATGCCAGCAAATAATAAATTATTCAAACCTCAAATTGAAGAATTAAAAAATCGCGCTCTTAAGTTTTCTACTGAAGGAATCTACGCTGCAATTAAAGGAATGAAAATTCGTACAGATCACACCGGGCTTTTTGCAAATTTTAAAGGACAAAAAATTGTGATTGCAGGAAAAAATGATCCTGTTATGGATTTTAACACAATAAAAGTCATAGCTAAACGTTGTGGAAGTGAGTTTGAAAGTCTTCCGGGTGGTCATTTAGCCTTTTTGGAAGATAAAAATGAACTTTTTAAAATTTTGCAATTCGTCGATTAATTTTAACTTTTTGTCGAAAGTTTAACTTTTTTTTATACTTTAGACTTTCAGAAATAAGAAAATCAAGCTTTTATGAAAGAAAAACACCCTACTAGATTTTCATTCGGAAGAGTTCTTTGCAGCATTTTCGGGCATAAATTACGCGTGTCTAAAAATGTTACAGATCACGTTCACGAATACAAATGCGAGAAATGCGGCATGGAAATGACCGATACCGCGAATGGTTTTTTAGCTCGCTTAACCCCAAAATTTAAAGAAACCAACGATTATATTTCCAAAATTCACCAAAAAAGAAAGCGTAAGCATTACGCCCACGCTTCTTAAGCTTTATTTTCGGAATTAAATTTCCGAAAGTTATTCCTTTTTATCAGACTTTTCATTTTTATCTTCCATAGAATTCCAGCCTCTTGCAATTAGCGGCAACTTCTGGTTCGCACGCGTTATTAAATGCATTCCTTCTTTTTCCTCTGCCATATGGCCTATTACGGTTAAGTTAGGATTTGCTTTTATTTTATCATAATCTTCCTGGGAAATAGTGAAAAGTAATTCGTAATCTTCGCCACCACTTAAAGCAATAGTAGTACTATCTATATCAAACTCCTCACAAACCGAAATCACTGCCGGGTCTAGCGGAATTTTCTCTTCATATAAATTTGCACCAACCTGAGAATTTTTACATAAATGGATGATTTCAGAGGAGAGTCCGTCGCTAATATCTATCATAGAAGTTGGTTTTACACCAAGTTCCTTCAATAAAGGCGCAATATCTTTTCTTGCTTCCGGCTTCAATTGTCTTTCAATTAAATAAGTATAAGGATCCAGATCTGGTTGGGCGTTCGGATTGGCTTTAAAAACCTCTTTTTCACGCTCTAAAATTTGCAGACCCATATAAGCCGCACCAAGATCGCCGGTCACCACAAGCAAATCATTTGGTTTAGCGCCGCTACGGTAAACAATATCTTCTTTGTCAGCAATGCCGAGTGCGGTGATACTAATTAATAAGCCTGAAGTTGAAGAAGTAGTATCACCACCTACCACATCAATATTATATAATTTCGCAGCAAGTTCAATACCGGAGTATAATTCTTCCAGCGCTTCTACCGGAAACCTGTTTGAAGCTGCTATAGAAACAGTGATTTGGGTGGCTTTAGCATTCATTGCGTAAACATCTGAAGCATTTACCATTACCGCCTTATACCCCAAATGTTTAAGAGGCATATAAGCCAAATCAAAATGAACACCTTCCACCAAAAGATCTGTAGTTACTACGGTGTATTTATTTTCAAAATTTAATACTGCAGCATCGTCGCCAATGGCTTTTACAGTTGAAGAAAGTTTGGGTTCAAAACCTTTGGTAAGATGATCTATTAATCCAAATTCACCTAATTCTGAAAGGTTTGTGCGCATATCCTGACTATCCTGAAACATAACTAATTATTTTAATTTGCAAAATAACTGAATATTATTCAACTGCCATTATAAAGATAGGCATAGATTAAAAAAACGACGGTTTATTTATTTCAGAAAGAATTGAAAATAAACACTAAATGCTTTAATTTTCAGTTATTTAAAAGCAATTGACCTTTCAAAAATTAGAATTGGCAGGACTTATCAATGTATTCTTAAAACATATACCAGCGCTATGGTAAACCGCTTGTTTTATAGTATATTTGTACCCAATTTAGAATTAATCTTTTTAAGCTATGATAAAAGTAAGCGAAAGCGCTAAAAAAAAGATTGCCACACTTATGAGTGAAGAAGGTTTTGACAATATGAAAGACTTTGTTCGGGTAGGTGTGAAAAGCGGAGGCTGCTCTGGTTTGTCTTACGAGTTAAATTTTGACAAATCTAAGGCCGAAGATGACAAACTTTTTGAAGACAACGATATAAAAATAGTAGTAGATAAACGCAGCGTATTATACCTGGCAGGAACTGTTTTAGAATTTTCTGGCGGATTAAACGGCAAGGGATTTGTATTTAATAATCCTAACGCCCAAAGAACCTGTGGATGCGGAGAAAGTTTTTCTCTGTAATTAATTAAAAGGAACAGAATTTAAAAACAAGAATTAAACCTCGAATTTTTAAACTTTTGAACCTTAAATAATTTTGAATAAATAAGAGATGGCATATACTGAAGATGATTTAAAAAAAGAGCTCGAAACGAAAGAATATGAGTACGGGTTTTATACCGACATTGAATCGGATACATTTCCTGTGGGATTAAATGAAGATATTGTTAGAGCGATCTCCAAAAAGAAAGAAGAACCGGAATGGATGACCGAATGGCGACTAAAAGCATATCGCCATTGGAAAACCATGAAAGAACCTGAATGGGCTAACGTGCATTACGAAAAGCCAAATTTTCAGAATATTTCTTACTATTCGGCTCCTAATAAAAAACCTAAATACGAGAGTTTAGACGAAGTAGATCCAGAATTGTTGGATACTTTTAAAAAGCTTGGAATTTCTGTAGACGAACAGAAAAAACTTGCCGGTGTTGCTGTAGATGTAGTTATGGATTCTGTTTCTGTAACCACAACATTTAAAAAGACGCTAGCTGAAAAAGGAATTATTTTTTGTTCAATTTCAGAAGCAATTAGGGAACATCCTGAGCTTGTTAAAAAATACATAGGCTCAGTAGTACCTACAACCGATAACTTTTACGCAGCATTAAATTCTGCAGTATTTAGTGATGGTTCATTTTGCTACATTCCAAAAGGCGTTAGATGCCCAATGGAACTTTCAACGTATTTTAGAATTAACCAGGCTGGTACCGGGCAATTTGAGCGTACGCTTGTAGTTGCAGAACCGGGAAGTTATGTTAGTTATCTTGAAGGTTGTACAGCTCCAACCCGTGATGAAAATCAATTACACGCGGCGGTTGTAGAACTTATAGCATTAGATGATGCCGAAATTAAATACAGTACCGTACAGAACTGGTTCCCGGGAAGTAAAGAAGGAAAAGGAGGAGTTTATAACTTCGTAACCAAACGTGGACTTTGTGAGAAAGGAGCTAAGATTTCCTGGACGCAAGTTGAAACGGGATCTGCAGTAACCTGGAAATATCCATCCTGTATTTTAAAAGGAGATAATTCTATTGG
>DEXR01000015.1:4059-4360 GCA_002364245.1 Flavobacteriaceae bacterium UBA3179
AGTCGCAAAACTCTTATCGCGGACTTGTGCAAATAAACGGCAGAGCTGAAAATGCTCGTAACTTTTCACAGTGTGATTCCCTCTTAATGGGAAATAAATGTGGCGCGCATACCTTCCCATATATTGAAGTTAAAAACAAAAGCGGGCAGGTAGAACACGAAGCCACCACAAGTAAAATTGGAGAAGACCAAATTTTCTACTGTAACCAACGTGGTATTGATACCGAGAAAGCTATTGCTCTTATTGTAAACGGGTTTAGTAAAGAGGTATTGAACAAACTACCTATGGAGTTTGCAGTGGA
>DEXR01000030.1:0-4543 GCA_002364245.1 Flavobacteriaceae bacterium UBA3179
GTAATTGAGGCTATGAAACTTTTTAATGAAATTGAAAGCGAAGTTTCAGGGAAAATAGTAAAAGTATTGGTAGACGATTCTTCTCCTGTAGAGTTCGACCAGCCATTATTTTTAGTAGATCCATCATAAATTACTGCCCATTTAGCTTAAGGGAAATTTTTCCCGGCCAAAAAAACAATAGGTATGTTTAAAAAAATATTGATTGCCAATAGGGGAGAGATAGCACTTCGTATTATCCGAACCTGCCGCGAGATGGGCATTAAAACCGTTGCGGTTTATAGTAAAGCAGATGAAGAAAGTCTTCACGTACGTTTTGCAGATGAAGCTGTTTGTATAGGTCCAGCGCCAAGTAGTGAAAGCTATTTAAAAATTTCGAATGTTATTTCGGCTGCTGAAATCACCAACGCCGACGCCATTCACCCAGGATATGGTTTTTTATCTGAAAACTCTAAGTTTTCTAAAATATGCGAAGAACACGGATTTAAATTTATTGGTGCCTCTCCCGATATGATTGACCGCATGGGGAACAAAGCAAGAGCCAAAGCTACCATGCGCGAAGCAGGAGTACCTTGTGTTCCCGGAAGTGAAGGTGTCATTCCAGATTTTAAAGCCTGTAAAAAAATTGCCAAAGAAACCGGTTATCCAGTTATGCTCAAAGCAAGTGCCGGTGGTGGAGGAAAAGGAATGCGTGCCGTTTGGAAAGAAGAAGACCTTGAAGCTGCTTGGGAATCAGCCCGCCAAGAAAGTAAAGCTGCATTTGGGAATGATGATATGTACATGGAAAAACTCATTGAGGAGCCACGTCATATTGAAATACAAATTGTAGGAGATAGCAAAGGTAAAGCTTGTCATTTAAGTGAACGCGACTGCTCCATACAACGTCGTCACCAAAAACTGACAGAAGAAACCCCAAGCCCGTTTATGACTAAAAAGTTACGGGACGAGATGGGTAAAGCTGCCGTAAAAGCTGCAGAATTTATTAAGTATGAAGGTGCCGGTACGGTAGAATTTTTGGTAGATAAACACCGTAAATTCTACTTTATGGAAATGAACACCCGTATTCAAGTAGAACACCCAATTACCGAACAAGTAGTAGATTACGATTTAATCCGCGAGCAGATATTGGTTGCCGCCGGTGTTCCAATTTCAGGTAAAAACTATTTACCGCAATTGCACTCTATAGAATGTAGAATTAATGCCGAAGACCCTTATAACAACTTTAGGCCTTCCCCCGGGAAAATACAAGTCTTGCACGCCCCAGGAGGTCACGGAGTTCGCTTAGACACACATGTTTATGCAGGGTATAGCATTCCGCCTAATTACGATTCTATGATAGCGAAGCTTATTACTACAGCGCAAACAAGAGAAGAAGCAATTAGTAAAATGAAACGTGCATTAGATGAATTTGTTATTGAAGGAATAAAAACAACAATCCCTTTCCATAGACAATTAATGGACGACCCAGCTTACGTAAGCGGAAACTACACTACCGCTTTTATGGACGATTTTAAAATGAACGAACCAGAAGAGGAAGAGTAGAAACTTATATGCCAAGTTAAAAGCATCAAGTTCCAGAAAGATTTAATTTCTTTGGAGGTTGATGCTTTTTTTATTGAAATTTACTAAAACCGAAATATGAACTTTTCCTATTGGGAACATACATCTTGGCTTCAGGATATAGATTTTGCTGTTATTGGCAGCGGATTGGTGGGACTTAACTGTGCATTGACACTTAAAAAGAAACATCCAACTGCAAACGTCACTGTTTTTGAAAAAGGGATGTTACCCAGCGGTGCCAGTACTAAAAATGCTGGTTTTGCTTGTTTTGGCAGCCTTTCAGAAATACTGGACGATCTTTCAACTCATTCCGAAGAAGAAGTCATAACTTTAGTAAAAGAGCGGTTAGAAGGCTTGCAATTGCTTCGGGCGAATATTGGTGACGAACAGCTCCAATTTAAAAAATACGGAGGATATGAGCTATTTACTGAAGGAGATAGCGAAATATTTGACCACTGTCACTCCAAGTTAGAATACATAAACCAATTACTGTATCCCATTTTTAAGGAAGATGTCTTTTCAATTACTGAGAATCTTTTCCAGTTTAAAAAAATTCAGCCGCAGCTTATATTCAATAAATTTGAAGGGCAAATAGACACTGGAAAGATGATGCACGCCTTGCTTCAGAAAGTATACAAAGCTGGAATTACGGTGTTAAATTGTGCTGAAGTCACTTCGCTCTCTAAAAAAAATGATTCAGTTTCCTTTCAGCTTAATAATTTATTAGAAATTTCAGCAAAGAAAGTATGTATTGCGACCAATGGTTTCGCCAAACAGTTGTTAAATGAAGAAGTAAAACCGGCGCGCGCTCAAGTTTTAGTAACCAAACCCATTGAAAATTTGCATATTAAAGGAACGTTTCATCTGGATAAAGGCTATTATTATTTCAGAAATATTGATAACCGGATTCTTTTTGGTGGCGGAAGAAACCTTGATTTTAAAGGGGAAGAAACCACTAAAATGATAACTACGGAACAAATTCAAAAAAGGTTGGAAGAATTGTTACAAACTACCATTTTACCTGAAACCACATTCGAAATTGATAAACGATGGAGCGGAATTATGGGTGTTGGCTCTCAAAAAAATCCTATTGTAAAACAGCTTTCTGATAACATATTTTGTGGGGTACGTCTTGGCGGAATGGGCGTGGCTATTGGAAGCGCCATTGGTAATAATCTGGCAAAATTAGCAAGTGAATGAAACGGTTCTTCAAATTTATTTTTAAAGCATTGGTCTGGTTTATCGTTATTAGTGTTCTGTGGGTGGTTGCTTATAAATTTGTACCAGTTCCTTATACTCCTTTGATGGCAATTCGAGCCTATAACGGGGACGATAATTACCAAACAAGACACCAATGGAAATCCATTGACGATATTTCAACTTCTTTACAATTGGCTGTTATTTGTTCCGAAGATCAAAATTTTATGAACCATAATGGTTTTGATTACGATGCGATTGAAAAAGCATACGAAAAGAATAAAGCAGGGAAAAAACTACGAGGAGCCAGTACCATTTCGCAACAAACGGCAAAGAATGTTTTTCTGTGGCCAGATCGCAGTTGGTTCAGAAAAGGCTTGGAAGTCTATTTTACATTTTTAATTGAAACTATTTGGAGCAAAGAACGTATAATGGAAGTGTACCTAAACAGCATTGAAATGGGTAATGGTGTTTATGGGGCAGAAGCTGCAGCACATTATTGGTTTAATAAAAGCGCTAAAAATTTATCACAATATGAGGCTGCTGCAATAGCTGCTATATTACCAAACCCTAGAAATTACAAAGCTTCTCCGGCTACAACATTTATTGAAAAAAGAAAGACTTGGATTGTAAAACAAATGCGTTATTATGGTACTTTTACGTTACAAGAAACAAGTGATAAATGACGACAAAAGAATTAAAAACTACCTTACTGAACTATTGCAAAGAAGTTGTAGATAAACGTTTTAACAAAATAAAACAGACTATTTCCGATATTGAAGAATCGCTATTTGAGGAATCTAAAAGTAGCGCAGGTGATAAGCATGAAACCGGTAGGGCGATGCTTCAAATAGACCGTGAAAACGCCGGTAAACAATTACAAGAAATTGAAAAGTTACAGCAGTTAGTTCGAAAAATAGATATTAATGTAAAGTCAGATTATGCGCGGTTGGGGAGTTTGGTATACACCAATCAAGCCACGTACTTTATCGGTATTTCAATTGGAGTTGTTATAGTTGGCAAAACAAACTATATGTGCGTGGCGTTAAATTCACCTATAGGTCAATTGCTTTCTGGGAAGAAAAAAGGCGATTCGTTTGTTTTTAATGAAAAGGACTATACTATTAAAAGTGTGGTTTAACTTCTTTTAAAAGATCACGCAAAATTTACTTTTTCACTTATCTGAAGCATTTTTTTACTTATTGAAAACAACCAATGCAATTGTTCCCGTACCAAATGAGCTTCTTGAAATTGACGCTCTAACTTAGGATGTACAGAAGTAGGAAGATCGGGGTTTTCCATGGTGAATTTTGGAAGTTCTTTTTTAAAAAATTCATTTTTATTTTCAACACCAATTTCTGCTGAACCAATTTCTTCTTGCTGTAAAAAAGATAAGATATGCTCTAAATTTTCATCAATATGCTTTCCTGCAGTTGTAAATCGGCTAGAGGCTTCAGTAGTTGGATTGTTCTGAATATAGGTACTTAACGAGGCAAGGGAAGATAAAAAGGTATGGTTCAACACAACTAGCTCATAAATTTTACCAAGGTTTTTTTGTTTCGATTTTGGATCTTGCGTCATGCGTTGAAAAGCGGCACTTAGATTAGACATTTCTAAAAATGCACTTTTTCTTGAAAGCTTAAAAGTGGTCGGCAACTCTCCCTTTTTCTTATACTGATCTATGATTTCTGATAGAAAAACCCTATTGGCCGAAATACTTTTCTCAATACTCCCTTTTATATCCATAAACTCCCATGCAGGCCATAAAAACAACATAGCAACCGTAGAA
>DEXR01000030.1:4704-9966 GCA_002364245.1 Flavobacteriaceae bacterium UBA3179
TAGCAACCGTAGAAATTCCAGCTCCAATTAAGGTGTCGATAATCCTAAATTGAATAACTGTTAATACATCGGGTCTAATAATCGCGTAAATAAATACCACACTCAGCGTTATAAAAGTAGCTGCGGTCTTGTAGTTTTTTTGTAGCATAGAAAGCGCCATAACTAATGATCCTAAACCTAAAATGGCAAAAACATAGGTGTTTTGAGTTATAAATACAATTGCAGTAGCAATAGCTCCGCCTATTAAAGTACCAATAATACGTTCTTTAGAACGAGATTTTGTTAGGCCATAACTGGGGCGCATTATAACGATGAGAGTAAGTAATATCCAGTACGGGTTTTGAAAATCAAAATATACACCTATGCCATAGCCCACCATCACTGCTACAGCCAGTCGTAAAGCATGTTTAAATATAGCCGATTTAAAACTGAAATTTCTAATTAAAAGCGCGGGGTTATAATCTTGTGTGGTTACAAAACGCCTTGCCACTTCCTTTTTAATAAATTTTATATCCCGAGGGTTTGGATTGGAAAGCAACCATTTTATTTTCTGAATTTTTTCAATTTGATTTTCTTGGTATTCCAACAAATTCTGAAGCATTAGAAAACCTTCATAATCTTCAGTTTTACTGCTGGATTTTAATTCGGAAACATCTTTTTTTAGCTTTTTAAAACAATTTATCAACGTAACGTTCCTCGGGATTTTACGTACGTTTTGTCCTGCTTCAGAAATAAGTAGCAACTGCCTGGACATTTCAAAAAGTAAGTTTTGAAAACTTTGTACAAATTCTGGATGATTGCTTAAAAGCACATCCATTTTGCTATAATTTACTGGGTTTGCCAATCCCATTTCCAACATATCAACCAATTGAACAAAAACTAAAAGACGTTTGTTATTGTACGCCGAACGGCCCGAACTTTTTCTAGATGAAATTAAAATTTCGCGAAGCGTTTCATGGTTATCATTAATTTCACCCTGTAATGCTAAAAGTTTGGCCTGTAATTGTTCCCTATCAGAATTTGGACCGATCAACTTCCCTCTTATTTCTAAAAAATCAGCAGTTTGTTGGTAGGTTTGTGCAAGTAATTCTTCTGTTTGTCCCTTTGGGTTTATTTTGTGCCACATGGTAGCCAATAATAAATACCATAATCCACCAACGCCTACAAAAAAAGCATATTCGTAGGTTTCTAAACGCTCTGCTTCGTGAGCAAAACTTAATACTAACGCTAATAGCCCAGAAAAACTAATTAAAGATGCTCTAAACCCAAATACTGCGATATATGAAATAGCGAATGTTAAGACTCCCAATACCGGTACTAAAAACCAAGTATCAAAATCAAGATACCCTCCAATAAAACTCACGATAACAATAAGTACGATAGAATATAAAATTCCGTAGGTTTTGTGTCGAAAGCTACCGCTCACATCACTGGGTGAACTCCAAAAAGCTCCAAAAGACAAAGCAATGGCAATTTCCATAAACCCAAATTGCACCCCAATTATAATTGGTAAAGACAAAGCAATGCCAACAATGATAGCTTTTGAAAAGCTGGTGCTTTTCAAAAACTGTATGAGCTCTTTAAAGTTTGTAGAAATGGTTTTTGTAAGGTTCAAATCTTGATGGTTCAACTGCAAAGGTACTGCGTTACTAGGGTAACTACGTTAATCTTTTCTGAAAAAACCTAAAAATGAATACAACACCCAAAGATGTGCGCTAACAAACTTGTAACTTTAGTGAGAAGTGGTTTTTACCAAAAAAACAAAAAATGATGAATAAGGAAATATTACTGAAAAACAGACCGAAAGGAAAACCAACCCTTAACGATTTTGAGTTTAAGGAAACGGAGAAGCCAAGTCCTGAAAAAGGAGAGGTTTTATTAAAAACGAAGTATGTTTCAGTAGATCCATATTTACGCGGAAGAATGCGTGATGAAAAATCGTATATAGAACCTTTTCAGCTTAATGAACCTATTGAATCGGGCATAATTGCTGAAGTAATAGAAAGCAACTTAGAAGATTTTAAAAAAGGCGATTATGTAAACGGTATGTTACCTTGGAAGCAATTTAATACCAGTAATGGAAAAGGCCTTCAAAAAGTAGATGGTAGCAAAGCACCTTTATCTGCTTATTTAGGCGTATTGGGCTTAACAGGAATTACTGCGTTTTTGGGGCTTGAAAAAATTGGAAAACTAAAAAAAGGCGAGACGCTATTGGTTTCTGGGGCTTCTGGAGCAGTGGGAACTGTGGTTGGCCAAATAGGAAAAATAAAAGGCTGTAAAGTAGTTGGTATTGCTGGTACAGATGAAAAAATAAATACTATAAAAGAGAAGTTTCATTTTGATGAAGGTATCAACTATAAAACTACCGAGAATATAAAGAAAACTATAGCAGAAGCTTGTCCTCACGGAGTTGATGTTTATTTTGATAATGTTGGGGGTGAAATTTTGGATGCCGCCATGGCCAACATCAATAGAAATGGACGGATTGTCTGCTGTGGTGCTATTTCTCTGTATAATGAAACAGAACGACCCACCGGCCCAAGGCATGAAACCACCTTAATTAAAAAAAGCGTTTTAATGCAAGGCTTTACCGTTCGCGATTACCAAGATGAATTTGGCGAAGCCGTTCAACAGTTAGCTACCTGGTTACAAGAAGATAAGTTAACATATTCTGAAACCATTGTTGAAGGATTTGATGAGATTCCGCAGGCCTTTATAGACTTATTTGATGGTAAAAACAAAGGGAAAATGATTGTAAAAGTTTAAATCTCCTTTTTTAAAACGTAAAATTTATTAAAACCATCCTAAAACCCACGTTAAAAGGCGTTAACGTGGGTTTTTAGTTTTTCGATTTTTCGTAGATTGGTACTATGGAAAAAGTATTAGTAGTGGGTGCCAATGGTACCACAGGAAAAAAAATAGTAGATATATTAGATAAATATAGAAATTACGAACCTGTTGCGATGATTCGCCATCAAGATCAAGCGGAACAATTTAAAAAGAAAGACATTGAAACGGTCATGGGCGATTTGGAGAAAAACGTAAGCCATACCGTAACGCGAATCCATAAAATTGTGTTTGCAGCCGGTTCCGGCGGAGATACTTCGAAAGAAAAAACGACAGCAGTGGACCAAGAAGGGGCCAAAAAATTAATTGACCTAGCCGAAATTGCTGGAATTAGAAAATTTGTGATGTTAAGTTCTATGGGAGCCGATAACCCTGAGCAAGTTGAAGACCTACAGCATTACCTGGAAGCCAAGCAAAACGCCGATGAGCATTTGCGAAACAGCGGAATGGATTATTCAATAGTGCGTCCAGGAGCGTTGACTGATGATAAAGGTACGGGAAAAATAAAACTAGCGAAAAAACTGAACGAACGCGGAAGCATTACTCGCGAAGATGTAGCCGAAACTTTGGTCGCAGCTCTTCACGATGATATTGCACCAAATAAAACCTTTGAAATCTTACAAGGTGACACCGAAATAGACGACGCTGTAAAAACTATTTAGAAGGTAAATATTTTGCAGGAATTGGATACTCGTCCGTTTCTTGCATCCAATAAATGTTAACAACCCACCATCGGGAACCATCATTTAACAGTTGTATACTGTTTATGCCCCGTGCGAAGGGTTGTTCGTCTTTTTGGGAACGATACGATTCATAGGTGCTGAATACTTGGGTAATATTTCCGAAGGTATGTTCTACTCGATGGATTTCTTTTTCAAAAAAACCGTTTTCCACCAACCAAGTTCCAGCGGTATCTATATAATTCTGCGGACTCATGTATGTAACATCAATTGGTCCATCTTTGCTTTTTTGAGAAGGAATCAGTTGTGCGCCATCTTTAAATAGATAATTGAACAAATCCCAATTACGAGCTTCGCCTTTTTCCCCTGAAATAACACTGTATAATGTTTCCAGTGTGCTGTCTATTGTTAGTACTTTATCAGAATAGTCTCTACTTGTTTGAGCTTGAATAACAAATGTAAAGAAACAAGCAATAAGTATTGAAACAGTTTTCATATCATTCTATTTTTCAGAAAGGTATACAATTTTATTTTTTTTAATTGTTTCAGGATGATTAAAAAAGATAGGATTTCCCTTATAGATAGCTTCAATTAAATAATGTGTTCCTTTAAAAAAAGAATTTTCAACTTTTGCTTCTATTTTAGTTTCCTTTTCAGGAGAAATCATTAATTGATGTGGCAGAAATATTCTTTTTTCTGAAGAAATAACCTTCGAGGGAAGCACGGTAACATCGCCAAAAAAACCAGCCTGATACTCGGTTTCTAGGCTATTGTAAATTGCTTCAGGTTTTCCGAAGCGCTCCATTGTGCCTTTTTTCAATAATAGCAATTCATCTGAAAAAGCGAGCGCTTCCTCAGCATCGTGTGTAGCAGTGATGCAACTTATATTTTCTTCTTTTAAATATCTAAATAAACGTCTACGCAACTTATTTTTTCGAAACGTATCAATGCTGCTAAAAGGTTCGTCCAATAAAAGCAATTTTGGAGCCTTAGCAAGTGCTTTTGCCAAGGCAACCCGTTGTTTTTGACCACCGCTGAGTTTTTTTACCTTTCGGTTGGCAAAAGCATCCAAATCGACTACTTTCAATAAAGTATCTACGCGCTCGGCTTCTTCTTCAGCGTGTAAACGTGGTAAATGATCTGCTATATTTTCTCTAACTGAAGTAAAAGGCATGACGTTCAAGTCTTGAGCAACTAATTTCATAAACGGTTCACCGGGAATAAGATTATGATTTGGGCCTTTTAATTGTTCACCTTCCCACGAAATGGTTCCGTTTTCTAGATGTAACAAGCCGTATACAAGGTGAAGCAAAGTAGATTTTCCACAACCGCTTTCGCCTAAAACGGCAAGATGATTTCCACGTTTCAGTTCAAAATCGATATTTTGAAGAATTTTTTTTGAATCATATGAAAATGATAGTATGGATACGGATAGCATAAATAAATATTGAAAAAGGTTGCCAACTAAGTTTTAAACACGTTGACAACCTTAATTATGAAATTAATAACGAATTACTCTTTAACTTTTTCGTTTACTTTTTCAGGTAACACTTCGTATCCCATATTGTATAATGTAAATCCAAAAATATCGGCATATTGATCGATGGTTTTACTTACTGGGGTTCCGGCACCGTGACCGGCATCGGTTTCTATTCTAATTAAAACTGGGTTTGACCCACCTTGGTGTTCTTGAAGTTCTGCAGCAAATTTAAAACTGTGAGCTGGTACTACCCGG
>DEXR01000030.1:10067-10377 GCA_002364245.1 Flavobacteriaceae bacterium UBA3179
GTGAGCTGGTACTACCCGGTCGTCATGGTCGCCGGTAGTAATCATCGTTGCGGGATATTCTACACCATCTTCTACATTGTGCAATGGTGAATATCCTTTTAGGTACTCGAACATTTCTTCGCTGTCTTCGGCTGTTCCGTAATCGTATGCCCAACCAGCTCCGGCTGTAAATGTGTGATAGCGTAACATATCTAATACTCCAACAGCAGGTAGCGCTACTTTCATCAAATCTGGTCGTTGTGTCATGGTTGCTCCAACCAATAATCCACCGTTAGAACCTCCACGAATGGCTAAATAATCTTTTGAAGTA
>DEXR01000030.1:10660-10947 GCA_002364245.1 Flavobacteriaceae bacterium UBA3179
TAAATACCACCTTGCTCCATCCAAACCGCATTGGTAATGCTAAAGCTTGGTGTTAAGCTTATGTTGAAACCACCATATCCATATAAAATAGTCGGGTTTTTACCGTTAAGTTCAAGTCCTTTTTTGTGGGTGATGATCATTGGGATCTTTGTACCATCTTTTGAAGTATAAAATATTTGCTTGCTTTCGTAGTTTTCTGGATTGAAATCTATTTCAGGTTTGCGGTACAATTCCGAAGTACCTTCTTCAATATCGAATTTGTAAATACTTCCTGGCGTTACGTAATT
>DEXR01000041.1 GCA_002364245.1 Flavobacteriaceae bacterium UBA3179
ATGCAAACAGCGATTTATTGTTGTTATATGATGATGATAGTAGAGTGAAAAAGGATTGGATAGAAAATCACCTACGATGTCTTGAATTTTTTAATGCCTCCATATCATCTGGGGTTTCCATATCTCAATCTGGAGCCGAAGTACCGACCAACTATTCTTTTTTTAGGGTATCCGATCAGTTGGATACTGGGAATGTATTGATAAAAAAAGAAGTTTTTCAAAAAATAGGCCTTTTTGACAGACAATTTGAAAAACAACGCATGGGGGATGGTGAATTTGGGTTACGGGCTTATTTGGAGGGATTTCTGAACATTTCAAATCCGCGTGCAGGGCGATTGCATTTAAAGGTGGGCTCTGGCGGGTTGCGTGAAATGGGAAGTTGGGACGGATTTCGACCAAAAAAATGGTTGGCGCCACGGCCTATACCATCGGTGCTTTATTTTTTTAGAACTTATTTTGGCTCAAACCGTACCGTTTATTCCTTGTTCCGTTTTGTGCCTTCATCCATTATGCCGTATCGATTTAAAAGAAATAAAAACTTGATGGTTTTAGGGGCTTTGATTTCGGTTTTATTGGCTCCCATTGTTTTAATCCAAATTATCAGATCTTGGCACTTGGCAACAGTGAAGTTAAAAGAGGGTGATCGCATTAAACCATTAGAAAAATGAAAGTGCTACAGGTAATAGATACACTGCATACTGGAGGAGCGGAAAAAATGACTATCCTTTTAAGTAATTTATTATACAAAAAAAATGTGAAGGTTGAACTGTTATTATTGGTTGAAAAGGGCGCACTAACAAAGGAAATAGACCGTGAAATCAATGTTCATGTGTTAAACAGGGTGAACCGTTTTGATGTGCATAAAATGAAAGCGGTTGCAGCCTTGGCATCGCAATTCGATATAGTGCACATTCACTTAAAGCACAATTACAGGTATGTTTCACTTTGCTGTACCTTATTCGCAACCCAAAAACCGAAGCTTATTTTACATGACCATAGCCACACTTTATTGATACAAAAAGGGACGGTACGGGCAGTTAAAGATTGGTTGTTTAAAAGTGTTTTTAAACCCCAATATTACATTGGTGTACATCAAGAAGGCCTTAAGTGGGCTGTAAATAAATTGCATATTAAAAAAACCAAGTGTTTTTTACTTGAAAATGCAATCGAAAAAAAACAAGTCAACACTGAAAGAACTACCCGTTCAGGGGTTGTTATGGTGGGAAACATCAACCCGATAAAAAATATTGAATTTACCCTAAAATTAATTAAAGAAAAAAAAGAGAACCTTACTATTTATGGTAACATTACCGATGAAACCTATTTTAAAAAAATAAAATCGGAAATAACACGCTTACAAATTTCGGATAGGATAACATTCGTGCACGATTGTATAAATGTGCAACCGCACTTGCATAAATACAGCTATGCCCTCCATACGGCTATAAAAGAAACTGGACCATTGGTGTTACTCGAATATTTAGCGCAAGGGCTTCCATTTGTTTCCCATGCTACGGGTCAGGTATATCATTCCATTCACAAACAATTTCCACTTTTTTTCTGCAATAGCTTTAACGAAAGTGATTGGTTACATAAAATAGATAACTTACATTTGGCAGACCAACAGCACATGGAAGATTGCTATAAAAACAATTATTCTACGGATAATTACCTTAAAGAATGCCTAAACATCTATCAAGACATACTTCGCTCTTAGTGGTTTCAGATACCGCCATGTACCAAAAAGACAATCAAGTAGTTGCTTTTGAACCGGTGGTACGGGAGCTAGAAGCCATATTACCCTTGTTCACCCATATTACATGGATTGGGTTTAATAGGCCCGACAAGATAGGCCGTTTTCCTTTCAAGGAAATTACTTCAAAAAGAATACACGCTATTTTGTTGGATTATGTGGGAGGTTCGCATCCCACGGATAAGTTCGATATAGTGAAAAACTATCCCATAATGTACCGTGTGATCGATGCTGAAATAAAAAAGCATCCCATAATCCATAGCAGGGCCCCATCCAACCCGGCCTATATTACCATGTGGCTCTCCAAAAAATACTCAAACAAACGGTTTTGGTTTAAATATGCAGGGAACTGGACCCAGTCAGCCCCGTTTTTCTATACCTTACAGCGCAATAAACTAAAAAGATTGGGGAGCAACAGTGTGGTTACCGTAAACGGACGGTGGAAGCACCAACCTAGCAACGTGATCCCCTTTGACAATCCGTGCTTGGACGAAATTGACCGGGAAAGCGGCAAAAACTGCATTGACAGTAAAACACTTGAACAAGAAACCAACTATTGTTTTGTAGGTGGACTGAACGAAAATAAAGGGATACTGCTGTTACTCGAGGCATTTAATACACTGAAAACAAAAGGTTTTAAGGGTTCGCTACATATTATTGGCGATGGTCCTTTGCGGGAACAGGTACAACAGAACGTAGATGCATCTTTTAAAAACATCATCCTGCATGGGGCATTGTCCAAAGCTGAGGTGAATGAGCGCTACAAACAGTGCCATTATTTGATATTGCCTTCCAAGAGTGAAGGCTTTCCAAAAGTGATCAGTGAAGCGATGAACTTTGGCTGCATACCCATCGTTTCAGATGTTTCCTGCATTGATCAATACATCCAAGACGGAAAAAACGGGTTTTTGATAAAGCCGCTTTCGGTTCCCAAACTGCAACAGTGCCTTGTGAAAACCAAAACAATCACTCAAGGAGCTTTTAAGAAAACAATCGAATACAATTACGAACTGGCAGGGCGTTTTACCTACAGCCATTATAACGAGAGGATACAGCAAGATATTTTAAACCATAAAACCAATAGATCATCAGGGTAAACAGGCTACACCATATCAATCCGTTACGGAATGTCCTACTTCATGTAGCTTTGGGGCTGGTTGCTTATGCGTTTAAATCGCTTATGCTGGGCTATATGTTATTGGTATTGGGGTACTGGATCTTCCGTATTTTAACCAAGGCCAATAAGCACAAAGAGATTTTAATGGCGGCTGCTTACATCACTGGAGCTGAGGTTTTTTTTAGAATGACGGGGGCGTATATTTTTTATGAAACCGCCAAGTATGCGGTCATCCTGTTCTCGTTTTTTGGCCTTTTTTTCTTCGGCTTTCGAAATAATGCCGTAACCTACGTGATCTACATTTTGATATTGTTTCCTGGTGTTCTGGTTTCTTTGGAAAACATAGGGTACGATGTCAACTTTAGAAAAGCAGTGCTTTTTAACTTGAGCGGACCCTTGACGTTGGGAGCCATAAGCCTTTATTGTTTTGGTCGAAGCCTAAAATTAAAGGATTTTTTGGAGGTGCTGGATATGTTGGTATTGCCCTTAATTACCATTACAGTATATGTCTTTATCTATACCCCAGATTTAAGGGAGGTGGTTACGGGTACGGCCAGCAATGCGGCTTTGTCTGGAGGGTTTGGCCCTAATCAAGTCTCCACCGTATTGGGGTTGGGGGCCTTTATACTATACAGCCGGTTTTTTATTCCGTATAAAAATAAGTTGGTACATTTGGTCATGATGTTTTTTATGGTCTTGATGGCCTACCGGGCGTTAGTCACCTTTTCAAGGGGAGGTGTAATCGTGGCAGGTATTATGATGGTGGCCTTTTCTATTGTACTTTATTTTAGTACAGGTAGAAGGACTAAGGTTAAAATAAGTTTTAAGGTGTTTACCCTTGTTTTTATAGGGGTTGCTGTTTGGTCCTTGGCCTTATTGCAAACCGGTGGGATGATAGGCAACAGATATGAAAATAAAGATGCCTTGGGAAGGGAAAAAGAAGATATAACCACAGGTAGGACAGATTTGTTTAAAACTCAGTTTGAAATTTTTGAAAAGAACGCTTTTTTTGGTATTGGGGTGGGCAACGTAAAGTTTGAATTTGAAGATAAACTGGGTAAAGCAGTTGCCTCTCACAATGAAGTTTCTAGAATGCTTTCGGAACACGGATTTTTTGGCATCATTGCCTTACTCATTTTGATTTTCGCCCCTTTGCTTTCAAAGCTTTCGGGAAGGAGCAATATCTACTTTTATTCATTTATGATTTTCTGGGTATTGACTATATTACACAGCTCCATGCGCATTGCGGCTCCTGCTTTCATTTATGGCTTAGCATTATTAAATATTACTTATGAAAATAAAAAAAAACCTACTATACATAGGAAATAAGCTTTCCAAAAATGGAAATACCCTTAGTACTATTGAAAGCTTGGCTAATAAACTACAAGAAGAAGGGTTTGCTGTAAATACAGCTTCTACCGTGCAGAGTAAACCTTTGCGGATGTTAGATATGATAATGACCGTTTTCAAAAATCGAAAATGGGCAGATGTTGTATTGATAGATACTTATAGCACATTAAACTTTCAGTATGCTGTGGCCGTCGCTAACATATGTGGGTTTTTTAAAATACCCTATATTCCTATTTTACATGGTGGAAACCTCCCTTCCCGTTTACAAAAAAGTAAAAAGCAAAGTAAAAAACTATTTGGAAAAGCAAAGACTAATGTAGCACCTTCCCACTATTTATTGGAAGCTTTTAAAAATGAAGGTTATACTAACCTAACTTACATTCCCAATACCATTGAAATAAATAACTACCCTTTTTTGCTTCGGAACAATATACAGCCCAAGCTGCTTTGGGTGCGTTCCTTTTCAAAAATATATAACCCAATGCTTGCGCTGTATGTTGTAGAAGTTTTATTGAAAAAAGGACATACCAACACGGAACTCTATATGGTTGGTCCAGATAAAGATGGATCAATGGAAACCTGTAAAGCATATGCCAAACAAAAAAACTTACCTGTTACGTTTACAGGAGCGCTCACGAAACAAGAATGGATACAACAATCGAAAAACTACAATATTTTTATAAATACGACTCATGTAGATAATACGCCAGTTAGTTTGATAGAAGCGATGGCTTTAGGATTACCCGTTATTTCAACAAATGTAGGAGGAATACCGTATTTGTTGACGCACGATGAAACAGGACTACTTGTACCTCCTAATTCAGCAACTAAATTTGTCGCGGCCATTGAGGGTGTACTTCAAAATCAAGAAGAAACAACAGCCATGGCAATTAAGGCAAGAAAGTCGGTAGAAAAATTTGATTGGAAAGAAGTAAAAAAACACTGGATTTTGACGCTACAGAAGTAAAGATTTTTAAATTTACTTCATTAGTAGCTAATTGCAGTTTTAAATGATTTAATTTTCAAAAAGAAGTATGGGTCTCAACAAACAACAAATAGGTATTGTAATACCCTATTTTAATGCCAGCAAGCATATTGAAGCTGTAGTACAAAAAGCTTTGCAGTATAGTAATACTATTGTTATAGTAGATGATAAAAGCCCTGAAACACTTCCAGAAAGCCTACAACAATTTAAAAATACAGTAACTGTTTTAAATGAAAATGAAAACTTAGGAGTCGGTGGAGCGACGAAGAAAGGATTTTTACATCTGCAATCTCTACCCAATATAAAAATTATCATAAAATTGGATGCGGATGATCAAATGGATAGCACATACATTCCACAGTTGGTTGAACCTATAGAACAGGAGGAATATAGTTTTGTAAAAGGAAACCGCTTTCGTGATTTTAGGGCACTTAAAAATATGCCTTGGTCAAGGCGTTTCGGTAATCTTTCCCTTTCTTTTTTAAGTAAAGTGGCAACGGGCTATTGGAATTGTTTTGATTTTAATAATGGGTTCTTTGCCATTTCAAAAAATAGTTTAAAATTGATAGATTCTAATAAAGTAGCTAACAATTACTTTTTTGAAACTTCGTTAATTGCTGAGTTGTATTATCAAAAGGCTAAAATTAAAGAGATAGCTATGCCAGCAATATATGGGGAAGAAACATCTAATATGAAAGTCTTTCAAATGCCATTTTTGTTTAGTGTCAATCTGCTTAAAAAATTTATAAGCCGAATATGGAAATCTTACTTTGTATATGATTTTAATATAGGAACTTTGTATATCGTATTTGGACATGTGTTGTTCTATGGAGGGATAATCTATGGAGGAATTAATTGGTACCACTACGCTAGTAAGGATATTTTAACACCCGTCGGGACGATAATGATAAGTGCTTTATTGATTATTTTAGGCTTTCAATTGCTGCTGCAGGCCATACAATTTGATATTTTAAACACTCCAAAAGAAAAATAAAGGTAGGTTTAAAGATGAACAAGTAAAACATAAATGGAATGTACTCCTAAACTCTTATTTTTTTCTACTTTTATGCCACCAATAATTATAATATGACCCAAAAAGGAGGTATCCATTTTGAAATTTCCGAACGGAAAATACTATTGCGTATATTCGATATTGTAAGTGTACTTCTCTTACTATACGGAATAGGGCAGGTGTTCGATTTTGATTATTTTAAAATAAACTCTGAACATTGGATGTGGTCCATAGTATTGGCAATCTATTTAACCGTTTTTGCTACTATTTTTGAACTGTACAACCTACAAAAAGCCAGTAAAATGGAAACGGTAATACAGAACATTGTTTTGACAGCTTCAGTAACGGTCTTGTTTTATTTATTGACCCCTTTTTACACCCCAACCTTACCGGCAAACAGATTGCAAATTGTTTATTTCTTTCTAGCAATCAATGTTGCTTTGTTTATTTGGCGGTATGCGTATATTACTTTTATATCCGCTCCCCGGTTTTTTAAAAGGGTAATGCTTATAGGTAGTTCTGAAACGATAGAAAAGGTAGCAAATTCTTTAGAAAAATCAGACCCTAATTACAGAGTAGTTGGTTATATAAACACAGGGGACACTCACAGTCAAACTGAAAAACTAATAGAATTTAAAAGTGATTCAATTTCCGAAATGATAGATAAACATACTATTTCTGAAATAGTAGTGGCACTATCAAAATCGGAAGAAATGACCCTCCCGTTAAATAATCAACTTATTAGGGTATTAGAGCAAGGGATGCCTATTAAGGAATACACGCACGTGTATGAAGAATTAAACCGTAAAGTTCCGGTTCAATTTATTGCGGATGATTTTTACCGTTATTTTCCTTTTAGCCGAAGTAACCAGAATAAATTATACTTGTTTTTTCATCGATTGATGGATTTGTTACTTTCAATCATAGGACTCTTGTTTGGAATCATAATCACTCCTTTTATTCTTATAGGAAATGTATTGGCCAACAAAGGCCCGTTTTTTTATAAACAAGAACGAGTGGGGAAAAACGGGAATATTTTTAAAATATACAAATTACGGAGTATGGTTGTAGATGCTGAAAAAGATGGCGCTCAATATGCTAAGAAAAAGGATACGCGCATTACTTACTTCGGAAAATTTTTAAGACGAACCCGTATTGATGAAATCCCACAGTTTATAAATGTTATTAAAGGGGAAATGAGCGTGATTGGTCCTCGACCAGAGCGTCCTATTTTTGTTGAAACCTTATCGCAACAAATTCCTTTTTATGAAATACGGCATTTAGTAAAGCCAGGTGTTACTGGTTGGGCACAAGTAAATGCCAAATATGGCATGACCCAAGAAGATGCGATGGAAAAGTTGCAATACGATTTGTATTACATAAAACGGCGTAGTTTCTTTTTGGACAGTAAAATTATATTGAAAACCTTAAGTACTATTATCTTTTTTAGAGGGCAATGATTTAGTTGGCTTTAAGCAATAGGCTTTAGGCAATATGCTATAGGCAGTAGGCTCGGCTTTAAATTTTCTGCTTTAAATACCCAATTAAGAAAATATAACGAATAGCCAAAGTAACCAACAAAGGAATTAATGCTGTCGCAAAAACCTGTACTCCTGAAATCCAATGGACAGTCAATAAACCTAATAGTACTATTAAAAAGAAAAGGTATTTATGAATCCATTGCTTTGGAAACTGCTTAACAATAACCCCTATAAAAACCAAGCTTAGAGGGAATGCCCAAAGTAAATTATAATTATTGGCCGTAGCGGTATGGTCAGTTGCTACCCAAAGTAACAATAAGAACACACCAATTAAGCCGGTAATGAAAAAGATAGTCACATCCAAGAAACGACTTCTGGTGTTGTTTTTGCGATCTCTATAAGTAATAAATAAAATTAATAATCCAAGTAATCCAAAAATAAACAACGGACTCGTTAAAAAGAAAGAGTTTTCTTTAGTAGGATTATTTTTAAATAGGGTAGAGGTGTTGCTTACTAATTTCTCATTACTACCGTTTCGTGTAATGACAGCTGTTTCCGCAGCTTTAAAAATATAGTCTGGCAGAAATTGATATTCCCAAGCGGTCGCTTGTTTGTCGATTACAGCGCCTAAGGCTACGTCTATCCCTAAGCTTCCCCACGTGTTCCAATGCAGGTTCTTCTGAATCAATTCACGGAACGTATAATCTTCCTCTACAAAATCATCATTGTATTGCAATTCATCGCCCAACACTTCTTTTAACACATCACGAATTTTCGTCGCGCAATTGTCATAGAAAAAGTCGTATTTGTACTTTCGGTTTTCGGGTTTGGCGTTGTTCTGAAGAAAATTAAAAATAGCTTGCTTTTCAGAATAGGTTAAATTGAGTGTTTGCTGTTTTATCCATCTGTTTTGTGAAACATAGCTGTCATAAAACGGTTGATAGTAGCTTACTCCTAGTTGGTATAACAACTTGCCCCTTGCAAATTTCGTGTAAAAATTAGGGGTGTTAAAATCATAAACTCCATAATTAAAAACAATATCAAGATTCTTGCTTTTATCTTCTATACGAAAAGCACTATGACCAAACTTATCATACAATTGATCGCCAGGACCAATGGTTAAAATACTTACTTCAGCACTTTCTGAAAGAGACGTATATTGCGCTTTTACTGTAGTATTCAGAAAAAAGAATAGTACAACTGCAAAGAGATATAGTGGTTTGGAAAAGAAAAGTTTTGCGTTCAGAACAGTAGATTTTTAAATGACTATTTCAAAAATAAGCTTTCTTTGTATATTTCAATAAATTTTAAGAAGATGAATAAAAGTCAACAAGTCAGGTCGAGTGATTCCGATGGTAATCGGGGTTGTATCGAGACCTATCTAAAAACGCTCCAATCTAATTTCAATGAAAAGACATTAGAGTACAGGGCGGCACTTTGGTCACCAATATCGGTCAAGGCGTAATCTACTTGAATACCTTTGTACTTAAAACCTACGCCAATATTGGGTTGAAAACCTACGGAGTCACTACCGTCCAATTGTTGAATATTCTGGAAATTACCCACACCTGCACGTACAAATACTAAATCGATATAACCAAACTCAAATCCGGCAGCGGGTGTCATACTCGTAAAAGACGTTGAAAAAATATCATTGGTTTGGGCAAAACGGAAATTAAAATCGACTTCAGCTAACAGAGAAAAATCATAATGAAATACAAATTTTCTAGAAACACCCAATTGCAATTTTGGAATGGTTATTTCAGTAGTTTCTGGTAATTCTTGGTTCTGTCCTTCCACAGCACCTTGTATGGTTTCAAATTCATCTTCATCAATACTCCAAGCATTGAACGTGGTAGTAATGTCGCGGGCCATTAAACCAAACTTCCAGTCTCCTGTATTAAATTGAAGTCCGGCATCAAAGCCAAAGCCCCAAGAGGAAGCAAAGTCACCAATAATTCTTCTAATTACTTTTGCATTTACCCCAACATTTAGACCATCTAACGGTAAGGCCCTTGCATACGAAAAGGTAACACCATAATCTGCGGTGGAAAATAAGCTAATACGGTTGTAATCAATGTTTCCTTGATCGTCAATTAATTGCGTCGTGTTTAAAATATCATCTACTCCAAAACGAATAACCGATAGGGCTACAACGCTTCGGTCATCAAGCGGCATGGCAAAAGCACCATAATCGTAATTGGCAATATTGGCAAAATAGGAAGCGTGCATCAAGGATAGTTGATTATCTTCTAATGCCACTAGACCTGCAGGGTTCCAATATCCAGAATTAACATCGGCTGAGGAGGCTGTAACGGCATTGGCCATACCAAAAGCCGCAGCATCAACACCAATATTCATAAACTCATTCGAGTATTTCCTAGTGGTTTGTGATTGAGCAGCTAAACCAATTAATAAAAAAAGTAAAAATAATTTCTTCTTCAAGCTTTTAATTTTGCGCAAATATCCTACAATTTTACACAATAGTAAACTATAATTTTAGCTACATATTGTACATATATACGGTTAGACGAAAATACTTTGCTATTTTTACAAACAGACACGCATAATATGATGAAACAGATACCAAACATCATTACATCGTTAAATTTACTCTGCGGAAGTGTTGCCGTGCTTTTTGCCGTTTCGGGTGATTTAATCACTGCTTCGTTTTTTGTATTCTTCGGAATCTTCTTCGATTTCTTCGATGGACTTGCAGCGCGTGTTTTCAATGCACAAAGTGATGTAGGGTTAGAACTGGATTCATTGGCTGATATGATTACAAGCGGATTAGCACCAGCAATTGTAATGGTTCAATTATTATCAGAAGCCACATTGGGTCATTCGCTAATAATCACAGATATATTTGCTGAGGATAGCTGGAATGCAGGTTTGTACAGTTATATACCTTTTATTGGGTTGCTCATTGCAGTGGCTTCAGCCTATCGTTTGGCAAAGTTTAATGTTGATACCCGGCAGACCAGTAGTTTTATAGGTCTTCCTACCCCGGCAAATGCTTTGTTGATTTTAAGTTTACCGCTTATACTGCACTTTCAATATTTTGAAGGAGTAGAAGCTGTCATTTTGAATCCGTGGGTGTTGATTGGGCTAACATTATTCAGTTGTGTTCTTTTAAATGCAGAAATCCCGTTGTTTGCACTGAAATTTAAAACATGGGATGTTAAGAGCAATTTGTTACGTTATGTTTTTATTGCAATTTGCTTAATCACCGTATTAGTTTTAAAATTTATAGCCATTCCTGTTATTATCGGAATCTATATTATACTTTCTCTTTTATCTAACAATAAATAATTAGTCCTTCTTTCTTCGGAAATATTATTTATAAATCGCTATATGATAAACTTAGGTTAAACACTTTTAAAAGGGTGTATTTCCATAGGGGTTTTAGTATTTTGTTTCAAAACAAAAGAAAAATACTATGAGTGAAGTAAAAGCATATGCAGCATACGCTGAAAAAGAAAATCTAAAACCTTTAGATATTGAAAGGCGAGATGTAAATCCTACCGATGTTGAAATCGATATTTTATACTGTGGTGTTTGCCATAGTGATATCCATACGGTAAATGACGATTGGGGCGGAGCCAAATACCCCGTTGTTCCCGGGCACGAAATCGTAGGTCGCGTATTAAAAGTTGGGAATGAAGTGAAAAACTTTAAAGAAGGCGATTTAGTAGGAGTAGGGTGTATGGTAGATTCTTGCCAAACGTGTGACTCTTGTAAAGAAGGATTAGAACAATACTGCGAAAATGGAGCTGTGATGACTTATGATGGTAAAGACGAGCATTTGGGCGGTCATACCTTTGGAGGTTATTCTGAAAAAATAATAGTGGATAAAGAATTTGTACTTTCCATTCCTGAAAATATCGACATTAAAGCAACCGCGCCTTTATTATGTGCTGGAATAACCACTTGGTCGCCATTGCAACACTGGAATGTGAAAAAAGGTGATAAAGTAGGTGTAATTGGTTTAGGTGGTTTAGGCCATATGGGCGTAAAATTTGCTAGCGCTATGGGAGCTCACGTAGTGATGATTACTACATCACCCTCTAAAAGCGATGATGCTAAAAGTTTGGGAGCTGATTCCGTTTTGATTTCGAAAGATGAAAAACAAATGGAAGAGCATGCCAACTCGTTCGATTTTCTACTGAATACCGTACCGGTTGGGCACGATACCAATCCTTATATCGCCTTGTTAAAAAGGGATGCAACTATGGTGATGGTGGGAGCAATTGAACCGTTAGACCCAATTCACGGTGGAGGCTTGATTATAGGTAGAAAAAGCGTTGCAGGATCTGTAATTGGCGGAATAAAAGAAACCCAAGAAATGTTAGATTTCTGTGGTGAGCACAATATTACTTGCGATGTAGAAATGATTGATATTCAAAATATCAACGATGCTTATGAACGAGTAGTAAACTCTGATGTAAAATACCGGTTTGTAATCGATATGAAATCGTTAAAAAACTAGTTGTCAAGTAGAAGAAAAGAAAAGCAAAACCCTGAAACAGTTTGTTGTTTCAGGGTTTTTATATGATTAATCTTGAAACAACTTTTTCTTCCGAAGTTCGAAGTTTTGTCCTAAATACACTTTACGCACCATTTCATCACTAGCAAGGTCTTCGGGTTCGCCGTGTTTTAAAATACTACCTTCAAACATTAAGTATGTGCGGTCTGTGATAGCTAATGTTTCTTGTACGTTGTGGTCAGTAATAAGAATACCAATATTCTTCTTTTTTAATTGGGCTACAATTCGCTGAATATCTTCTACCGCAACAGGGTCAACTCCTGCAAAGGGCTCATCCAATAAAATAAAATGCGGATCGGTTGCCAATGCACGGGCAATTTCGGTACGACGACGTTCTCCACCACTTAATAAATCTCCACGGTTTTTCCGAATATGGCTCAATCCAAATTCTTCTATAAGAGATTCCATTTTCATGTGTTGTTCTTTTTTAGAAAGATTGGTCAATTGCAGCACGCTTAAAATATTGTCTTCAATGCTTAACTTTCTAAAAACAGAGGCTTCTTGCGCCAAGTACCCAATTCCATTTTGAGCGCGTTTATACATAGGATATTTGGTAATGTTGGTCCCTTCTAAAAAAATTTGACCGCCATTTGGTTTTATGAGGCCTACAATCATGTAGAAAGAAGTGGTTTTTCCAGCACCGTTAGGGCCTAATAACCCAACAATTTCTCCTTGATTTACTTCTACGGTAATACCTTTAACGACTTTGCGGCCTTTATAAGATTTAATAAGATTATCGGCTCTTAGCTTCATAAGCTACTATGTGATTTCAATTTTGGTAAAGATACTTAAAATTAAAGTGAAGAATATAGCGAGTAGTTTTTTCTGAAGAAAATAATATGAAGGGATTGTTTAGGTATAAAAACAAGAAAAGCCATATCATCGTATTGCTACCTTGATATGGCTCCTTGTGAAACCTGTCGTTACCAGCTCATCTTTAACAATGTGAAGCAAGTTTATTAAACCCTTGCAGCTGTGACACGATTTCAACAGTCGAGAACAAATTTGTTAGAACGGTTTTATATCATATTATAAAAAATATAGTACAAACCTAAAATTTGTCTCTGCTCTTCTTAATCTCAAAACTAACTTTCGTGAGATTGTTAGCTTCTCGAACGATTAAAAAAAGTTTTATAAAGAACGTTACTTTATGTTTCGCAATGACTGTTACATCATTTTGATATTGTAAATATAAAACGGTTTTTCAATTTTACAAATAATGTAAGCGGTTTAATATAAACAGCTTACAAACATTGGTTGTTAACATTTGTTCATAAAAAAAAGCGACCTGAAATAGATCGCTTTTTGTTGTTCTTCTGAAAAAGAGAGGTTAGCTACGCTTTTCTCTAATTCTTGCTTTTTTACCAGTAAGACCTCTAAAGTAGTAAATACGTTTTCTACGTACGCTACCTGTTTTGTTGATCTCAATTTTTTGTAGTGCAGGTAAGTTTATTGGGAAGATACGCTCTACACCAACTGTACCAGACATTTTTCTAATAGTGAATGTTTGGGAAGTCCCAGTTCCTTTAATTTGGATAACAACTCCTCTAAAAAACTGAGTTCTTGTTTTGTCACCTTCACGAATTTCATAATACACGGTAATAGTATCACCAGCATCGAACTTCGGAAATTCTTTTTTGTCTACAAATTCGTCTTGTACAAATTTAATTAACGATTCCATTGTTTTATTTATCTATGGTTCTTGTTTAAAACAACATTCACGGTTTTCGCCAGAGGTTGGATCAAAGTGGGTGCAAAAATAACTAAAATACTTTATGGGGCAATACTTTTATTGTTTTTCTTACTAGTCAGCTACTTGTAGTGTTTTTTGGAAGAAATTCATCACAATTTATAAAACTCAAAAAGCAACTCCCAAAGTTGAAAAGTTAGCTTTGGGAGTAATCACACTATCTCTTTAGCATTTCATCCAACTGTTTGGTATCTACATACTGTTGAAATGCTATTATTTTTCCATCCTTAACAGTCCATAAATGTGCTGCTTGCGCATCTAATTTCTTACCGTTGTGTTTTGAGGTTGCGTTATACCGAAGCGTCGCTAACACTTGATTGTTGCTCATTTCATGTAATTTTACATTGGTGAGTTTAAAACCGGCAAAATCTACAGGAAGCTTTGAGAAAACACCTTGTAAGACCGCATCTGGACCAATGTAGGGATTGCCAGCAGCCAAGGCGTTGCCTTCGGCTTCATTCCATACAATCTTTGCGTCCATTGCCCCTAAAGCTCCAGGAATATCCCCTTCAGCAAAAGCTTTGTATAATCCATTCACAACAGCAGTATTATTTTTATTTGTGAGGTAGCGATAGCTTTTTTGAATTTTCCAGGTTCCTTTTTCATTCTTTAGGGTGTTCACAAACTCACCTACCAAACCCATTTTGGGTTCGTCTATTTTATTGTAGACAAAAGAACCGCTGACAAACATGTGATCTTTACCTAACGTCGTTACTTCGTTGGTTTTTAAAACGATGTTGAATTTTCCAGATGAAAATGTGTTTTTGTATTGTCCTTTTATATTTTCTAGACCCATGACCATGCTTCCGTCAGAATTTCTAATGGTAGCATCTTGTGCATATAGTGCATCTAGATTGGCAGGATTCCCCGTATTGATCATAGTTGTGTACAATTGATGCATGCTTTCTACTACTTTATCCTGGGCAGTTGCACGGAATGTTAGGGATGTAATACTCAAAATGAGTAAGATTACTAACGAGGTTTTAAAATGTTTCATAATGCTATTATTTAATGGTTAATTTTTTACTTTGTTTTATGTACTTCTAGTTCTATTTCAATTAAAAATTCAGGCACTGCCAATTCTTTTACACCTAACCATGAACCTGTAGGAAAGTGGTTTTTATAAATTTCAGCTCTATAGGCTGCAACCTCCAAAAACTTAGGCATGTTGGTAGTAAATATATTTTCTACTACTACATCGTCAAAAGTGCAGCCGTAATGGGCTAGGATTTTCTCCAAATCGGCATAGCAATTTTTCATTTGCTGTTCAAAATCGTCCACCGCAGTTGGATTGCCTTCATCATCCATACTCACTGCGCCAGATATTTTTATTTCGTTGCCAATTTTTACAGCGTGAGAATAACCATAGGCTTTCTCAATTTCCGGCCGCAATAGAAAATAATCTGGGGTTTCATTTTCATCAGTAGTTTTAGCTAGTTCAGTTTTTTCTACTGTTGTTTCTGCTTTGGTTTTTTCGTTGCAACTTGATATAGAGCTTATTATAGCCAATGTGATTATCATTGCTATTAAAAATTTTGCTGCTTTCATTTTTAAACTGATTAATTGGTTAATGATTTTTATTGTTTCATTTCGATACGAATGAGTTTTATAGATTTGGTATCGCTTAAGTTTACAACCGAATGAGGTGCTTCAGGCTCTTTATACATCGTTAATGGAAATGTTAAGGGTTCTGCTAGTTTTCGCGAATCAAAAATGATGTTGCCATTAGCATCAGCATCGGTAAAATCACCAGCTTCTTGAATATAGAGTACACTTGGCCAGCGATGGTGGTGCAAGGGTTCAATTTCACCTGGAGTTAAGGTGACTTCCAAAACTCTAACTTTGTCATTTTCCAATACTATTTTATGATTGTTAGGAGCGGAAACAATGGCATCTAGTTCAGCAGGCCAATCGGCTGGATTTCCTGTTTTATAAACGATGTTGTTGGAATCTAATTTTTCTTGATCTAATGGCAAGGAAGTTATTCCGGTAATGGCAGACTCCTCAGTTCCATGCGGATCAGGGTTTTGGGCGATTGCTGAAACAATTCCGAAGAAAAAAAAGAAAAGAAAAAGATGTGTTTTTGTTTTCATGGTTTTTGTTATTTAATTTTCAATAGAGGATGTTGTCCAAAATCCAACCTAGATTTCGCTCTTTCATATTCACATTTTTATCCGTTGAAAACACTTGTTGTATTTCCATTTTTAGGGTTGCTAATTCTTGGTTAGAGTAGTCAAGGTATGCAATGGCATCTTGTATTTTTTCAAGGCTTTCATCTTCATCGTCTTTGCAAAATTCCTTGTACATTTTATTGAATGTTTCGGCAGAAGTTTTTGATTTAATTAAAGTAAGCTCTTCTTCTGCTTCCACTTGATCTGCTTTTGCACATAACATTAGTATATATGCTTTTAGCTCTGTTTTGCTCAACTGGGTCTGTTCAGGTTTCATCACTTTATTTTTTTTATTAAGGAACGTTTTAAAATATTATATAGAAAAGTGTATGGCATCCTATTGCAGAACCATACACTTAACCTATTGGTGTTACTGCCTTTCGGAAACTTTTACATCACCACTAATGCCACTGAGGTCTTCGCGGTAAACCCAAATTTCGGTTCCGCCACCGTTGGTAATATCCATCCAATCATTTAAAAATTGTTTCCAGCTCCCGGTTCCGTTCATTTCGTCATATTTTTTTGCAATGCTATGATCTTCGCCCAACCAAGCTGATTTTTCAAAAAATGAAATAACAGCTAAGTCCTTTCCTTCTTTGGTACTTGCAAATTCATTGGTATAAATACCATATGTCTCATCAGGTGATTTTTCGGCATAGACAGCGTGTACTTTTTTTACTAGTTTCATTGCATCTTCGTATTTACCCCTTTTTATATCCCAAGTATCCACTGCCATATTTTTAATGGTAAAATCCTTTGGAAATCTAGAGAGTTCAGTTTGTCCACGCCAGTAAGTTTGGACACCGCTACCGGGCATCATATATGGGGCTACGTTGGTGTTCCAATCGGTGTCGTGACCATCCTTTTGAGTAGGTCTGTTGTCCATTGAGCTCCAAGGAAAGGGTCCCATAACCCATACATAGCTACCGGTATTGGGGCCATTGGCTATCCAATACACTCGAACGCCGTAGGCACCATCACCGTGATATTTTTTATTGTGCGCCGTAATTCCTTTTTCAAATTGTGTTATTTGAGTTGGGTTTGGCGTTAACAATGCATTTTCGAATACGCCGTATTCGGTGCTGTTTTGCGATATTGCCAACAGTGGCAACAAAAGCATTAAAAAAGTTGCTTTCTTACTCACACTCCAAATATTTTTGTTTTGGTGCTCGTGATTTTTTGTTGAAAAATTCATAATGTTTAGTGTTGTGCCAACATGTAGCTGGCTGGTTAAAATTGATTTATTTGATTTTATCTTCTATAGTTGTTCGGAATAACCATTTAATGTTTCTTGTACTGGTCTAAACCGAACTCCCAAATCGGTCATTGCCAGGTTGTTTTTATAAACAATGTTAGGTTTGTTTTTTGGCTGCTTTTGGTTTAGCATGGCGTGCATATCTGATACTTTATATGTTTCGCTGCTTAATAAATAATCTTTACCGTGTAGCCCTTTTGTAGTGGCTGCTTTAAAAATTGCGTTTGCTACATCCTCAACATCAACAATCGCAAAAGGTACATCGTTATCGTAAAGCGCTTTTATAAAATCGTCAGGTGCGAGTTTATTCTTTATTAAAAACTGTAAACCTGTTGAGGTGGAATCTTTCCGGTTGCTCAACGAATTCCCCATAACTGCAACGGGAGAAACCGATGTGATTTCAAAATGCAAAGAGGGATGCTCATTTATAAACTTTTCCACAGTTTGGTTGGCTATAAATTTAGCCTGTGCATATGGGTGACTTTCTGGATTTGTAAACCGTTCTTCTGTTTCATCAAAAGGTTCGTTAAAACCTTTTGTGCCAGCTGGCATAGGAAAGTTCGTGTTCCATCCAGCTACCGAAGCGATAAAAATCACTTTTTCAATTCCTGGTGTTTCACTTATGGCTTCGAGAAAGTTTTCAGTCCCTTTTATGGTAGGATCAAAAAGCTCGGTTTGAGGGTCTTTCACATCTAATTGAAAAGGGGTGCCTCCATGAATGATAATTTCGCAATCGCTAATAAAATCTTTTAAGGCCTCTAGATTTTCAACCCTTAATGGAGTTATGTTGAGGCTGTCCGAATTTCCTAGGTTGAACAAATGTTCGTACTTTTCGCTCTTTTTTATATCGGTTACCGATACTTTTACGTTGAAACCTTTTTCCAAAAATTTCTTGGTAATGTGGCTTCCTATAAAGCCCGATCCACCTATGATTCCTACTGTTTTCATTAGTTTTGAGATTAAATTTATTCTTCTTTCATACTGGTTTTTGCATCCATTGTTGAATCTTTCATGATTTCTTGATCAGCTTTCTCTTTTAATTGCATACTATCAGCTACGATTTTAGAAATATCCCAGTAACCCAGTTCCCTTACAATTTTACCATCTACAAAACGGGCGGTTATGTGTACGGGAATAGAATAGACTTTGTTATTTGACTTTAGGGTACCTTCCCAAAGCCCCCAAAAGTTCACCCACGTTTCACCTTTGTCTGTTGTTACCATTTCGTATTCAGATTCTCCGTCCACATAACTCCAACTGGAAAAAAAAGAAGCGTCCTCTTTGCCCGTTTTCACCTCTTCGGCAATGGTTTTTGCGTTTTTTTCGGTAACATTGTTCATTATTTTTGCCGTATCGGCATAATGGCTGGCCATTGCTTCCCAGTTTTGGTTTTCATAATCTGAAATCATCTGTTTATAGGTTTCAATTTCGGGTGACTGCTGGGTGTAGCGTTGTTTTACATTACTTTCGCAGCTTGTGATAAGGACTATTGCAAGTCCTAAAAGGAATATGTTTTTCATGTTTTGGTTGTTTTAGGTGGTTTTAACTGAATCGTTTCCCGAAGTAACGATATAAACTCACTGAAAACAAATAGGTTAGGACGAACAGGTTGCTTTTCTGTCCGAAAGGAAACTTTTACTTGCCGAAGCTATTTTAAAATATGAAGTAAAGAAAATTGAAAATTAAAAGGAGGAAATAAAAATATAAATAGGAGGTTTGAAAGTACGTTTTTTGAAATAAGTAATACTGTCTAATTTTTGTGTTGGCTATTAGTTTTTTTCTTTTTGAATAAAGAATAACCTATTTATAGAGTTTGCAACCGCTTTAATAGTTCGGTTCGCATGGCCTTGCTCATCGGGATGGCTTTTTTTGAAATGACCACATGGGTTCCGGCAATTTCATCAACGCAGGTAAGGTTGATGATGTAGGACCTATGAATGCGTAAAAAATGTTTTGCAGGCAATTTTTCATCAACGTCTTTTAATGGCATGACTAAAAGATATTCTCGGGATTTTGAAAAAATACGGCAATAGTTACGGTCTGCTTCGATATAGTATATATCCTTGGTGTCTATTTTTACCATTCGTTCTTGGTGTCGAACAAAAATACGGTCGCTCAAGATAAAGGGGTCGTGCTGTTTTTTTTCTAAACTCACTCCATTTTCAGAAGCTTTTTTATGGTTTATCCTTTCAACGGTCAACTCTATGGCACGTTGCAGATCTAATTTTTTAAAAGGCTTCGAAATAAATCCATACGGATGGGTTTCTTTAGCACGGTTAAAATGTGCGTCGTCAGCATTGGCAGTGAGATAAATTACGGGAATATTGTGTTCAACTTGCATAAGATGTGCGGTCTCTATTCCGTCCAGCTCACCTTTTAACTGAATGTCCATTAAAACAATATCAGGTATTTCTTCTTGAATCTGTATGAGTGCTTCTTCCCCTCTAGGTAAAATACCTGTTACTTCATACCCCAAATCGCTCAATTGTAGTGAGATATTTGCGGCGATGACCATTTCATCTTCAACGATTAATATTTTTACAGGTTGAGCCATTAAGCAACTTTATAGTTTTTGAAAGTAAAAAATACGGTGGTTCCTTTTTTGTGTTCTTCAGAAAGGGTTCCATTGAGCTGTTGTGTGAGCAATTGTATCAACTGCGTTCCAAATCCAGTTCCCTTGGGGGCTGTACCTTCAGTTTTACCAATTCCATTGTCAGATACTTTTAACTTCAAGTCGTTGTTTTCTTCTTCTAAGGTGATGTTTATTTTTCCTTTGGACCCTTTAGGGAATGCATATTTTAACGCGTTGGTCAAAAGTTCGTTTACAATTAAGCCAATGGGCACTGCGGTATCTACATCAAGGTTTAGTTTTTCCATGGCACATTCTATCTTCACTTTGTCTTCTGCATTGAAGGTGTCTAAAACCCCTTCGCTTAAATTTATAAAATAGTCCTTCATCTCAATAGCACCGAGGTTGGTGCCTTGATACAGTTTTTGATGGATTATGCCCATACTCTGTACGCGGTTCTGGCTAGCGAGCATGGCTTCTTTGCTGGCTTTGTCGGTGAGTTGTGCCGATTGTAACGCGATAAGGCTTTTTACCATTTCCAGATTGTTTTTTACACGGTGATGTATTTCCTTAAGCAAGAGCTCGTTTTGTTTGTTTTTGGTGTCGAGTTCAGCATTTAAAAGTGAGAGAGCTTTTCGTTTTTTTCGGATATTTTTTATTGTGAAATACATCCCGAAAAGAATAATGGCAAGGAGGGTGGCAAGGCTTATGTAGAGTGTCTGTATTTTTTTCTGCTGTTCAATTTTATTTTTCTGCTGTCCAATTTCGATAGTTTTTTTAGCCGTTTCATATTTTACATGAGCTTCGCTCTCAACTCTGGATGTAATTGAGGTTAAATAATCTGAGTGACCTTTCTCGTACAATTCATGGTATTCCAAGGCATTTTTATAATCACCCAGTTCTCGGTATATATTTGAAACGTGCATATAGTTTTCCCAAAGATTTTTGGTGTTTCCAGTACGTTTCATAATTTCTATCGCCTTTAAATTATAAGGCAGTGCTTCAGCATAATTTCCTTGTAATAAATATACATGGCCAATGTTTGCTGTCGGGGGCATCATGTATTGTTCTAAACCCATTTTTTTAGCACCATCATAGCACAGGTTGTAATTTGCAATGGCTTTATCATACTCTTCAAGATATTTATAGATGTTTCCACGTCCATTGTAACAAGCTAAAAGTGGGGCACCAGTTTCACCAACTTTTTTATAGGTCTGTATGGCTTTGTTCATGTTTTGCAGGCTTTCTTCTAAACTGGAAAGAAATAATTGATTTTCTGCTAATCTTCGGTAGGAGAGTGCTATGTCTTTTTCGTAACCATATTCTTTTTGTATTGCAATGGCTTTTTTGCAATATTCTGCACCTTCTGAATACCTGTTTGAATAATAAAACAAATCACCAATGGAAGTATAACATTTTGCAATACCTTGTTGATCTTGCATTTCTTCGTAAATAGCCAGAGCATCATAAACAGCCTTTGACGCTCTCTCGTATGCTGCGGTGCTACCATAATTAGCTTTTAGTAAAAGATATGTTTCGGCTAATTTTTTGTTTAACCTTTGTTCTTTGTATAGTGCAATGGCTTTTTTAAGATAGGCTATGGAAGAATCTAGCACCGTATGTTTTTCGTGCCATTGGGCTAAATCGACATAGGTATGTGCAAGTTTCTCAAGGTTATTATTCTTTTTTGAAACTGATATCGTTTTCCTGAAACTTTCATATTCCAGAATAGAATCACTGATAATGGGGACTTGCACATCTCCGTTACCAACACTTAGATTAATTGTATCCCCTTGTGTTTTGGAAGAATCCTGGGGGAGACTGCTCCACGAAACGCAAGCTAATACCGCGAACAGTAATAGAGGTTTCATTGTATGATAATTGATTGTTAGTTACTGTTAAAGATAGCTTCTTTTTTAAAAACTACCGTACGTATAATCCCTTAAATTTCAGAATACTATAAAAAACAACGTACTACCATTATTCATCCAAAAGATCTGGACGTAATTTTTGGGTACGCTGTAAAGCTTGATCTTCCCGCCATTGTTCAATTTTAGGGGTATTGCCACTGGTTAAAATATCAGGGACTTTCCAACCTTTGTATTCTGCAGGACGTGTGTAAACTGGAGGGGCAAGTAAATTATCTTGAAAAGAATCGGTTAAAGCTGAGGTTTCATTCCCCAATACACCGGGAATAAGCCTAATTACGGCATCAGCCACTAAAACTGCACCCAATTCGCCACCACTTAACACAAAATCACCTACCGAGATCTCCCGTGTAATAAAATGGTCGCGTACCCGCTGGTCCACTCCTTTGTAATGACCGCAAAGAATGATGATGTTTCCTTTTAAAGACAATTCATTCGCAATATTTTGGTTAAAAGTAGTACCATCGGGCGTCATATAGATTATTTCGTCATACTCTCTTTCAGATTTAAGTTGGGTTATGCATTTGTCAATAGGTTCGATCATCATGACCATTCCAGCTCCACCACCGTATTGATAGTCATCAATTTGTTTATAGTTATTGCTTGAGTAGTCGCGCAAGTTATGTAAGTGCACAGAGACGATTTTCTTATCAATGGCACGTTGTAGTATAGAAGCTTCAAAAGGGCTTCGTAATAATTCGGGGACTACTGTGAGGATGTCTATGCGCATTTCTGAAAAAAGGTTATCTATTTGATTGCAAAAATACAGTAAATTAGAAGAATTAAACCTCCCAGGTATAGTGAAAGGTATGTTCGTTTTTTTTCCATCCTAAGCGTTCGTATAAATGTTGGGCCGGGTTATTGGTTTCTGTTTCCAAGGTGAGTCCTTTGCTACCTTCTTTTTTAGCAAATTGCTTGGCGTGGTTTAATAGTGCCTCTCCAATTCCTTGACCTCTATTTTTTTCTGAAACAAATAAATCATTTAAAATGTACGTGCGCTGTACTGAAACTGAAGAAAAACTCGGGTATAATTGTGTAAAACCAAGAGCTTCATTTTCCGAAGAAAAAGCTATAAATATAACCGAGTCGTTTTGCCGAAAACGGTCTTTTAAAAATGCTTCGGCTTTATCTGGACTGTCTGGTTGTTTATAGAACATTCTGTAGCCATTGAATAGTGTTGCCAGTTGGTTTAGGTGTTCTTTGGTGGCTTGTAGTATTTTCATCGCTGTTATTTCTGAAAAATTAATTAAACTTGAAGGAAATAGACGTTTTTTCAGTTACTAAAGTTATAAAAAAAGTCCCACAGAAATGCGGGACTTTAAATCATTAAATTTTAGTAGTCTACTAATAATACGTATAACGTCTTACTTCAGCAATATACTTCGCTAAACGAATTACTTGATGGCTATACCCATATTCGTTATCATACCAAACGTACAACACAGCATTTTTACCGTCTTCGGTAACAATGGTTGCGTTACTATCGTAAATGGAAGGGGCAGAAGACCCAACAATATCGCTAGATACTAACTCATTGCTCAATGAATATTTTATTTGTTCAACTAAATCACCTTCTAGGGCATATTTTTTCATAATAGAATTAATACCATCAACAGATGTTTTAGATTCTAATTCTAAGTTTAATATAGCTAAAGATCCATTAGGAACAGGAACCCGGATAGCGTTTGAAGTCAATTTCCCTTCAAAAGAAGGCAATGCTTTTGAAACTGCTTTTCCAGCACCGGTTTCAGTAATTACCATATTTAGAGCAGCAGCACGACCTCTTCGGTATTTCTTGTGCATGTTGTCTACCAAGTTCTGGTCGTTAGTGTATGCGTGGATAGTTTCCAAATGTCCGTGCACAACGCCCAATGAATCTTCTACGGCCTTTAATACAGGTGTAATAGCGTTTGTAGTACAAGAAGCAGCAGAGAAAATATCAACTGTTTCAGGATTGTGCTCTGTATGGTTTACGCCGTGAACGATATTTGGAACACCTTTACCAGGAGCAGTTAATAATACTTTTGCTGCACCTTTAGCCTTTAAGTGCCTTGATAGCGCTTCTTCATCTCTAAAAGCACCTGTGTTGTCAATAATTAAGGCATCTTCAATACCATAATCGGTATAATTTATGTCTTCAGGGGCGTTTGCCGAAATAATATGAACAGTCGTCCCATTAATCACCAATGCTTTGTTGTCTAAATCTACACGAACCGTACCAGGGAAGTCTCCATGAACCGAATCGTTTTGTAATAAAGAAGCTCTTTTTTCTAAAATGGTTTGGTCAACATTACCACGAACCACAATAGCACGTAAGCGTAGTTGGTTACCTTGACCTGTACGTGTCATCAACTCGCGGGCAAGTAAACGGCCAATACGGCCAAAACCATAAAGTACGACATCTTTAGGTGAGATGTCTTCTTTTTCTTTTGCATTTTTAAGCTTGTCACTTACAAAAGCAATCGCATTTTCATACTGGTTATCCTCAAGGTGATATTCGTAGGTTAGTTTTCCTATATCCAATTTTGCCGGTGGAACATCAAGCGTTTTAATGGCTTGAGCTATTTCAACTGAATCAAAAATAGAGATCGGTTTTTGTACAAATTCGCCCGCGTATTCGTGAAGGTTTAAAATTTCACTTACGTTACGATCAATTAATTGGTTGCGGAAAAGAACTAACTCAATAGATTTGTCGTACCAAAGGTCACTAACAATCTTAATAAATTCTACGGAAGCCTTACGGCGGTCAGTTTGAAAAGAAAGCTCTTTTTCATAAACTTCATCAAAGCTCATGGTTGTGTTGTTTAAGGGTTTAAAAATCGGTGCAAAAATAAGTATTTTCTTCGGTATGCGGAAGTTAATATTAACCTAAAAAGAACACCCCTTGATACACGAGGTTTTGCAAGGGGTGTTCTTTTTAAAATTATTAAAATATTATCTAAAAATAAACGAATTTAACTCACCGCGTTGATTTACAAAGGTCATCTTAATAGGTGCATTGTAATCTCGGTTGCTCATAATACGTTTTGCATCGTCAATATCTTCAATTTTTTCATCGTTTATTTTAGTGATGATGATACCTTCTAGATTGTATCGAGCCATGTCTTTGCTCAATGCTTTTGAAACAATAACCCCATTATTAACACCTCTTTGTTTTAGAAGGGCTGAATTTGCATTCCTCACTTCCAATCCAAGGTCATCAATTTCAAATGTTTCTAGTTTAACCAGGGTTACAGGAATGTGTTTTTCTTTTCCATTTCGCAATACGGTAACATCAACCACGTCGTTAGGGCGTTTAGAACCTAAGTAGCCTGATAAATCTGAAAACTTACTCACCGAGAGGTTATCTAGTTTTTTAATGACATCACCTTTCTTTAATCCGCTTTTATCGGCACCGCTTCCTTTTTCTATACTTCCTACATAAACTCCTTGAGTTTCATCTATTCCTAGATCTTTAGCAATATTTGTATTTAAAGATCTACCTGCAATACCTAAAATTGCACGTTGTACATCACCAAATTCCATAATATCTTCAATTACCTTTCGAGCATTGTTTGATGGCACTGCAAAGGAATACCCTACATACGATCCGGTTTCCGAAGTAATCGCAGTATTAATCCCTACTAATTCACCACGTACATTTACCAAGGCTCCACCACTGTTTCCACGGTTTACGGCAGCATCGGTCTGAATGAAAGACTGTGGGTTTCGGTCAAATTGATTTAAATCGCGTGCTTTGGCGCTAATAATTCCAGCTGTGACGGTAGAATTTAAATTAAAAGGATTACCAACAGCCAGTACCCATTCTCCAATTTTTACATTGTTAGAATCTCCAAAAGGAATAAACGGAAGCTCGTCATCGGCATCTACTTTTAATAAAGCAATATCGGTTTTGGGGTCAGTACCAATCAATTCAGCTTTATATATTTTATTATTATTTAAGGTAACTTCCAGTTCTGCCGCATTCGCTATTACGTGGTTGTTGGTTATGATATAACCATCTGGCGAAATAATAACACCACTTCCGGCACCAACTACTGCGCGGGGTTGGCCTCCACCGTTAAAATATTCCATCAAATTGGTAGGTTGTCTGCTAATGGTAGTGTTTTTTACGTGAACAACAGCGTGTACCGTTTTTTCTGCAGCTTCGGTAAAATCTGCGTTTGTACTACTAACGGGTGTATTAGAAAAGTTTGTTGGTATAAAGTTATTGGGACTTTCCTGTGAAGTGGTCACGGCAATTTCTTGGTTAGGTTGAACGAAGTACTTGTAGCCTCCTAATGTAACTGCGCCGGCAAACAGCGCAACAGCTACTAATCTAATTGTCTGTTTCATTTTAAACTATTTTTTATTATTTACTAACATGATAAAAGACGATTATATTTTTCTGAAATTTCAGTTTTAACGTGTATTTAACAAGAATTAACTATACTATAGCGAAAAAGCTTTTAGTACCTTTGTCGCCATGAAATTTCAGTTTTTTAAATATCAAGGAACCGGTAACGATTTTGTCTTGATTGATAACCGTCAATCTGTTTTATCCAAAAATGATACCAAACTGATTGCTAGACTTTGTGACCGAAAATTTGGCATCGGAGCTGATGGATTAATCCTCTTGGAAAACCATCCTACAGCAGATTTTAAAATGGTGTATTTTAATGCCGATGGAAACGAAAGTTCTATGTGCGGCAATGGAGGAAGATGTATTGTCCATTTTGCAAATCATTTAGGCATTATTGAAGGTAGTACAAAATTTGAAGCCATAGACGGAATGCACACCGCAACAATTGAAAACGATACCGTTTCGTTGAAAATGAACGATGTTTCAGAAATTGAAATGAATGACAATTATCTTTTTCTGAATACAGGTTCGCCACACCATGTGGAGTTGGTTGACAATATTTCAGCTTTTGATGTATTTTCAGAAGGAAGAAAACTTCGGAATGAAACATATGGAAAAGAAGGAGCCAACATCAACTTTGTAGAACAACTTTCAGAAAACACTTTTTCCGTTAGAACATACGAACGGGGCGTGGAAGATGAAACCTTGTCTTGCGGCACGGGTGTTACAGCCGTTGCTATTGCAATGCATAAAAAAGATTTTACAAAGAGTTATACTGTACAGTTAGTAACCCCAGGAGGAAATCTTTCAGTAACATTTGAAAATAGTAAAGATGGATATACCAATGTCCATTTACAAGGTCCTGCCACTATGGTTTTTAAAGGAGAATGGGAATGACAACATTAAAAGGAAAAAAAATATACCTTCGAGCTCTTGAAAGTTCAGACTTAGATTTTCTTTATCTATTGGAGAATGATGAGAACGGATGGGAGGTAAGCAACACCACAACACCCTATTCCAAGCATATTTTACAGCAATATTTGGATAATGCCCATCGGGATATTTACGATGTAAAACAACTGCGATTAGTTATATGCACTATTGAAAAGGAAGATGCTATTGGCTTTGTAGATCTATTCGATTTTGACCCTAAACACAGTAGGTCAGGGGTTGGTGTTATTATCTTTTCAGAAGAAAATAAAGGCAAAGGCTACGCTTTTGAAGCCTTACAATTAATTAGCCAATATGCAGTAAAACACTTGAACATTCACCAGTTGTATGCTAATATTACCGAAGACAATACACAAAGTATAAAACTTTTTAAAAAAGCTGGTTATACCGAAAGTGGTATAAAAAAAGATTGGATCAGGTCTGGAAAAAACTATAAAAATGAACTATTTTATCAATTAATTCACGATGTATATTAAAAAAATATTACTGGCCGTTGTTCTTTTAGGCTTAGTTGCTATGGGCGGATTTGCTTGGTATGTTTACAGCACCGTCTTTGCGCCCAACACAGCTTTCAACAATGAACAGGCCCATATCTATATCCCTACCGATGCTACCTATCAAGATGTGGTTTCGGAACTGGAACCATTATTAAAAGATATGGACGACTTTACTGCTGTTGCTCAAAAGAAGGAATATGCCAGCAACATAAAAGCGGGACATTTTATCATTAAAAAAGGGATGAACAATAATGATATTATCAATACAATCCGCAGTAAAAATATACCTATTAAAGTAAAATTTAATAATCAAGAGCGTATTGAAGACCTGGCGGGAAACATTGCTAGACAGATTGAAGCCGATAGTTTGTCTTTGTTGAAGGCAATGAAAGATTCCGTTTTCTTAAAAGAAGCTGGGCAAACTGACGCTACTGCGTTGGTATTATATATCCCTAATACTTATGAATTTTACTGGAACAGCAGTGCAGAAACTTTCCGTGACCGTATGAAAACAGAATATAACCGCTTTTGGAATGAAACCCGAACCCAAAAAGCCAAAAAATTAAATTTAACACCTGCCGAAGTAATGTCTTTAGCGGCAATAGTTCAAAAAGAAACCGCAAAAGTAGAAGAACGACCTCGAGTTGCTGGTGTATATGTAAATAGATTGGAGCGTGGCATGCCCTTACAAGCAGACCCAACAGTGATTTATGCAAAGAAACGTGCCGAGAACGATTTTGACCAAATTATAAAACGGGTGTTGTACAAAGATTTAGAGTTGGACTCGCCTTACAACACGTATAAAAATACTGGAGTTCCCCCAGGGCCAATTGCCATGCCCGATATTTCCTCTATTGATGCTGTGTTAAATTATGAAGACCATGACTATTATTATTTTGTGGCAGATACGCAGCGTTTTGGTTATCACAAATTTGCAAAAACATTAGCACAGCACAACCGCAACAAAGCTGAATATGTACGTTGGATTTCACAGCAAGGGGTAAACAGATAATATTTCTTAATTGTATTCAAGGTCCAGTTTTGTTTTTCAGAACTGGACTTTTTTTTGTTAAACCTTTTTAAAACAAGGGGTTAAAGAATGTTAATTCATCTACAAACACTACATATCATCTTATATTCGTAGTTGTTGAACATCGTTTTCAGCAAGGAATAAGAAATGAACGCTCTTTGATATACAGATTTCATAGAACTTATGGCTGGCACACTATTTGTTAAGTGGGTGCCTGAACTTAAGGCTATTACGCTTACACACGAAGTGTAAGTGCAATAATTATAAATTTTAAAACTAAGTAAAACATGAGAAAACGTTTTATGAAATTGTCTGTGCTACTGCTTGTAACACTATTTTGTGTTACAGGGTTTTCCTCGAAAGAAGAAATGAAATACAGTAGTTCTATATTTACTACAGACGTCATGGGAGCATCATCTTATGTTCCTTTTGACTTTGAAGTAAATATGAATCCCCAACAGAATATTCCCTTTGTTGGGAAGTCGTACCTTGGCTTTTGTGAAGACCTCGGCTTTAGTGAAAGCAGTGGTAATTACAAGGCTGTAAATAGGTTAGGTTATTTGGGAAAATACCAGTTTGGTTGGTCTGCCCTTAATTGGGTAGGTATTCATAATAAACGAAAATTTTTAAACTCCCCTTTGTTACAGGAAAAAGCGTTTGAAGCGTTGATTTCCAAAAACAAGTGGGTACTTAAAGATTATATTACTGAATATGACGGCCAAATAATAGATGGTATTAAAGTAACCGAGTCTGGCTTAGTAGCAGCAGCCCATT
>DEXR01000036.1:0-272 GCA_002364245.1 Flavobacteriaceae bacterium UBA3179
TCTTCTGAAATTGAAAATTCTTCGGAAATTTGGGCATTACTTTTATTACGAATCAACACATAATTTCCATCCTCCCATTTTCCGAAGTCATTAACATTGTAATATGATTTAAAAATTTCAAAATCATCTTTTAAAAGCTTTTGCAATTCTTCTTTGGTATAAACATAATAAGCTCCTTCTTTTAATTTTCCTGATGCAGTTTTACTATCGGCATCTAATGAAGAGTAAAAAGCTCCCTCATCGCTCGTTAGTGTTTCTGAAACAAACTGCAA
>DEXR01000036.1:338-1555 GCA_002364245.1 Flavobacteriaceae bacterium UBA3179
AGTGTTTCTGAAACAAACTGCAATGTTTCTTCGACAACTTCTTTATACAATGGGTTTTGGGTTTGTGCATAAGCGTTGCTGTATAAGCTTGCCAATTGAGCATTGTCATAGAGCATTTTTTCAAAATGTGGAATGTGCCACTTTTGGTCTACACTATATCGTGAAAATCCGCCTCCAACAGCATCATAAATACCTCCATACGCCATTAGGGTTAGTGTTTTTTCTACATATTCCAGTAACGTTTTATCGTTATGTTGAACCCCATATCTCAACAGGAATTCATAATTATTGGGCATCATGAATTTGGGTGCCTGCTTATATCCTCCAAATTGATGATCAAAATTTCGACTCCATTTTTCAATTAAGGAGGTAGTATCAAAATTTGAAAAGTCAGATTTCTCAGTGTTTAGCTGAATGCCATCCATATTCTTAACACCATCTTCCAACCGTTTAGCATATTCTTCCAGCTTTTCCGGCGATTCGTTATATACTTGTTGAATTTGCTGCAAAGCATCAATCCATTGCTCTTTTGTAAAATAAGTTCCACCCCATACAGGGCGACCATCTGGTAGGGTAACAACGTTTAAAGGCCAACCAGCTCCACCTGTCATTAACTGCACGGCATTTATGTAAATTTGATCAATGTCGGGGCGTTCTTCACGGTCAACTTTAACCGAAATATAATCTTGGTTCATCACATTGGCTACTTCTTGGTCTTCAAAGCTTTCATGTTCCATCACATGGCACCAATGGCAAGCTGCATACCCAATACTTACAATCATTAACTTGTTTTCAGCTTTTGCTTTTGCAAGGGTTTCTTGATTCCAGGCTTGCCAATAGACAGGATTACCTGCATGTTGCAGCAAGTAAGGGCTAGTTTCGGTATGTAATAAGTTTTTGTGTTGTTCCAAGGTTTCTTGGGCGGGATTTATTGTTTCAAACCTACCTGCCAATGATTATTGAGCATGGTTAGAATACGGGCAGGAAAAGAAAAATACGCTCTTGATTATTTCAAAAGCGTATTTAGTTTTTTTTTAAGTGGTGTGTTAGCTTACTTCAAAAGTAATTTTCACATTCACTCTAAACTGATCTACATCGTCTCCGTTTACAGTACAACTTTGTTCGTTAACGTAAACCGACTTAATATTTTTCACTGTTTTACTAGCGTGCTTTACCGCTTTTCTTGTTGCATCCTCCCAACTTTCGTTTGAGTTTGC
>DEXR01000036.1:1655-2637 GCA_002364245.1 Flavobacteriaceae bacterium UBA3179
TCCCAACTTTCGTTTGAGTTTGCTAATACTTCTATAACTTTTAATACTGCCATAATTTTTGGTTTTTAGATTAGATTATCCAAGATACGGTTTTATAGAAGTAAAAACTCTCAAATAATCGTTAAAACCTTGTTATAAAGCAGATTCATATAATTTAATAAAGGGATTACCCATTAATAGCTTCAACTGTCTGTACCCGTCCGTTCATCATATCTTTTAACATGGTTTCAATTCCGTTTTTTAAGGTAACGGTAGAGGAAGGGCAGCCACTGCAAGCTCCTTGTAGAATAACTCGTAGGGTTTTGGTATGTTCGTTAAAAGAATCGAACGCAATATTACCGCCATCGCTAGCTACAGCCGGTTTTACATATTCATCAAGAATAGAAATAATTTCCTTGTCAATGTCTTTTAAATCTTTGTTTGAAATAGACTGCTGTGAACTTGCTTCTTCTTTTTCTTTTTTCTGAAGAATTTCATCACTTAGTACCGGTTTGCCATCTTCAATGTATTTTCTAATAAACTCTCGCAGTTCCATAGAAATTTCCTGCCATTCGGCCATATTATATTTTAACACCGATACGTAATTGGCACTGATAAACACTTCCTTTACAAACGGAAATGCAAATAAGGCTTTTGCTAGAGGTGCATGGACGGCTTCATCTATATTTTTAAATTCAAACGTGCCATCTGCCAAGGGCTTGTTGGCTACAAACTTCATTGCCGCCGGGTTTGGCGTACTTTCAGCATATACAGTAACTGGCACTTTTTTTTGTGTTTCGGTAGCGGTGACTACTTCTTTTCCGCTGTTCAGGTATTCTGTTATGGATTCAGAAACTTCGTTTTGCACATCTTCCCAAGTTACAATATCGTATTTTTCGATAGCAATAAAGTTTTGTGAAATATAGACGGTTTTTACAAAAGGTAGATAAAATAGTTGTTGTGCTATAGGGCTAGGCTTAGCTTCGTCAATATTTTTAAACTC
>DEXR01000036.1:2755-3840 GCA_002364245.1 Flavobacteriaceae bacterium UBA3179
CGTCAATATTTTTAAACTCGTAACTGTTGGAACGCGTTAAAAATGAATTGGCTACAAACTTTACAATGCTTGCGTTATTTGTAGGCTCTATGGAAATAGTATATGTTGACATACAATCTTTTTTTGCAAAATTAAGGAAAGAAAATCAATACTTTATAGAAAACGGCTACCTTAACAGAAAATTGAGTTACTGTGTTATGAAGAGGCATAAAATGCGGTTAAAGTAGGGGGGACAGAAATTCTTAATAGAGTTTTTACTACAAGTGGTTAAAAATCCATTTTTTTAACGGTTATTATTTCAGAATACTTTTTTAATAGGCTTTTTAAGGTATCAACTTTCGTATTCGTGTAAAATTGAAGGGTGCCTTTTTTGTCGCTTTCATTAAGTAAGCCATGTTGTTGCATTACACTTTGGGTTTGTTTGGCAACTGCTTGACCAGAATCTATAATGGAGACATGGGTAGGTAATATTTTTTGCAACTGTGGAATAAGATAAGGGTAATGTGAACAGCCCAAAACCAAATAATCAATATTAGCAGCAACCATAGGGGCTGTATATTTTTTTAAAAGCACTTTCATTTCGTTGGTTTCCAGCTCGTCATTTTCAATTAACGGTACTAGACCTTCGCCTATAATTTCCACTACTGAAACTTCTTTAGTGAATTCTTTTGCGGTTTTATGGAATAATGCGCTGCTCAATGTCCCTTTAGTGGCTAAAATACCAATGCTCTTATATTTTGTTTGCAGGGCAGCAGGTTTAATAGCTGGCTCAATACCAATTATTGGGATGTTATAAGTTGAACGTAATACATTTATTGCATTTGTTGTTGCAGTATTGCAGGCAACCACAATTATTTTGCAGCCCATGTTTATTAAGACCTCGGTGTTTTTGATACTTAATGAAACAATTTCGTCCTGTGTTTTGTTTCCGTAGGGGGCATTTTTACTGTCCGCTAAATAAACAGTGTTTTCATTTGGCATCAATTGATGGATTTCCTGCCATATGGATGAACCACCAACGCCAGAATCGAAAATACCTATGGGACTATTTTTGTTCATGTATGTAAAAATAAAAACTGCCTACA
>DEXR01000036.1:3930-4847 GCA_002364245.1 Flavobacteriaceae bacterium UBA3179
TGTAAAAATAAAAACTGCCTACAGAAGTTGTAGGCAGTTTTATAAAAATTTAGGAATAATTAGTAATTAAATTCCCAATTCTTTTTTTACGGCTGGCATTAGGTCTTTACCGTCGGCCAATAAAATGCCTCCACCAGTCGATGCGTCTAAGACATATTCATAGCCTTCAGCGCGTCCCACTTTTTGAATAGCTTGACGTGCTTTTTCCAATATAGGCTTTAATATGTCTTCTTGTTTTTTCTGAAGATCTTGTCTGGCTTGTTGCGTGTACTTTTGAATATTGGTTTGCATACCTTGAACCTCTTCAAAACGTTTTTGGTTTTCTTCATCGGTTTTAGTAGCGGCCTCTTGGTCGTACTGAGTCATTTTATTTTGAAGCTCTTTGGTCATGGCCTTAATTTCGGTATCGTACGTTTTCTGTATTTTATCAAGCTCGCTTTGTGCTGCTTTCATTGCAGGCATTGCTTCAACCAAGAGTTGCGTATCTATATGAGCAACTTTGGATTGTGCGTTAACAAAACTAGTAGCTCCTACAAAAATCGCTAAAGCTATCATTACTGATTTTAAATGTTTCATTGTATTAAATTTAAGTGTTATGATTTATTGATTTATAATTATTTTAATTCCCGTCATCGCCGGAATCGTTTCCTTGATTGCGTTCGTTTCGTTTTTGTTCTCTTGCTTTCTCAATCGAGTCAATTCTTTCTTGTCTTTCTCTTAAAATCCGCTCTCTTCTTTGTTCAATTTCTGCTTTTCTAGCATTCCGTATGGAGTCACGTTCTCTTCTACGTTCTTCCATCATTTTTTCACGTTCGTTTTTACGGTCCTCAATTTTTTGTTCACGTTCGGTAACAGCTTTTTCTTCTTCTACACTGAGTTCTTCCTTGCGTTCTATTTCTCTTTCTTCTCTTTTCGTT
>DEXR01000036.1:4962-5691 GCA_002364245.1 Flavobacteriaceae bacterium UBA3179
TTTCTCTTTCTTCTCTTTTCGTTTGGGCTTCTTCCCTTTTTGCTGCACGGTTAATGCTACGCAAAACAACATCGCTTATGTCATTGCGTTCTGCTGCAAATAGCATAACAACGTCGGCAGATTTGTCAAAGATAAAATCGTATTTTTTATTTTCGGCAATTTCTTGCACGATATTAAATACTTGGTCTTGAATTGGCTGCACCAACTGGCGTCTTTGTATCATTAAATCACCATTTGGGCCAAAACGGTCTTGTTGATAATCGAGCATTTCATCTTCTAATATTTTAATTTCCTCTTCTCGCTCTTCAATAAGCTCTTGTGTTAACAGCACGCGTTCGTTGCTTAAATTAAGCTTCATTTGCTCTACTTCTTTGGTTTTTTTCTCGATGTCTTTTTTCCATCGCTGTACTTTACCTTCCAATTGGGTAGAGGCTTCTTTATATTCAGGAACATTTTCAAGAATGTATTCCATATCTATATACCCAATCCGGGCGCCACGTTGTGCTTGGGCTGTGAACCCAAAAGCTAATAAAATAAATGATAATAAAAGTAGCTTGTTCGTTTTCATAATCTTTGGTTGTTGTTTAAGAAAATATCGTGCCAAAATTAAAATTGTTGTCCAAGAATAAAGTGTGTTTCCCATCCGTTGGGCTGTGTTCCTCCCAGTACAGGGTCAAAACCATACCCGAAATCAATCCCTAATAATCCAAATGCCGGCATAAATATACG
>DEXR01000036.1:5820-7466 GCA_002364245.1 Flavobacteriaceae bacterium UBA3179
AATTTATTGAAAATGGTATTTCCGTCTTGATCGGATAACGATTGGTTTGGGTATCCACGTAATTGTATCACCTCTCGACCATCAAGACTAAATGATCCTAAACCATCTCCTCCTACAAAAAACCGCTCAAAAGGAGGAACGCCTCTTTCATTGTTATATGCTCCCAAGAAACCAAACTCGGTACTGCTTTTCAAAACTAATTTATCAACTAGGTTTGTGTACCAATCTCCTTTAAATTTAATTTTATAATATTCGAGAAACTTAAAACGTTCTTGGTCAATATCAGCAATTCTGTTTTGAGCTGCCCTAAACCCTGAATTGTCACTGGGAACATCTAACAAATTGGATCGCTCATCGGCCAACGCACTATAATCAACTCCATTAAATAAGGAATAAGGAGGTGTTAATTTTGCAGTTATATTAAACTCTGAACCCTTAGTCGGGTAAATAGGGTTGGTGGCAGTGTTGTTTCGGCTAAGCCCTATGGTGTAAGCCAAGTTGTTTGAATATCCGTCCCCGAATGTAAATAACGAGGTGTTGTAGTTCTGTAAGTTGTAATGCTGAAAGCTAATGGCTTGTGACAATTGAAAGAAATCATCTGGCCACTTTAATCGTTGTGCAATTCCCACGGAACCTCCTGTGATTAAAAATTTCCGGCTTTTATCTGCATCCCTATTTCGGTAATCATAAAAATATTGAATAGTGTGAGAGAAAGATGTGCTTAGCTGTACTGGTTTTTTCCCTCCAAACCATGGCTCTGTTAGGGAAAGGCTGTAGGTTTGGTAAAAACTACTAGCTTGTGCCCGTAACGAAAGTTTTTGGCCATCACCCATAGGTAATGGTTTATAGGCTTCTTTATTGAAAATGTTACGCAATGAGAAATTGTTGAATGACAATCCTAATGTTCCTACAAAACCACCGCCGCCATAACCTCCTTGTAATTCTATTTGGCTGGCTCCTTTTTCAACTACAGAGTATTCTAAGTCAACCGTACCACTGTTGGGGTCTACGTTTTTAAAATTAGGGGACAACTGTTCGGGATCAAAATAACCTATTTGTCCTAATTCACGGATAGTTCGTACTACGTTTCGTTTACTGTATTTTTGTCCTGGTCGGGTTCGAAGTTCACGGTAAATTACGTGATCGTTGGTTTTGTCGTTCCCTACTACGGTTACGTGATCAAAATAAGCGAGTTTTCCTTCACGAATTCTAATTTCAAAATCGATGGTGTCGTTACGTACAGCTACTTCAACCGGATTTATTTTTGAGAATAAATATCCATTGTTCTGATATAGGTTAGTGAGGTCTTGTGCTTCAGGGTCTTCCACATCGGCAATACGTTCTTGAAGCAATACTCCATTATAGGTTTCGCCTTTTCCAATACCCAATACTTGGCGCAATTGGCTATCTGTATAAATACTGTTTCCAATAAAACGAATGTTTCCAAAATAATATTTATCGCCTTCTTCTACATTTAGTTTTAATGCTACGTTTTTATCGTCCTTAACAATCAAAGTATCGCTTGTAATACGAGCATCACGATATCCGTTTGCTTTGTATTTATCTATAATGGAAACTTTATCTTTTTCAAACCCTTCTTTGGTGTATTTTGAACGTTTAAAAATTCTTAGAAAGAATTTTTGTTT
>DEXR01000036.1:7582-8328 GCA_002364245.1 Flavobacteriaceae bacterium UBA3179
ATTCTTAGAAAGAATTTTTGTTTGGTTTCTTTCATGGTCCTGCGCAACTTTGCATCTGAAAACTGCTCATTGCCTTCAAAATCGATATCGGAAACTTTAACACGTTCTCCTTTATCGATTTTTATTGTCATGTTTTTTGCCACTTCCTGTCCTGTGGAATCCAAGTGAGGGGTTTGTGCAATGATTACCTGGGCGTTGAGGTATCCATCTTCTTTATATTTGTCTCTTATTTTGTTTTTGGTGGTAGTAAGGAGGTTTTTAGTGATTTTTGTACCGGGATCTAACGGGTTTTCTTTAAGAATATCCTTCTTTTTACCTTTGCGAATACCTTCTATTGTAACTTTGTTCAATTTAGGTAATTCTACAATATAGAGTTCTAGATCTGCTTTATCGCCATCTATATTGGTAACATAAAAAGCGATATCGCTAAAAAGATTTTGCTCCCAAAGTTTTTTGGTTATAGCACTTAATTTTTCACCAGGAATGTAAATACGGTCTCCTTTTTTTAAGCCTGTAAATGCTATTACGGTTTGTTCGTTAAAACTTTGCTCTCCTGTGACTTTAATATCGTTTATGGTATATTTTTTACCACTGTCCAAATCTCTTTGCTGCGCAGAGAGGGAAAAAACCGTCACCACTGTAAAAAGAAAAATACAATACAGGTTTTTGTAGGATTTCAATAATAAGCTTTTATTTAAGTTGTTCACTTGTCTTTCCAAATCTTCTTTCTCTGTTTTGATAATTTA
>DEXR01000036.1:8467-8632 GCA_002364245.1 Flavobacteriaceae bacterium UBA3179
TATTGCTTCAAAAAGATGGTTTTTTCTATAATCTGGCCAAAGGGTATCTGTGAAATACAATTCGGCATATGCTATTTGCCATAATAAAAAGTTACTGATGCGCTGTTCACCGCTGGTACGTATCAATAAATCAACATCTGGCAAATTTTGCGTGTAAAGATGATT
>DEXR01000036.1:8766-10029 GCA_002364245.1 Flavobacteriaceae bacterium UBA3179
TTTTGCGTGTAAAGATGATTATTTATAACCGTTTCGTCAATATTTGACGGCGAAATTAGGTTATTTTTAACTTTATGGCTAATCTCTTGGATGGTTTTTATAATTTCTTCTCTAGAACCATAGCTAAGAGCTAGCGTCAAGGTCATTCTTGAATTGTCTTTGGTTTTGTCTATTACGTCTTTTAATTCTCGCTGTGCTTTTTTTGGTAATGCCTCAAGATTGCCAATAGCATTGAGTTTAATGTTATTGTCGTGAAGTGTTTTTATTTCTTTTTTTAAGGAAGAAACCAATAGCTTCATTAGTAATTCTACTTCAAGTTTTGGTCGGCTCCAGTTTTCAGTAGAAAAAGCGTAAAGTGTTAAATAAGGTATGTTTATTTCGGCGCAAGCTTCGACGATTTCACGCACAGCTTTGGTGCCATTTTCATGTCCCATAGATCGAAACATGCCTTTTTGCTTTGCCCATCTTCCATTGCCATCCATAATTACTGCTAAATGCTTAGGAAGCTTGTTTTTGTCTATTTGTTCTTTTGCAGTCATGGATTAAAAATTACAATAACATGGTTTTCGGCCAAAGGTAACGGTTAAGGTTATTCCTGTAAAAACGTACCAATCGTCACTGTTTGTATTTCCAAATTTTAGACTTTGGTTGTCTTCTAAACCTTTAGTTGGGTTGCTGCCGTCTAAGTTGTCTGTAAACGTATAACGTGCTCCAATTTCAAAACCTAAAACAAATCTATTAGCTAAACTTGTTTTATAGCCTACAACCATTGGAATGGCTACAGCCGAAGCCCCATCATAGTCAGTGATTACATCGTCATTTCTTTTATAAAGGGCATCGTACCAAAAATAGGTAAGGCCAGTGTATAAGTATGGCGTGCTTGCGGGTCTGCCACTATACATACTAAACTCCCAAAAAGTATATTCCATACCTAACGAAACTTCACTTACTGTATTTGAAAAAGATAAGCCTCTTTGCTGTCTTCGTTCTTGGTTGGAGTCTGCATCATCACCTTTAATATTGGCGACCAATACAGATGCTCTAAAAGAATGCCTAGCACTTCGGTTCCACTTAAAAATACCTCCAAAAGCAAGGCTGTTGGGTGCTATGTAATTGGTTCGTCCAACATCGCCTATATAATTGGCGCCGCCAATCATGCCACCTACTTCGTAGGTTTGTGAATGTAGTGAAAATGTGGCTGTTACTACTAAAATTATGGTCGCGATATACCTCATATACCTTAAAAGTTTGCAAATATAATAA
>DEXR01000036.1:10215-10551 GCA_002364245.1 Flavobacteriaceae bacterium UBA3179
GTTACGTTTGTCTTCGCCCCACAGTAATTTTTTACGAAGGGTTTTTATAAAACTGTCTTCAGCTAATTGGACAAGTTTAATTGTAAACGAAGCTTTTTTAATATGGATGGTTGTGTTGTTTTCTAATGTAGCAATACGGGAATCTAATGAAACTAAATACGATTTTTCCCTTCCTGAAACTTTTAAAGTTAGTTTACTGTCATCTGGCAGCACCAAAGGCCTTGCGTTTAAATTGTGAGGAGCAATTGGGGTTATTACTATATTTTTTGCACTGGGTTCTATCACTGGGCCACCACAACTTAACGAATATCCTGTAGATCCTGTTGGGGTGGCAAC
>DEXR01000036.1:10752-11490 GCA_002364245.1 Flavobacteriaceae bacterium UBA3179
TTTACATCGGTTTCTACCTTAATCATGGAAGTTGTGTTTTTCCTGTTTACGGCAATTTCATTAAGCGCAAAGTTTAAGGTGGGTTTTATTTCGGAACTTTTTGGGGTAGTGGCAATGGTAAGCAGACTTCTTTCGGAAATTAAATAATCTCCGTCCAATATTTTTGAAAGACTTTGGGTTATTTCTTCTTTTTGTATGGTCGCTAAAAAACCTAACCGTCCGGTATTAATTCCAACAATCGGAATATCCAAGTCTTTAACAAAAGTGATAGATTTTAATATGGTTCCGTCACCGCCTATACTGAAAAAAAGATCATACGTCTCATCTAATTCGGTAAAGGTTTCGAAGTTTGAAAAATTCCGGGTAATTTCATTATTCATATTAATAATGTCCAGAAAGTTTTCTTCAATAAAAACCGATACGTTTTTATTTTTTAAAGCATCGAGAATTAACTGAATATAGGTTTCAGAATTTTTATGATAGAACTGACCGTAAATTCCTATTTTCATCAGCTTACATGTTTAAATATTTGTCTAAATAATCGGAGCGTTCTTTTAAATTTTTTAAAAACTTATCTTCTTCATGGTTGCTAATTACTGTGTAATTATACCTTCTAAATGTTTGTACAATAGCGTTCATTCCTGTATGACCAATTTTAATGGTAGCTTGCATTTTGTCATTCTCGATTTTTGAGACAAACACTCCAAAAATACGAGTTCCGTTGCTTTCTACAATCTG
>DEXR01000040.1:0-2847 GCA_002364245.1 Flavobacteriaceae bacterium UBA3179
TGTCAGCGGATGTAAAAACGAAGAAAAGAACAATCCCAAAATAGAGACAGAACACAATCATACTCGAAGTGAGCCTAAATCCGAGAACAAAAAAACTTTAAGCCCACATACATCGGCAATGGCGATGATAGGTGATGCACATATTCATATAGATTATTCGTCGCCAGGCGTGAGGAATAGAATTATTTTCGGTGGTTTATTGGCATACGACCAAGTCTGGCAGGCTGGTGCCCATATGGCTACTTGGCTGGAAACAAATAAGGATTTAGAAATTGACGGTAAAGAATTGAAAGCCGGGAAATATGGGTTTTTTGTAATTCCGAATCAGGAAGAATGGACTGTCATTTTCAACAGGAATTGGAACCAACACGGTAAGGACGACTATACTGAAAATGATGATGTATTACGATTTAAAGTGACACCTCAAATTTCCGAAGACATCAAGGAACATTTAGAGTATAAAGTTAACAAAACAACTGAGACTTCAGGAACAATCTCAATGAGTTGGGAAAAAGTCACGATTGAATTTCCTTTTGAAATAAAGTAAAATGGTGAACAGAAAAACAGCGAAATGGATTAGAAAAGCGCACCGCTATTTGGGTATCTTTTTAGGTATTCAGTTTCTGATGTGGACGATTAGCGGGATGTATTTCAGTTGGACGAACATTGACGAGATACACGGCGACCATTTTAAGAAAGCTGCACCTGTGCAGACCTCATTTAATGATTTGCTCGGCACAGCCCAACTTGCTGTAATAGAACCTGTACAATCCTTGGAACTACTGGAAATAGCAAATGAACCTTACTATTGGATTAATGAAGCACAGCTTTACAATGCAAGAACGGGACAAATGAAAAATGGAATTTCTAAAGAAGAGGCACAACAAGTTGCAAGTAGGTATATGTTGAACGATTTAGAAATAGTAAAAATTCAATTAGTCGATTCTGTTGGGCCACATCACGAATATCGCGGTCGCCCACTTCCAGCTTATGAAATCTCGTATGAGACACCACAAAATTTAAAAGCCTATGTGGCGGTTGAGAATGGCGCTTTTCAAACGGTGAGACACAGGGATTGGCGCTGGTTTGATTTTCTATGGATGACCCATACAATGGATTATCAGGGAAGGGATAATTTCAACACGTTGTTGTTAAGGGCATTTTCACTTTTGGGATTGATAACTGTCTTAAGCGGTTTCGTTTTGTGGTATATCAGTTCCCCATCAATCAGAAAACTAAAAAAGAAGATTAAATAATTAGTGACAAAAAAACCAAAAATTATGAATTCAAATGAACACACAAATTCAGGAAAATCTAAAAATCACTATACACGTTTTGTAGCGATGTTGGCTTGCTCTTTTGTAGCAATGTACATTACGATGTATTTAAACACCTATGAATGGGACCACGTTTGGTTTAGCCTAACGAGATTTTATATGGTCTGCCTTGGTATCGCAGCTATGGCCATCATTATGTTTGTGGCAATGCGTGGAATGTATCAAAATAAAAAAAAGAATATCGCCATAGTCTTGGGAAGTATCGTTCTCTTTGTAGGTGCATTGGGACTGGTACGCGACCAAAAATCCACCGTAGGCGATATTCTTTGGATGAAAGCAATGATACCACACCATTCCATTGCAATTCTAACAAGTGAACGAGCTGATATTGAAGACCCAGAAGTCAAAAAATTGGCTGAAGAAATCATAAAAGCACAACGTAGGGAAATTGCCGAAATGAAAGAAATGATTGAACGTTTAGAAAACGAAAAATAAGATTATGAACAAGAACATTTTATATATAGCAATAGCCGTAATAATAGGTTTGGGCGCAGGCTGGCTCATTTTTGGAAACGGGTCAAGTGATACTATGGCAAATAAGGATATATCCGATATGTCCGATCAACACGACCACTCTGGCGAGAGTGCAGACCAGATGTGGACGTGCTCAATGCATCCACAGATTATGCAACCAGAAGCTGGCGATTGTCCTATATGTGGAATGGACTTAATTCCTGCTGAAGCTGGTGCTGAAGGTCTCGCTGCAAACGAGATAAAAATGACTGAAAACGCAATGGCGTTGGCAAATATCCAAACCACCATTGTAGGTAATGCAGAAACAAGCGATGATGATGGGATGATATCCCTTTCGGGAAAAATAGCTGCAAACGAAGAAAACAATACCGTACAATCCAGTTATTTTAAAGGCAGAATAGAACGACTTAACGTCAACTATGAAGGTCAGCAAGTAAACCGTGGTCAGTTACTGGCAACCATTTACGCACCAGACCTTGTAGCGGCACAGCAGGAATTGATTACCGCAGCATCGTTGAAAGCATCGCAACCTGCTTTATACAAAGCCGTTCGTAACAAGCTCAAAAACTGGAAACTATCAGATACACAAATCAATGCCATAGAAGAAAGTGGAACGGTACGTGAGAATTTCCCGATTTATGCGACGGTTTCCGGAACGGTTTCAGAAGTAATGGCAGCACAGGGCGATTACGTAAATCAAGGGGAACCTATTGTAAAGTTGAGCAACCTAAATTCTGTCTGGGCAGAATTCGATGCTTATGAAAATCAGATAGCACAGTTCAATGTTGGGCAAAAAATCAACATTACGACCAATGCCTATCCAAACAAAGAATTTGAAGGCACTATTTCTTTTATTGACCCTATTTTAAATAATACAACACGTACAGTAACGGTGCGAGCAACACTTCAAAATAGAGACGACCTATTTAAGCCAGGAATGTTTGTGACGGGCAAGGTTAAAGGCGCAACGCAAACTATGGAAAATACACTTTCCGTGCCTGCAAGTGCTGTGTTATGGACGGGCGAGCGCTCATTG
>DEXR01000040.1:2944-6274 GCA_002364245.1 Flavobacteriaceae bacterium UBA3179
TATGGACGGGCGAGCGCTCATTGGTATATGTGAAAACCAATCCTAATGAACCTGTATTTGAAATGCGTGAAGTAACCTTGGGCAATCGCTCTGGCGACAATTACCAAGTATCGGCTGGACTGAATAATGGCGATGAAATCGTTACCAATGGAACATTTACAGTAGATGCAGCTGCGCAACTACAAGGTAAAAAATCAATGATGAATCAGCAGATGATGCAGGATGAATCAGCTATGATGGGCGATATGGAAATGAGTTTCGACGAAGGGTTTAGTTCTGATTTTAATGAAGCATTACCATCATATCTCAAAATGAAAGATGCATTGGTAGAAAGCGATGCTGGTCAGGTTTCCAATTTCGCGAAAGCGACATCAAAAAAATTAAAGGAAATTTCTACATCGGATTTAGGCAAAATGGAAAAGCAACATCTTACCAAAAGTATCGAGATGCTGGATGCCATTGCAACCAATGAAAATCTGGAAAACCAGCGAGCACATTTTGTGATACTTAATGAGAATATCGTGCCTATTGCAATGAGCATAGAAAACTCGACAAATTATTACATTCAGAAATGCCCTATGGCAAATAACAATAAAGGTGCGGTATGGTTAAGTATGGAAGAAGAAATAAGAAATCCATACTATGGCGATGCAATGTTGACTTGCGGAAGTGTGATTGATTCGTTGTAAAAACCCTTTGCAACTCAATTGCATCATTATTCTTTTATCTTTGTAATATATATGAAAGCATTTTGTTCTATATCAATGGCAATCTTATTCCTTTTTCAAGGGGCTACAGCCAATATGGAAATATGTGAACAAATAGAGAAGTTTTCACATTTTTTATCGCATTACCAAATGCATAAAGAGTATGGTGGAGATACGTTTTATGAATATGTAGTAGAGGTAGTTTTCAATGATGAGTCTGATAACAAAGACCATCACGATGGCTCGCACGACGATAGTGCGCCTGTACATTCACATCATCAATGCTGTTATCCTACAGTTTTTTTAACGCCTTCTAACGCATTAACCATAAAGCCACTTCTCTTTGAAAAAAGGGTGACATATTCATATTATTCTTTTCAATTCAATTCCAGATATCTGGAATCTCTTTTCCAACCACCTCGGGCATAATTCAGTTTTAATAGGATAACTATATCCTTTTTGAAGTTTTCCTAACAGGAATACTCAACTATGTTTTTGCTTTTGCGAAAGCGTAAAGTCATTTATTAACTGAATTAATTTTCTAATCTATGATTAACAAAATCATTGATTTTTCAATCAATAACAAATTTATTATTGGCTTGTTTACCTTGACTCTTGTGGGTGTCGGTATCTGGTCAATGGCAACGGTAAATCTTGGGTCTGTGCCAGATATTACCAATAATCAAGTGCAAGTCATCACGCAATCGCCTAATCTGGGAACGGAAGACATTGAACAGTTCGTAACCTATCCTGTAGAATTATCTATGGGTAATTTACCTGGCGTTACCGAAATAAGATCTATCTCACGTTTCGGACTCTCTGTAGTAACCATCGTTTTTGAAGACGATATGGGGACTTATCTTCCTAGACAACTGGTAGGGGAAAAACTCAACGAACTTGGAGAATCTATACCTGAAAAATTTGGAAGTCCTTCGATGGGACCTATTTCCACAGGATTAGGTCAAATTTATGAATACACCATTCAGCCAGGGAAAGGATTTGAAAACAGATATTCGCCTATGGAACTGCGTACCGTACAGGACTGGGTTATCAAACGACAACTTACTTTACTGGAAGGTGTGGTAGAAGTTAACTCATATGGTGGTAGCATTAAGCAGTACGAAGTTGCCGTCGATCCAGAAAAGTTAAATAGTATGGGCATCAGCATTTCACAAGTGTATGATGCTCTTGCTATGAACAATGTCAATACAGGTGGTGCCTATATTGAGAAAAATAAAATGTCAAACTTCATAAGAGGCGAAGGTCTTATTCGCTCTTTGGAAGACATCAAGAATATCTCGATTATCAACGAAGGCAACATTCCCATAACAATTGGAGATGTAGCAACGCGTGTCCATTTTGGGAGTCAGGTACGTTATGGTGCATTTACCCAAGACGGTAAGGAAGCCGTGGGCGGTATGATTATGATGCTCAAGGGTTCTAATCCTAATGCAGTTATTCAAAATGTAAAGGATCGTATGGCAGAAATTGAAAAATCCCTGCCAGAAGGTTTAACGATCGCCCCTATCATTGATCGTAGTGAGCTAATTGCCAGAACGACCGATACCGTTAAAACCAATTTACTGGAAGGCGCCCTAATCGTGATATTTGCCCTTGTTTTATTGTTGGGTAGTTTAAGAGGTGGCATCATAACGGCCACGACCATACCGTTGTCCTTGCTTTTTGCCTTTATATTAATGAAGCAATTTAATGTATGGGCAAACTTAATGAGCTTGGGAGCTATTGATTTTGGGATTATCATAGATGGTGCGGTAATTATTATAGAAGGAACGGTTTATGAGATCCAAAAACGAATTAGGTCTGGCAAGCTAAAATTCAATCAAGGAGTGATGGATAAAGTAGCTTATGATGCAGGAAGCACGATGATGGGTTCCGCTTTTTTTGGACAGATAATTATCCTCATCGTTTTTACGCCTATACTTTTTCTAACTGGTGTAGAAGGTAAAATGTTTAAACCTATGGCATACACCTTTGGCTTTGCAATGATAGGTGCCATCATCTTGTGTCTCACGTATGTGCCTATGATGGCAGCGCTTTTTATGAAACCAGTACAAAATACCAAAAACTGGTTCGGCAGGTTTGAGCGCTGGCTCGAAAAAATAAGTGATAAAATTATAGGTGCTATTCATAGTGCATATATGCCATTATTAAAGGGAGCCCTTAAACTAAAACTTATTGTTTTATCAGCTGCTGCCGTATTACTTCTTATTGCTGGTTTTATCTTTTCTAATATGGGTGGAGAATTTGTGCCCCAGCTTGATGAAGGAGATCTAGCAATGCAAGCACTCATTAGACCAGGAAGTTCATTATCCGAATCTATTGAAGTTTCCAAGAAAATAGAAACTATCCTATTAGAAAATTTCCCTGAAATTAAAACAGTCACAGCTCGTATAGGTGTTGCAGATATTCCTACCGATCCTATGCCTATGGATATTGCAGATATGTACATCATCCTAAACAAGAATATGGACCAGTGGACAACAGCTACTACTAAAGAAGGTTTGATAGATGCCATTAGAGACAAATTAGATGAAGAACTCGTAGGTGTGAATTTAGTCTTTACACAACCAGTAGAGTTACGATTTAACGAGCTGTTAGAAGG
>DEXR01000009.1:0-3997 GCA_002364245.1 Flavobacteriaceae bacterium UBA3179
CCTTCTAACAGCTCGTTAAATCGCAACTCTACCGGTTGGGTAAAAACTAAATTCACACCTACGAGTTCTTCATCCAATTTGTCTCTAATAGCATCTATCAAACCTTCTTTAGTAGAAGCTGTTGTCCACTCGTCCATATCCTTATTAAGGATGATGTACATATCTGCAATGTCCATAGGCATAGGGTCTGTAGGAATATCTGCAACACCTATACGAGCAGTGACTGTTTTAATTTCAGGGAAATTTTCTAATAGAATGGTTTCTATCTTTTTGGAAACTTCAATGGATTCTGATAGCGAACTTCCTGGTCTAATGAGCGCTTGCATTGCTAAATCACCTTCGTCAAGCTGCGGCACAAATTCTCCTCCCATATTAGAAAAGATTACACCTGCGATAACAAGTAATACGGCAGCAGCTGATAAAACGATAAGCTTTAGTTTAAGTGCTCCCTTTAACAAAGGCATATACGCACTATGAATGGCACCTATGATTTTATCACTTATCTTTTCGAGCCAGCGCTCAAACTTGCCAAACCAGTTTTTGGTATTTTGTACTGGCTTCATAAAGAGTGCAGACATCATAGGCACATACGTAAGACACAGGATGATGGCACCTATCATTGCAAACCCAAAGGTGTATGCCATCGGTTTAAACATTTTGCCTTCTACACCTGTAAGAAAAAGTATAGGTGTAAAAACAATGAGAATGATTATCTGTCCAAAGAACGCAGAACCCATCATTGTGCTTCCGGCATCGTAGGCAACTTTATCCATCACTCCTTGATTGAATTTTAGCTTACCAGACCTAATTCGTTTTTGGATTTCATATACTGTTCCTTCTATTATAATTACCGCACCATCTATGATAATCCCAAAATCGATAGCTCCCAAACTCATTAAGTTTGCCCAAACATTAAACTGCTTCATTAAGATAAAGGCAAAAAGTAAGGACAAGGGAATGGTCGTGGCCGTTATAATTCCACCTCTTAAACTACCCAACAATAGGACAAGTGCAAAAATCACGATTAAGGCACCTTCTAGTAAATTGGTTTTAACCGTATCTGTAGTTCTGGCAATTAGCTCGCTACGATCGATAATTGGGGCAATGGTCAGACCTTCTGGCAGGGATTTTTCAATTTCTGCCATACGATCCTTTACATTTTGAATAACTGCATTAGGATTAGAACCCTTGAGCATCATAATCATACCGCCCACGGCTTCCTTACCGTCTTGGGTAAATGCACCATAACGTACTTGACTCCCAAAATGGATGCGCGTTGCCACATCTCCAATAGTTATGGGAATGTTGCCCTCGTTAGTAATCGAGATATTCTTGATGTCTTCCAAAGAGCGAATAAGACCTTCGCCTCTTATAAAATTGGACATTTTATTTTTCTCAATATAGGCACCACCTGTATTGACATTGTTCATAGCAAGAGCCTCGTACACTTGTGAAATACTGATTCCCATACTGTTCAACTTCTCAGGATCGACAGCAACTTCATACTGTTTGATACTGCCGCCATAAGAGTTGACCTCTACAACGCCTTCCAATAATGTGAGTTGTCTTTTGATAACCCAGTCCTGCACCGTGCGCAGTTCCATAGGCGAATACTTGGTTTCAAAACCTTCTTCTGGCTTTATAGTGTATTCATAGATTTGACCCAAACCAGTAGAGATGGGTCCCATAGATGGACTTCCAAATTTTTCAGGAATGGATTCGCCCAGTTCGTTTAGTTTTTCCCCTACAAGCTGTCGAGGAAGATAGGTTCCCATATCGTCTTCAAAAACGATAGTAACTACGGAAAGTCCAAAGCGTGAGATAGATCTTATTTCTGTAACGCCTGGTAAATTACCCATAGATAGTTCTACGGGATAGGTTACGAACTGTTCAATATCTTCCGTTCCCAGATTGGGCGATTGCGTGATAACCTGCACCTGATTATTGGTAATATCTGGCACAGACCCAAGATTTACCGTTGCCATTGACCAGATACCGACACCTATAAGAGTCAAGGTAAAAAGACCAATAATAAATTTGTTATTGATTGAAAAATCAATGATTTTATTAATCATAGATAAGGATGTTAATTCAGTTGAAATTCTTGTTGAGCACATTACATAAAAATGCAATGCACTATGTTGACGAACCCAATAGATGGACACGTCAAAACAGGATATAGTTGTCCTATGAAAACTGAATTATGCCCGAGGTGGCTGAAAAAGGGAATGGGGAACATCTTTGCCAAGGTCATCAAAATGGACAAAGAATTCTTGAGGAATAGCAGGCTGTAGCGGCTCAAAAGCAGCAAGTCCAAAATTTATGGTATGAACGTGGCAGCAATGACATTGACAGAAAGGCGAGCATAACTCACAGTCTTGGTCGTGGTCGCCATCAATATCTATTACCGTAACAACTTGGGTATCATCGGCACTATTTGCCGCATCGCTACAAGGCACTACATTGAGTGCCAAGAAATAAAACGATAAAATGATTGCTACAACTTTCACAATACAAAGATAAAAATATTTTGGTGCAACTGTGTTGCAAAATGGTAAGGCAGAAAAAATCCAGTTTGAGGTACTGGACAAACCTATATTAACTTTATGCCATAGCATAGACTTCATCAAACAGCTTTTTATCCAACCGTTCTTGTTGGCCGAAGCTTTTCTTCAAAACGTTATGAAGTACTGAATTGAATGCATTGTAACCCAACCACAGATTTGGTTCTTCATTGAGCAACAAGGCTTCGTAGTTCAAGATTTCTATGACTTCACGAGACTTTTTTGAAGGGTCGCTATTCGTGTCGCTACACTCGTATCTGAACAATTTCGTTCTGTCAAGAATCTCCTTTACGAATTCCTGTGTATCGATGATTTTAAATTCCTTCATCTTGTCGAATTTCTTGGTAATGGTGTAGAATTCGTTGTCCAGAAATTTATCGAACAGATTGTTCAGCCTTGGCATAATCAAGTGTGTATTGTTCTTGCTGTGCTTTATGGAAAATTCGATTTCTGCTTGTGACACGTGCAGACCGTTTGAGCACACTTCTCTATAAAACCCAAAGTGTCCAGAGGTCTTTTCACTTCCGTCATACGAGTTTTTGAACCGAAGCATCGGTAATATCAAGTCCTTATCGTTCTTGACGGTAAACTGGCTTTTATCATCGATGATAAAATCTGTAATGAACGACCTATCGTTTTTATTGATGGTGCGTTTGTGGAAATTCAGCTGTGCATCGGTCAGCATTTCTTCAGCTTTCTTGAAGAACAGTTGGTTTGGGATGTGGCCATAGCTGTTCGATACCACGTTGACGATTTTGCCATTTGAGATTATGGCATTTTCAAGCCCTCTTCGGGATTCCATCTGTGTCAGACTCTTTAAGGATTTCATTTCTGATGGAACAAAGATTTCATCCTGTTGTAAATTTTGTAAATACATAGCTTTTGAATTTAGATTAAACATTTTCTGATAATACTCGGTAATAGTTGGGATGCTTATCCCTGTAATAAGCCAAGTGACTTTCGCCACTATCAACTTGATAATTTTCACTACTCGATTGATAGTGCATTTCAGCTTCTTGTAGCGAAATTTTAGGTTTTTCAGATACTCGTTTCATAATGATATATTTTGATTAAACAATATTTGAGCAGTACCCAAACGGAAGATAAAATCTTGGCTCAAAAGGAAACGGAATAAATAAGCGTAGGAAGTTGCGTTGGCTTTATGCCGTAGTCTTTTGATGGATGTATTTTACGAGTTTACCTTTGCACTAACTATTGATTGATAACCCCTTCCTTAAGAACCCATCTTTCAAAACACTATCATAAAAAAGAAGAAGGGCCAGCACGAATGCCGACCCTTCTTCAAACAACAAAAGCTAATCGTTGAGTTCCTGAATTTGCTTTTCAAGAACCGTGATGCGCTCTTTCAAACGTGCTTCACGCTTGTCTCGTTTTTCGGCATATTCCTTTTCTATGCCGGCAATCTTGGATTT
>DEXR01000009.1:4153-8002 GCA_002364245.1 Flavobacteriaceae bacterium UBA3179
ATTGCTTTCGCCAAAATGCACTTGCCTCGTGAGCATATACCGTATCAATTTATGGAAGATTTCCTTTTTGAACTTCTTCTTGAAATTCTCTACCATTTCAACTTTGGTCATCTTTGAAGTGTCGCTCAGGAATTTTGAGAAATACTTCTGCTGGCTCATATAGTCCACGTTGTTTTCAAATAGTGATATTGAGAATGCGACCATTTCATCTGTTGAAAGTGTCTTCTTTGTATCAATGTACTTGGTCTCACGAATCATTTGGACAACTTCTTCAAACTGCTTGTTGTTCTCTATTTGCTTCTTACGGATTTCCCTTTCGTTGATTTTTACGATTTGTTCTTCAGGCGTACAATCTGCCATTTTTCTGGTAGCCAATGGTGCTGAATAATCTGTGGATTTATCTTTCGATTTTTCAACAATCTTTACAAAAATTTCCTTGTGCTGGAATGAATCCGGATGGAACACAATACCGTTTTTAAATCCATCTTCTTTTGCTGAATTGAATTTTTCCAACACCTCATTATAGTTCTGCATTGCGTCATCCAATTCTGCCTTTAATTCATCTTCAGAATAATCGTAATGCTGATACTCTCTCTGAATAGTTTCGATTGTTGGCTCAATCGGATTCTCTATAATTTCAACATCGTCCAGTAAATAGACTTTCAATCCGTTCTTTTCTAATTGTGATATTATGAGCTGATTGTTTTCGTCATCTGCCCAATACTGTCGTATTTCAGGGATTAAAAGGATATTCTCTTTCTTGGATTTCTCAATCAGGTTCAAGAACGATTTGCTTTTCTTAGTTTCAAAACAAGCTGATTTTGTACAGACCATTTTACCCTCGCCGAACAGATTGCCTTGATTTGCAGCATTGAAAGGACATTCTACACAAGACCCAGCTTTTGGGACCAATTTTTTATCGGCTACATCAAAAGATGCTTTTTCCAAATCATAGGTCTGGTCTTTAATCATCCTGTTTATCTGATGTGCATTAAAATCCTCGCCCATCGTTTCCAGCATCATTAGCTGTTCTTCAGGTTTAAAGAGCGCTACACCGACACCCAATGATATTGTCATTTCGCCAATACGGACAAAGTGCTTAAAACCATCAATCAATCCAGCCAGTTTAAGTCGCTGTCTTATGAAGTTATCCGTTCTTCCCAATCGCTTCGCAATTTCTGTTGGCGTATATTTCTCGCTTAGGTAAGCAATCGCCTCGGCTTCTTCGGTAGGCTCGACATCTTGCCTTTGTATGTTTTCGATAATCTGAACTTCAAGCACATCATTGTTCTCATAAGTTCTCACGATACAGGGCACAGTCTTTTTACCGGACAATTTGCTTGCACGATACCGACGTTCGCCCATCACGATGATGTATTGGCCATTTAGTTGCCTTACCGTGATTGGCTGCAACACACCGTGCTTTTCGATACTCTCAGACAGCTGCTGTAATGCATCTTCGTTAAACGTCTTTCTCGGCTGTTCTGGGTCAGGCTTGATTTTACCCAATGGTAAGTTCTGAATTTGAAGTACGGATATTTTCTTTCCGTTAACTTCTTTTTTGGCAGCTACTTTAGTTCTACTGCGCTTCTTTGTGGTACTCGCTTTTGTTGTCATAATACTCAAATTTTTGATTAAACAATATTTGAGCAGAAACCAAACGGAAGATAAAATCTTGGCTCAAAAGGAAACGGAATAAATGAGTAGGGGAAGAAGCGTTGGCTTTATGCCGTAGTCTTTTGATGGAAGTATTTTACGAGTTTACCTTGCGTGTATATTGTATGATAATAAAACCCTCTAACGAAGAACAGAGGTTAAGATAACCTAAAATTTATTAATCCTCAATATTGAAAATTGTATTTGGCATCAAATGAAAGGATATAGTATTAAAGTCAATTCGGTTCTGAAAAAAGACAAAATGTTGTACCTATGTTGTACCCAAGGTCAAAAAACGTGAAGAAAACCTGCATTTTTAAAATGAAAAAGCCGAAGATTTCTCTTCGGCTTTTGTGCGGATGACAGGAATCGAACCTGCACACCTCGCGGCATCAGATCCTAAGTCTGACGTGTCTACCAGTTCCACCACATCCGCATTTTAAATATTTTAACACTTTTTCTTAGGTTAAATCCTAAGTCTAGCGTGTCTACCAATTCCACCACGCCCGCATTTCAATAAGTTCCTTTTTGCTTCAAAAGGAGTGCAAATATACATAAACTTCATAATTGGCAAACAAATTTTTTAGATAAAATTTTGTTTTTGGTACCTTTAGCTTTTCAGTTAAAAAAAATCATTAAATATTACTATGAAAAGCGCCAAACCGTATATTGAAGAACACAAAAAACGTTTTATTGATGAGCTAATCGAGTTGCTTAAAATACCCAGTATCAGTGCCGATTCAGCATACAAAGATGATGTGTTCAATACAGCAGAAGCAGTAAAAGATAGCCTTAAAAAAGCAGGTTGCGATACCGTTGAAATTTGTGAAACCCCTGGTTATCCTATTGTTTTTGGTGAAAAGATAATCGATAAAAACCTTCCCACCGTTTTAGTATACGGTCATTACGATGTACAACCACCAGACCCGATGGATTTGTGGAACAGTCCGCCGTTTGATCCAGTGATTCAAAAAACCGAAATTCATCCCGACGGAGCCATCTTTGCCCGTGGAGCTTGTGACGATAAAGGACAGATGTACATGCACGTGAAGGCATTGGAATATATGACCGAAACCAATCAGCTTCCTTGTAATGTAAAGTTTATGATCGAAGGCGAAGAAGAAGTTGGTAGTGCCAGTTTAGAGTGGTTTATTACCCGAAATAGAGAAAAATTAGCAAACGATGTTATTTTAATTAGCGATACAGGAATGATTTCGCCCGATACTCCATCTATTACCACAGGATTACGTGGCATGAGTTATGTTGAAGTTGAGGTAACCGGGCCCAATCGCGATTTACACAGCGGATTGTACGGTGGGGCAGTAGCCAACCCTATTAATGTGCTGACAAAAATGATAGCATCGCTTCATGATGAAAATAACCACATTACTATTCCTGGTTTTTATGATGATGTGGAAATTCTTTCAGAAGAAGAACGTGCTAAAATGGGAGAAGCTCCTTTTAATAAAGAAGCCTATAAAAAAGCAATAGGTATTAGTGATGTCTATGGTGAAGCTGGGTATACCACTAACGAACGTAACTCCATTAGACCAACATTAGACGTAAATGGTATATGGGGCGGTTACATTGGCGAAGGTGCCAAAACGGTAATCGCCAGTAAGGCATATGCTAAAATAAGTATGCGGTTGGTGCCTAATCAAGATTGGCGAAAAATAACCCAATTGTTCAAAGATCATTTTGAAAATATTGCACCAAAAGCTGTAACGGTAGAAGTAAAGCCACATCATGGTGGACAAGCCTACGTAACGCCAATTGATAATATTGGATATCAAGCGGCATCAAAAGCGTATGAAGAAACATTTGGCAAAACACCAATCCCACAACGCAGTGGAGGAAGTATCCCAATTGTCGCCTTGTTTGAAAATGAATTGAAGAGTAAAACCATTTTAATGGGCTTTGGGTTGGATACCGATGCCATTCATTCGCCTAATGAACATTTCGGGATATGGAATTACCTAAAAGGAATTGAAACGATTCCGCAGTTTTATCATTACTTTACTGAAATGAGTAAATAAAAATTTGTTTGTTATAAACGCTAAAATTGCCTTCAATCACATTATTTGGAGGCATTTTTTAGTTTAAGGTCACTTCATATTCATTTAGTAAATCTAATATTACCGTTTCGGTAGTAGAAAGAAATTTTGGAGTGTGTATTATACTGAAATAGGTTGA
>DEXR01000044.1:0-1870 GCA_002364245.1 Flavobacteriaceae bacterium UBA3179
ATTATAATCCATATGATATAATTGATCGCCGGAAAGGATTAAGAAATAATCGAATTTATGCTTTTTAAAATGATGCATTCCCTGTCTAACCGCATCTGCCGTTCCCTGGTACCAGGTTTTGTTGTGTGGTGTTTGCTCTGCCGCTAAAACATCTACAAAAGCCGAACTAAAAAAGCTGAAGTGAAACGTGTTTTTAATATGCTTATTTAACGACGCCGAATTAAACTGAGTTAACACATACATTCTTTTAATGTTGGAGTTAATACAGTTGGAAATTGGAATATCTACCAGGCGGTATTTACCCGCAATTGGCACGGCGGGTTTAGATCTACTTTCTGTTAATGGGTGAAGCCTGGTGCCCTGGCCGCCTCCAAGAATAACCGATAATACTTTGTCGTTTAACATAATTAGCCGCTTTTTAATGAGTTATACAAATCAATATATTGTTGAGCCGAAACATTCCAGGAATGGTCAATGCTCATTATGTATTTCCTGGTTTTCTTCAAGGTACGCTCTTCCTTGTAGAATTCTACGGCCCTATTTATGGTTTTGGAAATATCCTTTTCTGAAGCTTCAGCGTGAGCAAATCCAAAACCGCCATCTTCAATATCTACTACGGTATCTTTTAAACCGCCTATGCTTCTAACCACGGGGATGGTGCCGTAACGAAGGGAATATAATTGATTGAGTCCGCAGGGTTCTACGCGGGAAGGCATTAATAAGAAATCTGCCCCGGCGTAGATGAGGTGCGAAAGCTTTTCATCGTAACCAATAAAAACATTATAAACACCTTTGTATTTTTTCTTCAGATCCTCTAAATCCCTTTCTACTTCAGAGTTTCCGGAACCTAAAATGAGAATATTGCATTCTTTTTTTGGAAGGATTTCTTCTAAAACTGTGGGTAGTAAATCGGCTCCTTTTTCGTAAACCAGTCGTCCAATAAAAGCGAATAAAGGTTTTGAAGCTGAAAAACCAAATTCTTTACACAGCCATTTTTTATTAGCTGTTTTTCCGGTTTGAATATTTTTAGCCGAATAATTTTTTTCGATAAACTCGTCGGTTTCAGGATTCCAAACTTCAGTATCAATTCCGTTTAGAATTCCAACACATTTTTTATTTTCGTGACTCAATAAACTTTCCAATCCATTCGCAGCTTGTTGCAATTCCTCCATATAACTCGGGGAAACCGTAGTTACCCGCCAGGCACATTTTATTCCTGCAGCTAAAGGGTTTATCACGCCATCCCAGTCCAGCAAACCGTTATTAGAAATATCAAAAGCCGGGAGGTAATGCACTTTATCGTGTGAAAACCAACCCTGATATTGGGCGTTATGAATTGTGATAATAACCGGAATTTGATTCAGGGATTCATATTTAAAACATTCCTGCGCCATAAACGGAATTAATCCCGTATGATGGTCGTGACAGTGAATTATAGACGGTTTTTCTTTTAAAGTAAGTAACCAATCCATTACCGCAATTTGGAAAGCGGTAAAACGGGCGGTGTCATCATCGGAATACACGAAATTTTTAAATAAGAGCTTTGGGATATCTACAAACAGCACGTTAATATCTAAAACCTCTTCTTTTAATTTCAGAATTTTATATGGATAAATCTCTTCGCCCAAAACCAATTCTGATTCATAAATACTTTTAAAACTGTGAGCTGCACTAAATTTATTATTATAAAATGGCATAATTACCTTAGCGTCAACACCAGCTTCAGACTGGTATTTTGGTAAAGAACCAACTACATCTCCCAAACCACCAACCTTTGCAATTGGGTAGCATTCAGCGCTTACGTGTATTACGTTCATATAAAAATCTTTGAAAGATTATTGATTTAACCAGGTTGTTTTTTAGTGAATTT
>DEXR01000044.1:2022-2313 GCA_002364245.1 Flavobacteriaceae bacterium UBA3179
GTTTTTAGTGAATTTTAGGATGATTTTTTTATGAAAATTTAAAATCATAGCCCTTGAAATCACCATTTCCCTATAAATCTACTGAAATAATAGGATAAGCTGCATTAAGGAAGTCTTAAAACTGTTTCTGTTTGTTATTATAAGATTTGTTTCCGATAGAAACTTATCTTCTAATCCATTACACCTAAATTCCCATAAGTGGTTTAAAATTGTAAATTTGCAGGCATTAATAAAAAGTCGCGTTGCGCGTAATTAGCAGGTAAGAAAAATATAACAATGAGTTACAACTTT
>DEXR01000044.1:2441-5957 GCA_002364245.1 Flavobacteriaceae bacterium UBA3179
TATTACGTGCTGGATATGTTTCCATATCCTTCTGGTGCCGGACTTCATGTTGGGCATCCTTTAGGTTATATTGCCAGTGATATCTATGCGCGCTACAAACGTCACAAAGGTTTTAATGTTTTGCACCCACAGGGTTACGATAGTTTTGGCTTGCCTGCCGAGCAATATGCAATTCAAACCGGGCAACATCCTGCGCTTACCACGGCGAAGAATATTAAAAGATACCGCGAGCAACTCGATAAAATAGGTTTTTCTTTTGATTGGAGCAGGGAAGTGCGCACCAGTGAGCCCGAATATTATAAATGGACGCAGTGGATATTTATCCAGCTTTTTGAATCCTGGTATGATATGGAAGCTGAAAAGTCCAGGGCAATTTCAGAATTAGAAGAAATTTTTGCTGCTGAAGGGAATTCCCGTGTAAATGCTGCCTGCGATGATGATGTAGAAGATTTTTCTGCCGATAGTTGGAATAATTTTTCCTCTGAAGAAAAACAAAGAATATTACTTAAATATCGACTTACCTATTTAGCTGAAACCGAAGTAAACTGGTGCCCACAACTGGGAACCGTTTTAGCTAACGATGAGATTGTAAACGGCGTTTCTGAGCGTGGTGGCTATCCGGTGGTGCGAAAAAAAATGACCCAATGGAGTATGCGAATTTCAGCATTTTCAGAACGTTTGTTGCAAGGTTTAGATCAACTGGACTGGACGGAAAGCTTGAAAGAAAGTCAGCGTAACTGGATCGGGAAATCGGTTGGGGCAATGGTTCATTTCAATTTATACGGTGAGACCCTGAAAAAAGTAAAAGATGATGGAAGCCTCGCTGAACATCAAAAAAGGATTTCAGTTTTTACAACCCGACCTGATACTATTTTTGGCGTGAGTTTTATGACTTTAGCGCCGGAACATGATTTGGTTAAAAAGATTACAACCCCGCAACAAAAAGAAGAAGTTGAAGCCTATATCGCTGCCAGCGCAAAAAGAAGTGAGCGTGAACGTATGGCCGATGTAAAAAGTATAACCGGTGTGTTTACCGGGGCTTATGCCGAGCATCCTTTCACCAAAGAACCGGTACCAATCTGGATTGGGGATTACGTGCTTGCCGGTTATGGAACCGGTGCCGTAATGGCGGTGCCTTGTGGGGACCAGCGGGATTATGATTTTGCAAAACATTTTGAAATTCCTATTCCTAATATTTTTGAAAACGCCGATATTTCTGAGGCTGCTTTCTCCGGAAAAGAAGGTACGGTAATCGCGAACTCCGATTTCCTTAGCGGCCTGGAATATAAAGAAGCGCTGCAAAAAGTGATTCTGGAATTAGAAAAAACCGGTCACGGTTACGGAAAAACAAATTATAGATTGCGCGATGCGGTATTTAGCCGCCAGCGTTATTGGGGAGAGCCATTTCCTGTTTATTACGTAAACGGAATGCCGCAAATGATAGATGCCCAGCATTTACCTTTGCGACTTCCCGAAGTTGAAAAATATCTACCTACCGAAACCGGCGAACCGCCATTAGGAAATGCGACTACCTGGGCCTGGGACACAAAATCCCACGAGGTGGTAAGCAATAAGGAGATAGATGATAAAACGGTATTTCCACTGGAATTAAATACTATGCCGGGTTGGGCCGGGAGTTCCTGGTACCTTTTCCGCTATATGGATGCTAGAAATGATAATGAATTTGTTTCTGAAGAAGCGCAAAATTACTGGGAAAATGTTGATTTATATATAGGCGGAAGTGAACACGCCACCGGCCATTTATTGTATTCTCGTTTTTGGGTAAAGCTTTTAAAAGATCGTGGGTTTGTAAACGTTGAAGAACCTTTTAAAAAGTTGATTAACCAAGGGATGATTTTGGGGACTAGTGCTTTTGTATTTAGAGTAGGAACATCTGCAACCATAAAATCAATTTCTCAATCCGTTCGATTAGATGAAGTAAAGTTGCCATATTTTTTTGTTCCTAAATTAAGTTATGAAAAAGCTCAAAAGGGCGACTATGATGAAAACATAATTCAAGTATTTAATAAGGCTAAATCGGTTTGGGAAGATAATGGGTTTGAAGTAGAATCAAACTTGAATAAAATTTCATTATCAGCTATTCATGCAGATGTTTCATTTGTAAATTCATCTGATGAATTAGATGTTGAGTCTTTTAAAAACTGGAGAAAAGAATATAATGATGCTGAATTCATTTTAGAAGATGATGTTTATAAAGTAGGTCGTGACGTAGAAAAAATGTCCAAATCCAAATACAACGTCGTCAACCCAGATAACATCGTTGCAGATTACGGAGCAGACAGCCTAAGACTCTACGAAATGTTTCTCGGACCATTAGAGCAATATAAACCTTGGAATACTGCAGGTATTACAGGTGTACACAGTTTTCTTAAGAAAATGTGGAAGTTGTATGTCGGTGAAAATGGATTAAATGTCAACGATGCAGCACCAACAAAAGACAACCTAAAGACTTTACACAAAACCATAAAGAAGGTCCAAGAGGATATTGAGAATTTCTCTTTCAATACCTCAGTGTCTACGTTTATGATTGCAGTAAATGAGTTAACGACTCAAAAGTGTACGAGTAAAGAAATTTTGCAATCCTTATTGGTGTTAATTTCACCTTATGCCCCACATATTGCAGAAGAATTGTGGTCGCAATTAGGAAATAGTGAGTCTATTTCTACGACTTCGTTCCCTATATTTGACGCGACCCATTTAGTAGAAAGCAGTAAAAACTATCCCATCTCATTTAATGGTAAAATGCGTTTCACTTTGGAGTTACCAATGGCTATGAATAAAGAGGCTATTGAAGCTGCAGTCTTGGCCAATGAAAAAACCATTGCACAATTAGATGGACGTACACCTAAAAAGGTGATTGTGGTGCTTGGTAAAATTGTAAATATTGTTGGATAAACTATGCGACTTCAGCTCAAAAGAAATGATAAAATTGGATTATTATTCTTTATCGCATTTGTTTTAGGGACCTCATTAATATATCAATTTGAAGAACGCTTTGATGATAATATTTGGAGAAGTGAACCTTCAAGGCGTTATAAGTTGGCAGACGATATTATTGAAAGTCGACTGTTAATAGGCAAAACTAAGGTTGAGGTTGTTGCACTCTTAGGCGATTCATATTCGACCCTGAGTTTGAATAAAGAATCATTTATTTATAGCTTAGGTAAGCCACCAAGTTTTCTTGAACCTAAGATGGAATTGCTTCTCATTGTTTTTGTAAATCAAAAGGTCATAGAAGTGACGCGTTTGCAAGAATGATTCGTTCGTCGTCAGTTCGAGTGAAATGCGTTTTTTTAGCATTTTGTATCGAGAACTTTTAGAACTATTCCTTTTCTGATTATTACGATTTATTGATGTAAATTATTCATGTTTCAATACCTGAAAGTGATCTTTTATATATATTAGATTTGTAAGCGATTTCACTTTATCGAAACTATTTCACGTTTGTCTATTGCTGTATTTACATGGAAAACAATGTTTTATTGAGTATATTTT
>DEXR01000047.1 GCA_002364245.1 Flavobacteriaceae bacterium UBA3179
AAGAAAAAAAAGACGCATCAAATATTTTTCTTCTGAATAATAAATTTGATGCGTCTTTTTTTTCTTCCGAAGCATAAAAAGAGACCCAAACACTCCCTTTACCTGTTATTTCAACTGAAGCGAAACCTTGCTTTCCATATGAAAAAATACCATTGTCACTTAATGAAACTGGTTTAGCACTAGATGCAGCTCCACTAACCAACTGTTTGAAATTTCCTTCTTCGATATACTGAAGGTTTTCCTCGTGCCCTGAAACTATTAGAATGCGATGGTCGGGTTTATTCAGTAAGATTTCAAGCTCCTTCATAAGCTCACTATACCGATAGTTAAAACGGTTTTGCTTAGACACACCGCCTTGTGAACGAATTTCGGTAATGAGTGTTCCTACACCTGGAAAAGGAATATTACCCTGCAACGGGAAAATATGGTCCCGAAATGAAAACCGACCTCCATGAAAACCATTTGTAAACATGGGATGGTGCATCGCAAAAATTATTATTTTATTGGCGCTTTTCTTTATTTCTCCTGCAATTTCTAAGAGAAGTTTTTCACGTGTTTTAATCTGGCATTTATCATTCATATTGGGGTTTTTGTCCCAATCTTCAATAAACCATTGGCTATCTACCGCTATTAATTGTATGTTTTCTGAAAGCTCAATGCTCTCTAAAGGGCAACCGTTATTTGGGGTTAAGATATCGCCATCTTCAAAATTTTCTTTTAAGTAATCTTCAATGGTTTCCAGCCCTTTGGTTTTATTGAAATCCCATTCGTAATTTCCTGGTAAAAAATAAGGGGTAGCCCCAGTAGTTTTTGCTACTCGAATTTGAGGATCAAGTTGTTTTTTAAGTTTTTCTTCCTCACCGTCTTCAGCATCTATATTGTCCCCCACAAAAAGAACGCTTTTTTCTTTGGAAGCATTCTTTGCAATTATTTTACTTAAAACAGATACCGTTGCTTCACTATTTTTAGCCGCATTTCCTGTTATATAGATAGTATTTACAACCTCTTCTTCATTAAAAGTATCATCAATTGTTCTATCTAACCGTGTTTGTAATTTTGATGTAGCGCAAGAAGCTAAAAGCAGAAAAGAAAGTACTAAGTAAAATGGGGATAATTTCATACAATATGTTATAAGGGTTTCTTAAAAGTCAAATCCTAAACCGAATACCAAGCGAGCTCCTTCTACAGAGTGAAATAAGCTTGCTGAACCAGTTAAGCCACCGCTACCGTTTATCCAAAGTCCGCCTCCATACGAGTTATGCCATTTTTCTGAATCAAAATCAGGTGTCCATACACGGCCTAAGTCGGCCCCGCCGTAGAGACCTACTTGTAAAGGTATTAGCCCAACTTTGAATTCATCAAAGCTATATCTAACATCTGCACTTCCTACTAACGAAGACTTCCCTGTAAAGCGTTCTTCTCTAAATCCACGAAGACCACTATTTGCACCTAAATTAATGCCCTGAAAAAATTCAAATTGACTTCCGAAGTTAAATTTTGCACGGACATTGGTTTTTAACACCCATTTTTTATTGGTAGTTAAGCTATTGTAGAAACCAAGTCGGGTTTTTAAATACCCAAATACCCTTTTTAAGTTATCAAAATTACCTGTTACTCCAGTATTAAGGTCAAACATCATCCCAATAGTTGGGTTTCTGGGATTATCAAAACTTCGGTAGTTATAGATACCTTCAAGCGTACCGTATGGATCGAAGTTTTCAGTTTTATCAACTCTGCGAATATTTGTAATACCTGGTATATCGTCATTTACTCGAATTGCTTCAAACTTACCTTGCAATTTAAAAAAGCTACCAAAATTTGAGTTACGTAACAATCCTGCTTTCGCCATAAGCGTTTGTACTTGAACCCTGTTATAATTAAAGCCTAAATCGTCTTCTGGGTTATTGGTTTCATTTCCGTACCCAAAATAGTTTACCACGTAAGTAGGACTTGTAAAACGACCACCAAAACTTAAATTTAGTGTATTTCTAATATTGGCTATTTCACCTTCGTAACTTATATCAAAACTATCGCTGTCAAAGTAATACCCCACGTTTAAACTATGTCGGCGGGAAAAAGGGTTTTGCTGAAAGCTATTTACTTGGTACACATACTGTAATCCAGCTCTATAGCCATCATCAGGATTGTATCCAAATGCCGCTGCATACGCGTGTGTATTTTGAATATTTTTCCGGTAATCGTACGTGTTTAAAGTATAAACATCGGTAAGTCGCAAATTACCCCCGTTTTTAACCTCAACGGTATTTTCTTTACTTTCATGGTCATACACCTTTACTTTTTTTCCTTCAACTAACCGATACACATCGTTGCCGTGACCACCAATTAACCTTATAAATATTGGGTTATCACCCGTTCCAGTCACTTCAAAAATATCTTGCTCATCTAATCCATAAATCCAAATCTGATTTGTTTCTGAAGCTAAAAAAGTACGATCGGCCACAAGCATTCCCCTATCTTCTGAAGGAAAATTATACGTTCTTACATTTGTTCTCCCATCAGACAATCTAGTTATCTGAAAGAAGTCTTTTTTATTGGTACCTTCAATTGTTTGTAGCTTGGCTAAATATGAATAGTATCTATCAGCAATTTTTTCAAGATTATCCCTTCGCCCTTTCAAGGCAGTTACTATGTCCTGTAAGGATTCATCGTTGACACTTTCGGGAATAGTTGAAAAAGCAGTTTCAATAATTGAGTCTGAAATTGAGTTTTGTAAGTTTTTTGCTGCATTAATCCAATCTTCCCTTCCTGATTTTTTTAAGAGGGCACGATCCAATATAATTCCTTCTTTATTGAACCATCTTATATCCCGCAGGTTTTCATTATATACCTGCTTTTCATAGGTTCTACCAAATATAGATCTTGCAATATCAAGCACATTTCCTTCGAAACTAGAAAAAGCATCATCCCTGTTTCTTGGTATGGGAACAAAGACATTTACGCTATCTTGACGTAAGTATTCTGCCCATCTCCAGTGACCTGGTTCTCTATCCCAATCTCCCACAAGCATATCAAATAGTCGGGAACGTATAAAGTTTTCTTCATCTATTGACACTTCACGACCTCTACGAAGTTTTATAAGGATATCATCTGCTGTTTCAATATCGTCCGGATACTCAAAAAGAGGCTCACCTTTAGTGCTTTCAGCAGGTTCTGTTGTAAGTAAATAAAGGGCATCCCCAAAATTTTCATTGTAAACGCCTAATTGTTCTTGCTTGGGTATGTAAAAGAGTTCTGTTTGATTATGGAAAATCCTTGCAGCCTTTGCCAATGTAGGAAGAGCAAGTGGTGCATATGGATGAGTTGCCGTATAAAAATCTACCCCAAATGTATTTTTAGGTGTAACTTTAGAATCTTCTTTATCTATTTCTTGTGTCTCTGTATCTTCTTCAAAAACTATTTTTTGAGAGAACTCCAAAGCATTTTTCTTCATGGCTCGCATACGATACCTATTGCCTCTACTGTCTTCCAAAATTAAAGCATCATATTCTTCATTACCTGTTTCATGTATTACGTGTAACCCGCCATAAAGTGTATCTAAAGAAGCAATTTTTGCATTTACT
>DEXR01000039.1 GCA_002364245.1 Flavobacteriaceae bacterium UBA3179
CACACAACTTTTGAGAATGATCCGAAATAAGTCTGTTCATTTTTTTGGTTCGATATTGCCTCGTTTCGGGGTTTAACTCTAATGGCAAGAAGTTAATACTATGCTAATCAAGGCCTCTATTTTTACCTAATTCTTTACATTTGCATCGTGCGCGATTTAATTTTGTGCGATTAAAATATAAGGAATGAAAGGAAACGTTGAAACAACACTAACGCAAAACATTTTTAGAATCTTACTAGCCTTGTTTATGACGTATGCAGGCTTTAGCCACTTAACCTTTAATAGAATAGAATTCCAGGCTCAGGTGCCAGATTGGCTTCCGTTAAGCAAAGATTTAGTAGTTATTTTATCTGGATTAGTTGAGATGGCATTAGGCCTCGCTCTATTATTTTGGAAAAAGCAACGTGCTACCATTGGTTGGGCATTAGCGATTTTCTTTGTTCTTGTTTTTCCGGGTAACGTTGCGCAGTATTTAGACGGAAAAGATGCTTTTGGCGCTTTAGATTCAGATAGGGCAAGATTAATACGGCTTTTCTTTCAACCGGTGCTCATAGCCTGGGCACTCTGGTCATCTGGCGCGTGGAGAGCCTGGAGAAACTCAAAAAATAAATAGTATGGACAATCAGCAACTTAAATTGAACAACCAGATCTGTTTTCCTATTTATTCGGTTTCCAGACTAATAACGAAAGCTTATAAGCCCTTCCTGGAAGAAATGGGTTTAACTTATCCTCAGTATTTGGTTTTATTGGTATTGTGGGAAAACGATAATATAGCGATGAATAAAATTGGAGAAAAATTATTGCTAAACACCAATACCCTTTCCCCGCTTATTAAACGGATGGAGAAAATGGATTTGCTGCAGCGCAAACGCTCTAATAAAGATGAAAGAAGTGTATTTATTCAGCTTACGGAAAAAGGAAAAAAGCTAAAAAATACTGCGATTCCAATTCCAGAGAAACTTCTAAATACTTTACTGACGGAAGATGTAACCCTAACAGAAATAATGCTTCTAAAGGATACCCTGAATAAATGGTCTGATATTCTTTTAGACAGGCAAAATGATAAATAATATAGTAACTTACTGATAAATAAATTTTTAACATCGAGAATAACGAGAGTATTCGAATTTTGTTTCGAAAATCTATTTTTTCAATCGAAGCAAATATTGAAACACCTAACTCTCGATTATCGAATAAAAAACAATAGATATGAAAGCACTACAGATAGTAAAATACGGAGAAATTAAAGAAAGTTTATCGATTAATGAGATCGAAAAACCAACGATACAATCAAATGATATTTTAGTTGAAGTCAAAGCTGCTTCCTTAAATCCTATTGATTATAAAATGGCACAAGGTCATTTAAAAGAACTGCTTGATTTGAATCTACCGGTAACCATTGGCTTTGATGTTAGCGGCGTGGTTGTGGAAAAAGGCAATGATGTTACTGGTTTTGAGGTCGGAGATGAAATTTACGCCAGGGTGCCACAAGAACAAATGGGTACCATAGCAGAATTTGTTACAATTAATGCTGATAAAGTTGCTAAAAAGCCAGAAAATATATCTTTTGAAGAAGCTTCTGGATTACCGTTAACAGGGCTCACCGCAATCCAGGCTTTAGAAAAAGCAGGGCTAAAAGAAGACGACAGGATTCTTATTCACGCCGGCTCCGGTGGGGTGGGGAGTTTTGCCATTCAGTACGCCAAAGCAAAGGGAGCTATTGTTTATACCACCACCAGTAGCAAAAATGTAGATTGGGTGAAAGCCCTTGGAGCCGACCGGGTGATAGATTATAAAGAAGAAGATTACAAAGAAGTTGCGAATAACCTGGATATAGTTTTTGACACTTTGGGAGATGATTATACGTTTGATGCCTTCAAAATAATTAAAAAAGGCGGAGTTGTAACTTCAATCGTAGGTCCACCAGACGAAGAATCGGCCAAAATTATGGGGATACCAGATTATAAATTACCGGAACAATTATCCAATCTTATTGAGGAAAAATCGATAGCCTATAAGCATACCTGGATGCAGCCTAATGCTGCCCAGTTGAAGGAAATCAAAACAATGGTAGAAGAGGGAAATATCAAGCCAACAGTAGACCTTATTTATGAATTCGAGGATGGAATTGATGCCTATGAATACCTGGCGACGGGAAGGGCAGAAGGAAAAGTAATTATTAGCTTATCCTAAGCTGCTTAAAATTAATTAAGATTATAAATAAAAAAGAAAAAGATTATGAGTAAAAAGAAAAATGTATTAGTTGCCGGTGCAAACGGCAGCACGGGAAGAATCATTATCGATTTATTAAAGAAATCAGGTGAATACCAACCTATTGCGATGGTGAGAAAGCAGGAGCAAAAAGAGCATTTTGAAAAAGAAAATGTAGCTGCTGTGCTGGCCGATTTAGAAGGAGATTTGAGCAATGCTTTTAAAAATGTGGATAAAGCAATTTTTGCAGCCGGCTCTAAAGGAAAAAATGTAGAAGGAGTTGATCAGGAAGGAGCAAAAAAATTTACAGATGCGGCTAAGCGTGCAGGAGTTGAAAAATTTGTAATGCTTAGCTCTATGGGAGCAGACAATCCCAGTATTAGTGAAGATTTGGAAGACTACCTAAAAGCAAAAGGAAATGCTGACGAGTACTTGCGTAAAAGTGGTTTGGATTATACCATTGTAAGACCGGGTGCTCTCACTAACGAAGAAGGTTCAGGAAAAATTCAATTAAAAGAAAAATTAGAAGAACAGGAGAGTATTTCCCGGGCTAACGTTGCTCGCACTCTTGTTGAAGTTCTGGACAGCGACGTTAAGCATAACCAGGTTTTTGAAATTCTGGATGGAAGAACTCCAATTGAGAAAGCAGTGCGTAGTTAAGAAGTTTCAAATATTTAAATGAATAAAGAAAAAATAAAAGATATGAAAGTACTATTTGTATTAACCTCTCACGACAGATTGGGAGACACAGGACAAAAAACAGGATTTTGGATTGAAGAATTCGCAGCACCTTATTACAACTTAATAGATAAAGGAGTGGATGTTACGGTAGCTACACCAAAAGGAGGGAAAGCGCCAATAGATCCCAACAGTGAAAGTGAAGATGCTCAAACCGAAGATACAAAGCGGTTTTATAAAGATGCTGAAACTCAAAAAGTGATTGAGAATACTAAAAAATTAGATACAATTAAAGCGGAAGAATTTGACGCGGTATTCTATCCTGGGGGTCACGGCCCGTTATGGGATCTTGCAGAAGATAAAACTTCTATTGCTTTAATAGAAGCCTTTAATAAGCAGAAAAAACCAATTGGTTTAGTATGTCATGCACCTGCAGCTCTTAAAAACGTAAAAAATGAAAACGGGGAACCTTTAGTGAAAGGGAAAAAAGTAACCGGTTTCACAAATACTGAAGAAGAAGCGGTGCAGTTAACCGAGGTAGTTCCATTTCTAGTAGAAGATATGCTGAAAGAAAATGGGGG
>DEXR01000031.1:0-7113 GCA_002364245.1 Flavobacteriaceae bacterium UBA3179
GTGGCCGATCTTAATTCCTTTGTACAAGAGCGGATTACGGGAATGAAAATCGTACAAATATTTACAAGAGAAGATACAGAGTATAAGCGTTTTAAAGAAATAAACGAAAAACATAAAAAAGCATGGATTAGGACTGTTTGGTACAACTCTATCTTTTTCCCTATTGCTGAAATGGCATCTTCCATAGCAATTGGGCTCATTGTTTGGTATGGAGGTCTAAACGCCGCTGGAGGCGGGGTTATAACCTTGGGTATCATCACAGCTTTTATTCAGTTGTCGCAAATGTTGTTCCGCCCACTTCGGCAGATTGCAGATAAGTTCAACACACTACAAATGGGAATGGTTGCTGCCAACCGGGTGTTTGGTATTTTAGATACAAAATCACATATAGATGATTCGGGTACGGTTGATATGCCACGTGCTATTGGTCACATAGAATTTAAAAATGTTCATTTTGGTTACACAGAAGATGAAAAAGTGATAAAAGGAATATCCTTTACTGTACAACCGGGCGAAACGGTTGCAATTGTAGGGGCCACGGGCGCTGGAAAATCGACCATCATCAACTTATTGAATCGGTTTTATGAGATTCAGGAAGGGGAGATTTTAATTGACAGTGTAAATGCAAAAGAATATACATTAGAATCCCTTCGGAAGCAAATAGCAGTAGTATTACAAGATGTATTCTTATTTGCCGATACCATTTTAAATAATATTACGCTAAACGACCCTTCAATTACAGAAGAAGAGGTGGTTGCAGCTGCAAAAGAAATTGGGGTGCATAAATTTATAAAAACACTTCCCAATGACTATCATTACAACGTTAAAGAACGAGGTTCGATGCTTTCTTCAGGGCAACGACAACTTATTGCCTTTTTAAGGGCATACGTAAGCAAACCAGGAGTTTTAATTCTGGACGAAGCTACTTCTTCCGTAGACACGTATTCTGAGGAACTAATACAAAATGCAACCGAAAAAATAACAAAAGGAAGAACTTCTATCGTGATTGCTCACCGTTTGGCAACCATTAAAAAAGCCGATAAAATCTTGGTTATGGACGCAGGTAAAATTGTGGAGACAGGAACCCATAAAGAACTACTTAAAAAAGAGGATGGATATTACCGTAATTTATACGAAGTCCAGTTTATGGCAGATGAAGCGGTGTAGCTTATTTCTTTCTTTGCATTTTCAGCTTCTATAAAACTGTCAAGGTTTCCTGTAACAAGCATAACCATAAACATTATCATAATTAAAATAATATACAGTGGAATCAGAAGCCCGAAGAAATATAAGGTTTTTACTACTAGTTGTATTCTGGAAAGCTTAAAAAGGCGCTTTAAAACATAAGCGAAATAACCAATTTGAATTACCAGGGAAGCCATAGAGAAAATCCCGAAAAGAGTCTGATTCCAAAACGTCAGGAATAGCAAACCAATAGTTATAATGGAAGCTTGCGAATAGCAGTAGAGGTTTATTATTAAGTGTTCTGCGTAATTGTATTTCTTTTTATTCAAAAACACGATCCAAGACAGCAAGGCTAATAGTGGAACAAATGCAAAAAACATTAAAGTCTGATATTCAAAAACACTACGGTACATAGTGCGTCCCAGTTCCATTTGGGCTGCATCATTGTTTTGAAACATTAACATTCCGTCTAATGTTTCAGGAAAAAATTTTAGGAAAATGAAATAAAATATACTGGAAAAAGTCACCGCAATCGTAAAATACCCGAAAGCGTGAATGTATTTTTTACGAACCCCATCAATATAACCACCAATAACTTGTTCGGGTTTCTTTAAAAGATCAATAAATGTTCGGACAGGTTTATTAGAGTCGATGCTAAAAAAAGCGTGGTAAATTTCAGATAAAAGGTAGCGAAGGGTCAATCGGTTTGTAAGTGCCTTGGCACCACATTCTGGACAATACTTAGTGCCTAAGGCAAGTGTTTCTTCACAATTTTTACAGTTCATTTTTACTAGCTTAAATCATTTTCCAATTGTTTGGCAAGGTCGTCTATTTCGTTGAATAGCACAAATTCACCATCTTTTAGATAGGAAATCTGCCCATTTTCTTCTGAAACCACAATACAAACAGCATCTGTTTTTTCTGAAATGCCTACAGCAGCACGATGTCGTAATCCAAAACGTAGCGGAATATTTCGGTCGTTCGATACCGGTAAAATAACCCTTGTGGCAGTAATTGTGTTATTTTCAATAATCATGGCTCCATCGTGCAACGGGCTGTTTTTATAAAAAATACTTTCTATAATGGGTTTGTTAATTTCAATATTCATCTCGTCCCCTGTATTTTTTACAAAATCGAGGCTATTATTGCGTTGTATCACAATAAGCGCCCCCATATTCTTGCGGCTCATGGATTGGCAAGCATTCATAATAGCTTGGATATTGGTAGTGATTCCAGCTTCTTTAGAAAGTAGCCGAAATTGCCTAAAAAACCGTTTACGGGCGTTGAGATTGGTAGAACCCAACATCAATAAAAACTTCCTGATTTCCTGTTGAAAAACAACAATAAGCGCAAACATCCCAACTCCTAAAAAACCACCTAATATTTTGCTTAAAAGCTCCATTTGTAGAAGTTTGGTAACTTCAGAAATAGCAATGATGATTACAATCCCAATAAAAATATTGATAGCAACCGTTCCTTTTATCAATCTATACAGGTAGTAAAGCAAAAAGGCTACCAGTAAAATATCAATAATATCTATAATGCGCAGGTCTAAAAATTCCAAAGGGTGTTCGCTTTTTTATGTCTATTGGTTAAAAGTATAAAATTTATAAGTAGGGATTAAGCATTTCGGTTAACTTAATACATTCTACAGCTTCTTTTACGTCGTGTACCCGTAAAATCGATGTTCCTTTTTGTAAAGCAAGGGTGTTTAAAACAGTGGTTCCATTCAAGGCTTCTTTTGCTGAAATGTCTAAGGTTTTATAAATCATGGACTTTCGTGAAACCCCTGTTAAAATAGGGAGATCTAATTGTTTTAGTAAAGCTGATTTCTGTAATAATTCAAAGCTTTGTTCTTTTGTTTTTGCAAATCCGAAGCCTGGATCTATAATTATATCGTTAATGCCTGTTTGCCTCGCCTGGGCTACCCTTTCAGAAAAGAAATAGATTACTTCTTTAATAACATCATCATAATTCGTTTGCTGTACCATTGTTTGGGGTGTACCTCGCATATGCATTAAAATATAAGGTGCCTTTAGCTTGGCAACAGTAGAAAACATCGCAGGGTCTAGAGTACCGCCACTAATATCATTTACTATACAGGCACCAGCTTTTACAGCTTCATTGGCAACGTTGCTTCTAAAGGTATCTACGGAAATTAAAACTTCTGGAAATTGTTTTAAAATAGATTCTATGGCAGGAACAACGCGGCTTATTTCTTCCTCTGTTGAAATATCTGTGGCATTTGGCCTAGAACTGTACCCGCCCACATCTAAAAAAGTAGCACCTTCACTAAGCATTTTTTCTGCTTGGTGTAAGATACTGTTTTGTTTTGTGGTTTTGCCACCGTCGTAAAACGAGTCTGGCGTTACGTTTATAATGCCCATTACCTTGGGTTTGGACAAGTCTATAAGCAAACCGTTACAATTGATTGTTTTCAATTTTCTATTTTGAATTATTTAAGCGAAATTTACGGAAAATCTTAAAAACCCAATGGCTGAAACCCTAAAACAATACGATGCGGTAATTGCTACTTGTAAAGAGTTGTTTACCAATAAAATGAAAGATTACGGGAGTGCTTGGCGCATTTTGCGGTTAACTTCCTTGACCGATCAAATTTTTATAAAAGCCCAACGCATACGTGGCTTGCAGCAAAATGCGGAACAAAAAGTAGATGAAGATGAAGCTAGTGAGTTTATAGGCATCATTAACTATTCTATCATGGCTTTGATACAACTGCAAAAAGGCATAGTAGAACAGCCAGATCTTTCCCTTGACGAAGCGGTGAAATTATACGACGAACAAGTGGCCATTACACGGCAACTTATGATAAACAAAAACCATGATTATGGCGAGGCATGGCGCGATATGCGAGTATCTTCATTGACCGATTTAATTCTTCAAAAGTTATTGAGGGTAAAACAAATTGAAAATAATAAAGGAAAAACGTTGGTTTCTGAAGGTATTGATGCTAATTATCAAGATATGATCAATTATTCTGTGTTTGCCATGATTCATCTAGAAGCACAAACTAACAACTAAACGATACAGCATGAAAATATTAGTAGGAATTTCAAGAGTATTGGTAGGGATACTTTTTATATTCAGTGGTCTTATAAAATTAAACGACCCTATTGGGTTTTCATTTAAGTTACAGGATTATTTTGCGCCAGAAGTATTAAACTTGGAGTTTCTAATTCCCTATTCACTGCTCATCGCTATTTTCGTTGTTATTTTTGAAGTCCTACTAGGTGTCATGTTGTTAATAGGATATTTGCGTAAGTTCACCGTTTGGAGTCTCTTATTAATGATTGTCTTCTTTACGTTCCTAACATTTTACTCAGCCTATTATAACAAAGTGACAGATTGTGGTTGCTTTGGCGACGCCATTCCATTAACGCCTTGGGAGTCGTTTACCAAAGACATTATATTACTGATTCTTATCCTTGTTTTATTCTTCGGAAGTAAATACATTAAACCATTCTTTACCCGAAACATCCGTAGTCTGGTAATATTTGTTTGCTTTATTGGTTGTCTGGGAGTTACTTATCACGTACTGATGCATTTACCTATTCTTGACTTTAGAGCTTATAAAATAGGAGCAAATATAGAAGAGGGGATGACCATTCCTGAAGGAGCACCAAAACCTATTTATGATTATAACTGGAAGTTTAAGGTAGACGGAAAAGAAAAAATAGTCACCACAAAGGGTGATTATCCAAAACAAGAAGGGGAGTTTTTAGGAGTCGAGACTACCGAGATTCAAGCAGGTTATGAGCCGCCTATACACGATTTCACTATTGAACGGGATGGCAAGGATTATTTAGATGAATTTTTAGAAGAAGATAATTTGATTATAGTGGTAGCCTATAATTTAAATAAATCTGAAAAGGATGGATTCTTCCCTGTTCAGAATATTACTAATGAAGCCTTGAAAAAAGGGTATAGGGTAATTGGGATGTCAGCATCTTCTGCGGAACGCACTAAAACCTTGACTGAACGTTATAAGTTGAACTTTGATTTTTATTTCTGTGATGAAACCACGTTGAAAACCATTGTGCGAAGCAATCCAGGTGTGTTACATCTTCAAAATGGAACCATAAAACAGAAAGTTCATTGGAACGATGTGGAGGATTTACAATTACCAGAATTGGAAAATGCCAAACCTAATTTAGATTTTAATCTAAAACAACGACTGGACAGTATTGCAGTGTTAGATCAACGTTACCGGAAATTAATGCAAGCCAACACACCGGAAGAGCGAGCGCAATTAGGGGAGGAAATGGGATTAACGCCAGAAGAATATAACGGAGACCTTTGGGCTATGCAAACAGTTATTGACAGTAGTAATATGCTATTTGTTGAAAAAGTGTTCAACAATATGGGGTATCCGGGGAAATCTGTAGTGGGCGAACCTACTAACACCGCCGCTTGGTATGTATTACAACACAACCCAGATAAAATAGAAAAATACTTGCCTGTAATAAAAGAAGCAGGGGAGCAAGGTGAAATACCGTTCCGTTTGGTAGCGATGATGGAAGACCGTTACTTAATGAACCAAGAAAAACCTCAGGTATACGGAACACAGGGAAGAACCTATAACGATGAACGCGGCAGTTTTATCTGGCCCATCGAAAACCCAGAGACAGTAAACCAACGCCGTACAGAAGCCGGTTTTGATCAAACCATTGAAGAATATGCAAAGCTATTGTTTGGTGAAGATTTTGAGTACGAAGTAAAAACAATCGAAGACGTAAAACAATAAGCTGGTGACAGGATATGTATTACAAAAATTAGGATACGCTTTACTAACACTCTTTGGTGTAGTAACGGTTATCTTTTTCTTGTTTACTATTTTGCCCGGCGATCCCGCACGGATGATGTTAGGTCAAAACGAGAGTGCCGAACAGATTGCCGTAGTGAAAAAAAAGTACGGTTTTGATAAACCGGTAGGGCTTCAGTATCTGTACTATTTAAACGATTTATCTCCAGTATCCTTTCATAGCACCAACAAAGAGGACTACACATTTCTTTCTAAAGGAAAATATAACTCAGCTCAGCTATTCACCATAGGAAATACAACGGTTGTCCTAAAAACTCCGTATCTTCGGGAATCATTTCAAAAAAATGGGAAGAAAGTAAGCAAGGTAATTTCAGAGACATTGCCCAATACGGTAGTTTTAGCTGTGTCAGCTATTATTATTGCGATGTTCTTAGGAGTGTTCTTAGGGATTGTTTCGGTGTTGTTTAAAGATGGTTGGATCGATAAATTGATACAGTTGGTAAGCACATTGGGTATGAGTGTACCGTCATTCTTTAGTGCCATTCTGTTTGCTTGGTTGTTTGGCTTTGTATTGCATGAATATACCAACCTGAATATGACAGGAAGTCTATATGCAGTAGATGACTTTGGTGAAGGCAAACACATACAATGGAAGAATTTGATACTACCAGCCATAGTATTGGGTATTCGTCCTTTGGCGGTGGTCTCGCAATTAATGCGGAACTCGCTACTGGAAGTACTTAACCAAGATTATATTCGTACTGCCAAGGCAAAAGGGTTATCCTTTGCAACAATTATTAGAAAGCACGCTTTAAAGAACTCTTTAAACCCAGTAGTGACTGCTATTTCAGGATGGTTTGCATCTATGTTGGCAGGAGCGGTGTTTGTAGAGTACATTTTTGGCTGGAACGGATTGGGAAAAGAAATTGTGGACGCTTTAAACACATTAGACCTTCCAGTAATTATGGGGGCCGTACTGGTTATTGCGATTGTGTTTATAGTTATCAATATTTTAGTGGATATCATCTATGGGTGGCTGGATCCGAAGATAAGTATGTAGTAAGCAGTGGCAGTTTGCAGTAAACAGCCTTTTGAAAAGTGCCTTAAGAATAGTATTTTTTAACTAACAACTAACAACTAACAAC
>DEXR01000031.1:7273-8319 GCA_002364245.1 Flavobacteriaceae bacterium UBA3179
ACAACTAACAACTAACAACTAACGAAAAAACCAACTTCATGAGACGAAAAATAGTAGCAGGAAACTGGAAGATGAATAACGATATGGCCGAGACCGAGATGTTTCTGGTTCAATTAAAGAAGCAGGTAATTCCAGAAGGGGTATCGCTGATGATTGCTCCGGCGTTTACCAACTTAAACCATACGTATCAATCGGTTAAAGACCATCCGGTAACAGTGGTGGCCCAGAATATGCATCAAAGTGAGAAAGGTGCTTTTACCGGGGAGGTTTCCGCAGCGATGCTTAAAAGTGTGGGGATTCAGACGGTTATTTTAGGACACAGCGAGCGCCGTTCTATTTTTAAAGAAGATAATGCCCTATTGGCTGAAAAAGTAAATACCGCCCTGGTTAACAATATGAGTGTGATTTTTTGTGTTGGGGAGGAACTAAGCCATAGGGAGACCGATGACCATTTTAAAGTAATCAATGAACAACTGGAAGAAGGATTGTTTCACCTTTCGGAAGGGAATTGGAAGAACATTATCATCGCCTATGAGCCGGTTTGGGCCATTGGTACCGGGGAAACGGCAACACCTGACCAAGCACAAGAAATGCACGCCTTTATTAGAAAGACCATTGCCGATGCGTATTCTAATGCGACTGCTAAGAAGGTTTCTATTCTATACGGTGGGAGCGTAAAACCAAACAATGCCGCTGAAATATTTAGTCAGAATGATGTGGATGGGGGGTTGATAGGTGGAGCTTCGCTAGATGTATCGAGTTTTATGGAAATAGCGAAATCTTTTAAGTAGCGTTAGGCAGTAGGCTTTAAGCTGTATGCAATTGGAAAATACAAACAGCACGATGTTTAAATACTCAATAACCAATACCTTAGTAACTCACTAAACTAAATCATGCCAGAAACATATATAGAATACACCTTTACAGTCACGCCACTTCAACCGGGGACGGATATTTTAATTGCCGAGCTGGGCTATGCTGGGTTTGAGAGTTTTGTTGAGACCGAAACCGGGGTGCTTGCCTATATACAGAGAGGGGAGTGGCGG
>DEXR01000031.1:8452-17599 GCA_002364245.1 Flavobacteriaceae bacterium UBA3179
AAAATATTTTAGATACCGTGCAGATTCTTTCTTCGGAAGGGTTTACCATTGAGTATACTACCCAAGAAATTGCACAGACCAATTGGAATGCTGAGTGGGAACAGAACTTTAAACCCATAGATGTAGATGGTACCTGCGTAGTACGGGCGCCTTTTCACGAGGCGCGGGATGTGCCATATGAGATTATTATCGAGCCTAAAATGTCATTTGGGACGGGGCACCACGAGACCACATTTATGATGCTACAGCATATTTTGGAAAACGATTGGGACAACAAAACTGTACTCGATATGGGCTGCGGTACCGCTGTATTGGCTATTTTAGCCGAAAAAAGAGGCGCCACTAAGCTAGACGCCATTGATATTGATACTTGGTGCGTGGAAAACTCACAAGAGAATGTAGCACGTAATGGGTGTGACCATATCTCGGTTGCTTTGGGCGATGCCACTGTGATACCTAGCAAACCAACCTATGATACCATAATCGCTAACATTAATAGGAATATTTTACTGGCCGATATGGCTGCCTACCACCGTTGCTTAAAACCAAAAGGTGAACTTTACTTAAGCGGATTTTACAAAGAAGACCTACCGCAACTACAAGAATGTTGCAATAAGTTGGGGCTCACCTTCGTTGATAAAAAAGAACAAGCTAACTGGATTGCCGCAAAATTTGTAAATTAGTTGCTGTTATGAGTACCAAGGAGAAAATACAGGAAGACCTTCTCGTTGCTGAACAAGAAGACAAAGAAAACCAGATCGTGTTGTTTAATGATGAGGTAAATACCTTTGATCATGTTATCAATATGCTTATTTATGCTTGTGACCATACTCCAGAACAGGCCGAGCAATGCTCTATTATAGTACACTATAAAGGAAAGTGTACCGTTAAATCGGGTTCTTACGACGATTTGGAACCTCGTTGTACCAAGCTTTTAGAAGCTGGATTGAGTGCTGAGATCCAGTAGTAAGGTTTTTAAAGCTTTATAATAAATACCCTCTTTACTTTCTACTTCAATGAGTTCAGCGTATTCCCTCGAATTTGTTTTCGTTTTGTCGTGAATTTTAATATTTCAGTTCACTCAGTATTTTTTTCTCAAAAGAATAGCCTATTAAATTAGTAGGATATTACTGACAAAAATACTAGTGTATTTGTTTCTGTTTCAAGGCATTAGCTGGTACTTAAGAGTTTGTTTTTTTTATTGAGATAATAACGATAAAAGGCATCTTTACCTGTTGAAATGATAATTTTAACGACAAATCTTTGTCATAATGTTAATTATTACATAATTTTATCTCAGGTTAACCTAACATATTTATTCATTAATACAAACCATTAACTATGAGAAAATTTAAAATGGGACTTATGGGCTTTTTTGCCCTGAGTCTGGTGTTCGTGTCCTGTTCAAAGGATGAAAACGAAGCCCCAACAACAGATCAAGCCGATTTAACAGTTGAAACTTCACAAAAGAAAATCCCCAAAGAAGTTAAGGAAGCTGTCAACAAGCTAAATCTAAATAGTGATTACATTAAGTACGACACGTTTCATTTCCCCGACGGAACGACTGAAGAGCGTCTTTTTATTGAAAAGGATATCATATTAACGGAAGACCAGTTATTTGCTATGGCTGAAGCCGCCGAAGAAAACGATGGCCGACAGTATAGTACGGATAATTTGGTAAGTCAAGGGAGAAACATCTCCATTATTGGCTACACCGGTGGTAGTCAAGCCCTTTCTAGTAAGGAGCAGACCGCTTTACAATGGGCCGTAAATAACTACAACCGTTTAAGTGGTGTTTCTATTAGCTTTAGCTTAACGTTTGGCACTAACTACCAAAGCAAAGATATGGTAGTGTACAACAACACTGTTAATAACCCGAGTGGGGCTGGAGGTAGTGCTGGTTTCCCAAGTAATGGATTACCGTATAAGTTTGTACAGATTTACGGATTATCTGGTTACAGTACGAATGTAAACGAACACGTTATTACCCACGAAATAGGTCACTCTGTTGGTTTTCGTCACACAGACTGGTTTAGCCGTCAAAGTTGTGGACAGAACTCCAATGAAGGAGACGGTGGTGTAGGTGCTAACCATATTAATGGCACACCAACGGGGTACGATCCTACTTCTATCATGTTGGCTTGCTTTAGTGCAAGTGCAGACGGGGAATTTAATAGTAACGATATCACTGCTCTACAAGAGTTATACTAACTAACTTATTTGACTTAGTCACGTAATAGCCTGCCCATTGGGTGGGCTATTATAATTTGGGTAGAAGAGCGTATAGAATAAAGAAAAGAGAGTAGAGAGGATAGAGAAAGGAAAATAGAAAATTTACACCCCCGTAGCCCCTCTCAATGGGGGAGTTTTAGGCAATTTGTTTACGGTATTTGTGCAGGTAATCAATAGGGGTCATATTTGTTACTTTTCTAAAGACATCGCGAAATGCTTTAGGGTCTGAGTAGCCTACGCCATACATCACTTCGTTTACTGTCTTTTGTCCCATTTCCAGTTCCTTTTTTGCGGCTTCCACTTTTACGCGTTGCATATATTCTACAACAGTGTTAGCTGTTGCTTTTTTAAAGCGTCTTTCGAAGGTACGTCGGCTTACAGCCAAATGATCACAGAGTTGGTCAACCGTCATTTTATCTTGATAGTTTTGTTCAATCTGTTCCTGAGCTTTTAATATGATAGCATCATCATGTGATTTCTGTCCGGAGAAAATCATGAACGGGGATTGACTGCTTCGGTCAATATCGATCATAAAACCTTTGGCCGCCATGACCGCAGTATCGCGTCCAGCATATTTTTCAATTAAATATAAAATAAGGTTGGTAAACGAGTATGCACCACCACTGGTATAAATACCATCTGCTTCGGTTAAAATTCTATCGTCCATTAGGTTTGCTTTGGGAAACTGTTTTCTAAATTCATTTGCGAATTGCCAATGGGTAGAACAGTTTTTACCATCGAGTAAACCGGTTGAGGCCAGAAAGAAAGAAGCAATGCACAGGCTTACCACTTCTGCGCCTTGTTTGTAGTGTTCAACAATCCAAGGAATGAATTCTGAATTCTTTTTTAAGTTTTGCTGAAAATCACCGTGAATGGCGGGAATAATGATGAGGTCGGTTTTTGTTACTTGGTCAATGAGCACTTCTGGGTTCACCGTAAAAAGTCCATGGCTTTGCGTGGTTTCTTTTTCAAGGCCTACCAATTGAATGTTGAACAATGGGTCTCTTCCGGTTTGTTGAAAAAACTCATTGACCCATTCAAACATCTGATGAGCACCCCCAATATTTACTACGCTTGTGTGTCCTTTAGGTATTAATATGGATATGTGTTTCATACTGGTTAAATTTTAAGTTAAGGACATTTCAGAATTTAATCTAATCAAAGATAGGGAAAGTCAGTGTCGCAATCAACCCGTTATATTGACGGAAATGCACCCTTTACATTTGAGAAAACCTTTTTATCTTTGGGTTAACACTTTTAAAAACAACACTTTATACTGTCATATTATGAAGCCAAAAAAGATTTGGGCTAACTTAGGGGTAGAAAACATTGAAAGGACGCAAACGTTTTACCTAGCCTTGGGTTTCAAGCTTAATGGTAAACCTAACAAAGAGTTGGTGAGCTTTTTGTTTAGCGATGATGATTTTGTGATTCACTTTTTTGAAAAAGAAAAATTGAAAACAAGTCTTGAAGGTAAACTATCAGATTTAAGTCAAGGCAATGAAATCATGTTTACATTATCAGCAAACAGTAAAAATGAATACGACACTTGGGTAGCAGAAGTTAAAAAAGCAGGGGGAACGATTTTCTTTGATTCAAATAATGATAGGAAACTATTTTATGATGAAAATGGATACCACGTTTGTGTATTTGCTGATCCAGATGGACATAAGTTCAATCTTTTTTTTAATTCGAATACATAGAAATAAATAGTATAAAACAATCAAGTTATGAGACGTAAGGAATATACAGTAACCATAGCTGCATCCCGTGAAAAAGTATGGGAGATGCTATGGAGTGATAAAACCTACCGAATATGGACTGCACCCTTTGCAGAAGGCTCTTACGCTGAAACCGACTGGAAAGAAGGCAGTAAGGTTTTGTTTTTAGGACCTAGTGGTAATGGGATGATTAGTTGCATAAAAACCAATAATGAACCTGCCTATATGTCGATTGAACACATAGGGATTATTGTTGATGGAAAAGAAGATACCAGCAGCGAAGAAGTAAAAGAATGGGCTGGATCCATGGAAAATTATACCTTAGAAAATAAGGGTGGAAAAACTAAATTAACTGTACATGTAGATATAGCTGAAGCCTACCTAGATAGTTTTGAGAAGGCATTTCCGCAGGCACTTCAGAAAGTAAAAGAGTTATCAGAAAAAAACGTTTAATAATTAAAATATCAACACTATGAAAGTAAATCCTTATTTAAACTTTGACGGCCAGGCCGAAGAAGCATTCACTTTTTACAAATCGGTTTTTGGAGGCGAATTTACTGCCAATATGAAAATGAGCGATGCACCGAATAGTGAAAAGCTACCTAAAGAAATACAGAACAGAACTATGCACATTTCCCTGCCGATAGGGAAGGATGCCGTTTTAATGGCATCGGACACTATTGAAGGCATGGGAGCTCCTTTTAAAAAAGGAAATAATGCATACATTTCCCTGCATCCGGACAGTAGGGAAGAAGCCGACCGGTTGTTCAATGGATTATCAAAAGGCGGCGAAATAGAAATGCCTATGGAAGATCAATTCTGGGGCGATTATTTTGGAAGTTTTGTGGATAAATTCGGTGTGTGCTGGATGGTGAATTATAATAAAGAATTTTAAAAAAGAAATAGATATGTTACAGAAGTCAAAAGCTTTTAGCGGATTTTCCGTGGACGATATCAAAAAAGCAAAAACGTTTTATCAAGATACCTTAGGGTTGACGGTTAAAGATGGTCCCATGGGGTTAATCGAGCTGCATATTGAAGAAGGAATTCCTATTTTGGTATATCCAAAACCAAACCATAGACCAGCCACGTTTACTATTCTCAACTTTCCAGTATCAAATATTGAAAACACTGTTGAGAAGTTAAACGAAAAAGGAATTGTATTTGAACAATACCCAGAACTCAATACTGATGAAAAAGGGATATCACATAATGAGGGGCCTTTAATAGCGTGGTTTAAGGACCCGGCAGGTAATATTCTTTCAATTATTCAAATAGATAAATAAAAGCCTATGAAAAAGAAAGAACAAATTACGGTAAAAACCATCGTGCATTCTAACATAGAAACCGTTTGGAATACTTGGACCGAACCAGAACACATAAAAAAATGGAACACAGCTTCAAAGGACTGGCACACTACCAAAGCAGAGAATAACCTTACTAAAGGCGGTAGATTTACTTCCCGTATGGAAGCTAAAGATGGAAGTATGGGGTTTGATTTTGGCGGTATCTATACCAAAATTGTTCCGAAACAATACCTCGCATATACGTTAGAAGATGATAGAAAAGTAACGATCGATTTTAAGGGACAAGGCGATACGATTGCTATAACCGAAACCTTTGAAGCAGAAAATGAAAACCCGATTGCCATGCAACGCGATGGTTGGCAAGCTATTTTGGATAACTTTAAAAAATATACAGAAGCGCTATAAGCCTAGAATAGTTAATTAGAATGTATAAGCATGGAAAGTGATTACTCTTTTTTGATTGCTTTCCATGCTTTTTTTAATGCCATAACCACAACTAAAACCAAAAAGCCTACCACGAGTCCTACTACAAACTCTCCTAAAATGGAAGGGAAACTTTCAACAAGATGATGTATAAATTCGATATTGTGGACAAAAAGTCCGCCAGATACCAAGAGCAATGCTATGGTCCCAATTACGCTTAAACTTTTGATTACTTTTGGCAAGGCAGATATTAAAAACTTCCCGATTTTATCTGAAAAGCTGTCCTCCTTATCATTTAAGTCGATGAGCTTAAGGCCAAATTCATCCATGCGTACCAACAGGGCAACAATTCCATATACACCAACTGTGGCAATTAATGCGATGATAGAAACCACAATAATTTGCATAGTTAATGTTTCTTGAGCGACAGTACCTAGTGCGATAATTACAATTTCAATAGAGAGAATTAAATCAGTCAAGATAGCCGATTTAATACGTTCTTTTTCCAAGCTCATCAACTCTTCTTTTGAAAGGTCTTGCAAAGCTTCCTCTTTGTGGTCGTGAGCATGTGGTACCAAAAACTCGTATATTTTCTCGGCGCCTTCATATGCCAAATAGAGTCCACCTATTAAAAGAATAACAGTAACGGCTACAGGTAAAAAAGCACTCAATAAAAAGGCAATGGGAAGGATGATGAGTTTGTTTAAAAACGATCCTTTTGTGATTGCCCATAATACGGGCAGTTCTCGCGATGACATAAAACCTGAGGCTTTTTCGGCATTGACCGCTAGATCATCTCCCAAAATACCCGCTGTTTTTTTAGCGGCTACTTTGCTCATTACGGAAACATCGTCCATAAGGGCGGCAATATCATCAAGCAGTGCAAAAAATCCTGAAGCCATAGGGTGTGTTTTAAAATAGAGCTTTGGTTAGTAAAGATGCAAAAATCAATAGAAAATTTTAAATGTAGCACCTCCTTTACAAAAGTTTATAAAATAACTTAGATAATTTATAAACCTTGCTTGTCTTTCGGAATCATTGAATAGAATCGATTACACTACCACACGTCATCATTGCTTCTCCATAATAGGGATTTCGAATCTCTGGCTCACTACTTAGCCAAGAAGCCCCTTTGTTGCTATTTGCCATCGGGCATTTTTGGACATAGTAATTGGTTGAGATTTTTATATTCATTGCGATAGGCACGATATTCTCATTTAGAATCACAAAATGAGCGCGCTGATTTTCCAAAATATCATTGTTTACGATGGCATCCAGCATCTCAATACTTTTGGTTAGGTGTTGTTCTTCCATCTTGCCTAAATCTTCTGTCGATATTGTTTTTAATTTTTCTGAGGTCGTTTTCGCGAAATCGGAAACCTGACTGGCATCACTTGCTACAAAAGCATCTTTCATTTTGAGATACGATGGTAATGCATCGTTAAAAGTAGAACTGAATGCACTATTGAAACTCATTTCCATATCGCCCATCATAGCTGATCCGTCCTGCATCATCTGCTGATTCATCATTGATTTTTTACCCTGTAATTGTGCTGCTGCATCTACGGTAAACGTTCCATTGGTTACTATTTCATCTCCATTATTTAATCCAGCCGAGACTTGGTAAGTTTCGCCAGAGCGATTGCCCAATGTCACTTCTCGCATTTCAAAAACAGGCTCATTAGGATTGGTTTTTACATATACCAATGAGCGCTCGCCCGTCCATAGTACAGCACTTGCAGGTACGGTAAGTGTATTTTCCATAGTTTGCGTTGTGCCTTTGACTTTGCCCGTCACAAACATTCCAGGTTTAAAAATACCTTCTCGATTATTCAACGTAGCCCGAACCGATACCGTTCGTGTAGTATTATTTAGAACAGGGTCTATGAAAGAAGTTGTTCCTTCAAATTCTTTGTTTGGATAGGCATTGGTAGTGATGTTGATTTTTTGCCCAACGCTGAATTGTGATAGCTGATTTTCATAAGCATCAAATTCTGCCCAAACGGAATTAAGATTACTCAACTTCACAATGGGCTGTCCTTGATTAACGTAATCGCCTTGTGCTGCAATTACTTCTGAAACCGTTCCGGAAACCGTCGCATAAATGGGGAAATTCTCTCGCACCGTTCCACTTACTTCTATAGCATTGATTTGTGTGTCTGAAAGTTTCCAGTTTTTGAGTTTGTTGCGAACGGCTTTGTATAAAGCTGGTTGTGATTCTTTCAGGGATGCTGCGGTAATCAGTTCCTGCTGTGCCGCTACAAGGTCTGGTGCGTAAATGGTTGCGAGTAGCTGACCACGATTTACTTGCTGTCCTTCATAGTTAACGTTGAGTTGTTCTATCCTTCCTTTAAAATAGCTGGATTGTACGGTATTGTTTTCTTCGTTTGCAGCTATTTTTCCCGAAAGGGATATCATTCCATCATCATCGCTTGTTTCTGCATTACCCACAATGGTAGTTTGGATATTTGCCAACGCCATTGCGTTTTCAGTCATTTTTATCTCGTTTGCAGCGAGACCATCTGCACCAGCTTCCGCAGGGATTAAGTCCATACCACATATAGGACAATCGCCAGCTTCGGGTTGCATAATCTGTGGATGCATCGAGCAGGTCCACATCTGGTCTGCGCTCTCGCCAGAATGGTCGTGGTCTGACATTTCAGACATATCCTTATTTGCAGAATCGCCTGAACTATTTCCAAAAATGAGCCAGCCAGCGCCCAAACCTATTATTATGGCTATTGCTATATATAAAATGTTCTTGTTCATAATCTTATTTTTCGTTTTCTAAACGTTCAATCATTTCTTTCATTTCGGCGATTTCCCTTCGTTGTGCCTTAATGATTTCTTCGGCCAGTTTTTTGACTTCCGGGTCTTGGATATCTGCTCGTTCACTTGTCAAAATTGCAATGGAATGGTGTGGTATCATTGCTTTCATCCAAAGGACATCGCCTACGGTTGACTTTTGGTCACGTACAAGTCCCAATGCACCTGCAAAGAGAACGATACTTCCCAAGACTATGGCGATATTCTTCTTTTTATTTTGATACATTCCACGCATTGCCACAAACATAATGATGGCCATAGCTGCGATACCAAGACAGACCATATAGAAACGCGTAAGGCTAAACCAAACGTGGTCCCATTCATAGGTGTTTAAATACATCGTAATGTACATTGCTACAAAAGAGCAAGCGAGCATCGCTACAAAACGTGTGTAATGGTTTTTTGATTTTCCTGAATTTGTATGTTCATTTGAATTCATAATTTTTGGTTTTATTTGTTACTAATTATTTAATTTTCTTTTTTAGTTTTCTGATTGATGGGGAACTGATATACCACAAAACGAAACCGCTTAAGACGGTTATCAATCCCAAAAGTGAAAATGCCCTTAACAACAACGTGTTGAAATTATCCCTTCCCTGATAATCCATTGTATGAGTCATCCATAGAAAATCAAACCA
>DEXR01000031.1:17958-18212 GCA_002364245.1 Flavobacteriaceae bacterium UBA3179
GTTCCAAGGATTGTACAGGTTCTTTTACAGCAAGTTGGGCTGTGCCGAGCAAATCATTAAATGAGGTCTGCACAGGTGCCGCTTTCTTAAAATGGTCGCCGTGTATCTCGTCGATGTCCGTCCAGCTGAAATACATCCCGCTAATCGTCCACATCAGAAACTGAATACCTAAAAAGATACCCAAATAGCGGTGCGCTTTTCTAATCCATTTCGCTGTTTTTCTGTTCACCATTTTACTTTATTTCAAAAGGAAA
>DEXR01000042.1:0-214 GCA_002364245.1 Flavobacteriaceae bacterium UBA3179
TAGAAGAAGAAATTGCTGATGTACCTTTTGCAGTAATTGAAAACGTGCCAATCTACCCTGGTTGTGAAAACGAAAGTGGTAATAACGCCAAGAAAAAATGTATGTCGGAGAAAGTACAAAAGTTTGTACAGAAAAAGTTCGACACAGAACTTGCCAACGATTTAGGATTGGACGGTAAGCAACGTATCTTCGTTCAGTTTAAAATTAATAAAAG
>DEXR01000042.1:330-1567 GCA_002364245.1 Flavobacteriaceae bacterium UBA3179
GTTCAGTTTAAAATTAATAAAAGCGGTAACGTAGTAGATGTACGTGCACGTGCTCCACACCCAAGATTGGAAAGGGAGGCCGTTGATGTTGTAAAATCATTACCTAAAATGACACCTGGAAAACAAAGAGGGAAAGCAGTTGGAGTATTGTACTCACTACCTATCTTGTTCCAAGTACAAAACTAAACGCTTAAAATATAGAGTTACAAACGCCTTCAGAAATGAAGGCGTTTTTTATTTGGCATAACCATTGTATTTAGTTTTATGTAATAACCAGTAAATACAATAGTTATGAAATCTTCAACTGAACAACAAGTAAAAAACATTTCAAAAAGAGCCGACAAAAAGAGCGTTAACATTCCGTGGAATTCAGGTCTTTTTTTTCAATTAGGGATTATAGTCAGTATGGTATTGGTTTTCTTTGTTGCTGAAAGCAGTATCGGCTCTACTACTATAAGTGAAGTTCCAGATAATGATTTTTATCTATCAGAACCTGCTATGATAGACTTTGTAGTGGAAGAGCCTATAAAAGAGCTTCCAGAGCCTAAACAAACGCCCATACAAAAACCTAAAAGGCCGAAAGTCGCTGTTATAAAAAATACAATTAAGGTAATAGACAATACAACCCCAAATATAACAGAAACTCCTACTGCAGGAACTGACAGCCCGATTATAAATGTGCCCACGACTCATACTAGCAAACCATCGGAGTCAAAGAAAAAGTATTTTACGAATACAGTTGAGTTTGTTCCTATATTTCCTGGTTGCGAAGCATTAGAGACAAACAAAGAACGGGTTGCTTGTTTTTCATCAAAAATTAAAACGTTTATAAATAAAAACTTTAAAACTGAACAATTTTCGGGTGCTATTAATAATGGCGAGGTACACCACATTGATGTTCAATTTCAAATTAATTCCGCTGGGAAAGTAACCGAAATTAAAGCACGGTCTAAATATCAACCTTTTGAAAAAGAAGCCATTCGGGTTATTAATAAACTGCCCATAATAATTCCAGGTAAACAAGGTGACAGAAGCGTAGATGTATTTTACAACGTTCCCATTGTTTTTAAAATGGGATATTAAAATTTTAAAAGCTCTTCTCTTGGAAGGGCTTTTTCTTTTTATCTTTTCAGAAAATGAAAAAACCGTATCTTTCAACAAAATTTGTATCCTACAATGAAACGTTTTTTTTCAGTTTTGCTCATATTGGCTTGTCTCCCCGCTGTGGCTCAAAAGG
>DEXR01000042.1:1692-2821 GCA_002364245.1 Flavobacteriaceae bacterium UBA3179
AGAATTGTTTTGATGCTACTTTACGGTCAAAAGTGTTTTCAACATTTAATGTTCCTAATGTAGTTTCAGAAGAGAATTATAAAGGTAATGTAGCAGTGTTTTTTGAAGTGACTAAAGAAGGAAAATTTAAAGTGCTTTATGTTGATGCTATTTATAAAGAGCTTAAAGAAGAAACAAGGCGCGTTTTTGAATCCCTTCCGCAGATAAAACCTGCTACTTACAACAGTAATCCTGCGTATGTGCAATTTACCATGTCTATTCCGATACCTATCCAGGCATCGCCAACTTATACCAATGAAGAAGTTGTTTCTGAAACTAAAAAAGTGGAAACATTAAAGAATGAATATGATGAAATTGAAAACCTTCCTTACGAGAATGAAGAATATACCAGTCACATAAACATACCTTTTTCACATCATAATTATAGTTTGTTCGACCCTGCTTTAAACCGTGTGGGCCAAAATAATCATACAGCACAAAAGCCTTTTATTTATTCTGATGTTAATAAATATCACGATTTTGAAGCTGAAAATGGAAAGTTGTTAAAAGATAAATCGTCTTGGTTTGGTAGAAAACTATGGAACGAACACTTGATTACCATAAAAGGAGAGGATTATTGGATTACGTTAGACGCAGGGGTTGATTTACAAGTAGGAAAAGATTTTGATACCGATATTGACACCTATAACAATACCCGTTTGGTTTATACCCAAGGTGGTTTGGGTAAAAACTTAAACTTTTTTGCTGTCATTTATGAAAGTCAGGGAAGGTTTGCAGATTACTTTAACCGTTTCGCCGAAGCCCGAAGACCAGCAGGGGGTAACCCAGCTTTAATTCCTGGGCGTGGTATTGCAAAGAGGTTTAGAAGCGATTCATACGATTATCCAATAGCTACGGGGCATATTTCATATTCGCCTTCAAAACATTTTAATTTTCAATTAGGACACGGTAAAAACTTTTATGGTGATGGGTATAGGTCGTTGTTATTAAGTGATAATGCGAGTCCTTATCCTTATTTTAAAATAAATACTACATTCTGGAAACTTAAATATACCAACACTTGGATGTCGTTGCGCGATGTAAGACCAGAAGTACAGGATGGAGGGTCTTTTAGGACTAAGTTTTTCGC
>DEXR01000042.1:3054-3698 GCA_002364245.1 Flavobacteriaceae bacterium UBA3179
ACTTCAAAATATAAATTTACTGATAGAGTCAATGCTTATGGACAATTGATTATTGACGAGTTTTCTTCGGGTGATATTTTTGGTGGCGAGGGAAGCTATAAAAATAAAATAGGCTACCAGTTAGGAGCTAAATATTACGATGCTTTTGGCGTAAATGGCTTGTATCTTCAGGCTGAATATAACCGAGTACGACCTTATACGTACTCACACAATTCGATTATTTTGAATTATGGTCACAATAACCAGTCGATGGCGCATACCTTAGGCGCTAACTTTTCTGAATTTATCACCATTGCCCGTTACCAAAAAGGGCGAATTTTTGGTGATTTAAAACTAATCTTTGCCAAACGGGGCTTTGAATTCAATACAGATGAAGACAGTCTTTTCTACGGGGGAAACATCTACGGAACCGAAGATAATCGAGTTTCAGATCTTGGAAATGAAGTAGCCCAAGGAAATACCGCCGATTTTTTCCATGGAGAGCTGCAAGCCGGTTATTTAATAAATCCTGCGACTAACCTGAAAATATACGCCAGTTTGATTGTACGGGATTTTAAGCCCGACGTAGATACAGAAACTGTTTTTGAAAATCAGACTACTTGGCTAAACTTTGGTCTTCGTACCGATTTGTTTAATTGGTATTA
>DEXR01000005.1:0-437 GCA_002364245.1 Flavobacteriaceae bacterium UBA3179
CTTCCTCCGTAGGTGGATTCAATAAATAACACATCCGCTTTCTTTGGCTTTAAGGGTGGAAACAGTAACAAATCATTTGTTCTGCCTATATCGCCAGAAAACACGAAACGTTTTCCGCGTATATCTAACTCAATGTATGTGGCACCAAGGATGTGTCCGTTGTATTGAAACCTCGCTTTCACATCTTTGAGAATGGGTAGCCATTGCGAGGGTGGTACTCCTTTGAAGTAAGGGATTGTTTTTTCTACATCATTTAAATCGTAAAGTGGTTCCGCAGGACTGTGTTTGGAATAGCCCTCTTTATTGGCACGTTCGGCTTCTTGTTCTTGTATTTTGGCACTATCATTCAATATGATTTTTGCGATGTCCAAGGTGGGATTGGTACCATAGATGGGCCCTTTGAAACCTTGCTTTACCAATCTCGGCAGATAACCTGT
>DEXR01000005.1:607-8188 GCA_002364245.1 Flavobacteriaceae bacterium UBA3179
CAGTTTTTAAGGCGTAATTCCTTCAATCCCTGAAAAAGACCGCAGTCTATCAGTATCTTTCTATTTCCTGTATCTACCAGATATTTTGAACCGGTTACTGTGCCTGCTGCTCCTAAAAAATGGATGTTTATTTTGTTGTTTGTCATCTTTATAGCATTTAATTAGTGTCCACCACAGCAGGACGGTGTATTGCTTTGGTTTTGGCTCGATTTATATAATTTTGTTATCTCATTATATAGATTTCGTGAATCCTCTTTGATATAAAGTGCTACCTTCTTAATAGAGTTAGTTTCTAACTCAACCATATCCAATAGAATTTCTATGGCCTCGTCAAGCAATTTCGGGTCGTCTTCGAGAGCTTCGTAAAACGGCTCAAAATCTAATTGGTTCTGTTGTTGTGAATTTTCTTTTTTCATTTGACTTTTTTTTAGAATTATTGATTGTTGCATTGTTTTTTATTGATGTACTGAACATAATTTTTCTGAATCTTCAAGAATCTTTTTATGTCTTTTTTTATCAATTCCTATTTTTTCCAAGAGCTTCGGACTTTCGTGAAGCTCTTTACAGAGTACGATGCCTTCATCTAATAATTTTGTTTTTTCAGCTTTAGTAAGTGTTGTTAAAGCGGTTAAGGGATGTAGCCCAGATTTATCTATTCTGTCCTTGAGACCATTTCCTCTTGGATAATCCCAACTGCTTAAAAGCATTCCAACACATTTCCCGTACTGAATGGCATCGGTTGTGAAACGCGTATTGGTGTACACAGCTCCTTTATGAAGTTTAGCCTCGTGACCTTTTTGGTGTTCCCATTGCTTTTCTACGTCCAAAAACCGTGAATGGATATATAATGGGATTTTTACATTACAAAACCTGCCTTGGTCGCTATGGTATTTGCATTCAACCATATAGTGTTTGTTTTCTTTTTGGGCGATAACATCAACTTCGTGCTGTACACAATTACCTTGAACAATAACTCCCACCTTTGTGCTAAAGCCTTCCATCTCTAAAATCTTACCAACAAATTTTTCAAAAGGAAATCCTGATGGCCCTAATTCCATTATCGCTTTTTTTAGCTTGTATTTTGAGGCACTTACACGAGATTTACGCTTAAGCATTTTAAATGCCATCTGATAGATTTTTTTTGTGGTAATTCCATTATAGAGTTGACCTTCGACTTGTTCAACTATTTGCTGAATTAATTCTTCGCTCGCTTGTGAACGCCTTAAGGAATTGATAAGCTTATCTACATCAAAGGCTACCACATCACCTGAATACTTCACTATGTTGATTGGATTTTTCATTTTTTAATATGTATGGTCATTACAGGTAGAGAAGAATGGTTTGTAACACCTTCGGCAATACTTTTTGAAAATAGGCTCAAAAATCCCGTTTTTCCGTGGGTGCTCATTGCAATTAAATCTGCGGGCTGATGTTTTAAAAATGTATTGATGCCTGCCTCTACGGAAGACTCATTATGGACGCTCATTGAGAAGTTCTTCAGATTGGGGAATTTTTCAAGAAATTCCTTTACAGGATTTAAGCCAAGCTCTATGCTATTAAAGTCAGTTACTGTGTTTACTCGTAACAAATGGATTTTAGCATCGCATTTTTTGGCTATTGACAAGACTTCTTGAAATGGATGCGTGACATCCTCTTCAAAAGAAGAAACAAATAGAATGTCCTTGAAGGGAAACGTGACATCCTCTTCTTTGACAACGATAATGGGCGCATTGGCTTTTCGAACTATTTTTTCAACATTACTACCAGTAATTTCTCTAATGACACCTTTGGTTCCACTGCTGCCGGTAACGATGAAATCGTGATGGAAATGACCAGAATGTTCTAGAATATCTTTCTGTCCCGAATCAAATTGAAGAAAAGTTCGACATTTAAGCCCTTCGTGTTCCGCCTTTTTTTCCAGTTCCCGCAATTTTGATTTAGCGACACCTATTTCCTTTACGGTTTTGGGATACCTTTTTTCCTTTTGTTTATCCAGCTTTACCCAATCAACAGGTGTGGTCATTTGGTGTAAAAAGTGTATCTCAGCATCGTATAACTTTGCTATTTTGATACCAAGGTTTGCCGCTTTAGTGCAGTTTTTCGAGAAATCGGTAGGTACGAGTATGTTTTTCATAATTTTAGTTTTATTGTTTTTCTTATTGGGCGGTATAGCCACCATCGATAACCAGTTCGGAACCGGTCATAAATTTGGATTCATCAGAGGCCAGATATACAACTCCGTACCCTATATCGTCAGGTTCTCCCAAATGACCAATTGGATGTAAACTTTCCAGTTGTTTTTTGCCTTCTTCTACATCACCTTGAGCCTTGAGAAAATTCTCTACCATTGGGGTCCAGATATAAGCAGGATGGATAGAATTGATACGGATGCCATAGCCTTGCTTTGCACAATGTAGGGCGGCAGATTTTGTAAAAATGGTAACGCCGCCTTTACTTGCGTTATACGCAGGTAAATTGGGGTCACCGATAAGTCCTTCAATGGAAGAGAAGTTAATGATGGAACCACCTTCATCTGTTTTCCTCATACCTTTTATACCATATTTGGTGCCTAAAAAAGTGCCATTTAGGTTTATATCTATGAGGTTTTTCCAATCTTCAAGGGTTACATCTTCAACTGTTCCTCCGAGTCCTATTCCAGCAGAATTTGCTAAAATGTGTAATTTTCCATAAGTTTCAAGGGTAGTTTCAATAACGTTTTTCCATTCATCTTCTTTGGCAACATCTTGTTTAATGAATATGGCCTCACCACCGTCTTCTTTTATTTGTTGAACTACTTTTTTACCACCTTCCTCGTCTATATCTGACACGACTATTTTTGCTCCTTCTTTTGCCAATAGTTTAGCACTTGATTTTCCCAAACCAGATGCTCCTCCTGTGACAATGGCAACTTTATTTTTTACTCGTTTCATAATTTTAAACTTTAAGATTAAACGATTAATTATTAAGTTTTTATGGTTCAGGGAATCTCATTTCCTGAAACTTTTCCTTTTTCAAAACAATCCAGATTATAGATTGTAGTTTCTGCAATATTGGTCAATGCTGTTTCGGTCAAAAAGGCTTGATGACTTGTAATTAGTACATTATTGAAAGTCATTAGCCGTGCAATTACATCGTCCTGTAATATATTTTCGGAATGGTCTTCAAAAAACAACCCTTCTTCCTCCTCATACACATCGATGCCGAAATAGCCAATTTTTTTAGACTTTAGGCCTTCGATAACCGCTTTGGTGTCGACCAGTCCTCCACGACTTGTATTGATAAGCATTACCCCTTGTTTCATCAATGAAATATGCTTTGCATCAATCAAATGTTTAGTTGAAGCTGTAAGTGGAACGTGAAGACTTATGATATCGGACTGTTTGCAAATGGTCTCGCAATCTGTATAGCGAACACCATATAAATTGATAAGGTTTTCATCTTCAACTATATCGTGTACAAGGATATTACAGCCAAAACCGTGTAGAATTTTAACCAATACAGCGCCTATTTTTCCTGTTCCTATGACACCTACAGTTTTTCTGTTTAAGTCGAAACCTGTAAGTCCGTTTAAAGAAAAATTTTGGTCGCGCACCCTATTGTGTGCTTTAATCAGTTTTCGGTTAAGTGCGAGTATTAAAGCCATTGTATGTTCTGCAATGGCATAAGGGGAATAGGCAGGAACACGTGCCACTTTAATTCCAAGTTCTGATGCTTTTTTTAAATCAACGTGATTGAAACCTGCCGAACGTAATGCGATAAATTTTATGCCCAGTTTGTGTAAAATATCCAAAACTTCCGAAGAGGCATCATCACTTGAGAAAAGTGCTATAGCCTTTGAACCTTTTGCCAATAAGGCCGTTTCCTTTGTTAGCCGAAATTCCAGAAAATTCAATTGATGTTTTCCTTTATTAGCGTTTTCAATGGAAGGCTTATCGAATTTATGTGTGCTGTATATTATTGTTTTCATAATTTATGTTCCAAATAGTTCTAAGAGTTCGTGCAATTCTTTATTGACCTGATGTTGTTTGACCACTTCACTAAAAGGGGTTAAGTGCAATTGATTGTTTAAAATCCCAACCATTACATTCTTTTTACTTTGTAAAAGTGATTTTACGGCTTCCACCCCAAGCCTAATACCCAACATTCTATCTAAAGCTGACGGATTTCCACCTCGCTGTATGTGGCCAAGCTTTGTTATGCGTAAATCGACATTGGGATTGACTTCCTTTATTTTTGAAGAAACAAGTTCGGCACCAATTTCGTCACCTTCAGAAACTACTATTAGAAAAGCATCCTCGCTATTGTAATTTTTCACTTTTTTCAATAGGTTAATAAAGTCCTTACCGCTCTCTGGAATTAAAATGGCGTCCGCACCAACCGTCAAACCAGAATGAATGCCAATATAACCCGAATCCCTTCCCATTACTTCCACGATAAATACCCGATTGTGAGATTCGGCAGTATCCCTTATTTTATCAATATTTTCAATGGCTGTGTTAACTGCGGAATCAAAACCAAGGGTGTAATCCGTACCCGAAATATCGTTGTCAATAGTTCCGGGAATCCCTATGAATGGGATATCGCATATCTCTGAAAAAGCCAATAGACCTTTAAATGTACCGTCGCCACCAACGGCAATCAACGCGTCTATTTTGTTTGCATTTAGGGTTTGCAAGGCTTTTTTTCGACCGTCCAGTTCCATAAAACGTTTGCTTCGTGCCGTCTTTAAGATAGTGCCTCCTTTTTGGGTCAGTTTTTGTAATTTGTATGATCTTAATTGAACCAAGTCACCGTCTATCAATCCTTCATATCCTTTTCGAAAACCACTAACTTTTATACCATTTGCTTCAGCCGTTTTTGCAATGGCGTACAAGGCTGCATTCATCCCTGGACTATCACCTCCAGAGGTAAATACACCTATATGTTTTATAGTATTATCCATAGTTATAAAGCTTCTTTTTTAAGAATTTCAGTCTTTTTTATACCATACAAGCTATTAAAAACCATACAAGCTGTAAGATCACCCGTTACGTTTACAGCTGTTCTGAACATTCCCAACAATCTTTCTACACCAATGATAATGATGATGCCTTCAGCTGGGATACCGACACTTCCCAATACAGACGCGAGTATTACCACACCACCTCCAGGAATGGCAGGTGTGCCAATGGAAGCAGCCACGATAGTTACGATGACCACAATAATATTGAGCAAACTCATTTCCAAGCCATAGGCTTGGGCTATGAATAGCGTAGTTATGGTTTGATAGAGTGCAGTGCCATCCATATTGACGGTTGCACCTATGGGGATGATAAAATTGCTAATGGTCTTATCAACCTTCAATTCTTCTTCGGCTGTTTGAAGGGAAAGTGGCATCACGGCTGCAGAGCTTGTGGTTGAAAAGGCCAATAATTGAACGTCCCTTATTTTTTTTAGGAAATGCATAGGGTTTGCTTTTCCAAGAAGCATAATTAGCCCTAAATAGAAAATTACCAAAAGTAATAGACCGAGCAGGACGACGCCAACATAATAGGTGAGACCGGAAAGAGAACTTAAACCAACACTAGAGGTAAGCTGTGCCATAAGTCCGAAAACAGCAATAGGGACTAATAACATAGACCATTTTACCACCGTCATACAGACTTCCTGAATGGCACTTAGAAGCAGCTTTACTGGGCGCAGTAAATCATTTTCAAGAGATAGCACAGCTACACCAATAATGATTGTGAAAATGACAATACTTAACATTTCACCACTTACCATAGATGCCAATGGATTTTCAGGAAGCAGGTTTGAGATGGCATCAGGAATCGTTTCAACTCCGAAGGAAAGCTCGGGTTCATCAGTTGAAACTGCCGTAATTTCATTATGCTCTTTTAGTGCTTGTTGATGAAGAAAACGACCCGGTCTAAAAATTTGGGATAGTATCGTACCAATGCTAACCGAAACTATTGTTGTGCCCAAAAAATATAGTAAAACACCACCACCTAATTTTTTTAAACTGTCCTTATCATTACTTGCGATTCCTGTGATGATGGAAGCCACAATCAACGGAATCATAATCATTTGAACCAGTTTCAGAAATAGTACACCGGGCAATGCCAGCCAATTCCCCGCGATATCTGCTGTTTCTTTAGAAATCCATCCATTTTGTGGACTCAATAGCAGACCAAATCCAACACCTAAAAATAAGGCAATGATTACTTTAAGCCATAGACGGCTTTCTACCAGTTTAAGGAGGTAGTGGTTAAGTGATTTTAATGATTTTATCTCTGTATCAAACATTCTGTTGATTATGCTATACTAATTTTATCGTCCAAATAAACTTCCTGAACAGATTGTAATACTTTCACGCCTTCGCTAAAAGGCTTTTGAAATGCTTTTCTTCCCATTATCAGCCCAGAGCCACCAGCCCTTTTATTGATGACGGCAGTAGTTATAGCATCAACTAAATCGGACTTCCCTTTAGAACCACCGCCAGAATTTATCAGTCCTATTTTACCCATATAACAATTTGCTACCTGTAATCGACAAAGGTCAATGGGATGGTCTGTCGTCAACGTTTTATACATTTCATCATCATATTTTCCAAATCCTATTTCTTTAAACCCGAAATTATTGGTTGGTAATTTTTGTTTGATGATATCCGCTTGAATAGTTACGCCCAAATGATTGGCCTGCCCAGTAACATCGGCAGCCGCGTGGTAATCTTCTTTTTCGGTTTTAAAAGCTTCATTTCGTGTATAGCACCATAAAATGGTAGCCATACCAAGATTATGAGCTTCTTCAAAAGCCTCTGCTATTTCTTTGAGTTGTCTGTTACTTTCCGCTGAACCAAAATAAATCGTAGCTCCTACGGCAATTGCTCCCATATCCCAAGCGGTTTTTACCTTACCAAAGAGTGTTTGGTCATATTTGTTCGGGTAGGTAAGCAGTTCATTGTGGTTAATCTTAACGATAAAAGGGATTTTATGGGCATATTTTCGGGCATTCAAACCCAAAACCCCAAACGTGGAAGCCACCCCATTACAACCGGCCTCAAGGGCGAGTTTTATAATGTTCTCTGGGTCGAAATAATCTGGGTTTTTATAGAATGAAAAGGCCGCGCTATGCTCAATACCTTGGTCAACAGGAAGGATACTTAAATAACCAGTTCCTGCCAGATTTCCGTGATTGTATAATTGGGAAAGGCTACGAAGTACCTGTGAATTTCTGTTGCTATTGCCAAATACTTTTTCTAAACTATTTTTGCTTGGCACTTGCAATTCATCCTTTGTTATTTTTTCACAAACGTGTTCTAAATAGAAGTCTGCTTTTTCTCCTAAAAGTTCTACTATATTCTTGTCTGTTTTCATTTTGATAGTATTTAATGGATTCCTAAACTTTCATTTGTTTTGGCTATGGATTTTGTACCATCTGTTTCAATTCCAGTTAATGCCCTAATAGCATCGATTGTTTCCGGGATTACAATGGCTTGGTTATCGACTACATAGGCATAAAAAAGTTCATCTCCCTGTACTTTGAGCATATCTTCCCACAGCGCAACTTCATACATATCGCCCCAAGGTCTTCCCATATCCA
>DEXR01000012.1 GCA_002364245.1 Flavobacteriaceae bacterium UBA3179
TACGTTCGTTCAAACTAAATAAAAAGGCAAAAATTATAGACATTGGTGGTGGCGACAGTAAACTTGTTGACTATTTACTTGGGGAAGGGTATAATAACATTACTGTACTTGATATTTCAGAAAAAGCAATTGCGAAAGCTAAAAAAAGATTGGGAGAAAAGGCAAGTAAAGTAAATTGGATTGTAAGCGACATTACCGAATTTAAACCTCATTCGTCTTTTGATGTTTGGCACGACAGGGCAACTTTTCATTTTCTTACAACAGATGGCCAAATTAAAAAATATATTAAGCAAGCGACAAAATTTGTAAGTGGCTATTTAGTAATCGGTACCTTTTCACAAAACGGACCAAAAAAATGTAGCGGACTTGAAATAAAACAATACAATGAAGAGGAATTAACATTGGAATTAAAAAAGGGATTTGACAAAATTCAATGTATAACAGAGGACCACACAACACCGTTCAACACCATGCAGAATTTTCTGTTTTGTAGTTTTAAAAGACAATTGACAGAAAAGCCAGCATTACCTATTCCTACAAGCTAAAAGAACAGAAGTACAATTCGCTAGTTTTAGTTTTTGTCAAAACACGAACCAAAACGAAAAGGACATAATGATCTAAACTTCTTTATCATTTCATATTTATTTTAGCATTTGCTTAAATAATAAATAAATGTAACTTTGTTTTATGGAAAATAATTCTTGCATAAGACAACAAGCGGATATTGAACAGATAAACCGTTGTAAAGTGACGGTTTCAGAACTAAACGAAACATTTGATTATTTAGCAAATGGACTTTCATTGGTTGGAAATAGTGTAAGGCTGAAAATTCTTTACCTACTCTTTGAGGAAAAAAGACTTTGCGTTTGTGATTTAAGCGACATTCTCGGAATGAACATTTCAGCTATTTCCCAACATTTGAGAAAAATGAAGGACAGAAATTTATTGCAAACGGAAAGAGAAGCCCAAACCATTTTTTACTCACTAACTCCTGAATATTCAACATTCTTGAATCCGTTTTTTGAAATACTCGATAAAAACAAAGTTTTAGAAACGATATGAAACGTGAAAAAAAATTAATTGGTGCAGGTTTACTTGCTGCTATTACAGCTTCATTATGTTGTATTACACCCGTTTTGGCTCTCATTGCAGGAACAAGCGGAATTGCCTCAACATTTTCTTGGATTGAGCCTTTTAGACCTTATCTAATCGGGCTAACAATTTTAGTGCTCGGCTTTGCTTGGTATCAAAAACTAAAACCTCAAAAAGAAATTGACTGCGAATGCGATACGGACGACAAACCAAAATTTATTCAATCAAAAAAGTTTTTAGGAATTGTAACTGTATTTGCAATTATAATGCTGGCATTTCCATATTATTCATCCATTTTTTATCCAGATAATAAAAAAGAAGTAGTCATTGTAAACCAATCAAATATTCAAACTGTAAACTTTAATGTTCAAGGAATGACTTGTGCTGGCTGTGAAGAAAGCATAAAACACGCTGTAAATGAATTGGACGGTATTATAAATGTAACCCCTTCGTATGAAAGGGGAAATACCGTCGTAGAGTTTGATAAGTCTAAAACCTCTAAAGTAGCTATTGAAAAGGCAATTAATTCAACAGGATACAAAGTTATAAAAGACAAATAAACGCAAAATTACCCATTATGAAAAAACTATCAATAGTGCCCATTTTTGGCTTTAATGCTGTTTTCTTTTCAGGCCAAATCACAAAGCAAGGTGGTTACAAATCAAGTTATGGAAGGAGCTTCAAAGAAACACAATGCAACCACGGTGAAATTTAAAATTACAGGCATTACTTGTGCTGGTTGTTCCAATGCTATTTATAATGAATTAAAGGAAGTAGATGGTGTTTTGGAACATTCGGTTGAATACCCTGGAGATATTGCCGTTATTGAGTTTGATGGTTCAAAAACAAGTATCAAAGCCCTAAAGCTTATCATAGAAGAGAAAGGGTTTAAGGCCGAAGCAATTAAAGGGAAGGTCTAATTTTTAATAAGTAAACAGTACCGATTTCAATGAATAATACAGCTAAAATGAAAATCAAAATGCCTCAAAATAGAGAAACCATTACATTGGAAATCGAGGGTATGACCTGTGAAGGTTGTGCAACACATATCGAAAAGGATATGAACGCAACTGAAGGAGTTTTAAGTTCCACAGTTAACCACGAAACCGGAAAAGGCGAATTTACTTTTGATGCTGATAAGATGAGTAAGGCAAATGTAATAGATGCTATAAACAGCGTTGGTGATTATTCGGTTGTAAATAATGTCGACGAGGAAGAGGTTTCCGCTGTAAATTCCAAAGGCCAAAATCAATTCGATTTAATAATTATTGGTGGTGGTTCAGCTGCATTTTCAGCAGCCATTAAAGCTGAAGGTTTAGGGCTCACAACACTTATGGTAAATGCAGGATTAGATTTTGGTGGCACTTGCGTAAATGTGGGTTGTGTACCGTCTAAAAACCTTATTCGGGTTGCCGAAACGGTACGTCTCGCTACACATTCCAATTTTAAGGGTATAAAACCTAAAGGAGCAGACATTGATTTTACACAAATCATAAAAGATAAAAAAGCATTGGTTGCTTCACTTCAGCAACAAAAATATATGGATGTGGTAAGTGATTTTGAAAACCTGATAATGCGTACAGGTTGGGCTGAACTTGTTGATAATAAAACAATCCTTATGGATGGAAAAGACACCTACACAGCAACCAACATTCTAATGGCAACAGGCGCAACTACCAATATTCCAAATATTGAAGGATTGAATGAGGTTGGTTATTTAACCAATGTGACCTTGTTCGATTTAGAGGAAAAACCTGAAAGTTTGACCATTATGGGAGCTGGTTATATTGGTTTGGAAATTGCGATGGCTTACAACAGATTGGGTGTAAAAGTACGTATCATAGAATTTACCGACAGGCCATTACGCAGTCAAACAAAAGATATTACAGATGTTTTGGTAGAACAAATGAAAAGTGAAGGGATTGAAATCCTTCCAAACTTTAGAGCGTTTAAATTTGAAAAGAAGGGTAACGATAAAATTATTCATTGTAATTGTCCTGATGGTTCCACAACTCAAATTGTTGAAAAAGGACATATTGTGGTGGCTACAGGGACGAAGCCTAACACCTCTAAATTAGGGCTTGAAAATATTGGCCTAAAGTTAACAGAAAGCGGCCATATTATTGTAAATGAAAAAATGGAAACCAATATTTCCAATATTTATGCAGCAGGAGATGTAGCAAATACACCGGCATTTGTTTATACAGCGGCCACAGAAGGCAGCACAGCAGTAAACAATGCATTTTCATCATCAAAAACAAGTATTGATTATTCATCATTGCCTTGGGTAGTATTTACAGACCCTCAAATAGCAGGAGCAGGTATAGATGAAAAAGAAGCAGAAAAAAAGGGAATACCTTTTGAAGTCAGTAAACTTGATTTAATTCACGTTCCAAGAGCCTTGGCAGCTCAAGATACCAGAGGGTTCATAAAACTGATACGTAACACTGAAACCGATAAATTAATAGGCGCAAGAGTAGTTGCACCAGAAGGTGGTGAACTGATACAACAATTAAGTATGGCCATTAAATTTGGAATCACTGTAAAAGATTTAGCAGAAAGCTTTTATCCATATTTAACTTTAGGAGAATCTGTTAAACTGGCAGCGATTACCTTTGGGAAAGATGTTTCCAAATTAAGTTGCTGCGCGAGTTAAGTTTGAGTTATGAAAGGAGAACAGTACAAATTACCTACTGATTTAATCTTGGATATTAAATCCAGATTAAAAACTTTGAGTGGTCAAATAAACGGCATTGTTAAAATGCTTGATGAAGGAAAGGACCCCGAACAAATAAACATACAGTTCAGATCCATTGATAAGGGGATTCAAAAAGCACATTACTTACTGCTGGATGAAGTCTATCGAAAAGCACTTGCTATTGGAATTGTAAAGGCCGTGGACTCTTGCCCAGGAAATTGTGGCAATGAAGATAAAATTGAATATTTAAAAAGTGAATTCCCCAATTTGGAATTATCCGATTTGACCAATCGCTTAAAAGAAATCCAAACTATTGAAACCAGATTAAAAAACTACAACGAAAAAAAAGGTTAAAAAAAGTTTGGTGACCCCCTACCTCACGTTCTCATCTTTGTTCCATTATTAATTTAAACTTAAATAAGATGAAACGACAAATCGAGATTTTTACAGCAGGTTGCCCGGTATGCGAGCCTGTGGTGCAATTAGTAAAAGAGACAGCAGGAAAGGACTGCGAAATCATACTTCATAATCTGTCTGAGCAATGCGAAAGTAAAATATGTGTTTCAAAAATGAAGGAATATGGGGTTACAAGAGTTCCTGCCATTGCTGTTAACGGAAAACTACTGAATTGCTGCACCAACATCGAAATCACAAAAGATGATTTGGTAAATGCTGGAATAGGAAGTTGTTAGGTATGGCACTTACCAAATTGAACAAAAAAGCATCTATGGGTACTGCTGTATTTTCAGCAGTTTCCCTTAAACTATGCTGCTGGGGTCCTTTACTACTTACAAGTGTAGTTGGTATTAGTGGGAGTTCTGTCTATTTTTCTTGGCTTATTGCATTGAAACCTTATCTATTGGCCATAGCATTTTTGTCATTGGGATTGGCTTTTTATCAAGTTTATAAAAAAAAGAGAGTGGACGATTGTGACAACTGTGAAACTGATAAACCATCATTTTTTAAGTCGAAATTCTACTTGTGGTTGGTTACAGCGTTTGTTGTTGTAATGACATTGGTTTCTTATTATCCGCAAATATTTCACCCAATGGCCACAAAAGGAATTGTTGCAACAAACAATACACATATTCAAACTGTAAAGTTGAATATTGAAGGGATGGTATGCTCTGGTTGTGAAGAAAATATCAACCATTCTGTAAATAAAATTGACGGGGTTACAAATGTATCTACGTCTTTTGAAGAAGGGACTTCAATTATAGAATTTGATACCACTAAAACGAATATCGATGAGATAAAAAAGGTCATCCAATCAAAAGGGTATTTGATTACAAATACTAAAGACCGATAGACACGTCCCCATTATGATTATAAGAGACATAAATTATTCCAATTGGTAGTAATAATTCGTGAAGAGTAAATTCTACAAATCATTCAGCATATAACGTAACACATTACAGTCTTTTAATCCTGAAATTTGTAACATACAAATAAGAACGGATTTATGGAGACAATCAACATATT
>DEXR01000053.1:0-15222 GCA_002364245.1 Flavobacteriaceae bacterium UBA3179
ATTTCAATATATCAATGAACTTTAAACTCGACTTAATATTTAAGCCTTATTTTGTTAGACGCAATGGATTTGAACCACTGTATTTACTATTCCTTTCGTCTGTTTAAGAACTCACTCACTGTTTGTAAGCGGGTGCAAATATACAGCCTTTTATTTCTTTCCGCCAAATCTTTTTTAAAGTTTTTTTAAACTTTTTTTTAAGAAGCTGTTTTGCAGTATTTTGAAAACAAAACAAATTAGATTGTTTTGTTTTGAACTTATTCAAAGGCTCAAATTTTACACGAAACCAATAATATGAAATACCTAAATACTGCTACTGCATTTACATTTTCAGGTTTTACCCCTACTACCAAAAAGAGCGAACAGCAAAGATAAGCCAACTATTTTTTATGGGCAAGCTAAGACTACATTAATTTTTAACTGTCGTAGTATTCCAGTGTTCTGTTAGGTCTAAGTAATCAATTTTAAAAGCGGGTTCTTGCCTTTCAAGTATATTGGACTGGAAAGATCTTTCTAAAACATCTTCTATTATATAGTCTTCTTTATTAACGAAAGGTTGGTATTTTTCCTTGAGCGATATTTCAAAAAGGCTTGCTGTGGTGTTATACCAAAATGCACGCCATCCGGTACGAAGTTCTTTTACAAGCTCAAAAGCAGTACGCCCAGTTTGTCGATGTATTAATTTGACAAGTATCTGGCCCTCGGTATGGGTGAGTTTTTTAAGTTTTTCTGAAAACTCTTCTTCTATATATTTTTGAATACGCCTAGTGTATTTACGTTTTAAACGGTTCTTTTCTAAAGTTTCCAATCTTTCATTCATAGTTGTGAGCCGTTCGGCTGCTAATTTTGCGTAGGGATATACTTTACGGGTTTTGCGCCGCAGGATAAGGTATCGTCTCCTATCGTTTTTGGAATTGAACTTTAGCTTATTCAGCAAGACTACTTCTTCAAGGTCGATAAACTCGCGTGGAACAGTATCTCCTTTTACTATATAGTATAGTTTTTCGGTGGTATCGGTTTCCACTTTATTAACAGGACCTATTTCCTGCGCAATTGCATCTTGGGCAAAGTAAGCCAAGAGTGTTACAAGTAGGATTGGGTGTTTTAATTTCATTTATTAGTTCTTTTTGCTTCTATTTAAGCGAAAATTGTTCCAAAATTATACATTCTGTAACGTATGAGTTAGTATTTAATTACTAATTTTGACTGCGATTCTTAAACATTAGTAAATATACTTTTTATGGCAAAATCTATTCTGAACAAAAAATCACTTTCTTTTTTAAAAAACTATCTTAACAATGCGGCGCCAACTGGCTACGAATGGGATGGTCAAAAAATGTGGATGGACTATTTAAAACCATATGTTGATGAGTTTATTACCGATACCTACGGAAGTGCGGTTGGAGTGATTAATCCGGATGCTAAATATAAAGTGGTTATTGAGGGGCATGCAGATGAGATTTCCTGGTATGTTAATTACATTAGTGATAATGGATTGTTATATGTGGTACGGAATGGTGGTAGTGATCACCAGATAGCGCCTTCAAAAATTGTAAACATTCATACTAAAGATGGTATTAAGAAAGGTGTGTTTGGCTGGCCCGCGATTCACACCCGCAATAAATCTAAGGAGGCAGCTCCTAAACCTGACAATATTTTTATTGACGTAGGCTGTAAAGACAAAGATGAAGTTGAAAAAATGGGCATTCACGTGGGGTGTGTTATCACCTACCCTGATGAGTTTCATATTCTTAATAAAGATAAATTTGTTTGCCGGGCATTAGATAATAGAATGGGTGGTTTTATGATTGCCGAAGTTGCACGTCTGTTGCATGAAAATAAAAAGAAGTTACCTTTTGGTTTATATATTACCAATTCGGTACAAGAGGAAATAGGGTTGCGCGGTGCTCAAATGATTGCTGAACGCATTAAACCTAATGCCGCAATAGTTACGGATGTAACGCACGACACCAGCACACCGATGATTGAACAAAAAAAGCAAGGGGATGTCGAGATTGGCAAAGGACCTGTTGTAGCCTACGCTCCTGCCGTTCAGCAAAAACTTAGAGATATAATCACTGATACTGCAGAAAAAAACAAAATACCTTTTCAACGTGCTGCACTATCTAGAGCTACGGGAACCGACACCGATGCTTTTGCATATAGTAATATGGGTGTTGCTAGTTCCTTGATATCACTTCCACTCCGTTATATGCACACTACTGTTGAGATGGTACATAGGGATGACGTAGAGAATGTTATTAAATTGATTTATGAATCTCTTTTGAATCTTAAAGATGGAGACACGTTTAGTTATTTTAAGTAAGATCTCAAATCTTTAACCCCTCAATTTTAAACACATTATCATATTTAATTCATATTTAACAAAATAATTTGTTAAAAATTATAAATTTGCGTCAAATACAATTAACCCTCGCAAATTAAATTATTTATGAAAAAATTACTTTATGCTTTTATCGCAGCTGCAACATTTGCCTCTTGTAGTGTTGACAACAATGAACTTACAAATCAAGAACAGGATTTAACCCAAGAACTTGCAAGTAATAAATCTAATTTAGGCTTATATAAAGGTGTATTTACTACGGTAGACTCTAAATATAGAGCAAAGGTTGACATTATATTTCCTAACAAAAATATTATGGCAGCTTCGGTTAATCCAACTAATTATCCTACCGCTACTTTAACAACCCAAGACGGTGATGTTTATGAAGCCAAGGCAAATAAAGAAGTATATAAAAGCGAAACCATTTCTAATTTAGAGTTTTCATCAAAAGCCTTTAAATTTACTTTTTCTGCTGATAAATATGGTGAAAATGTAACTGTAGAAAATGTAGTTTTTAAAAACACACCAAGTTCTATTCTTGCTGCCAAATCTACAAGTGAGAGCCCAATTGTAAATTTTACTGGTACTTATAACTGTGTAGATTGTGGAAATCCTGAACCTATGACATTTAATGTGATGATTAGTAATGACGGAACAGGAGATCAATCATACAGTACCCAAATGAATTTTAATGGCCAGACTTATTTTGGTGATGGAATACAAAACGGGTGTACAGTTGATGCTACCAATGGTGATCTAACTTTTTGTAATGCCGAAAGTGGTGACGGAGTATCGTCTGTTGGTTTTACAGTGGGCACAAATAGTTACCCAGTTGAGTGGACAGGGCAAATGGGATACTCAACCAATACGCCTAATTGTTCTGAACTTGTTGGTCTTTGGTATTTCAGAAGAGGTACTTCAGCGGAAAAATCGGGTACATTTAGAACAGATAGCTCTTTTAGATGCCTTGACAACTTAGTGTTTGAAGACTTTGAAGATGCAGATGTTAACTATATTTCAAGCGTACCTGAATTTACTGATGGTAGTGAAGATTACTTCATACGTACTGATGGTAGTGATTTTGCTGGTGCTGTTAATTTTACAGATATAATTGGAAACAGTTTTTTTGCTGCACAAGATATAGATGGTGAAGTTGCTTCCCCTATTCAAAGTATTGTTTTTGAGAATATGGATGCATCTCTTTATTCCACCATTTATTTTGATGCCATTTTTGCGGAAGACGATGATAGTTCAAATGAAGATTGGGATGATAGTGATTATGTAAGTGTAGATTATTCTTTTGACAATGGAACTACATGGACTCCCTTTTTTGCAATAAGAAATGATGGAACCGAATTCAATACAGTTCCCTTAGTTGACACCGATTTAGATGGCATTGGTGACGGAGAAGAAATTACAGACACCTTTAAACCCTTTAGAGCTGCGTTTGAAAATAATACTAGTAACAACCCTACTAACTCAACCACGGTTTCCATCCGTATCTCTATGAGTTTGAATAGCGGAGATGAAGATATTGCTTTTGATAATGTATTAATTAGAGGTTTATAAAATATCTTTTTTCAAAGAATACAAAGCCCGAATTAATCTTCGGGCTTTTTTCTTTTAAAAAAATTTTTCTCTTGCCGTTTTTACTATATTTGGCATCAAAACAAGCTAACCTTTGTTATTCAACTCATTTTCGTTTGGGCTCTTTCTACCTATTGTGCTACTTGTATATTGGGCAGTGGGTTTTAAACGCATAAAGACTCAAAATGGAGTCCTTCTCATTGCTAGTTATATATTTTATGGCTTATGGGATTGGCGCTTCTTATCGCTTATCATTGTCAGCTCATTAGTGGATTATTTGGCAGGTAGGGCTATAAACGCTTCAAAAGCTAAAACCTATAAAAAACTATACTTACTACTTAGCATCTTTTGGAATTTAGGTGTCCTTTTTATCTTTAAGTATTACAACTTCTTTGCTGAGGGTTTTGCAAACTTATTTAATTTAAACCTACAGGGATACACCTACAACACTTTAAACATAATACTCCCGGTAGGGCTGAGCTTTTATACATTTCAAACGATGAGCTATAGCATTGATGTGTATCGAAACCGTATAAAACCTACCCATAATATTTTAAACTTTTTATGCTTTGTTAGTTTTTTCCCACAATTGGTCGCCGGACCAATTGAACGTGCGCGATCATTGTTGCCACAATTCAATAAGCAACGGGTTTTTAAAAGGTCTTTGGTTGTCGATGGATTACGCCAAATGCTTTGGGGGCTTTTTATGAAAATGGTGGTGGCCGATAATGTTGCCTTGGCTGTAAACACTATTTATTCTGAACCGGATAGTTTTGGTAGCTTATCCCTGTTATATGCCTCTATCCTATTTTTCTTCCAGATATATTGTGATTTTGCCGGCTACTCGAACATTGCCATTGGTACGGCAAAGCTGTTTGGTTTTAATTTGAGCAAAAACTTCAATATCCCCTATTTGTCCCGAAGTGTAGCCGAGTTTTGGCAGCGATGGCACATAACCCTTACCAAATGGTTTACCGATTATGTTTATGCTCCACTCATACGAAGTTGGAAAAGAAATTATGTTTCCAGGACCGTTGCTTTATTCATTACTATGACCCTTATTGGACTTTGGCACGGAGCCAATTGGACTTTTGTGTTTTTTGGGGTGTTTCAGGCCATTACCATTTCAATTGAACGGATACCAATGACTATTAAGAGCAAAACCTATAATATAAATTATTTTTTAACCAGAATGCCTTTACCAGTTACTATAATCTATAGTTTTACCTTAATTATGACTTCCTGTATTTTTTTTAGGGCCGAAAATTTTGATATGGCTCTAAATATTATTCATAGGATTTTATCATTTATCCCCAGTAAGCCTTTTTCGTTAGAAATAGGTCTTCGAGTACTTTTTGTACCTTTATTGATTGTGATGGAGGTATTGACCAGAACCAAAAACCATCCATTTGAATTTTTAGAAAAAAAATATAACAGACCCATTCGTTGGATTATATATTATTTGTTTGTCTTTTTCATTATACGTTATGCCGGACCCAAAGAAGAATTTATCTATTTTCAGTTTTAAAAAAAACCAACTTCGGTTTTTACTGCTTTGCTGTGTGTTTTTTATACCGGTAATAATGGCTTATGGTATTATTGAAATAGCCGTTACCAAGGTTCCTAATAATTTTTCCATCATAAAAGATTATATGGACGATGAGAGTTTTAATATTGAAACCGTGGTTTTTGGATCTTCACAAATACAAAGCGGTGTTAATCCTGTGTTTTTAGATAAACCAGCCATAAATTTAAGTTCGCGGGGGCAACACCATAACATAGATTTTACGTTATTAAAAGGTATGATTGATAGGTTTCCGAACCTTAAAACAGTGGTTTTTGAAGCTTCGTATGGTCATTTTGAATTACTTCACAGGTCAAGGTATTTTTGGAAAAACAGCTTGTTCCTTAAATATTATCATGTTAACACTTTTGGCCGCTCTGTAACCCCAATTGATAGTCTTCTTTTCAAATCGCATCCAGGTCTGTTTTCAGAAAAGCTTATTACCTATTACTTAAGGGATACCTTACCTGATGTTTATAATAAATATGGGTTTGATTTAAATCATTATGAAGGAAAGTTTAGAAAACTAAACTATGACAGTACTGCTATTATTAAAAAGCCCGTAAAAATATATAAAAGGGAAGACCATAAAACATTCAGTTACAATAGCAATTATTTTTATAAAATGATTGAATATTGTTTAAAAACAAACTTGAAAGTAGTTGTTTTGAGCCCTCCTACTTTTCCAAATTACAATGAGCTAAGAAACCCTAATGTTTTAAGAAGAAGGGACAGTATTCTAGATTATGTAGATACTACTTATGAAAACGTTTACTTTCTGAATACTGAAAAAGATTCGGACTTCAAAGTTGAAGATTTCAGAAATGAAAACCACCTCAACCCAGATGGGGCAGAAAAACTAACTAAAAAACTGAATTCTTTTTTAAAGGAAATAGATAAGTAATCTACTCTATTTCAGTTTTAAATTCCCGAAATATTTTTTAGCTTCTTTAATTACCCGTGGTGCCAATAAAATAGTTGCAGTCATGGTGGGTACAGCCATTAATGCAAAAAAGGTGTCAATTAAATTAATCATCATACTCAACGATGTAGTGGCTCCCATAATAATACTTACAATATAGATATAGTTATAGTATCCTTTGTATTTAGCACCGAACAAAAAGGACATACACTTGGTTCCGTAATACGAATATGAAAATAAGGATGATATGCTAAAGACGGCAATACAGAGCAATAGCGCATATTTACCAAAATTAGGAATGCCATCTGCAAATGCAGTAGCCGTTAAACTTACTCCATTAGCATCGCTGCTTTGCCAAACACCGGTTACCAAAATGGTCAATGCCGTTAATGTACAGACAATAAGTGTGTCTATAGCCGGACCTAACATCGCTACCAGTCCTTCACGGATGGGCTCGTTGGTTTTTGCAGCCCCATGAGCCATAGGTGCTGTACCTATCCCCGCTTCGTTAGAAAAAGCTCCACGACGAATTCCCAATAAGATGATTCCGCCAACGATTCCGCCTAAAAATGCATCGCCTTTATAAAATGAAGCTGAAAAAGCATCTGTAAATATAAGTTTGAAATAATAAGGTAATACATCAATATGCACCCCTAAAATAATTAGCACCATAATAAAATAGAAAACCACCATAGCAGGAACTAATTTAGAAGCTGTTTTACTTATACGGGATAGCCCACCTAATATCACTATTGAAGTAATCAATACTAAAATAACACCAATAATCAAATCACTTGAAAACCCGTAGTATAATCCGGCAGGTTTCAATAAAATGTCATTAATTGCTTGAGTTAACTGGTTTACGTTAAAAACAGGTAAAGCACCCACTAACCCAGCAATACTAAATACAACGGCCAATGGTTTCCACTTTCTGCCCAAACCTTCCATAATAAAATACATAGGACCCCCTTGAATTTTGCCTTCACTATCTTTTCCTCTATACAAAATAGCAAGCGTAGCTGTAAAAAACTTGGTGGACATCCCGATGACGGCACTCACCCACATCCAAAAAACCGCTCCAGGGCCTCCTAGGGCTATAGCTACAGCAACTCCTGCTATATTACCCATGCCTACAGTTGCAGAAAGGGCTGTCGTTAAGGCCTGGAAATGTGAAATTTCACCGCAATCACTTTCATTATCATATTTTCCCCGTAAAACTGCGATAGCGTGACCTAAATATCGAAACGGTAAAAACTTAATACGTATCAACAAATACAGTCCGCCACCAATGAGAAGCAATAGTAAAGGTAGCCCCCAAGCCGTAGAAGCCATTTCAGAAATAAATAAATCTAGTTTTTCCAATAGTTAGCCAGTAAAAAATAGCACTAAAAAATCCCTTATATTTTTAAAAGTAACATTTATATTGTTTCTTGCAGTTTTTTATGAAGAAAACTATACTAACCTCATTATTATTATTTTCATTTGGGTTGTTTGCGCAACAGCCTGACTCTTTATCTAAAAAATCAAACTTTATTTTTTCGCCTGAAATATTATTGGGCATTACCGCCGAAGCCAATAGTTACTTTCCAGATCGTGGATTACAATCGCAAGCGATTGTTAGTTTTGGATGGGAACATGATAACAACCCGCAAGAATGGGCACACCGCCTTAAAGGCCCCAGAACGGGAATAAGTATTGGTTATACCAATTTTGGAAACACCGAAAAATTGGGTAGCGCAATTTCAGTATTACCTTTTATTGAGTTTAATGCGTTTAGAAGCAAAAGGCTTACTCTACAAGTAGGAATGGGTGCTTCTTATTTTACAGAAAAGTACGACCCCATTACCAATCCAAACAATGAGGCCGTTACTACAGATATAACATGGTCTTTCAAACTTTTTGGATATTATAAAGTTTTCTCTACAAAAAATATTGATTGGCGGGCAAGTCTTGGGTATTCACACCATTCCAATGGGCATACACGGTTACCAAATCAAGGGTTTAACTCTTTTTTGGTTGGTGTATCAGCAGATATAAAAAATAATGGTGACCCTACTTTTTATTCTGAAACGGATAAACTTGTTTTTCCTACAAGTAGCTATAGGTATCTCGCATTACGATCGGGCTATGGCCTACAGGTGTTGGCAAAACCTTTTAATGATAAAAAAGGGGTGTATGTTGTATCTGGTGAATATGGAAAGGTTTTTAACAGTACTTATAAAGTTGGTATTGGTGCCTATTATCGTTTTTACAGACATTATTACGATTATATAACAAATAACGAATCGTTAGTACAAGATGGACGAGAGTTCGATTCTTTTAAAGAAAACGCTACTTGGAGTGCCTCAAATATTGGTGTTTTTGTTAGTGGGGAAGTATTGCTGAATCACTTCGGAATAAATTTACAAGTAGGTTTCAACATTCATAAACCAGCGTATAATATAGATTGGCGTATCAATCAAGGGTGGGATGTGGTACCTAGAGAAATTCCTGAAAATAGCAATATTGTTTTAGGGGAGTTTGATACCAAGTTTAAACTGAAAAAACGCATCTCGTCTCGCTTGGGATTGAAATATTACTTCATCGGCACCCGAAAGGCACCTAAAAACAACTTTTTTATTGGGGTGAGTCTCAATTCTAACTTAGGGCAGGCAGATTTTACTGAATTAAATTTCGGGTATATGCATAGCTTCAGTTTTAAAAAAGAAAAGCCCCTTTCAACTAAATGAAAGAGGCTTTCCACAAAAAACTAAATTGAAATTTATTTAGCCAAAATCAATCGGTGTGTTGATGTCCCTTCTTCTGAAGTTACATTGATTATATAAACACCGTTAGCCATAGCATTAAAGTTTAACTCAGTTGCTCCGAAAGAGGTTGTAAGATTATTTACAACTTTACCAGAACCTAATTCAACTATTGTAATTTGAATAGCTGCACCAAAGGTTTCAGGAATTTCTACCGTTGCTATTCCTGTAGAAGGGTTCGGGTAAATTACAATTCCATTTCCTGATTGCGTGATATCCTCGATAGAAAGTAATATTTCCTGTGCTTCAAAAGCACCAATATCGCGAACATCATCAAACACAGCTTGATCAATTTGATCGTTAAACTGATCGGCTGGATCACCTGCATTGTATGCTGGAGATCCTTCCAATAATTGATGTGTATTCGTTACACCACCATTATTTTGTAGTGGTCCAACCAATGGGTCTACTTCTTCAATATCATTGTCTTGTTCAGGGAACGCACCTTCGTCGTCTGTCCCAATCAAGTTATAATCGTTAGAAGCAAATACTCCTGAAACATCTTGACCATTCCCTGCATTGTTTAAAGCAACCAATGTGTTTTTAAGTGACGTAGTAGTCATACTACTAATACCGCCTCCATTTGCTAATGCGTCGTTCATCGCTATTGTAGCCGCATTGATATCAAAACTGTTTCCGTTATTGTGGATTCCACCACCAGAACCGTTTGCTGTGTTTCCTGAAATAGTACTTACCATTACAGTTACATCACCGCCATCGGCATTGTGAATACCACCACCAGAACTCGTCGCTCCAGAAGCAATATTATTAGATACTGTAGATGTATTAACTTCAACTATACCTCCATTGTTGAAGATACCAGCTCCACCGTCATCGGCAGCAGTACCAAATGTGCTATTTGAATCGATTGTAGTTGTTTCAACAACCATCATCGTTCCACTTTGGTTCCATAATCCACCACCTTCTTGAGCAGCTTCATTACCTGAAACAATACTTTCTGAAATAGTAATCAATCCGCTGTTTCCTGTTACGTGCAGACCACCACCGTTACCCGGTGCTGCTGTTCCTGCCGTTCCATTTACATCGTTGTTTGTCATTTCAGAAGTAGTAAATATTAAGTTACCATCAATCAATTCAATAGCTCCACCTGCCCTATTCGCAGCATTGGAGTCTAACGTAGCATCGGTAATGGTTACATCACCAGCTGTACTCAATAATCCACCACCAGAACCTGAAGCTCCTGTAGCCATATTATTAGTAATTGCTGTACCGTTGACAATGTTCAACGTACCTCCATTATTGAAGACACCTCCACCACCAGTATCGGCATCGGCTCCTTCTGCGGTGTTTCCGTCGATTGTCATTCCATCGATTGTCATAACTCCTAAACTGTTCCAAAGTGCTCCACCTTCAGCAGAGGCAGTGTTTCCACTTGCAGTTCCACCCGTGATGTTAGCATCTCCTTCTCCAGTAATGTGCAATCCACCACCGTTACCCGGTGCAGACGCAGTTGCGTTGTTCATTAGGTCAACATTAGTCAATGTCAACATGTTTCCAGCAACTGAATTATCTTCAATTGCACCACCGGCTCTCATTGAAGTGTTTCCACTTAATTCAGAATCGGTTACAGTTAGAGTACCTTGATTGTTCAAGATGCCACCACCAGATCCAGATGCGCCGTCAGCAACATTGTTACTTACGGTTGCATTCAATACAGATAGTGTTCCTCCTTCATTGAAGATTCCACCACCACCTTGATCGGCATCGGATCCGCTTGCTGTGTTTGCATCAACAGTTGTTCCGTCGATTGTCATAATTCCAGCTCCGTTCCAGTACGCTCCACCTTCAGCAGACGCCGTGTTTCCACTTGCCGTTCCACCTGTGATGTTTGAGTCTCCAGGACCAGTTATGTGCAGTCCACCACCGTTACCTGGTGCAGATGCAGTTGCGTTGTTCATTAAGTCAACATTCGTCAACGTTAACAAGCCTCCAGCAATTGAATTATCTTCTATCGCACCACCGGCTCTCATGGAAGTGTTTCCACTTAACTCAGAATCGGTTACAGTAAGTGTTCCTTGATTGTTCAAGATTCCACCACCAGAACCAGATGCGCCATCAGCAACATTGTTGCTTACAGTTGCATTCAACACGGATAGGGTTCCACCTTCGTTGAAGATTCCACCACCACCTTGATCGGCGTCGGCTCCACTAGCTGTGTTTGCGTCAATGGTTGTTCCATCAACTGTCATTTCTCCAGATCCATTCCAAAGACCACCACCTTCGGCAGTTGCAACGTTTCCGTTTACTGTTCCGTTGGTTATCATAGCGGTACCAGGACCTGTTATATGTAGTCCACCACCATTACCCGGTGCGCTTCCTACTTCATTGTTATCTAAATTTACATTAAACAGCGTTATGCTTCCTGCAGTTACTGAAGAATTATCTTCAATACCACCACCGGCTCTGTTTGCTAAGTTGTTTGAAATTATCGTGTTATTTACGGTTACAGATCCGCCAGCTACATTTTGGATTCCACCACCAGAACCTGCAGTCCCATCGGCAAAATTGTTTGTGATTTCAGAAGAATTCTGTACCATCAATGTTCCGCCATTGTTGAAGATTCCTCCTCCACCTTGGTCAGGATCGTTTCCACTTGCAGTATTACTGTCTATAATGGTATTATCTACTTCCATAGTGCTTCCGGCTTGGTTCCAAAGACCACCACCTTCAGCAGCAGCATCGTTAAGGGAAACCGTACCTCCAAACATGGAAACATTAGCGACACCACTTACATGCAATCCACCACCGTTTCCTGGGTTTGGTGCTCCAGAAGAACCATTTACTCCGTTAGAGTTTAATGACGTATTTGCCATAGAAAGCATTCCATCGATAATTTCAACTCCACCACCAGCGCGGTTAGCAGAATTATTATCAATACTTCCTCCTATAACGGTAACATCACCATCAGTTGTCAATACACCTCCACCAGAACCTGAAGTTCCTGTAGCTGTATTACTTTGAACTGTAGAATTTACAATTCCTAAGTCACCTCCATTGTTGAAGATTCCTCCTCCACCGTTATCGGCGTCATTACCGGCTGCGGTATTTATATTTACCATCGCATCGGTAACAGTCATTGTAGCTCCGGCTTGATTCCAAAGTCCACCACCTTCACTGGCAGCTTCGTTTGCTGAAACCATACCTCCATTTATAGAAACTGTTGCGGCACCACTTACATGCATTCCACCTCCGTTACCCGGATTAGGTGTTCCTGCTGTTCCATTAACATCATTAATACTAAGTGCGGTATTGTTTAAGGTTACTGAACCTTCAATAACCTCCATACCACCACCGGCACGATTCGCGCTATTTTGTGATATTACAGCATTTGTAACAGTTACTGAACCTCCAGTACTGAAAATTCCACCACCAGAACCCGATGCTCCATTAGCTAGATTGTTCGTTATATTGGTTCCAGTTTTTACATCTAATGTACCTCCATTATTGAAGATTCCACCACCACCGTCATCGGCAGCAGCTCCTTGTGCTTCATTATTATCAATTGTACAGTTAGATACTGTCATTGTTCCTAAACCATTCCATAAAGCTCCTCCTTCTAAAGCAGCTACGTTATTAATGAATGTTGAACCAGAAATTGTAGCATCTGCACTCCCTGTAATATGTAAAGACCCTCCGTTTCCGGGAGGACCTACAGCTATATTTCCGTCGAAGTTTGAATCTGTAATGGTAATAAGGTCTGGAGAATTTACTTCAATAGCTCCACCTGCACGGTTTGCTGTATTGTTTGTAAATTCAGAATTTACAATCGTTAATGTTCCACTTGTATCTTGACCAATAGCACCTCCACTACTTGACGCTGCATTAATAGCTGTGTTTCCGTCGAAAAAACTTCCTGAAACCGTAAGGTTAGACTGCGTTGATCCAATTGCTCCCCCTCCATTGGCGGCATTTGTTGCATTGTTATTAAATTCAGAATCTATAACGTTTACGTTTACTACATTTTGAATCCCTAAAGCAGCACCAGGTACTGATGTAGTGGCATTTCGAAATGTTATTCCTTCAATAGTCAAATCAGTAAAATTACTAGCTCCAATAAGTCGAGCTGTTCCATTACCTGTACCATCTACAATAGTATTCCCTATCCCTGTACCCGTAATGGTAAGGTCATCGTTGATTACTATTTGTCCTGTGGTAAGGTTGATCGTGTAGTCTGCATTGAATGTAATCGTGTTAGGACCAGCTGCAGCATCTGCATCGATAACAGCCTGCCTTAGAGAGCCAGGTCCTGCATCGTTGTTGTTCATGACAATAAATTGTCCATAAGACAAAGATGTCATTAACATAATAGAAACCAGTAAAAAAAGGTTTCGCGTAGTTGTTCTTTCCATAAAGTGTTTTTTTGATTAATTAAACTTGTGTTTCTTGGGGATAGAGAAACATTTATACTTAACCTACGAAGAAAACACGCTTACGGTTTGTTAAAGAAACTATAAAAAAATTTGAATTATTATCGATAAAAAGCAAAGAGCTTGTTTTCTTTTAAAAAAAATTCAATGAAAAGCAGCAATAATTTAATTTTGCTTTTGAAGATATTTTATAACGTTTTGATCTATTCTGTTTTGAATATTTGAAACATCGGCTTTTATAAAAGTTTCGCCAGTAATGTTTTCATACAGTTCAATATACCGGTCTGAAACTGTTTTGATATATTCATCACTCATTTCAGGGACTTGTTGTCCTTCGAGGCCTTGAAAACCGTTTTCAATTAACCATTGTCTTACAAACTCTTTTGACAATTGTTTTTGTGGTTCGTTATTATCTTGACGTTCTTGATATCCTTCTGCATAGAAGTATCTGGAAGAGTCTGGGGTATGGATTTCATCAATCAGCACAATTTTTCCATCTTTTGTTTTTCCGAACTCATATTTAGTATCTACTAAAATCAATCCGCGTTTGGCTGCAATTTCAGTTCCTCTTTGAAAAAGTTTATGGGTATACTCTTCTAATTGCAGATACTCTTCTTCTGAAACGATATTGCGCTTTAAAATTTCTTCCCTGGAAATATCTTCGTCGTGATCGCCAGCTTCAGCTTTTGTAGCTGGAGTTATAATAGGTTGTGGAAATTTATCATTTTCCTTCATTCCTTCAGGCATAGAGACACCACAAAGCATTCGTTTACCAGCTTTATATTCACGAGCTGCGTGACCACTAAGGTATCCACGAATTACCATTTCAACTTTATAAGGTTTGCAAGCTTCACCTACTGCAACATTAGGGTCAGGGGTTGCGGTTAACCAATTGGGAACAATATCTTCCGTGTCGCGCATCATTTTAGTGGCAATCTGGTTTAATATCTGTCCTTTATATGGAATCCCTTTTGGCATGACAACATCGAAAGCGCTTAACCTATCAGTTGCAATCATTACTAATGTATCATTTTCCAATGTGTAGACTTCACGTACTTTTCCGTGATATACATTTTTTTGACCAGGAAAATTAAAATTAGTAGAAGTTAGGGTGTTCATTATAATATATTCTTTATTCAGTAAATTATTAATTAGTCAACATTTTCAATTGACTTATAGGCTGCGATTACTTTCTTAACGAGTCTGTGGCGAATAACATCTTTATCATCTAAATAGATAACTCCCACGCCCTTTACATCTTTTAATACCAGTAACGCTTCTTTCAACCCTGAAATAACCCGTCGTGGTAAATCAATCTGTCCAGGGTCACCTGTAATCATAAATTTAGCATTTTTACCCATACGGGTAAGAAACATTTTCATTTGTGCATGCGTTGTGTTCTGTGCTTCATCAAGAATGACGAAAGCATTATCTAAGGTACGTCCTCTCATAAATGCCATTGGGGCAATTTGAATGATTCCTTTTTCTATGTGTGACTCTAGTTTTTCATGAGGAATCATATCACGTAACGCATCGTAGAGCGGTTGCATGTAAGGATCTAATTTCTCCTTTAAATCTCCCGGCAAAAATCCTAAATTCTCTCCTGCTTCTAC
>DEXR01000053.1:15378-15523 GCA_002364245.1 Flavobacteriaceae bacterium UBA3179
AAATTCTCTCCTGCTTCTACAGCTGGACGGGTTAGTATAATCCTTTTAACCTGTTTTTCCTTTAATGCTTTTACTGCTAATGCCACTCCAGTATAGGTTTTACCGGTTCCGGCAGGACCAACGGCAAAAACCATATCGTTTTTAC
>DEXR01000007.1:0-275 GCA_002364245.1 Flavobacteriaceae bacterium UBA3179
GCACCCCAATGTGCTTCTACGGCAGCTGGATTATTACTCCAAATATTATCCTCTTCGATGATGTCGTTTTCGTAAAGCGTTTTTCGATATCCTGTATATTTAACAGTACCATCTTCTTGGGGTTCAAACTTCATTTCTTTGAAAAAAGAAAGATTGTTTGTGGTTACGGTATGAATGTTTCTTATCGTGTCAAAAAGTCTATAACCTTTTTCAAGATATTCTATCGTGATGTTATTTTGTTCTTTGGTAAGACCGTCTATGTATTGTGTATTAAA
>DEXR01000007.1:429-6140 GCA_002364245.1 Flavobacteriaceae bacterium UBA3179
TTAAAACTTTTTTTGTATTTATATCAACATATATTTTATAGGGAAGTTTGTCCTTATTGTTAAAAATTAATGTTTTATAACAGAACCAAAACTTGTTCTGCTTTAAACCGGGAAGGGCTAAAATAAAAGGATTACTTGTGTCTAATATTTCAATGTTTTGGTAGGTATCTTTTACTATTTGATTGTTTTCTTCTTCGGAAATTTTAATTTCTGTTGTAACACTAATATCATTAAATAACAATCCATTTGCATAGGTAACTTTACCATTATCGATGTGGAGAATATAGCTACTCCCTTCTACAGGGTATTCCTTATGAAATTGTTGATAGTAAACATTTAAACTTTTCTCGCTAGTATTGATTTGTCTTTTCTCTCTTATGGTTACACCTAGTTCTTTACTTGCCCAGCTTGGAAAATTAATGCTATTGAGAGTATTGTCTGGATAAAAACCAACCCGTTCAGGCAAACTGGAATAATTACCATGTTGTGCGGTTGCTTGTGGTTTTTTGGGTTGTTCTGGGGCTATTTTTTCAGTCATTTTTTTAATTACTCCTTGATAGACACTGTTACAGGAAATAAGCGTAACCATAAAAACTAATAATATTGTTGAAAGTATCTTTTTCATTTTCTCTACTCTTTAAATGTTTCTATTGTAATTAACCAATAAGCGGTGCAATGCTATTTGGTGGGTCGGGGCCTTCAAATTTTATTAACAGGGTGTCTTTATTAGCAATAACCTGTAAAGAACCTATTAATCTATCATCGCAGCCTGGGTAACCGTTTATTTTAGGTAATGTCCTTACAGAGTCCAATACAAATGATTATGTTGTTTCGTGCCAACCGGTTTTTGAAATCTTGATGGTGTTTTTTTACTGTTAGTTTAGGACTGGGTATCGCTTTTCCGGGTGTTTTAATGATTTCCTTTTCATGTGAATTGAATATTTTATTAAAGTAGGTTTTTGAAGTTCTATATTTAACCCCGACCATCACTACAGGGAAGAGCTTTCATTTTAAGACCAATTTCAATGGCTTTTTTCATAATTGGAACTGGGTGATATTCTTCTAATAACCGCTGAAGGACCAAATCAAGATATGAATCAATATTATCTTCATTCATCGTAGAACCATTTAATAGATAAAGTAGCATCACATACTTAGTAAGTGTTTCTATAAAATCTTGCTCTATATCTGAATAGTTCACCATACAATGCTCAGGGACAACCCCACTCAATATACCATCTTCACATGCTTTCCGTTTTAGAGAAAACTCTTTGTAATCATTTTTTAATTGCTCATAAGCTTCGTATTCATCTGTTCCTGGGCTATCCCGAGCCATCCATTCTTCATAAAGCTCATCGTAACAATACTCTATACCGGTAAATGATGCCTTTACCATTAATTGCATTCCATATGAATCATATTGTTCTTGACACAGTGCTGCATTCTCCGCTCTAGCTTCAATCTCACTATCGAGTTCTGCTAATTTTAGAATCATATAAATACACTTTAGCTCTGAAGAATATTTATCTAAGTCGTCTAAACCATGGGTATAGAATGCTATCTGTTCTCTTAGTTTTTTCATCCCTTTGGACTCTGGAGCAGCTTGCGGGTCTTCTACTTCTCCACCCAACATCCCCTTAACTTCATTAAAAATATCACCCAATACTCCATCGGTTTGTGCCTGTATGCTGCTCATCGAAAGGAGGCTTATTGCAAGTAAAAAATAGATCGTTTTCATGCTTTTTGGTATTTTGATTAATTACAATTATTCACAGTAGCTTATTTAATATATTCTAAACATTTAGATACTGATAGCAGGGAGTATTTATTTAATGTTGACCATTGCTATTTGCAAGGGAGGGAACTCATTACTGAGCCAATATTAATTGATTTCGCTAGTGCCGCAACGGGATTGTATTCTTGAATTAAATATTTAAGTAGCGCCATAAAATAGTAAGCTTTCAAATCATCATCCAACTCACCATTTATAAGCAAATTATTAAAAGCAGCATCGAAAGGGCCTAAAGTCAAGCCTACAGTTTTAACAAAATCTATTTCTAGTTTGGAAATTCCTTTAAAAGAGCTGCATTTTTCAGGTTCACTTGGCTTTAATCCACTTTTATAGCAACTTATGGCTCTGTCACTTAAATCTAGATATTCAAGCATTAATTGGCCTAAATCAGTATAATTGGATTCATCAAATAGTTCGGTTAATGAGTCAAAACAATACCCTATTCCCGTATAGGATGCCTTTACCATAAGTTGCATGCCGTATAAATCATATTTTTCTTGACACAGTGCTGTATTCTCAATTCGAGTTTCTAAGCTTTGTTCTAGTAAAGCTAATTTTAGTATCAAATAAATACATTTTAGCTCTCGAGAGTATTTATCAAGTCCGTTTATTCCAGCGAGTATTTCTTTAATTTCATTTTTAAATTCTTTCATGGACGCCGTATCGGCTGCTTCCTGTTGTGCATCTCCTACTTTTTCTTGAACTTCTTCCATGATATCACCAAATATTCCTTCTATTTGTGCGAAGGAAGATGCTGTGGATAGAAATAAGGCTGTAATAAGTATGTATATCGTTTTCATATCATTAGATTTTATATTCCAGGAAGTGCATTAAAATGAAATTGACCTGCATATTCCCAAAGCGATTTTTCAGTTATATTTTGCGTTTCGATTTTAACAAGATATCGATCGTTAGTTGTAAATTGTAAAATATAGGTGTCGTCCTGTTTGTTATATTTTTGAAAGTAAACCGTACCGTTTTTGTATATTGTTTTTTGAAATCCTTTATCGTTTGATGTTGAGCGAGTAATGCGTTCTAAATCTAAGAAAGGGCTAATCGCCACACTCCCCATATGACCAGCTCCATCCATAAGAGTGATATCTAATTGGTCACTATCATTCAAACTTTTAAAGCTTGCTATTGTAACAAAGGTGAATGAGGTTGGCATTGCATTGGTTTTATAGGTCACACGATCTAAGTTGCCCAACTTATCCGGCATCCAAGCATCCATATCCCTACTGCTTATAGGCGTACGTTTTTTAAGTTTATCGGTTATAGGTTTTTGCTCAGCTTCTATTTCATTTAAGATTTCCTCTGTGATGTATGGTTCTTCTTCAGGCTCTTTTGCTGATGAATTCTTTTTTTCACCACAACCACTATTTAATAGAATAGCTAGGCTAATAAAGAGCACAAGATTTAGTTTTGTATAGTTCATGATGCAGGTGTATTAATTTCTAGAGATATAATTTTTTTATAGAGTGTTATGGTATCGTCTTTAATTCTGTAGAGATTATCTGTGTGTTATTTTTCATTTTTTCTATTCCTTAAATGTTTCTTTAGTAATTAACCTAACCAAAGGGGTAATACTTTTTGGGGGATTAGGCCCTTCAAATTTTATTGAAATGGTATCTTTTTCAGAAATTACCTGTAAAGAACCTATAGCACCATCATCGCAACCGGGACATCCGTTTATTTTGGGTAAGGCTCTTATGGAGTCTAATACAAATGATTGTCTTATCTGTTGCCATTCTTCTGTTGTGAGCTTGATAGTATCTTTTTTAACTTTTAGTTCAGGACTGGGTATCGCTTTTCCAGGTGTTTTGGTAACTTCCTTATAATTTTTTTTTACAATAAAGGTGTAATCACAATATCCTTGGCACATCGCTGAACTGTATTCTAGTTTAATTTCAGTAACGTGTTCCTCTTGCTGTAAGCAGGAGACATTTCCAAATATTATTATGAAAAAAAGTATAAATGGTTTCATAACACTAGATTTTTAATCTAAAATAACCTCAAATTCGCCTCCTTCATTACCATCTTCTGCACCGTGGCCACTATACCAATTACCAGTATAGACTGCTTGTGTGCTGGTTTGGGTGATTGTTCCAGATACAGAAAATTTGGCGTTAGGACTATTATCATAAATGTAATCTGCAGTGAGGATACCATCAATTAATTGCCAGGTTCCAGAACCAGTTGTCGGATTGTTAGGATCATCGACTGCTAGCTCCATTGTACCGTCAATATTGAAATGGATTTGAAAAAAGTAGAAATCGCTATACGTACCCGTAAATGTTCCTTGTAGTGGGTTGCTAAGATTATAATTAACTGTAGTTTGACCAGCACTGTTTGAAGCTAGTATTTCAACACTATAATCACCGGGCTGTAGCAACTTATTCCAGTTTAATACCCCTGTAGTACTGTTAATACTTAGCCCCTCTATGTTGCTATTCAAAGAAATAGTACCTTGGTTTCCATTCCAGTTGATAGTTGGAGCAGAGGAATTACCTTCCTCAAAAAAGGTGGCGGTTGTATTTGTAGAAGAATATGTTAAAGAAGGCGCTAAGACTGCTTCGTCATCATCTGTTAAGCCACACGAAATCAATAAAGTTGAAATAATAAGAGGTATTACGGTTTGTGAAAAATAAGGTTTCATACTAATTTAGTTTTAAGGTAACTGCTACTCGTACAGGAAGTCTATTTTTGACTGTTCCGAGTAGTTTCTTTTTCTAGGAATAAAACTATAAAAGTGTTTGCCCTTGGACTTGAAGATATGTTTCAGAAGCTATTACAAATGTTGCAAAACAATAAAAGTTTTGCTTTAGGTCTGTTTAAGCGTATATTCAGTCGGGGTACAACCATACACTTCCTTAAAGCAACGGGTAAAGTATGACGGAGAGTTAAAGCCTACTTGATAAGCAATTTCCGAAGTACTGCTATCTGTTTCTTTTAGTAAAGGACAGGCCAACTTTAAACGTTGTAATCTAATAAACGTCGTTGTGTTCATACCAACAATAGAGGTCAGTTTGCGGTGCAGCTGGGTACGGCTCATGTGCATGAGCTTTGAAAACTCTTCACTAGTAAGTTCAGGGTCTGTAATGTGTTTGTCCAGTACCTCCTGCATACGGTTTAGAAAGTTTGTTTCGGTAGAGGTGATAGCGAGTTCAGGATTTAGCTCAAAAGTTTTACCGAAATGTTCTTTCAATTTTTGCCTGCTTTCTATCAGTTTTTCAACTCGTACACGTAGTTTTTCAATGCTGAAAGGTTTTGTGATGTAGGCATCGGCACCGGTTTTAAAACCTTCAATTTCATTTTCTTCACCTACTTTTGCCGTTAACAGGATGATGGGGATGTGGCTTGTTAACTCATCATTTTTTATCGTATTGCACAGCTCTATTCCGTTGGTGACAGGCATCATAATGTCACTGATTACCAAATCTGGCAGTTCTTTGTTGGCTTTTTTAATTCCTTCTTCTCCGTTTTCCGCAGTAAATACATTATAAACCTCATTGAGGTTGGAAGCAATATACTCTTGAATTTCAAGGTTATCTTCAACGACCAACACAGAGTGTCTTACCGTGTTTTTTTCAATTGTTTTATTTAAAATGGTTTCGGTTTCTTGACTGCCTTTATTTTGTTTAACGATTTCATTTTCAGCAAAAGCCTCTTTAGTTATAGGTATTGTTGCGCAAAAAGTTATTTGATTTGTGTTTTTTTCAGAAACCGATATTGAACCTTTATGCAGTGTAACTAGTTCTTTTACAAGTGCAAGACCTACACCCATCCCTTCTGACGACGAGTCGTCTTGATGAAAACGTTTAAACAATTTATTTATATCTGTTTTTTTTGAATGGCCTTTTACATTAGTGATCGAAAGTTCTAAACTTCCTTCTTTTTTAAAAGCTGTAAGTTTAATTTC
>DEXR01000007.1:6283-56289 GCA_002364245.1 Flavobacteriaceae bacterium UBA3179
AAAGGTCTGCCTTTTTAACGGTTAACTTAGCTTGTCCTGAATCGACCAACGATAAGTCCAACATCTGGTTTACCAAGTGCATCAAGCGGTTGGAATTTTGTTGTATTAAATCAAGGTCTTTTTTGTCCTCTGGTCTTAGCTGGTTTTTTTTCAATTGGTTTTCCACCGGCCCGGAGATTAATGTTAATGGGGTCCGTATTTCGTGCGAAATATTAGTGTAGAGTTTTGTTTTAAATTCGTCCAATTTTTTAAGCCGTTCGGTTTCTTCGTGTTCAAGCCTTAATTGGTTTTTAACGTTCCACCTCCATTTTAAATAAGCATAGAGTCCATACATAAGGAGCAAAACACAAATTATGTAGATAATAATAGCTATTGTAGAAGCATACCATGGTTTTAAAATAGTGAAAGAGTAGGAAGCAGGGGTGTTGTTCCAAACCCCATCGTAATTACTTGATATTACCTGAAATGTATAATCATCTGGTGGTAGATTGGTGTAATGGGCAATATTGTTATTTCCAGATGCAATCCAATCTTTGTCATTGTTTACAAGTCTATATTTGTATTGATTTCGATCGGGTTGTGAATAATGTAAGGAGGAAAAATTAAAGGTAAGTGTGTTTTTATTATAGGGTAAATTTTGGTTGGGAATCATCTTCTTATCCTGGTTAAAAACTTGAAAACCGGTAATAACGGTCTTTGGTTTTTTTGGGTTAAAAGTCAACTGACTGGGTTGAAACCAATTGATACCGTCCAAACCGCCAAAATAAAGTGTTCCACTTTCATCCTTGTAGTAAGCTCCTGTATTGTATTCTAAAGCTTGTAAACCGTCATAATTGCTATAGTTTTCAATGGTAGGACGGTAATTTGCATCGGTGCTTAATTTTGTTAAACCTTGGTTGGTGCTCAACCAAAGGTTGTTTTGGCCATCGGGCAATATGCCATATACCACATTGTTGGGTAGGCCATCATCTTTTGTAAAAGCATGAACATTTTTCTCGGCTATATTGTAGAGTTTTAAACCGTTTCCATTTGTCCCCACCCAAAGCAAGTTTTTAGAATAATACAGACATTTAATGTTATCTGGAATAGCGCTTATTTTTGTAATGGATTCTTTTTCTATGTTTAATCGATATAATCCATCATTTTCTGTTCCAATCCAGAGGGTATTGTTATCACCTTGCACTACGGTACGGATATTATTGGTCTGTAAATTTGAATTTGTTACATCATAATTTTTAACAATCCCCCTTTTTTTGTCATAGGCAACAAGACCACGGTTACGTGTGCAAAGCCAGAATGTATTTTCGTCACGTTTCAATATTTTCCAAACAGTAAGATTTTCAATGCCTTTACACGTTGTAATTATATTGTTTTTGGATAATATTTGTAGGCCTTTGTTTTGATGTCCTATTAAAAGATCGCTACCATCCATATGAAGGCTCATAATTCTATCGCCGGCCAAATTTGAGTTTTCTTGAGTAAAAGTTTTAAACTTTTTTCCAGATACTGAAGCTTTGGTCAAACCTTTTCCTGATGTACCCATCCAGATTGTATTGTTGACAACCATTATGGCCCGAACAACATCCACATGGATGTTTGGAGGGGTTTGGTTATTGGTGAGCACATTAAATTTTACTAAATTTTTATCGTAAAAACTTAATCCAGATCCATCTGTGCCTAACCAAATGGTTTCGGTAAAATCTTTATAGAGACATAACACATCATTATAATGAAGTGCGTAGGGATTTGTCTTGTTTGCTGTAAAATGCTGAATGGATTTGTTTTCAAAATCTATTAAATAAGCGCCATTTCCGTAGGTTGCTACCCAAAGGCGCTGTTGGTTATCTAATAATAAATCTTGAATGTTTAAGTCTGTTGGAAAGGGATAATTCTCAAACCCAGAGAAGTGTGAAAATTTTTTTTCCTTTATTGTTTTGATAAATAGGCCTTTTCCATAGCTGCCAGTAAATAATGTAGTTTCTTCATCTTTTGATAAGGCGCTGAGAGCTGTATTTTGAAATAATTCATTTTCAAGAAAACCATAACTACCATCTTTAATTTGCAACAGTCCTTTAGAAGTAGAAACAAGAATGGTTCCTTGCCATTTTATAATATCATAGCTGTTAAGTGAAAGATGTTTTTTTTTAAGAAGTTGTATCGTGTCTTTTGTAGCTGGGTTGATTTTATACAGCCCATTTCCGTAGGTGCCAAGATAATACTCTTTTTTGCTATCTTGATATAGAACACTCGTTTCTTGTATGTTAGAAGCTGGCTCGAATGTATCATTAGCTGCATTGTATTTTTCCAAAACACCTGTACTGGATATAATCCACAGTCCTCCTTCTTTGTCAACATAAATTTTACCAAGTTTGCTAAAGTTGGGCCTTGTAATATCTTCAAACTGCCTATCGTAGTGGGTAAACTTTTTACCATCATATTTATTAAGCCCATCTTGAGTAGCAAACCACATAAAACCAGTACTGTCTTGAGCAATGCTTACTACACTATTTTGGGAAAGCCCCTGTTTTACAGTCAATTCGCGAAACGAAACTTGTTTTTGCACTACTTCATTCTCTTGCGACATGACATATTTTGTGCAAAATAGAATAAGCACAATGCTAAGAGTATATGTATTATTAAAATATTTTTTCATACCTAATTGATATATAAAGGTATAAAAGTATTTTTATAAAAGGAGAGTATAAAATTTTTCAGATATGCTTAATTACTGAAAAAAATATGTTGCCTTAATTTTTTTTACCAAAAAGAGCACTTAATATCCATTTTATTCCATTAAAAAGAAGGTAAATTGTTGCTGCCATGGAAAGAATGGCGAGCGGTAAAACGATGTATAAAGGGATTGTTTCTTTATTTAAAAAGGCGAAAGTGAAAAGATAGGTGGTTAAAACCAATAACGGAAGGGCTACTGCGAGCCGTTTTAGACCTTTTATTAGAAACTGTTTATTGGTATGTTTTTGGTTGATGTCTTTCAATTTTTGTGATTCTTTATAGCTTTTCGGACACTTCCGTGTAGTTGTAATAGTTTTGAAGCTTCTTCCGATGAAATATTCAATTCGCTCATAATCATTCTAGTACCGCGATCAACCAACTTGTTATTGCTCAATTGCATATCTACCATTTTATTTCCCTTTACACGTCCTAATTGAACCATTGCAGCGGTGGAAATCATGTTCAATACTAATTTTTGAGCAGTACCGGCTTTCATTCGAGAACTTCCCGTTACAAATTCAGGTCCGACAGTTACTACTACCGGAAATTTAGCTGTAGTTGCTAATGGGCTTCCTTCGTTACAGGTAATACAACCGGTGGCAATATTAGTTTCGTTACATTTTTTCAATGCGCCAATTACATACGGGGTTGTACCTGAAGCAGCAATGCCAATAACGACATCTTTTTCTGAAACATCATGACTTTTAAGGTCGTCCCAACCTTGATTTTCAGAATCTTCGGCAAATTCCACCGCATCCCGAATGGCTTTGTCACCACCAGCAATCAGGCCGATTACCATTCCGTATGGTACGCCAAAAGTAGGTGGGCATTCGCTTGCATCTACTATTCCTAATCGTCCGCTAGTACCAGCGCCAATGTAAAAAAGACGACCTCCCTTTTTTAGTTTTTCTGAAACAATTTCAGTTAGAATAGTTATTTCGGGAAGTGCTTTTTCAACTGCTAATGGCACTGTTTTATCTTCTTTGTTTATGTTATGTAACAATTCAGAAACACTCATCTTTTCTAGATGGTCGTAGTGAGAATCTGCTTCAGTTGTTTTTTTAAAGGTCATGTTGCAAAGTTACAATACTTACAATTACTAGCGTTTTTACTGTACCGTATAATTTAAAATAGAAGTTTCAGAAATACGAAAATAGCCCAATGGAAAATTATCTGGATTTGTTTCATTCACAAGATTACCTCGAACTGTAGCGGGTTGGGTTTCAAATGGACCGCCACTGTCGTCGCTTCCCTGTTGCAATAAAATAAACATAAAGTTATAGAATTGCTCATTAGCGCCATGCAAGTAAAAAGTTACTTCGTCTCCCGTTTCTAAATCGTCAACCACATAGAAACCGAAAATGGGGTTCCCATCAAAAAACTCATCATCAAAAGCATCGTAGACATTACCTCTGGAAGATAATCCTTCAAAAAAGTAATAATTTTCAACGTTAGCGGGATCGGTAAAAAAGGCTTTTAGTTCAATGCTTTCTCCATCAAATCCGCCATCGTTTCGTTGTTCTACAAATTCTAATGGAACAACAGGTTGCAGTTGTTCAGTAGCCGAATAAACTTCATCTTTATAAACTACTTCAAGCGTATAATCTGTATTAGATTGCGGGTTAAAATCCTGATATTCATATATTCCTTCTGAAGTATTTTTAATAACGTACTCCGTGCCATTTTCATCAGTAATAGTAACCGTGGCATCATTTACAAGATTTATCTCATTATCAAAAAAAGGAACTGTGGTGCTAAGTTTAACACGTGCAATAGAAGAATTATCTTTAATATTTTTAGTGATTTCGGCATCAATAACCAACTTTGGTTTTCCTTCATTTAAATCTACATCGACAACTTCTTCACACGAAGTGAATATTCCGAAGCAAATAATAACTATTAAAAATTTCTTCATCATCTAAAATTTAAAATTATATGTTACTGCTGGAATGATACCGAAAATGGATAGCCGAACAGCTTCGTTACGATTAATATCGGTGTTTTCCCTGAACGAAATAGAAGCCGCGTTCATTCTATTGTAGACATTATAAATACTAAAAACCCATTCGCCTTTCCATCTTTTGGTAGAATTAGGCTTCGGTGTCCACGTTGCTGAAAGGTCTAAATGATGAAAACTACTTAAACGGCTGCTGTTTCTTGCTTCATAAACTGGAATTGTTAAACCGTTAAATTCATACTGTCCGTTTGGAAAAGTAACAGGTTGCCCAGTCTGAAAGATAAAATTAGCACCAAAAGACCATTTATTAGATAATTCGTATTGCGCCGTTATGGAAATATCGTGGGTTTTATCCCAAGGGGAATTGTACCATTGTCCGTTGTTAATACCAATTTCTTCAGATGTTCTTCCGGGTGTGCGCTGTTCACTCTTTGATAATGTATAAGCAATCCAACCTTGTAATTTTCCTTCGTTTTTTCTGAACAAAACTTCCAATCCATATGCTCTTGCTTCGCCATTTAGCAAAATTTGTTCTACGGCATTGTTGGCAATTAAATCGGCACCATCTACATAATCCAACCGATTGTCTACGGTTTTGTAAAAGCTTTCAATTTCAAAAGAATAATTGTTGAACTTCTTAAAATAACCTACAGCTACTTGATCAGCCAATTGCGGTTCTATATATTTTCCACTTGGGGCGTAAATATCAAAAGGGGTAGGGGCGGTGGTGTTGCTTATTAAATGAATATACTGTGCTGTCCTGTTATAACTGGCTTTTACAGAAGATGTTTCATTTAATTGATACGCAACGGAAAAGCGCGGTTCTAAATTAGCAAAGCTTTTTATGGTTTCACTTCTACTAAAGGAAACCGTATCTATTGGCGTTGCTTTTTGATAGATATCTAAATTCTCATCATAAGCAACGGGATTATCGTTTGCATAGATATTTAATTCATCTTCACCTAGTCTATTAAATGTTGAAAGTCGTAAACCAGCTTGTATAGCAAGTTTGTCAGTTAGATCAATTTCGGCTTCTGCGTAGATAGCATTTTCAAAAGCGTATTTATCTGTCAATTTAAAAGGATTAATACCTGAGCTTTCGGTTGTAGGTTTTATATCTCCAGGATTGAATTTATAATATATACTATTTAATCCATAGCGCAACTCAATGTTATTTGATAGAAAATGAGTGAAATCGTATTTCAGATTGAAATTTCGAATACCGCTATCAAAATCAAATTCTACGAAACTCAGTTCTAACCCGTAATAATAGTCTGAATAGATTAATGAGAGGTTAGAAAATAATTTTTCAGAAAAAAGATGATTCCATCGTAGGTTTAAAGTCGTATTTCCGAAGCTATTCGAAAAGCTATCGGCAATATCAAAAACATCTCTCCCAAAATATCCTGAGAGGAAAAGTTTGTTATTTTCATTCAGGTTATAACTGATTTTAGTGTTCAAATCATAGAAGTACGCCACATTATCATTGTCAAATAAGGGTAGAAAAAGATGTGCATAACTACTACGGCCACCCACTAAAAAGGAAGCGGTGTCTTTTTTAATGGGACCTTCTAACAACAAGCGGCTCGCTACTAATCCAATTCCTCCAGTCGCACCAAATTTACGTTTACTTCCATCTTTTTGATAAATATCTAATACGGAAGAAACACGGCCACCATACCTTGCCGGAATTCCACCTTTATAAAGGGTAAGGTCTTTAATAGCATCAGGATTGAAAACCGAGAAGAAACCAAATAAGTGATCACTATTGTAAAGTGTAGCTTCGTCTAGTAAAATAAGGTTTTGATCGGCCGCTCCGCCACGAACGTTAAATCCGCTAGAGCCTTCACCAGCTCCCGTAACCCCGGGAAGTAATTTTATAGATTTAATAACATCTTTCTCACCTAAAACTACCGGAATTTTTTTGATGGTATTAGCCGAAAGTCTATTAATACTCATTTCTGGCTTTCGGATATTTAGTGCTTCTACATCAGTTTTTATCAATACTTCGTCTAGTGATTCAGTACTATTTTCTAAAAAAACATTCTTTTGAATATTTTCTGAAAGTGATAACATAGTTTGCTGTGTCGCAAATCCAAGGCTGCTGTAAAAGATTTCGTATTCACCTTCAGGTAGCGTTATGGAATAATAACCATATTCGTTTGTAGTCGTTCCGGTTTGTAAAGAGGGAATAAGAATATTTACTCCAATAAGCGTTTCGCCACTTTCCACTGCCGAAACGGTACCGCTAAGAGTGAATTTTTCTTGGGCAAACAAAGAAATGCTAGCAAGAAAAAAAATGCATAGAAATATATTTTTCAAGTTTGATTTTGTGTTTTTGATTGATGAAGGTAAATAAAAAGCCTTCAATTATTTTGAAGGCTTTTTAAGTAAATTATTTAATTTCTGAAAGTATATCGTTCAGTGTTTTACTTGCCCGCATTTCTGCATAGACTCTGTCAACGTCTGGTTTGTAATAGCCATTAATATCAACTGCGCTCCCTTGTGCAGCGTTTAACTCATTTACAATCGCTTCTTCGTTTTCAGAAAGTTTTTTAGCAATAGGGGTAAAGCGATTTTTTAGTACATCGTCTTTATCTTGGTTTGCTAATTGCTGTGCCCAATATAAGGCTAAGTAAAAATGACTTCCTCTGTTGTCAAGTTCGTTAACTTTTCTTGATGGCGATTTTTTATTGTCTAAGTACATTTCAGTGGCTTCATCTAAGGCCTCGGCTAGTACTTTTGCTTTTTCATTGTTATACGTATCGCCTAAGTGATCTAATGAAACCGCTAGGGCCAAAAACTCACCTAAAGAATCCCAACGAAGGTGTCCTTCTTCTAAAAACTGCTGAACGTGTTTTGGCGCAGAACCACCAGCTCCAGTTTCAAATAACCCACCACCATTCATTAATGGAACAATAGAAAGCATTTTGGCACTGGTACCTAATTCTAGGATAGGGAAAAGATCGGTTAAATAATCACGCAGTACGTTTCCAGTAACTGAGATTGTATTTTCACCGGCTTTTACTCGCTCTAATGTATATTCGGTTGCTTTTTCTGTAGAAAGGATTTTTATATCCAATCCTTCAGGATTATGCTCTGGAAGGTATTTGTTTACTTTTTTAATTAACTCAGCATCGTGAGCTCTATCTTCATCTAACCAGAAAATTGCTGGCCATCCAGTTGCACGCGCTCTGCTTACAGCTAACTTTACCCAGTCTTGAACCGGTAAATCTTTTACTTGACACATTCTCCAAATATCACCTTCGGAAACGGTATGTTCCATTAAGGTATTTCCGTTGGCATCAACCACGCTTACTTTTCCTTCTGAAGAAATTTCAAATGTTTTATCGTGCGAACCATATTCTTCTGCTTTTTGAGCCATTAGCCCAACATTGTTAACGGTTCCCATTGTAGTTGGGTCGAAGGCTCCGTGTTTTTTACAGAAGTCAATTGTAGCTTGATACAACGGTGCATAACTGCTGTCTGGAATTACAGCTTTAGTGTCTTTGGTATCCCCGTTTTTATCCCACATTTGTCCAGAAGTACGAATCATCGCCGGCATAGAAGCATCGATAATTACATCACTTGGTACGTGTAAATTCGTTATACCTTTATCGCTGTTTACCATTGCGAGGTCTGGATTTTCATCCATAATGCGATTAATGTCGTTTAGGATTGCTTCACGTTTGGCTTCTGGAAGGCTTCCTATTTCGCTTAATAAGTCTCCAAAACCATTATTTACATCAACTCCTAAATCTTTAAAAGTGTCGCCATATTTCTCGAACAACTCAGCAAAATAAACGCGCACGGCATGTCCAAAAATAATTGGATCGCTTACTTTCATCATCGTTGCTTTCATATGCAATGAAAACAAGATGTTTTTTTCTTTGGCGTCTTTTACTTGTTCTTTTAAAAAGGTCAATAAAGCCTTTTTGCTCATATAGGTACTATCAATTACTTCGCCTTTTAAAACAGGAATTGACGCTTTTAAAACGGTTTCTTTTCCATTTGCATCGGTATGAACAATATTTACACTAGTATCAGCATCGATTGTAACTGATTTTTCATTGTGGAAAAAATCACCTTGGCTCATGGTTGAAACGTGACTTTTAGAATCACTGCTCCATTTACCCATGCGGTGCGGGTTTTTCTTTGCGTAGTTTTTAACAGCTTTTGGCGCTCTACGGTCACTATTACCTTCTCGCAATACTGGGTTTACAGCACTTCCTTTTGCTTTGTTGTAAAGAGATTGAATCTTCTTTTCTTCGTCATTTTTAGGGTCGTCTGGGTAATTTGGTAAGTTATACCCTTTAGACTGTAATTCAGAAATAGCTGCAGTTAATTGAGGCATAGAAGCACTAATATTAGGAAGTTTGATAATATTAGCCTCTGGTGTTTTAGCAAGTTCACCTAATTCGGCAAGTGCATCGTTTACACGTTGATCTTCTTTTAGATATTCAGAAAATTGTGCTAAAATTCTTCCTGCTAAAGAAATATCTCTAGTTTCGATTTTTATGTTTGAAGGCGCAGTATAGGCTTCAATTATAGGAAGTAATGAATGTGTAGCTAAATAAGGAGCTTCGTCCGTTTTTGTATATATAATTTTTGCAGCTTTTGTCATGCTATAATTCGGTTTTTGGAGGTTAATCTTACATTTTCAGAATTGCAAATATAGCGAATTGACAAGGCTTTTAAAAGGCTGGCTATCTTATTGTTTTGTTAACTATTGATAGCTGTGCCAACCGTTTAAGCTGTTATTGTTGAAAATGGAGTGGTTATTTTGAAGCGTTATCCAATGCTTCCCAATATTCATACGCTCTTCGCAAGTGTGGAATTACAATCGTGCCGCCAATAAGTAATGATACACTTAAAGCTTCTACCACTTCTTCTTTTGTAACATCAAGCTTATAGCAAGCTTCCAAATGATACCGCACGCAGTCATCACAGCGTAATACCATAGAATTACCCAAGCCAATTAGCTCTTTGGTTTTTTTAGGTAGTGCTCCTTCAGAAAAAGCATTGGTGTCCAGGTTAAAAATGCGTTTGATAATCTTATTGTTATCTTGTAATATCGCGTCGTTCATTTTTGAACGATATGCATTGAATTCTTCTACAATATTATTTTCCATTTTTCTTAGCTTGTTTTTTTTGTTTACGGATTACCGCTTTTGAGATATAAATACTTATTTCATATAATATAACCACTGGAACGGCTACTATTACTTGACTGGCAATATCTGGAGGAGTTATTACTGCTGAAATAATCAATACAATTACCAGTGCAAATTTGCGATACTTGCGTAATACTTCAGGTGTAACCAAGCCTACTTTAGTTAAAAAATAAATAACAATAGGTAGTTGAAAAATAAGCCCGCTGGCCAATACAGAAGCGCGAACCAACGATATATAACTACTTAAATCAAAATCGTTAAAAACCTCTTCGCTTACACGGTAGCTTCCCAAAAAGTTGATAGAAAGCGGCGTTATTACATAATACCCGAACAAAACACCAATAAAAAATAAAAACGAAGCTACAAAAATAAACCCTCTACTGTTTTTTCGCTCATTAGGCATAAGGCCTGGACTGATAAACTTCCAAAATTCATAAACAATGTACGGGAAAGCTACAATAATCCCCGCAGTGATCGAAGTCCATATATGGGCAGAAAATTGTCCGGACATCGTTCTACTTTGAATACGAAACGGTAATTCGTCAAAACAAAAACTGTCCATACCTATAAATTGAGCTGCTTTACAAAGTAGGCGATAGGTTGGGAAATTGGCACTTTTTGGCCCAAACAACAAAACATCGAAAATAAAGTCTTTAGCAATAAAGGCTAACGTAGCAACAATCACCACGGCAGCTGTAGAGCGTATTAAATGCCAGCGAAGTTCTTCTAGGTGGTCCAAGAAGGACATTTCCTTTCCAGGGTTGGGGTTTTCAAGTCGTTTTGCCATTAAATAATGCCTTCTTTAGTAAGGTTGTGAATGTGGACAACACCTGCGTATTTTCCATCCTTTTCGGCTAATAGCTGTGTAATGCCAAAATCGTCCATCGTTTTAATGGCTTCTACAGCCATCGCATCATTTTCGATTTTCTTCGGGTTTTTGGTCATAATATCTTTTGCTGTTATCCCTTTTAGGTTGTCCATTTTGCTTAACATCCTACGTAAATCGCCATCGGTAATGATACCTATAATCGTTCCGTTTTCAATAACAGCGGCAACACCAAGCATTTTTTCTGAAATTTCAACAATAACATCTTTTAATTCGGTGTCAGGATGTACTTGTGGCTTTTCATTTAATGAAGTAAGGTCGCTTACTCGCAAGTATAATTTTTTTCCTAAAGATCCTCCCGGATGGAATTTTGCAAAATCCTTGCTAGAAAATCCTCGTAAATCTAATAATGCCATTGCCAGAGCATCACCAATTACTAATTGTGCTGTTGTACTTGTTGTAGGGGCAAGATTATTTGGGCAAGCTTCTTTTTCAACATAAGCGTGCAAAACATAATCTGCTTTTTGACCTAAAAACGAATCTTTATTAGAGGTTATGGCTATCAACTTGTTATCACTTGCTTTAATTAGTGGGACGAGCACCTTTATTTCAGGCGTGTTCCCACTTTTTGAAATACATATAACGGTATCCTTTTTAAGGATAGTGCCTAAATCACCGTGAATAGCATCGGCAGCGTGCATAAATATAGCGGGTGTACCAGTAGAGTTTAGGGTGGCAACTATTTTTGTGGCAATATTTGCACTTTTGCCTATTCCGGTAATGATAACCCTTCCTTGTGAGTTAAAAATAAAGTCTACCGCAGCAGCGAATTCAGCGTCAACTAAAGGGGCTAAATTTGCAATAGCTTCACTTTCAGTCTCTATTGTTTTTCTTGCTACAGAAATAATTTGTTGTTCTTTGTTCAAATTTTAAGCTTTTGAATGTTTGAAACTGTTTCAGAATTTAGTATATTGAAAATGCAAAATGCACTAACTGGCTTAAACATCTGTTTAAAGATACGTTTTACATTGTTGGTTGCAAAATTACAATTGTTCCTGTGTTATGGCAATTTAATTTTACTTCCTTTTATTACTAATTAAAATTTAAATAGCAGCGTGACCGATACCGAATTATACGCAGCACTTAAAAGATATTTTGGATTCAGTGCTTTTAAAGGACTTCAAGAGGAAGTTGTTAAAAGTATCCTTGGTGGCAATAACACCTTTGTTATTATGCCTACTGGAGGTGGTAAATCCCTATGTTATCAACTTCCCGCGTTAATAGAAGAAGGCACGGCCATTGTAGTTTCGCCTTTAATAGCTTTGATGAAAAATCAAGTAGATGCGTTGCGTTCGCTTTCTTCGGAAGAAGGAATTGCACACGTATTAAACTCTTCATTAAATAAAACCGAGGTTAAAAAAGTAAAAAGTGATATCGCAAATGGTATTACCAAATTACTTTACGTCGCACCAGAATCACTTACAAAAGATGAATATGTTGACTTTCTGCAAGGACAGACCATTTCTTTTATGGCAATTGATGAAGCCCATTGTATAAGTGAATGGGGACACGACTTTAGGCCTGAATATCGAAACCTACGAAAAATTATAGAACGCATTGGCGATAATATCCCTATAATAGGTCTTACAGCAACAGCAACACCGAAAGTACAGGAAGATATTTTAAAAAATCTAGGTATTCAAGATGCCAATACTTTTAAAGCGTCTTTTAACCGACCTAATTTATACTATGAAATAAGGCCAAAAACCAAAAATGTAGATGCCGATATTATTCGTTTTGTTAAAAAGAACGAAGGCAAAAGTGGTATTATATATTGTTTAAGCCGAAAACGCGTAGAAGAACTTGCCCAAACCCTGCAAGTAAATGGTCTAAAGGCCGTACCCTACCATGCAGGCTTAGATGCTAAAAAAAGGGTGAAGCATCAAGATATGTTTTTAAAGGAAGACACCGATATTGTGGTGGCTACTATCGCTTTTGGTATGGGTATAGACAAACCAGATGTACGGTTTGTAATACATAACGATATTCCTAAAAGCATTGAAAGCTATTACCAAGAAACTGGTAGGGCAGGTCGTGATGGTGGTGAAGGACATTGCTTGGCTTTTTATAGCTATAAAGACATTGAAAAACTCGAAAAATTTATGAGTGGCAAACCTGTTGCCGAACAGGAAATTGGACACGCCCTTTTACAGGAAGTTGTAGCGTTTGCTGAAACATCTATTTCCCGTAGAAAATTCATACTTCATTATTTTGGTGAAAAATTTGATAATAAAACTGGAGAAGGTGGTGATATGGATGACAACATGCGCTATCCAAAAAAGAAACATGAAGCCAAAGAAGATGTAGCGTTATTATTAAGTATTGTAGAAAAAACCAAACAGCAATATAAAGCCAAAGAAGTAGTAAACGTATTGGTTGGTAAAGCCAATGCTATGATTAAATCGCATCGAACCGACACACAACCTTTTTTTGGTACAGGAAAAGAAAAAGAACCTTCTTACTGGATGGCCTTGTTGCGCCAATTGTTGGTTGCAAGGTATATTAAAAAAGATATTGAAACCTACGGGGTGGTTAAGTTAACGGATAAGGGAAGAGACTTTATGAAATCCCCTTCCAGTTTTATGATGACCGAAGACCATAGTTTTAAAGAAGCGAATGACGATGCTATTGTAACCAATCAAAAATCTGGAGAAGCAGCCGACAAAAACTTGTTCAAGTTATTAAAGGATGAACGTAAAAAAGTCGCTGACAAAAAGGATTTGCCACCATTTGTGATTTTTCAAGACCCTTCTTTAGAGGATATGGCGTTAAAATATCCTATAACCTTAGAAGAGTTATCCAATGTTCATGGAGTAGGGGAAAGCAAAGCGAAAAAATTTGGAAAGAGCTTTATTGCTTTAATTGAGCGGTATGTTGAAGAAAATGATATTCTACGTCCCGATGACTTTGTGGTAAAATCTACCGGTAGCAATAGCGCCTTAAAGCTATATATTATTCAAAATGTAGATAAAAAACTACCCTTAGATACCATTGCCAATGGTAAAGGGTTGGATATGGACGATTTTATAAGAGAAATGGAAGCCATAGTTTATAGTGGTACAAAACTCAATATAGACTATTGGTTAGAAGATGTACTCGATGAAGATCAGCAAGAAGAAATACACGAATATTTTCTAGAAGCAGAAAATGATAAGATAGACGAAGCCATGGAAGAGTTTGATGGTGATTATGATGAAGAAGAATTGCGTCTTTATCGAATTAAGTTTATTAGCGATGTAGCTAATTAAAGATCATTTAAAAGAATGATTAGAGAATATTCATATAAGGATAAACCAAAAGTACTAGAGCTTTTACAATTAAACATTCCTGAATTTTTTGACGCTTCTGAAGAAAACGATCTAGATCATTACCTTGAGCACGAAATAGAAGACTATTTTGTAGTTGAAGAAGATAATAGAATAATTGGCTCTGGCGGAATTAATTACCTTACTACAGAAAAAATTGCCCGAATTTCGTGGGATATAATTAATCCTAATTCACAAGGAAAAGGAATAGGTAAGAAGTTACTACAACATCGCATTAATCATTTAAAAGGGAATCAAAAAGTAGAGTTAATTGAAGTGAGAACGAGCCAACTTGTGTATCAATTCTACGAAAAAATGGGCTTTACATTAGAAAATATTGAAAAGAATTTCTGGGCACAGGGTTTTGATTTATATCAAATGAAATTAAAGAATCAAGACTGATTCCAATGTCTTACTTAACAGGAAGGTCCCTTAAAAAAATATACTTTTCATTTTCATAGTCCATTTGGCAATAATAATGTTCTAAACCATTGGTGACCATTAAATACGTAGCGTTGGCTACCAAGTTGTAACGTGCAATCTGATCAAAAGTTTGTTGTGTTATAGGAATTGAAGGCGCTTTGCATTCTACAATTAAAAAGATATTTCCGTCTCGATTATAGACTACCACATCATATCTTTTTACCGTATCCTTAACCTTAAGTTGCTTTTCAACATTAATTAATGATTTTGGATACTTTTTTTCTGAAATCAAAAACTGAACTACATGTTGCCTAACCCATTCTTCAGGAGTGAGGATTATAAATTTTTTCCTAATTTCGTCAAAGATCAATGTTTTGTTTTCGCTACTTTTGAAACGAAACTGATATTTTGGAAAGTTTAACTGATGCATATAGCAAAGTAACAGTTTCCTTTAGTAGGTTCAAAATTTGCCCGAAGCGTTTTTTCAAATAAATTATAAATCAAAAGCCTCACGTTTAAGCATGCCCTTAGATAAAGCCAAAACCATCATAAACGATATAAAAAGTGGAAACATAAAACCCGTTTACTTTTTAATGGGCGAAGAACCTTATTATATTGATGGTATCGCAAATTATATTGAGGATAAAATTCTTTCAGAAGAAGAAAAAGGGTTTAATCAAATGGTTCTGTACGGTCGTGATGTCACTATCGACGAGATTGTGAGTAATGCCAAACGATACCCCATGATGGCCGAAAGGCAAGTGGTGATTGTAAAAGAGGCACAAGACCTTTCCCGAACCATTGAGAATCTGGTAGCCTATGTTAAAGATCCACAACCCACTACGGTGTTGGTGCTTTGCTACAAGTATAAAAAACTAGATGCTAGAAAAAAGCTAGCCAAGGAAATTAAAAAAATCGGTGTTCTTTTTGAAAGTAAAAAATTGTATGAAAATCAAGTTCCCGATTGGATTAAGCGAGTTTTAGCGGGAAAAGGGTATACTATTACGCCTAAAGCCGCGCAAATGCTTACAGAGTTTTTGGGTAATGATTTAAGCAAGGTAAACAACGAACTGCAAAAACTGCAACTCATTATACAACCTGGTGAGCAAATAACCCCACAACTTATTGAACGTAACATTGGGATAAGCAAAGACTTTAATAACTTCGAACTACAAAACGCCATTGGTGCACGCGATATTAAAAAGGCATATTCCATCGTTCAGTACTTTGGGCAAAACCCGAAAAATAATCCAATGGTTATGACGGTGGCACTCATGTATTCATTCTTTTCAAAGCTTTTGAAATACCACGCGTTGAGTGATAAAAACCAAGCTGCAAGAGCTTTGGGAGTAAGCCCTTATTTTATTAAAGACTATCAACTTGCCGCACGAAATTATCCTATGAAAAAAGTAAGTGCTATTATTGGTAGTATTCGTGAGGTAGATATGAAAAGTAAAGGTGTAGGTGCTGCCAATATTGAACAAGGCGACTTGTTAAAAGAAATGCTAGTCAAAATTTTCAATTAACCACCTTTTTTTTACCGCTTACTTTCTATCCAACGAAAATCGTCCTGAACCTAATAATGCGATTACTGTAAAACCAAATAAGTAAAGCAGAGCCATTTCTTTAGTGCCAAGCGGGTCACTTCCATGAACAATAAAAGCAGCAACTGCCATAGTAATTATGGTAGGGATAGCTGCAATTCGTGTTTTTAACCCTAGAATGATAAGTAAAGGGCAAATAGCCTCGCCAATCACAGCTAAAATTAAAGAGACGGCAGGTCCCAACCCAATAGGGTCGCCAAACTGAATATCACCTTGAACAAGGTTCAGTAGCTTCGGGATACCGTGGGTAAGCATCATCCCTGAAAATGTTAAGCGTAAAAAGAGCAATCCAAAATGATAGGTAGAATTCATAATTATGGGATTAGAGTAGTTAGTAGCTATAAAAATAGAAATTTAATTTAAAACAATCTCTTTAACTATTTTTTTACTTAAAATTAATATACCTCAACGATTATTTCATTTTGATAAGAATTCTTCACTTTAATTTAAATTTCAGCTAATACTGCTAATACATCCCACTACTACTTTAGCTGAAAATTAAAACTAACTTTTATAATGAAAAAAATTACTTTTTTTGCAGCTTTTTTAATGACAGCTGTTGCATTTTCACAAATTGAGACCCTAGCAGAAACAAGCTTTGAAGAGCCTGCTATTGGCAATCAATATACCGATACGGGAGACGCTTCGGTTGCACACGACCTTATTAATAACACAGATGAGGCACCGGTAGACTTTACACAAGTAGCTACTGAAATAGGTTTCGATGCCAAATATGAACCTTATGATACGCCAAGTAGCGGATTAACCGATGGTGATTTTGTGGGTGTAACCGATTTTACGGGCGATGTAACAAACTACACCGACGGAATTCAAGGTTATCAAATGTCTGATACGGATGGAAACATGATTGTTGGATTTGACGCTGTAGACTTTACAGGTTATACAAACAATACTATATCGATTGATTATTTTGTAAACGAAACCGGTTATGAAGGTGACGGTACTGTAAACGAAAGTAGCAATGATCGCATTCGTATTTACGTTATAGATGAAACAAATAGTACTGAGATCGATATCCTTAATACGGAAGGAACTGATATTAATGATTTAAGCATTGAAGGTGCTTGGATAACTGAAAACATTTCAGTACCTGATAACATTACTGCAAAATTAGTTGTTGAAGTACGCACCAATTCTTCTTCTGAAGCGCTTTACCTTGATAATATCAAGTTTGAAGGAGAACCTGCTGCAAATCCGTTGGAACTTACCATTACTGAAATCTTTTCTGGACAAAGCGGAACTGATTTAACAGCAGATTGGTTCGAAATAACAAATAATGGAACCGTAGCTTGGGAAGCAGGCGTAAGTGAAGATTTATATTACGATGATGAATCTGCTGAACCAGCCGATGCCGATATCATTCAAGGAATTACTGAAATTCAGCCAGGTGCTAAAGTGATTGTTTTAATTACAGATAACACGGCAGATATTACCACGTTTACAGATGTTTGGAACCCCGTAATAGATTTAACAGGTGTTCAAGTAGGGTATACAGACGGTGCTGGTTTAGGTGCTGGTGGAGATGCTGTAACACTATGGGCAGGCGATCCTGCGAGTACTTCACCAATTGACAATGCTTCATACCCAGATACCGATGCTAACGACGGTCAGTCATACGATGTTGAACTAGCTGCTTTTAGTGCGGTTGGTAACGCAAACGGAGCTGTAGAAACTATTGCTCAAGGTGGTGATAATAGTGATGTATCTAACATTGCTTCACCAGGTGACGGGCCAGCCGTTTCACAAACTGTTGTAGCTTTTGATGAAGCATATACTTCAGTTTCTGAAAATGCAACAGAAGTGACAATTACAGTAACCCCTTCAGAAACTGTAGCTGTTGAAACTACTGTAGATGTAGTATTAAATGGCGGAGGAACAGCAGTTGAAGGAACTGACTTTACATTTACTGCTTCCGAAACAGTAACTTTCCCTGTTGGAAGTGATACTGCTCAAACCATAACAATTCCTATTCTAGACAATACAGATGATAACAGCGATGTGTTTTTTGTAATTGAATTAGAGAATGCAATCAATGCAGTTGTTTCAGGGAATGATGTTCACTCAGTATATATTTTAGATAATGATACCGTGGTTCCAGAAACGGATGCTTCTGTATTAGACGTTAATTACCTCGCGAGTTATTTGGTAGACGCCGATGGTACTGCCGAAATCACTGCTTACGATGCTAGTACACAACGATTGTATGTAACCAATTCAGCTTCAATTGAAGTAGTAGATTTTTCAGATCCTGAAAATATTCAGCCGCTAGCTACTGTAAATGTATCAGATTTTGGTGGAGTGAGTGTACAGAGTGTGGCGACTAAAAATGGTATCGTAGCAGCTGCTGTTTCAGTAGATCCTGTAACAGATAATGGTTTGGTGGTACTTTCAGACCTTGATGGGAATAACCCGGTAGCTGTTGAGGTTGGTGTTTTACCTGATATGATTACATTTTCACCCGATGGAAACCTATTATTATCAGCAAACGAAGGTCAGCCAAGTGATGATTATTCAATCGATCCTGAAGGAACCATTTCAGTAATTGATGTAAGCGGAGGTTTAGCTTCCATTACACAAGCAAGTGTAACTACGCTTAATTTTAATGCTTTCGATGCTTCCGAAGCAGATTTAATTGATGCTGGTGTTCGTATTTTTGGTCCGGGAGCTTCCGTTTCACAAGATTTGGAGCCTGAATATATAGCTGTGTCGGCTAATTCTCAAAAAGCATATGTAACGCTTCAGGAAAACAACGCTTATGCAATTGTAGATCTTGTAGCTATGGAAATTACAGATGTTATTTCTTTCGGATTAAAAGATCACAGCCTTCCTGAAAATTCATTAGACCTTTCAGACGAAACAGATTTTATCTTCAATGCTTCGTGGCCAGTAAAAGGGATGTATATGCCAGATGCTATTTCCTATTACGAAGTGAACGGGACAAGTTACATCGTTACAGCAAACGAAGGTGATGCTCGTGAGTATGATACCTTTGAAGAAGAACGAAAAATTGGAGATAGCGATTATACGCTGGACCCTGCAGTTTTCAGTAATATTGATATTTTAGAATTAGACTCAAACCTGTCTCAAATAGCCGTAACAAATGGTTCTGGAGATGCTAATGGTGATGGGTTGTTTGAAGAGATTCACATTTTCGGAGGTCGTTCCTTCAGCATTTTTGAAGCGGAAACAGGAAACCTAGTTTTCGATAGTGGTAACGATTTTGAAGTTATTACTGCAGCCGATCCTGTTTACGGAGCTATTTTTAATGCAAGTAATAGTAACAACAACCTGAAAAACCGAAGTGATAATAAAGGTCCTGAGCCGGAAGGTGTATTGGTTCAAGAAATCAATGATGAATTTTATGCTTTTATCTTATTAGAGCGTATAGGTGGTGTTATGGTTTATAATATTACAGATCCTGCTAATCCAGTATTCTTACAATATGTAAACAGTAGAGATGCTGTGGAAGGTGGAGATGAAGCAGGCGATTTAGGTCCAGAAGGGATTGCTTATGTAACTGCTGAAGAAAGCCCTTACGGAAAAGCGATGCTTATTGTTTCAAATGAAGTAAGTGCTACGCTAAGTATGTATACGTTAGATAATGTGATACTTTCAACACCAGAGTTTGGAGTTGCTACAGGAGCGGCGTTTGTATTATACCCCAATCCAGCTAATAACCAAGTATTTGTTAGCAAACCAGGAAGTTATAGCATTTTTGATATAAGCGGACGTTTAGTTGTTGAAGCGATTAATGTGGCTACTATTAATACATCAAGCTTATCAAGCGGGACGTATATCGTAAAAAATGAAGAAGGAGTTTCACAAAAACTTATTGTTGAGTAGTTTTAAGTAGTTTAATATCGATTGAAAAAGCCATCTCTAATTTTAGAGGTGGTTTTTTTATTTAACTGTATTTTTGCGGCAATAAAACCATTGATTGCATGACAAAATTACGTGCCTGGGTTTCTGCAGCCCGACTTAGAACGCTTCCATTATCCATTTCAGGAATTCTTACAGCCAGTGCTGTGGCTATTTCCGAAGAAAATTTCAATCTTACTATTTGTATTCTCGCAATTATAACAACATTGGGGTTTCAAATACTTTCTAATTTTGCAAACGATTATGGCGATGGGGTAAAAGGCACCGATAATGAAGACAGAGTTGGCCCTATGCGAGCGATGCAAAGCGGGATTTTAAAAGCGAAAGACTTAAAAATAGGGATGATAGTTACTGGGGCATTGACGCTTCTAATTGCTACTATGTTGATTTTTACCGCTTTTGGCAATGAAAACTTTTTGCTTTCTTTTATTTTTTTTAACCTAGGTATTGCTGCTATTATAGCGGCTGTTACCTATACGGTTGGTAAAAAAGCATATGGTTATAGAGCGATGGGAGACCTATTTGTATTTCTGTTTTTTGGTTTATTAGGCGTAATGGGCTGTTATTTTTTATACAGCAAAAGTCTAGGGGATTTAGTAGCTATGCCAGCAATAGTAATAGGATTGTTAAGCGCGGCAGTTTTAAATCTAAACAATATGCGAGATCGCCTGTCTGATGCCAAAGTAAATAAAAATACGCTAGCAGTCGTTTTAGGTGCCGTGAAAGTAAAGCATTATCATACTTCCTTAGTAATAGGAAGTTTTATTGTTGCATCACTGTATTTTTTACTGAAAGCAGAAACGATATTGGAGTTCATCCCGTTAGTGGCATTTATACCCTTATTTTTAAATGTAGTCAAGGTGTATAAAAACGATTCGCCACCTTTATTAGACCCAGAATTGAAGAAAGTAGCCTTAAGTACGTTCTTATTTTCTATACTTTTTTTAATTACAGTGAACTTATAGCTTTTTTTTTGAAAAACTTTAACGGTTTTCTTTACTGTGCTTAGTATATTTAAAGAAAAAAACCAACACCCATGAAAATTACATTCTACGGTCAAAACAGTCTTGCCATTGAAGTTGGCGGAAAACATTTAATTATAGATCCTTTTATTACAGGAAATGACCTATCAAAAGATAAAGTTGATATCAACAAGTTAAAAGCGGATTACATTTTACTAACACACGCACATCAAGATCACATTCTCGATGCGGAAGCTATTGCTAAAAATACAGGTGCGACTATCGTTAGTAATTTTGAAATTGCCAATCATTACGAAGAAAAAGGCTTTGACGTTCATCCCATGAATCACGGCGGAGGTTGGCAATTCGATTTTGGATATGTAAAATATGTAAATGCTATTCATACCAGTTTATTTCCAGATGGTAGTTACGGTGGACAACCTGGCGGATTTGTAATCGAGGGCGAACACAAAAACATTTACATAGCAGGCGATACAGCCCTAACTATGGATATGAAACTCATTCCAATGCAAACCAAGTTGGATCTTGCTATTTTACCCATTGGCGATAACTTCACGATGGGTGTAGACGATGCTATTATCGCGTGCGATTTTATAGAATGTGACAAAGTATTGGGCGTACATTATGATACGTTTGGCTATATAGAAATTGATCACGAAGAAGCTAAAAAGAAATTTTACGATGCAGATAAAGATTTGATGTTGTTAGACGTTGGCGAATCGATAGAGTTATAGATGAAGGCAAGCTACAAAAAACACATCCTCAATTTTAAACGTCCCAGCGGAACTTCCCGGGGCGTTTTGCGTACTAAAGAAACCTGGTTTTTAATTCTTGAAGAAAAGGGAAAATGGGGTGTAGGCGAATGCGGAATTCTACAAAGCTTAAGTATTGACGACCGCCCTGACTATGAAGTAAAGCTGAGGTGGGTTTGTGATAATATTGAAAAAGGAAAAGATTATTTGTATGATAATTTAACCGAATTTCCATCCATTCAAATAGGGGTGGAGACTGCTTTTAAATCACTTCAGGCAGATGATTCTTTTCAAATTTTCCCTTCTGAATTTTCAAAAGGCTTCAAAGCCATTCCAATAAATGGACTTATCTGGATGGGCGATAAAAGTTTTATGAAAGAGCAAATTTCAGAAAAACTGAAAGAAGGGTTTCAATGTATAAAAATGAAAATCGGCGCAATCGATTTCGATACTGAAATTGAACTGTTGAAAAGCATCAGACAAGAATTTTCTGCTTCCGAAATAGAGTTACGGGTAGATGCCAACGGCGCTTTTGCACCATCTGAAGCATTGGAAAAACTAAAAATTCTTTCAGAACTGCAATTACATTCCATTGAGCAGCCCATTAAACAAGGGCAATGGCAAGAAATGGCACGATTGTGTGAAGAAACACCACTTCCTATTGCGTTGGATGAAGAGTTGATAGGCGTGTTTTCTTCCGAAGGAAAAAAGAAGCTCTTACAAACTATACAACCACAATACATTATTTTAAAACCAAGTTTAATTGGTGGCTTTCAAGGCAGTGACACTTGGATTGATCTGGCTGAACAAATGGGGGCAGATTGGTGGATAACATCAGCTTTAGAAAGCAATGTAGGTTTAAACGCTATTTCGCAATATACTTTTACAAAAAAAGTTACCTTGCCACAAGGTTTAGGAACAGGTAGTTTATACACCAATAATATAGATTCACCACTAAAAGTATGTAACGGAAGCATACAATATGATACTAACGAACAGTGGGACCTGTCCTTACTAAACGAATAAAAATAAAACGGAAATTTAATGTTTATAAAACAAGCTTTTAACTACTTACACGATTCTTGGCGCTATGTAGTTGGCGCTATTGTAATTTTTTTAGTCTCTCAATTAGGTGCAATACCCTTTGCTTTAATTGCCGCGTTCAAATTAATGCAAGAAGGGGGAGATATTACTTCTTTAGACGATCCGGCTACTTTAATGACGGTTCTAGACTCTAACTTGACACTGTTTTTAATGCTTTTAAGCTTTGTATTTGGGTTAATTGCTGTAGTGGTGGTAGTAAAATATCTTCATAAACAGCCTTTAGTTGCTGCAACAACAAGCAGAAAGAAAGTAGATTGGGGGCGTATTTGGTTTTCTTTTTTATTAATAGCTATCACAACAATTGTTTTAACGGTAATTGATTATTACGGTAACCCAGATGATTACGTAGTTCAATTCGAAGCAATACCATTCTTAATTTTAGCGGTTATTGCAATTCTTATGATTCCCTTGCAAACCAGTTTTGAGGAATATTTGTTTCGTGGGTATTTAATGCAAGGTATCGGTGTGATGGCAAAGAACAGATGGTTGCCATTGATTATTACATCAGTAGTTTTCGGTGGACTTCACTTTTTTAACCCAGAAGTGGACAAACTGGGAAATATCATTATGATTTATTACATTGGGACTGGTTTCTTTTTGGGCATTATAACCTTAATGGACGAAGGGATGGAACTCGCCCTTGGTTTTCACGCTGGAAATAACTTAATTGCAGCATTATTGGTAACAGCAGATTGGACAGTGTTTCAGACCAATTCTATTTTAAAAGATATTTCAAACCCCACGGCAGGATTTGATATTTTAGTTCCTGTACTGGTTATGTATCCAGTTTTCTTAGGTATTATGGCGTGGAAATACAAATGGACCAATTGGAGCGAAAAGCTCTTCGGAAAAGTAACGCCACCCATAAAACCTTCCGAAGAAATTATAGAATCTTAGTTTAAACTTTATGGAACTCCCTTTTCATTCGGCCCTTACCTTCAATGGTCTTCAATATGACACAAAGGAGGAGTTATTCGCCTTTGCAAAAAGCTTACAGAATGAGGGGGACGAATATGAAATCCATATAGGCGATTTTATAATAGCTTGGTTGGATGATACCGACTTTGTAAAAGTAAAAACCTCAGGTTCTACCGGAAAACCAAAAAAGATCCAATTATCAAAAAAGGCAATGGTCAATAGTGCAAAAGCAACGGCTGCCTATTTTAAGTTAGGGGAAGGTACTTCTGCATTACTTTGCTTGCCGGCTAATTATATTGCTGGTAAAATGATGCTGGTACGAGCGATGGTCATGGGTTGGAATTTGCACGTAGTGGCTCCAGAAAAAGATGCATTAACGCAGTATGATAATGACTATGATTTTGTGGCGATGGTTCCGTATCAAGTGCATTATTCATTAAAAGATTTAAATAAAGTAAAAAAAATAATCATTGGTGGCGGACCTGTCTCAAAAGAACTGGAAGAGGCATTACAGTCAGTTTCCACCGAAGCTTTTGGTACGTATGGAATGACCGAAACTATTACACACGTGGCGGTACGGCGAATTAATGGTCCTGCACGTAGCGAAACATTTTCGGCATTGCCTAATGTGAAATTTTCCCAAGACGAGCGAGATTGTTTGGTTATTTCTGCACCGGATATTTCCGAAGAAAAAGTGATTACCAATGATGTGGTAGCGTTACAATCGCCAACTTCATTTGTTTGGATGGGGCGCTACGATAATGTCATTAACAGCGGTGGCGTTAAAATATTTCCTGAAAAGATAGAAGAAAAACTTTCCGAAAAAATAATGGAACCTTTTATCGTTGCTTCGGAAAAGCATAATGAATTGGGCGAACGTGTAATTTTAGTTATTGAAACAAAATCTGATTCTATTCCTGATTACTCTAAAGCTTTTGAAATGCTTTCAAAATATGAACGTCCTAAAAAAGTAATTAGCCTATCAAAACTTCCATACACCGAAACCGGAAAAATCAAACGGGCTGCATTGTTAGAGATTCTTCAGAAGTATAAATAACTCTTTTCTTTTCATTTCAAAATAACGGTCTTTTAAACTTTGGTTTCATTTTTGATAGTTTACTATTAAAATTGACGAATCACTCTTAAAACCAGAACTCTATGAAGACATTTGCAACCCTTATTTGTGTGCTAATGACAGCTGTTACACCGCAGGCACAAGAAATAACTGTAACCGGAACAGTAACCGATGAAAGTAACCTTCCTTTAACTGGAGTCAATGTAATAGTTAAAGGATCTAACAATGGAACACAAACCGATTTAGATGGAAAGTATGAGTTGAAAGCCGAAATAGGCCAAAAATTAAAATTCAGTTACGTCGGCTATGGAACGGTAGAAAGAAAAGTAAAAAATAAAAAGCCTATTGATGTACAGATGAAACCTTCAGCCTCTTTGGAAGAAGTTGTTGTGCTTCATGACGCTGTTGAAAATGAATCAAAAAATATGTTGATACGAGGAAAGGCTTCGGGTGTCCACCATTCACCACCATACCCAGTAAATAATCAAGTGTCCAGCAACGAGTCCTATGATAAGATTGAAGAAAACATTTTTAAAATGGTAACAACTGCACCGTTATCTACTTTTTCTATCGATGTGGATAAAGCTGGGTATAGTAACATTCGCCGAATGATTAATCACGGGCAGAAAATACCAAAAGATGCCGTGAAGATTGAAGAAATGATCAATTATTTCAGTTATAATTACCCACAACCCAAACGTAATGAACCTTTTTCAATTATTACTGAAGTCGCCAATTCCCCTTGGAATACAAACACCAAGTTGGTAAAAATAGGCTTAAAAGGAAAAGATATTGCGACTGAAAACACACCAGCGAGTAACTTAGTGTTTTTATTGGATGTTTCGGGTTCTATGAATTCAGAAAACAAATTAGGGTTACTAAAGTCAGCTATGGGTGTGTTGGTCGATAAGCTTCGGGAAGAAGATAAAGTTAGCATCGTAGTATATGCAGGAGCCGCGGGTACTGTTTTAGAACCTACCAACGGTAACAACAAAGAAAAAATAATGGAGGCTATCGACAAGCTAAGAGCTGGGGGCTCTACTGCAGGTGGCAAAGGGATTAAATTAGCGTATAAAATAGCTGAGGAAAACTTCATAAAAGACGGTAATAACCGTGTTATCCTTGCAACAGACGGTGATTTTAATGTGGGTGCATCTAGTGATAGAGCGATGGAAGATTTAATTGAAGAAAAGCGAGAAAGTGGAGTGTTTTTAACCTGCTTAGGTTTTGGAATGGGTAACTATAAAGATTCCAAAATGGAAACCCTCGCCGATAAAGGCAACGGAAACCACGCGTATATCGATACCATGCAAGAAGCGAAGAAAGTATTGGGTACAGAATTCTTCGGAACCATTTATACCATAGCAAAAGATGTAAAACTGCAAGTAGAGTTTAACCCTAAAAAAGTACAAGCATATCGATTAATTGGTTATGAAAACAGACTCTTAAACGATGAAGATTTTAATGACGATACCAAAGATGCAGGCGAATTAGGTAGTGGCCATACCGTAACCGCTCTATACGAGCTGATCCCAGTAGGGGTGAAAAGTGAATATTTAAAGGATATTGACGATTTAAAATATACCGATACAAAAGTTTCCAATTCAAAAACGGATGAGTTGCTTACAGTAAAGTTTAGATATAAAGAACCGGACGGGGATAAAAGCAAATTAATTGTCAAAACACTGAAAGATACTAATGGCGATATTAAGAAGACATCAAAAGACTTTCAGTTTTCTGCAGCCGTAGCGCTGTTCGGACAACAGCTTCGTGATTCTGATTTTATTGCAACTAAAAGTAGAGAAGATGTTATTCGTTTAGCCGAAGCAGGCAGAGGGAAAGACAAAGAAGGATACCGAGCTGAGTTTATTAGATTGGTGAAGAGTTATAAGTAATTCTGTTGAAATAAATAGTTATAAAAACAAAGGAGCAGTCAACCGCTCCTTTTGTTTTAAATTTTATCTTCTATTTGGCATTCTATTCTTCGTGTTTTCGATACAAATTCGTGATCCCTATCGGGCTCTCGAATTCACTCAAACACCTTTAATTTATAGCTTCTGACTAATGAATGTCAATCTTTCTCGGCGCCTGAGTGCTCCGACGATAGGAGGGGTGTATAGAAGGCCCAACATCCATTACACCTGCAAAACCCCCATATTAAACTTCTTTTCAATGGGCGCATGATTAGCAGCTTCAATACCTATTGAGATCCATTTTCGAGTGTCTAACGGGTCTATGACAGCATCTGTCCAGATACGGGCGGCGGCATAATAGGGTGAAATCTGCTCGTCGTAGCGGTTTTTAATTTTATCAAACAATTCTTTTTCAACTTCTGGGGTAATTTTCTTCCCTTGCTTTTTAAGCGAAGCAGTTTCAATCTGCAATAATACTTTTGCGGCACTGTTTCCGCTCATTACGGCCAGTTCGGCACTTGGCCAAGCAGCAATTAATCGTGGGTCGTATGCTTTTCCGCACATTGCATAATTACCAGCACCATAACTGTTTCCAATAACAATAGTGAATTTTGGTACCACACTATTACTTACAGCATTAACCATTTTTGCACCATCTTTTATAATACCACCGTGCTCACTTTTGCTACCTACCATAAAACCGGTAACATCTTGTAAAAACACCAATGGGATTTTCTTTTGGTTACAGTTCGCTATAAATCGGGTTGCTTTATCGGCACTATCACTATAAATTACGCCACCAAACTGCATTTCACTGGGTTTGGTTTTTGCTTTCGTAGTCTTTACCAATTTCCGTTGGTTGGCGACAATTCCAACAGCCCACCCATCAATACGGGCATAGCCAGTTAAAATAGTCTGGCCGTAGCCTTTTTTATATTCTTCAAAATCACTGTCGTCTACCAAACGATGTATAATTTCACGCATATCGTATTGTTCGGTACGTGATTTTGGTAGTATTCCGTAGATTTCTTTAGGGTCTTCTTTTGGCTTAACTGCTTTATCTCTATTAAAGCCAGTTTTGTCAAAATCGCCTATTTTTGAAACAATATTCTGAATTTTGGTTAACGCATCTTTGTCGTCATCCGCTTTATAATCAGTTACACCACTTACTTCACAATGCGTAGTGGCACCTCCTAAATCTTCATTTTCAATGCTTTCACCAATGGCTGCTTTTACCAAATAACTTCCGGCAAGAAAGATACTTCCTGTTTTGTCAACAATCAATGCTTCATCACTCATAATGGGCAAATAAGCTCCTCCGGCAACGCAACTTCCCATTACGGCAGCAATTTGGGTTATCCCCATACTGCTCATTACGGCATTGTTACGGAAAATTCTTCCGAAGTGTTCCTTGTCAGGAAAAATTTCATCTTGCATAGGAAGGTAAACCCCCGCACTATCTACTAAATAAATAATTGGCAGTCTGTTTTCTATGGAAATTTCCTGTGCGCGTAAATTCTTTTTAGCGGTAATTGGGAACCAAGCTCCCGCTTTTACCGTCGCATCGTTTGCAACAACAATGCATTGTCTGCCTTTAACGTAACCAATTTTAACTACCACACCGCCACTAGGGCAACCGCCGTGCTCTTCGTACATGCCATCACCGGCAAAAGCACCGATTTCAATACTAGACTTTTTGGAGTCAAGTAGATAATCAACACGTTCGCGGGCCGTCATTTTACCTTTGGCGTGGTGTTTTTCTATTCGTTTTTCGCCACCACCTAATTTAACTTTGGCAAGTTTCTTTTTAAGGTCAGAAACTGATAGTTTGTTGTGGTCTTCGTTTTTATTAAAGGTCATATCCATAATAGTCGTTGCAATTTCCCCAAAAATACGAAACTATGACATTTTGGTACGGTAAATCTCTATTTTATTCCCGATATTTGTCTCTGCTAATAAGTTAAGGCAAACCGGCGTTTAATTGTATTCAATATTTTTATTAAATTTAATACTAAGACGCATATTAAGAATGAAAATTTTATGATGAATAAAAATACCGTATTGGCGTGGGCCACTTTTATAATGATTGTAGTAGGCGTTGCTTTAATTGCTATGGGCGCTTTTAGATATGACGATGTAGCTGGGTGGGGCTTTGCTTCCGTAGGAATTGGTTTCTTTGCCATTGCATGGGTTTTTAATGCCTTAAAAGGAAGGGTGTAACAACTCGTCACCTAATCATCGTAGAACATAGAAACCTAATGCAAGAAATCCTTTTGATATTATGATAACTCAATAATTATTCAATTAGGAAACTTGATATCCTACTGCGATTATTAGGATTACACAATGAGTAGTACCACTTAATTAATTAGAAAAAGAATTTAAAAGAAAACAGAACAATGTCTGACGATAAAAAAGTAATTTTCTCTATGTCCGGTGTAACTAAGACGTTTCCAAGCGCGCAGACACCGGTACTTAAAAACATTTATTTAAGCTTCTTTTACGGTGCCAAGATTGGTATTTTAGGATTGAACGGAAGCGGTAAATCTACTTTATTAAAGATTATCGCTGGGAAAGACCAGAATTATCAAGGTGATGTAGTATTCGCGCCCAATTACAGTGTAGGGATGTTAGAGCAAGAACCCGAACTGGACGAAAACAAAACCGTGATGGAAGTGGTGAAAGAAGGTGTAAAGGAAGTGGTTGATGTTCTAGATGAATACAATAAGATTAATGATATGTTCGGCCTACCGGAAGTCTATGAAGATGCTGATAAAATGCAGGAGTTGATGGATAAGCAAGCCAAACTACAAGATAAAATAGACGCGACCAATGCGTGGGAGTTGGACACTAAGCTAGAAATAGCGATGGATGCGTTGCGTACGCCTGAGAAAGACAAAAAGATAAGCGTCCTTTCTGGTGGGGAACGCCGTCGAGTTGCTTTATGTCGATTATTGTTACAGCAACCAGACGTGTTACTACTCGATGAACCTACTAACCACTTGGATGCAGAAAGTGTACACTGGTTAGAACACCATTTAGCACAATATAAAGGGACAGTAATTGCCGTAACGCACGATAGATATTTCTTGGATAACGTAGCCGGTTGGATATTAGAATTAGACCGTGGCGAAGGTATTCCATGGAAAGGAAACTACTCGTCTTGGTTAGACCAAAAGTCTAAGCGTATGGCGCAAGAACAGAAGCAAGCTAGTAAACGTCAAAAAACATTGGAACGCGAGCTAGAGTGGGTAAAGATGGCCCCAAAAGGACGTCAGTCTAAACAGAAGGCACGTTTAAATAATTACGATAAATTATTAAGCCAAGATCAAAGCAAACTTGAAGATAAGTTAGAAATTTATATCCCGAACGGTCCTCGTTTAGGAACCAATGTGATTGAAGCCAAAGGCGTTTCAAAAGCATTTGATGATAAATTATTGTACGACGATCTTAACTTTAAGTTACCACAAGCTGGAATTGTAGGTATTATAGGTCCCAATGGTGCAGGTAAAACCACCATCTTTAAAATGATTATGGATGAGATTGAGCCTGATAAAGGTACTTTTGAAGTAGGGGAAACGGCAAAGATCGCCTATGTAGATCAGTCGCATTCCAATATTGATCCTGAAAAGAGCATTTGGCAAAACTTTAGTGACGGACAAGAATTAGTAATGATGGGTGGTAAGCAAGTGAATAGCCGTGCCTACTTAAGTCGTTTTAATTTTAGTGGTAGTGAACAAAATAAAACTGTTTCCAAACTATCTGGGGGGGAACGTAACCGTTTGCACTTAGCCATGACTCTTAAAGAAGAAGGGAATGTTCTTTTACTTGATGAGCCAACAAATGATTTAGATGTGAACACGCTACGTGCACTTGAAGAAGGGTTAGAAAACTTCGCAGGCTGTGCTGTAGTAATATCTCACGACCGTTGGTTCTTAGACCGTATTTGTACGCATATCTTAGCGTTTGAAGGAAATAGTGAAGTGTATTTCTTTGAAGGTGGCTTTAGTGACTACGAAGAAAACAAAAAGAAACGTTTGGGTGGCGATGTGATGCCAAAACGAATTAAATACAAGAAGTTAATTCGATAATCTGAATAGTTTTTCTGTAAACGAAAGATTAGTTATAACATATTTAATAACTAAAGCTGTCCGGTTGAGCGCAGTCTAAACCTACTGAGTGCTACACATAAGTAGTTCTCGACTTTAGTTTATCCTGAGAGAAGCCGAAGGACTCGAACAGACAGTAATAATACTGTAAATTCCTTCTTATTTTACTTCACCACAAACTGTTTTGAAATAGCTTTTTCTTCTGAAATAATTCGTATAAAATAAATTCCGGAAGGTAAATCAGCAATTGAAAAAGATTGTTGGCTTGATGCTTCTAAAGAACCTGAAAACAAATTTTTTACGTTTCGTCCTGTGTTATCATATACTGTAATAGAGCCCTCGCTGGTTAACGAATGACGTATATTTAATTCTGTAGTAGCAGGAACAGGGTAGAGTGTTACTTCTTCTTCCGTAACAGTGTAATTTTCAGTTCCTAATATAATGGTGCTAATGTCATAACTATGAATAGACCGCCCATACGTTCCTGCGTATAAAGTTTGGGTAGGTTCGTGTATTTTTAAGTCGCGGGTAAGCGTCATAGGCAATTCGTTTCCTAATACGGTCCAATTGGCGCCATCGTTTTCAGAATACCAAACATTCACATCGGTAGCCACAAATAGTAGGCTTTCATCTGCTGTTAGTATAAGATCATTAACAGGTATTTCTGGTAAGTTTCCTGAAATGTCAATCCAATTTTGTCCGCCGTCTTCTGTTTTAAATACGTGAGGAGTATAGTCTAATCTATTGTAGCCCGAAAATGTTACATATGCAACCATATCATCACTAGGCGAAATCGCTACTGAAGTCACATATCGGTCTGGAAGGCTAGCACTTATATTTTCCCACGTATCACCTCCATCAAACGTTACGTTCACGTTTCCGTCATCGCTACCGGTATAAATGGTTTCTAAATTTAAATACGAAGGCGCTATCGCTGTCAAGGTTCCGTAGGTAAGTGAACCACTTGGGTGTTGGCCATTTGTGAGATCTGGGCTAATGGGCGACCAAAATGCTGCATGGGTAGAGGAATATAAGCGTTGGGTTCCGTAGTACACCATTTCCGTATTAAAAGGCGAAATTACTACTGGCGTATTCCAATTGTTTCGGTCGCTGCCACTAATACCGCTAGTTGCATTTGAAAAAGAAGCGCCTCCATTGGTGGAACGCCCTAAATTTCCATATTGCGATTCTACATATATATAATTATTGTCTACTGGGTCAATCCCTACGTGAAAACCATCACCTCCCCAAACTGCTTCCCAATCATCAGTGCTGGCAGTTGTGGTTCTAATGGTATTGTTATCTTGGGTGCCACCATATAGATTTTGTGGTGCTAAATTATCTACTTCGATATTGTAAAACTGTGTAATGGGTAGGTTTTCAAACTTCGTCCAATTATTTCCACCATTCTGTGAAATATAAGCCCCACCATCGTTTCCTGCTAAGAGAAAATCATTGTTATTGGTAGAATATTCCAAGGCGTGGTGATCTACATGCATCCCGCTGATGTTACTCCAACTATCACCGCTGTTGTTACTTCTGGCTAACTGAAACCCAATCACCCAAACCGTTTCCGGATCGGTAGGATCTACACGTACATTCCCAAAATACCATCCAAAACTGGAATCGATACCTGTTAAAGCACCTAATGTAACTAGATTCCACGTATCTCCATTGTCGGTAGATTTATATAAACCATTAAACTCGTTGGTTATTTCATTGGTAGTAAAACGTGCATATATAGTTGATGGGTCTGAAGCCGATACAGCCAAGCCAATACGCCCAGTTTGCGTAGAAGGGGCAGGTAAACCATTGCTAGCTCCCAGCTCTTCCCAAGTATCACCTCCATCCATAGAACGGTGGATGGCTGAGGTAACCCCCGCATAATCCCGTTGCCAAGGTTGACGAGTACGTTCCCACATAGCGGCATACAGTATATCGGTATTTTGTGGGTTCATCGCTACATCAATAGCAGCAGTAGAATCCGTTACGTGTAATACTTGCTCCCAATCTGTTCCGCCATTGGTAGTACGGTAGACCCCGCGCTCTGGATTATGACCGTATAATGTTCCGGTAGCAGCTACAAACAGACGGTCAGGGTCGGTAGGGTCCACAGCGATACGCCCAATATGCTGACTCTCCGCAAGACCAATGTTGCTCCAAGTGGCACCCGCATCATTAGAGCGATAGACACCATCCCCAAAGAACGCACCCGAGTTGGAGCTACCGTTTGCTTCTCCGGTTCCTACATATATAATGTTAGCATTAGAGGGGGCGATGGCAAGATCACCAATAGACATAGGGCCTTCTTCATCAAAAATAGGTGACCAATTAGCACCTTGATCAGTTGTTTTAAAAACCCCTCCAGTGGCTGCGGCAACATAAAGTACATCGTCACTATCTGGCGAAATGGCTACATCGGTTATTCTACCACCAGTATTTAAAGGGCCTGCTAAGGTCCAATCACTTCCGTTTAGATTTCTATTATTTACTATCGATTGTACACGTGTTTTGGCTTTTTGTAAAGCCGATACATCTATGTAATTATCGGGGTAAGCGCGTTGGTAATACATCCAGTCGCTGGGGTATTCTTCAAAATAGGCTTCCGTTTCGTTTATACGGGCTTCTGGTTCTGTTTCCGAAAAGACCAAAATATAAGTAAGTATAGAGCTAATGGCAACTAATAATAGGAAGTAAAAAGTTTTCATAAGTAGTAGTTAAAATTCTAAATTCATTTAAAAATACTATAAATTAGCCTATTATAGTGTTAAACCTGATATGTGATTTTTAGTTTAATAAGTGAAATGAAGTATCTATCAACAAACCAACCTTATGTTTAAAAAGTATTTTCTTGTAGTAATCTTACTATCGCTTTTTACCGCTTGCGGCAGTAAAAAACAGACTGCTGAGGTTACCCTCGGTACCGAGCAGACCGTTGCCTATAAAAGTTTGGGCAATGGCGTAGCTGCTATTTCGTTGCTCTTTTTTAAAAACAATACTTTCCAGTTGAATTTTAAAAGCATCCCTCAACCGGAAACCAATGACAAACCCGTAGTACGCTCCGAAAAAGGAACATATATAGGGGAGGGCAATTGGAAAACACTTCAATTTTTAAGTAAGGGTTTCGATGCCACTGCGTTGTTTGATGCGCAATACAACAACCCTAATGAGGTGGAAGTACTGGACAAAAACAGAGTGAAATTAAATACTGAAGAGCAGGCAATTACTATTTGGGGTATTTTATGCGAAAGGGAGTAGTCTATTGCAATCCAGCCGTAGTTGATTTTGCAAGTTGTACCATTTGTGTGCCGTTTTCGTGATAAGTTATTATTTACGCAAAATCTTCTCCATCTTTTTACCTTTTGCTAATTCGTCAACCAATTTATCTAAATAACGAACTTGTTTGGTGAGTGGGTTTTCGATTTCTTCTATTCTATAGCCACAAATAACACCGGTTATTTTAGGAGCATTCGGGTTTAAGGTTGCTTTATCAAAGAATGTTTTGAAGGTGGCTTTTTCATCGATCATTTCTTGCAGGGCATTCTCGTCAAAACCTGTTAACCATGCTATTACTTGGTGTAGTTCTTCTTTAGTTCTGTCTTTCCGCTCCACTTTTGTAATGTAATGTGGATATACCGATGCAAATGTCAGTTTTGCCATTCGCTCATTGTGTTCGGGTGTAGTTTTCATACTATTTCAATTGGATTAATTCTCCTTTTCTTTATACAATGTTTTTTTATAATCTCATTGTATCGCTCTTAACTTTTGTTGCCATGTTTTTGTATCGGTTTCGTATAATATTTTGTAGAGCGGTTTAAGCACCTAATTTAGCAAATACAAACCGAATAAAAAATCCGCGAGGATTTTCGTAAGTAGGCTCGCACTCGCAATAGCTATTCTATTCATCGTTAGTGCAAATCTCACAAATACGGAAGCCATATTCTTTTGCTTGCTTAATGTTGGATTTTCCTATATCAACATCACAATTGCCAAGTCCTTCACATCTTAAATTTGTGTGATAAGCGTAAGCGTCTTTGCTCATACAAATAAATACGGTTAAGAATTCTAAATTGCTATCAATATAACTATTTAACTTTGAAGGAAATTGAAGTGATATTTTATAATCACTAAAATTGAAACGAATTTTATTATCATTGTTTGTTCTATAATTATAAGAAATGTTACTGGAATAATCAGTGCAATATTTAAAATCAAATATTGCCTTCTGTTTTATTTTTTGAATAGCTTTTAAAAACTCTGATTTTGATTGAAATTCGATTATAGCATAAATGCCTGTTGTTTCATAAAAACGAATTATTATATCATTGGTTTTTCCATGAAAATAGGGTGTTTTTGAATTACCACTCGAAAAATACTCTGAATTTTCATAAAGAAATGATTTTAGCTTTTGCGGAGATGTTATGAAATAATTGTAATCAACTTGTTGTGCGAAGCAATTAGCACAAACTAATAACATTACTAAAAGATTTAATCGCATAATGATTGGATTTTATATATCATACCATACGGAGATTCTTCCATTCCAATGTAAAAACTGTTATCATATAGCTGGTATTTTAGAGATGTTTTTCCATTATCATTTTCATCAGTTGCTGTACCCAAAAACGTTCCATTATCTTTAATAAAATTATAAATATCTGGATTGTTAGTTCCTAAGTAATAATAATTTTTAAAATCGTATGTATTTATAGTAATTATATCCTTGTACTTACTAAAAGATTGATATGTTCTAATACCATTTATGGAGCCTTTACTTTCAAAATTTCCTGTTTGTAATAAATATGAATCAATACTATGTTTTTCACACTTTCTTGTTTCTAGTTTTGCAAAAAGGGTAAGTGAATATGAAAGCTTCTTAGAGCTACCACAACCAATTAATAGCATACTTATAATAATTGTTAAAGATATTTTTTTCATAAATTTTGTTAGCTGATTTATACCGATACCTTTCATGTATTAGAAAGTTTATTTGGCCTGATATAATTAATACACGTTAAAAAGTGTATTCAATTCAATAATTAAATAGGGGAGTACCCTTCAAATATACTCAAAAAACCCAAACCATAAAATCATACTTCTTGTGTACTAATTCTTGCCTCTTGACACTTGACTCTTGGCTTTTGTTTCTTGTCATTCCAAAACACCCTATTTATTAACCTACCCATATACCAACCAGCCCTCCAATACTCCAACGTTGTAGCAATCTAATTGTTTAACCCTAGTAACCTCACACTACCAAAACTACAACAACCCATTAAAACTTCCAATATGCTGTAACCAATTGATAACAAATGACGGCGTTTGACGACCTTTGACTGAGTCTGCTATCTGTTGCAGTTGTATAATGGTATATGACGGCCGTTGCATTCAACTGCATTCAGTTGATGACGGTTGCAGACTTTACACCAAGTTATAGGGGTTTTGTTCGGGGTTCCTTCGGGGATCCTTCGGGAACGGGTATGGTCTATTTTCCGAAAAAGGACGTTTTACGAACAAAGCCCGAAGCAACCTCAATTAATACCAAAAGAAAAGCCTTTAAATTAGAGTGTTTATAGGCAACTTTTAAGCATATGTAGGATAGTAATACTTCTTTTTTATTGATTAGGATACCAATCTAATTGGGTTACGGTAATAGATTGGTCTCCTTTATTTACCAAATCTTTAAACTTGCTAACATCGCTTAAGCCTTCTGTCCCTCTAAAGTGGTAAGGATATACAACTTTGGGTTTAAAAGCCAACACCGCTTCAGCGGCTTTGTCAACTGGCATGGTGTAAGGTAAGTTCATACACACAAAGGCAATGTCGATATTGCTTAGGTTACGCATTTCTGGGATGTCTTCCGTGTCGCCAGAAATATAAACGCGCTTGTCATCTTTTTCAAGAATATAGCCATTACCGCGCCCTTTTTCATGAAATTTCAAGGCCTCTTCGCGTAGGTTATACATTGGGATGGCCTCTATGGCAATATTAGAATGTATCGCACTTTCACCATTGTTCATCACCTGTACTTTATCTTGAAGGTCTTTTGGCAGCTTGTCGGCTACGGCTTGTGGGGCAATTAGCTTTGTTTTATCGGTTAATACGACCTGAATGGTTTCGGCATTCATATGGTCGCCGTGAATATCGGTTACCAATATTATATTTGGACTTGGCCGTCCTTCAAAAGCTTCGGCACCACCAACAGGATCAACATATAATACAGTATCATCCCATTGCAGCACCATCGTGGCGTGCTCAATAGGGGTGATGTTTATAAAATCTTCGGAAGCAGGTTTATCCATGGTTTCTGGTTGTTCTATTTCCGCAGTCATGGGAGTTTCTTCCGTTTTCTTCTTTTCTGAATTGTTACAGGCTGCAAAAAACAGCACCGTTAGGGTAAGTAAAAATATACGTTTCATAATACTTCTTTTTTCCGAAGGTACTATAAAGCGCATACTTTTAATGGCTGTTTTACACTATTTTAAGAGTTTAATTTAAAGGGTAAAAGCATTGTTATTTACGAAAAATAGACTGTTTACAAATAGTAATTTTCCATTCTGCCAGAACGAACGGAACAGGACATCGTCCACCAAATAGATTACCGAACCTTGCCCTAATCTATCTTCACCAAATACTAATGAGTTGGTTAAACTTTTTTTGGCATCATCGCCTGCAAACCCAGAAACATTTTCTGCTTCGCCTTTAATATAACCTACATTATAACCGGAGTCTAAAAAGCTATAGGAGGTACTGCCTAACTTTAAACTGAAATACGTATCGTCATACCCAAAAGCCATAGGGTGCGAAGGATCCATCATTACTTTAAAGATACTTCCGGTAATCATGTTTTTGGTGCTTTCCCGCTCCCGTTGGTCGTAGGGAGTAAGGTTATCGCTTTTGGTTGAATCGCTGCTTTCTTGTTTAGATTCTTCTTTATTCATTTTTAAAGCAAAATCATCTTTCCCTTTAAAACTGCGTAAGGCATTGCCTATGGCTATCACTTTACCACCACTACGTACCCAATTTTTTAGGGTAGCAAAGGTGTCATCATTTAAAACACCATCATACCAACCATCGGGCATGACGAGTACATCATAGTTGCGTAGGTTGATGTCCTCAAAATCATCTGTGTTAATTGAAGTGATTGGATATTCCAATTGCTTTTCAAAAAAGTGCCAAATAGCACCATAACTTAACGAAGACGTACCTTCTCCGCGTAATACGGCGATACGTTGTTTGTTAACCATCTTAATATCGGGTGAACCAAAGTCGGTCATCGTATCGGCAAAACTGGTATTTGAAGCGTACAATACCCGTTTGTGTTTGTTAGCCAATTCGGTTACGGTGGTATCAAAAGTGGTATTATTTTTATTGTCACTTCGTGTAATAACTAAACTTCCACGGTCAAAAGTAGTTCCATTAAAACTTAATTTCTTTTCTGAAAAACGCACACGGATATCGTGTTTCAGCAAATCAGCCAAAAAAGTAGCATCGTCCATACTGTTCCACTTGGTAATATAACCGGCAGCATTTGAAACCGTAGTATTGTTTTTAAAAGTAGCAGGCGGATTTGCAGTTGCCGAAACCAATGAGGTGCTCGCTACGGCATCCAATCCGTACGCATAGGGAAGACTCCACGCAGTAATATCATAGGTGACGGGAGTGGAAAGTTTTGTTTTAGGTTCAAATAAAACCTGCACCATTTTACCCTTTGGCTGGTTGGTGCTCACCACCAACGCATGTTCAGCTTTCATAGAACCAGATTTGGCATCCGCATAATTATAGCCTGTAACCGTTCCACTATTGGTATAACCATATTGTATTTGATGAATGTCTAATAATTCAGTTAATGCATGAATGTTATCTGGCTTTCCGGTTAGCACATAGCTTTTGTGTTTTAAATTGGTGTTGGTGAAAAACTTCTTGAATTCTGAAGTTAATGTAGCCGCATTCTTAGATGCTACTTCTATGGTAGAAAGTCCTGTAGTGGTATGGTGAGCCACACGATCTTCTAAGGTAAGCTCAAATCCTTCGTCGGTATTAATGCCCAAACCTGCAAATCCGTGCCCGGCCTGCTCATAAGTCATCCCAATGGCTCCCATATAAATAGGGTAGGTGTCCCCATAACTAGGATATAATAAGTCGAATCGTTCGCGGGTAAAGAATAGCCAACCTTCTTTGTCAAAATATTTAGCGTGGTTTTTACCAATTTGTGTTTGAAAATCCCGCTGAAAAGGGGTGATAATTTCGTGAAATGGTTCGGCTGCGGGGGCAAAATAATAAGGGTTATTAATACCTTGTTCGTGAAAATCTACGTGTATCTGTGGCATCCATTTATTGTATAGTTTAAGACGCTCACGGCTTTCTACTTGAGAAGCCCAGGCCCAATCACGGTTCAAGTCAAAAAGGTAATGATTTGGGCGTCCGCCTGGCCAAGGTTCGTGATGTTCGGTTGCTTCTTGCGATGCGTTATATGGAGATGCTTTTACTTGGTTGTACCAGTTAACATAACGGTCCCGACCATCGGGATTTACAGATGGGTCAATAATAACAATCGTATTTTGCAACCAATCTTGCTTTTCAGTAATTAATTTATACAGCGTATTTATCGCCGCCTCAGTACTAGAAGCTTCATTGCCATGTACGTTATAGCTAAGCCAGACAATAGCTTTTTCAGGATTGGCAGAACCAGATTCGATCCCTATACTCTTTAGATTATTGGTTCTAATGGTTTCAATATTCTTGATATTTGCTTCTGAAGAAACAATAGCGTAGGTAAGCGATCTACGCTCATTGGTTTTACCATAGGTTTGGTAGGTAACCATATTGCTGTTCTCGGCTACGTGTTCAAAGTAATTAACTACATCTGCATGTCGTGAAAACTGAGTACCGATTTTATACTCTAAAAACTCATCAGGAGATTGAAGCTGTGCGAATGTTATGGTAGAAATAAATAAAAAGAGGAGCGTAAAACGAGTTGTCATGAATTGAATGTTTTTTAAGGTTTTAAAGATAGCTGAATTTATGTAAAAAACTGAGTCTTCGATATACTTCGACAGGCTCAGCACAACGCACCCCTCGTGTCGTCGGAGTGTTCAGGCATCAAAAGTATTTAAAGTGTAAGATATTTGAGTGAATTTGGGAGACCGGTAGGGATCACTAATTAGTATCGAAGACTCATTAGCCCAATATTTCAACAACTTACACTCGCCAAAAAAGATAAGCGCGATTTTGACCTATTGATATATAAAAAGTTCTTTATTTTGTAAAACAAAAACAGATTAAAAGTGAAAGATACCTACACCCATAAAGGCATGCGAAAACGTTTGGTTGAAACCTTAAAAGCCAAAGGAATAAAAAATAAATCCGTATTAGAAGCCATCAATGCTATCCCTAGGCATTTGTTTATGGATTCAGGTTTTATTGAACATGCGTATGTGGATAAAGCATTTCCTATTGCTGCAGACCAAACAATCTCGCAACCTTATACTGTAGCCCGCCAAACTGAACTTTTGGAAGTTACAAAGGGAGATAAAGTGTTGGAAATAGGCACGGGAAGTGGGTATCAAACCGCTGCATTGTTAGAAATGGGGGTTATTGTATTTTCTATTGAGCGACAAAATGAATTGTTTAAAAAAACAAAACGCTTTTTACCAAAGCTAGGCTACCGTCCTAAACGATTAATATTTGGCGATGGCTATAAAGGCTTGCCAGAAGAAGCGCCTTACGATGGTATTGTCGTTACCGCCGGTGCTCCTTTTGTCCCTAATCCGTTATTGGCACAGTTAAAAGTAGGGGGTAGGTTGGTTATTCCGGTTGGGGAGAAGAACCAAATTATGACTGTTTTTACACGTACTTCGGAAAAAGAGTTTGAAAAAAATGAATATGGCGAATTCCGGTTTGTTCCTTTATTGGAGGATAAAAATTAGTCTAAAAATCCTAAAAATTTCAACCCGAAAACAAAAGCGCCATCGCTAGTTCCATTGTAGTAAGAACGAACGTAATCCAATCGTAAAAAACGGAAGTTTCCAATACCAAGATTGTCTATACCTACTGAAAATTCGCTGTACGGCTTGTTGTTTTCAATACTTAAAAGATGTGCACCTGCCACTAAATTAAAGTTCAACTGATTAATACCAGGTATTTTACCTAGAACCCATCCTTTAAAATCGTGTTCTAAGTGCCCTTCAAAATAGCTTTTGTTCGTGCTTAATTGATAGTACGGAAGTAAATTAAATACATTGGTGTAGTTTGAAGAAGTACCTATGCGCGTTTGGTTTCCATTGAAATGCTGGTAATCTACAAAACTGATGTTGTCACCATTAAAAAACGTTCCACCTTTTAATCGGTAGGTAAACTCTCCTTTATTACCAGTGTTTATAGATTGAGATAGATTCGCTCGCAGCTGGCTGTAATTATAGTCGTTATTTGAAGCACCCAAACCATTTTCAAAAGTTATGGAAAGTGCCGGATACTTATTGTTTCCTAAATTATACTTTCCATCAGGATAGGTCATATATTTTTGACCAAAGGTAATATCGGCTCTAATACCCGTTTTAAAGATTTCATGTTCATTAATTGCCGCATTGCCAGAGTCCGAAGGATTTAATGGATTGTTCGAAGTGTATGAAACATCATCATTAGGGATGGTTACATAATCGGTATTATTGAACAGTGGTTTCCGTTGTTCGTACCCAAAGTTGGTAAAAAGACGCAATCCGTTGAAGAGTTCTTGGCTATAAGCAGCTTTGGCGTAATTCAGTTCGTACAGCTTCATAAAATTTCGTCCAAAGAAGAGGGTAGAAACTGTGTTTACAATTGGCGAAATAGGTTCTTCGGCATTAAACTGTTGTACCTTACTTCCGCCGAAAAGAGACAACCGTAATCTATTGGTGCGGTTAAAATTCTTTGTGATTCCACCGGTAAAACGCAATCTGTCTTCTGAAATTCCATAATTCGCATCACCGTAAATGGAAAGCCATTCGGTTTGGTTTTCATCGTACCACTTAAAATATCGAAGTCCGGCACTGCCATTCCACCCTTGAACGGTGTTGAAATTGATACCGGGAAAAATCCCGTCGTAGCTCACGCTCCATTTGTCATAGCTATTTTTATAGGAATATCCGGTGATGATGTCCAGTGGTTTCAGTTTATTGGAAACTGCATCAACCGAGTCTAAATACTTCTTCGATTTCCGAAGTTCTTGTATGCTGTCTTTCTTTATATAATCTTTCAACTCTTCATCGGTGAGCGGAACGGGTCGTGTGCCTTTCCAGAAAAGACTATCTTTTTTATTGGCTTCTTCAGCAAAGGAAAGTACTTCGTTTGTAAAGGATTTTTCAGAAAATTGAGGTTGAAAATCATAATTGCTGTATACGGCAATAAACTGTCCATCCCCCTGAAAACCTAAAAATTTAAAACTAAAATCAATGGTCTGCGATCGTTTTACCCAACTGTCGGTTTTTGGGTCAAATTTAAAGTTTTGTTTAAATAAGAGTTTGTTGACCATCGGTACTTGAATGGCCGAACCCGTAGTGTTAAGTTCGGTTCCGTAGAGCTGCCAATCATCTTCTACAATATAAATAAATCCTTCCCACACTCGATCTTTTGGACGTTTTGGGGTTACTTTTATTTTATTAATAAGCTTATCGCCTTCGTAAAAAATTCCGTCGAGTGTGTATCGGTAATAGTTAAAAGCATTGTCAGCAATGGGCGAAACAATGGAAGCGTTAAGGTCGATCGAGTTTTCGTAAAACGAAAAATTAGCATCTTGCGCACTGTTAAAGCTAAACCCATTATCGTTACCACTTACTTTACTGGCAATTATTTTTTCCTTAAAATCATCGGGTTGTTGGTAAGCAATTTTGCTAATAGTTTCAGAAAGATAAATGATTCCCGTTCTTGTAGAATCGAGTGCTCCGTCAAAATCGCCCACTTCTTGTCCGAGTATTTTTTCAGGCAAATCTTCTACGCGCCAAATACCACGGGAATAGAAATCTGCGGTGTAAGCAGCGATTTTTTCAAGGTTGATTTTACGTTTTGCAATCGTCTCGCGGATAATTCGATATGCTGGATCTTCGTTGTTAGAGACAACTACTTCATCAAGACTGACCGATTCTTCTTCCAATGTTACATTTAACACGTACGGGAATGAAGTGGCGTCAATGGTTTTAGTAAGCGTTTTATATCCTAAAAATTGAAAAATGACTTCGTATTTAGCTGTTTTAGAAATATCTAATCGATAATTACCTGAGTCGTTTGTTGTTGTGCCTTTGTAAGAATCTTTTAGATATATGTTGACAAATGGAAGTGGGTTTTCGTTGGTGTCGGTTACTTTCCCAACTATCTGGGCTTGCGATATGATTGTTGAAAGTAAGGCAATAGCGAGTACAAATCTTGTCATAGATAGGCGGTTTTCTTGTAAGACGAGAAACTGATTGCTTTGTTACGGTTTTGTGCTAACTTTGAAAAAAGGCGTGATATTTTGTTTAACTTTATTCAAGTCTAATATCTCTTATCTAAAAGCGAAGCGTTCCATTACCTTAATTATTAAACGCTTTCTTAATACGGCTTAAGTCTCGCTTGGTTTCTCGCTTTTTAATGGCTTCACGCTTGTCGTATTGCTTTTTACCTTTACACAAGGCAATTTGAAGTTTTGCTAAACCACGATCGTTGGTGAACATTTTCAGCGGAATAATAGTTAACCCTGTGTTACTCACTTCTTTTTCTAGCTTTTTAAGCTCGTTTCGATTTAAAAGAAGTTTACGTTCACTTTTTGGGTTATGATTAAAGCTGGTCGCATGCGAATATTCTTGAACTGTCATATTAATAACAAACAGTTCACCATCTTGAAATTCACAAAAACTCTCTGCAATTGAAGCTTTTCCCTCACGTATTGCTTTAATTTCGGTGCCTGCCAAAACAATCCCAGCAACGTAAGTGTCTAAAATTTCATATTCAAACCGAGCTTTACGGTTTTTTATATTTACATTTTTCTGAAGTGCCATAGAAAACAAAAATAACAAGTTTAACGTACTATCCTTTTAAAACTATCATAACTTTTGCAAGCGATTGTTTATTTTTGATATTAAAATAAACCGATGAAAAAATTAGCCTTTCTTTTTCTGCTCATCATTATAGTTTCTTGTAAAGATTCAAAAACCGAAACAAGCGACGTGACTAATTCCGAAATGAACCTAACGGCTCAAACTATTATAGATAAAGCTATTGAGAAAGCGTGTAATGGCAATTGCGACCACGCTGAAGTATCATTTACTTTTAGAGACAAAGCATATAAGAGTAAACGTTTAGAAGGTGCTTATGCACTAGAAAGAATAACTAACGACTCTACAGGTATAATTCGCGACGAACTAACAAACGAAGGTTTTACACGTTCTGTAAACGATATTGTATTGCAATTGGCAGATACTACAGCGCTCAAATTAAGTAATAGTGTAAATTCGGTTCATTATTTTTCACAATTGCCATATGGACTTAATGCTCCTGCTGTTCAAAAGGAATTAATAGGTATCGATACTATTAAAGACCAACCCTATTACGAAGTGAGAATTACTTTTAAAAAAGAAGGTGGCGGCACCGACCACGACGATGAGTTTATGTATTGGGTACACCAAAAAGATTTTACAGTAGACTATTTAGCGTACAGCTATGCCGTTGAGGGAGGTGGCATTCGTTTTCGCGAAGCCTATAATCCTCGGGTTATTAAAGGCATCCGTTTTGTAGATTACAATAATTATAAAACTGAAGATTTAAGTACGCCACTATCAGAACTTGATAATTTGTTTGAGGCCCAGGCATTGCCTTTGCTTTCCAAAATTGAAACAGAAAACGTGGAAGTAGAGCTACTTAATCAATAGTAAGTACTTGTACTTTAGACTTCGTGCCAACTACGGTAACTACATATAAAGATCCATTATCGGTGTCATCCATATTAGGGTACTTTTCTTCGCCAATTATTTTATTCACAAATTGAGGTGTGGTATTACTGTGCCCAACCACTAAAACTGTTTTACCCTGTGTTCTCATTTTAAAATCTTCACTATAAAGGTTTTCGGGTGAATATGGTGTTAACTTCACATCACTTTGTAAAGATATAGCCGAAACCGTCTGTTGTGTACGGTTATATTCGGTAGAATAAATTTCATCAAATTTTATTTTCTGAAATATCTTCGTCCACAAAGCAGCACGGGCAATCCCTTCTTCGTTAAGGTCTGGGTTTTTGTTGTCTGGGTCGCTTCGGTCTTTTTCAGCGTGACGGATTAAATAATAGGTAGTAATTTCTGGAATGGTGGTATTTGGTTCAGGCCGTTTCATATCACCACAGGAAAATAGTAAAACGGATAGAATGCAAAGTGCAAATAGCTTTTTCATGTTTTTTTATTTTTTAAAAATCTCGCGCCTTAATACTCAATACTAACATCTAACCAAGTAAAATAACACATTTTAAGAAACTTTAGTAATAAAATAACGAAACGATATAAAATTTTATAAAACCCTTATGGCATTTTGCTTCTTCTGAAAAGTATCTTTATGTAAACAAAAAAAATAAATTATTATGAACTCAGAACAATTGAAAGGAAAATGGAACCAAATAAAAGGAAACGTTAAACAAAAGTATGGCGTTGAAATGGATGATGATGAAACTTTTTCAGAAGGAAAGTTGGATGAAGTAGTTGGTAAAATTCAAGAAAAAACCGGGAAAGCAAAAGAAGATATTAAAAAAGAGATTGACAGTTGGTAGATAAAGCCTATTGTCCGTAAATAATAAAAAATCCGCTTACAGAAATGTAAGCGGATTTTTTATTATGTCAACTCCTTTATTGATATTTCTTTTGGGCAAGAACTCTATTTTTATCCCAAACGTTAAAACTTTAAGCCAATAATTTTTGAAAGCTACCTTTATTATTTTTCCTCAAATAAAAAGAGGAAAAACCCTGAATAATTTCAAGTATTTACCTCTCATAAATCGATGGCATCCTTTTTAAATTTGCAACAATATGCATTTCTATCGCAACCGAGGTTTAGATATGTCGACTCATAAAGCATCATAAACAAAGGGTTTTCGAAGCATGTTACATACGTACAATACTTTGTTACATACGTTATATCCAAAATTAAAGGATAGCGGTAGTTTTATAACACAACAAAAAATGAACACTTAAATATTTAAATTATGAAACCCATTAAAATTCTTCTTACCGTATTTTTTGCCATAGCAATTTGTGGTACCTCCAATGCACAGTTTTTTAAAAAACTTAAAGAAAGAGCTGAAAATGCAGTTGAACGAACGGTACTTAATAAAACAGATCGCGAAATATCCAAAGAAACCGATAAAACCATAGATGGTGTTATTAAAGGTGATGGAAAAAAAGATAAGACGAAATCAAAAGAGCTTACCGATGAAGAGAAACAAGCTGCTGAACAAAAGATAAGCTCCATGTTTGGTGGTGGTTTAGAAGGCGTTCCAGATAGCTATAAATTTTCTTATGCACTAACTTATCAAATAACATCTAATAAAGACGAAATTCCTTTTGAATATTTATTAGAACCAAACGGGGCCTATTTTGCTAATAAAATGCCAGATTCCAAAACTAACAGTATCATGGTATACGATTTTAAGAAAAATTTTATGGTCACATTTATGGACGATGGTAATCAAAAAATGGCTATGAAAATGAAGATGCCCAATATGAAAAAGGTGCAACAAAAATATGGTGATAAATTATTTCCTGAGGAAGGAGATAGTCAAGCAAAAATTATTCCCATTGAAGGTAAAAACATTTTGGGGTATGAGTGCTTAGGGTATAAAGTGATTTCTGAAGATGGTGAAGGTAAAATGTGGTTTACCAATGATGCGCCGATAAGTTTAAATGGAGTTTTTGCTAACTTCAAAACATTACCTAAAACTGGACCATACGCGAATATGCCAATTAACGAAAACTCTTTAATAATGGAAATGGAATTTCAATCTAGTAAGAAAAGAAAGGATAATATGCACATGATTTGCACTGGCTTAAAAGAAGAATCGCTTGTTATTCAGAAAAATGAATATAAATCTGGCATGTAACCAAACCATCATCAACAAATAAAAAGAAGGAAAATGAAATGTTTTAAACTTATATGGATAGTAATTATTCACTTTTTGTTCATAGCACAAGCCTATTCACAGTTAGACCTATTTGATGATGAGGATGGTAGCGATAATCAAGCAGTCTACGAGACTTTTTTTGGCATACACAATATGAAGTTAATTACAGGTAATGAAGAAGCTGGCCCAGTAGGTAACTGGATGTCAGACGCATTGGTAACAATGAACGATGCAGCTTTTAAGGATGCTCCAAAAGAATATTTGGCAGCGAGGTCGGTCATTAGGAAATCTCTTCAGGTTAACAACTATTCTCAGCAGGTTGCAGATTCTGGAACGAACAATCTTCCTTGTGAAGACCGAAAAAAAATATTGGAAGAGTACTCCCTTTTCTTAGGTACGCTTTATTTGGATATGTTTAATATGGATTTTTTTCTAGATGAAAATCGTGTTTTCAGTGATGAAGAACTGGCTAATATCTATCTCGCATTAATAGATGTCTCAGGGCTTGAATTCTACAGGGGCTATTTAAACAATCATTGCTCAAACGATCTAAACGACAAAACCGTATTGGATTGTGGAGAAATTACAAAAAAAGATATGGGCTTACAGGAAGAGCTAGATAATGTATTGCCCAATATGGCAAAAATAATGAAAAACTTACATCCCGAAAGTGTATCTAAAGAAGCCGTCAATGTGACTAACTTATTAAGCTCTTTGCCCTGTAACAATTAGAATACCATGAATATAAAAAACAGCTACATAAGTCTAATATTAATCACATTCCTGATTTCTAGTCTATACGCTCAAAAAGTGGAAACCATCCGCTTGGAAGTGGAAAAAGAAATCTCTGGTGAGACGTTTTCAGACAATAAGTTTGAAGTGGATTTTTGGGTACAGACAGAAAGTTTTTCGGCTATAGATCCTAAAAATACTGAATTACTCGAACTAAAGGATGATACAGGTAAAGACTTGATAAAAGCACATGAAAAGGCAGTAAAAGCCTATGAAGAAGAAACAGAACGCTTGGCAAAGGAAGGACACATTCGATTTTCAACACGTACAGAAGCGTTTATACAACCGGACCAATGGAAAAAAATGTACGATACCATTGGGTTTAAAGCGAGTATCAAATCATTAATGGTAGTCCCGTCGCCAAAAGCAAGCAAAGTACATGTGAAAATGAAGGTAGGCTATACTCACGTTGCTGAGGGTGATGAACAAGCAACAACAATTACGATCAACTCATTGGCAAACGAACCCACTGTACAATTGCTTGGCGCCCAAGTGCCACTAACGGATAATAGTAGTATGACCCGTAACGGTAATAAATATATTTTTTACAGTTTCCCAAAAAGCAAAACCCCAGTTGCAATTACACGAATAGAGCCTACTACCCAAGCCCTTAAAACTGCTGTTGAGGAAACCAAGGTAAACAACAAGCCAAACGAATTTTTGGTAAAAGAAGGTGATAACATCAAGCCAATAACCATCAAAGTATATTATCAAGAAGTAGAGAAAAAATCACTCGTCATTGATAAATGGGTAACCTTAGGACTATAAAAACAATAATAATAAACACTAAATGAATATGGAAAAATGATAATACGTCCTGTCTCTCAAAAAGTATAAGGGACTTTAAGCAATGTTATAGATAGGAAGAGGAGCTTGTTTATAATATGTGAGGTTAACAGGGCAGGACGGTTATCGTTTTTAAATTTTAATCAATACAATTATGGAAAACACACAGACAAACACAGCTACAAATACTGAAAAAGCAACAGATAGTAACGATGGAAAAACCATTGCAGTTATATCTTACCTAACTATTATCGGTCTAATTATCGCTTATGTGATGAACAATGACAAAAAAACCGAGTTTGGGGCATACCACATCCGCCAATCCGTTGGTTTGGCTGCTACAGGAATTGCACTGGGAGTAGTTGGGCTTATTCCTATTTTAGGATGGGTTATAAGTATTTTAGGAACATTATTACTTCTTTATATGTGGATTATGGGATTGATAAATGCTATGAACGAGAAGAAAAAACCACTACCGTTTTTCGGTAAAAAATTTGAAGAATGGTTTAAAAGCATCTAAAAAAATAATTGTGATAGTACTAACTCCCCGAGTTATAAACTCCGCAAGTATTGTTTTTAACGATAAAATCGTGAATAATGAAAATTTTAAAAATAATGCTAATCCTGTTGTGCTTTTCAGGATGCAAGGATTCATATAATAAAGAAGTCCCCGTAAGTAACGGAATTGCACCTCTGGTAACAAACATAAACACTTCAGAAAATAACAGTGAAAAGCAAATTGATGATGAAATTACTAAAGTTAACCAATCTGATGCGCATTTAAAAAAGTACAGTATCTCCAATACCAATGAGAAAAAGTTTGAAGCATGGAAACATGGCAATGCAAGTATTTTTTTGGTAACGCAACCCTATAAAAGAAACAATAAAGAAGAGGTTAAAGTAGGAGAGGTGCAAGAAGACGGATCGTTCGATTTTAAGTTGCCTGCCTCAGTAAATTTGGATAGGTCAATTTCTAATTATTTTAAATGTGAAAGAACTGCATCTACTGATCAAACAGATTACAAAGCGCCAAATACTGGATTGGTCTCTGCTTTTTTTAGTATAAGGAAAAACGAAAACGAAATAGGATTGCTCAGTTTGGCAACCTCTAAGCAACAGGTATATAATAACTCGCCATTTGGTAAATATCTTGGCCACCCTGGGTATCGGTTACAGCTTTGGTTTGCTGAAGCAAATACGGGGGCATATGCCATTTGTAAAAGAAATATTGAAGCAACGGATAATGCCGAAATAACCAAACAAATAGACATTACAGATGTTTATGACTTATCCTTTAACCAAGGATGGAATTATGTAAAAACCGAAATAAAAGAAGACCAAATGGTAGGGAATGTACCTTACTATAAAGCAAAAAAATACACCATAGAAACATCGCCGCCCAACGATGTAAAATGGGTTTTTAAAGAACATTAAAAACAACAGATTATGAATTACGATCCTTCCAGAAGAGAGTTTTTTCAAAAAAT